>NZ_DEMB01000008.1:211243-226851 GCF_002354675.1 Oceanicaulis sp. UBA2681 | reverse complement strand
GGCGCGGCTAATGGTGAACTGGCCGACATCGATACGGCCGGTTCGAAAGCCCGCCTCGCAATAGGCGAGGTAGAAATCCCACATGCATTTGAACCGGTCATCAAACCCCATGGGCTCAATGGTCGGCCACGCATCGTCGAAGCGCTCTTTCCAGAGCTTGAGCGTGTCCGCGTAATCAAGGCCGAACTGATCGGTTTTCACCAGATCAAGCTTCGCAGTTTCAAAGCAGGCTTCCAGTTTCTCCACGCTCGGCATCATGCCTCCGGGGAAAATATAACGCTGGATGAAGTCCGCGCGCTTTGAATAGGTTTCAAACAGATCGTCGCGAATGGTGATGATCTGGAGCCCAGCCTTGCCGCCGGGCTTGAGAACCGCAGACACCTTATCGAAAAAGCTGGGCCAGAATTCCTGACCAACCGCTTCAAACATCTCGATCGAGGCGACCCGGTCGTAAACGCCCGTCTCGTCGCGATAGTCTTGCAGCTTGATGGTCACCTTGTCTGAGAGGCCGAGCCGTTCCATCCGCGCCAAAGCGTAATCACGCTGCGCCGGAGACAGGGTCAGGCAGGTGACGTTCGCGCCGATCTGGCCGGCGGCGTACTCTGCGAATCCGCCCCAGCCGCAACCGATTTCCAACACGTGATGATTGGCCTGAAGATCCATGGACCGGGCGAGGGCGGCGTATTTCTCGGTCTGGGCGTCTTTCAGGGAATGAGCCCCATCTGTGAACCGCGCTGACGAGTAGGTCATCGTCTCGTCCAGCCACAGCTCGTAAAAGCTGTTGCCCAGATCGTAATGCGCCTCGATGTTCTTGCGCGCCTGGCTCTTCGTGTTCGCCCGCCGCAAATGATACAGCCAGTGGAAGAAGCGCGTGATCGGTCCGCCGCGCGTAATATGGGCCATTTCATCGAGATTGGCGGAAAACACGGTCAGGACGGCCGCCAGATCCGGCGTCGTCCAGTCGCCGTCCATATAGCTTTCGGCAAAACCGACATCGCCGCCCGAAATCACCTTTCGGACGACAGCGTAATTGGCCAGCTCAATGATGGCGTTAGGGCCTTCACGTTGGCCTTCAAACTGAACGGCACGACTGTCAGGCAGCACGACGGTCAGTGTCCCGACTTTCAGTTTCAACAACATGCGCAGGGTTAAACGCACCCCCCGCGGCACGCCCTTGAGGCGGTCGATCACAGCCGGAGAGTCAGCCCGCACCAGCGGGGTGGCGGCGAAGTCGGTCATTGGCGGCTCCGTCGGTTACGCATTTGCGTGTAACGTCAAGTTTACAATTAATCGGGCGCGGCGCCAAATTCAGCGCGCGAGGGTCGGGTAACAGGATGCGCCATTGAGGCGTCTGCGGGTGGCGGGTTTCGCTTGTGATAGACCGCGCCCTTGATCCACAACCTCAGGGCCTCCCAGTGAATGGCCAGGATGGTTTTGAGGCTTGAGAACGGTTGCGTGAGAAACAAACGCGCGAGCCGCGCGGTGCTGAGCGGCGCGCGCTTCATGGCCATGGTCGCCAGAAAATCCGGGCCATCCTCACGCTGTTTGAAAATCGTCAGATGGAAGGTGTCGTCTGGCTCGCGCAGCGTGAACTCATAGCGTCCGCCCAGATCGAAGAAGGGAGAGACGTGAAAAACCTTCTCTGCGTCGTGGGTTTGGCGTGACCCCTCACTGGCCTTCGCCACATAACAATGACTGTCGCCAAAGGTATTGTGGACTTCATAGATCAGGCCCTTGAGCTGACCTTCAGCGTCATGGGCGAAATAGATCGACAAGGGGTTGAATTGGTATCCCAGCACACGCGGGGCGCAGAGCAGGGAGATCTGGTCTTGTTCATCCACCTCGACACCGGATGACGCAAACAGGTTGCGCGCCCAGCACGACAGATCGCCGCCGTCGCGCGGCCCGAGATCCTTGGGATAAAAGCTGTAAAGGTTGAACCGCCCGACAGAGAAGAGCGCGCTGACCTGATCCGCCGCCATGAGTTGGTCGAGGTCCAGAAGAACTGACGCCAACCTGTAGCTGAACCGATGCAGGAAGGGCGCCCGGCGTTCATGCACCGTCTTGCCGATGTAAAGGCAGCCCGCAGGTTGAGTGTCGCGCGTCATCTTATTCAGCCGCGACATGGGCTTTCAGACGCGACGGCTCAGCCGGTCGCGCCCAGGCGCCGCCATCCACATCGCCTTCTGCAAAACTCCACGGAATCTGACCGCCCAAGCGCAAGGCCACTTTCAAACCGGCGCGCAAGCCATCTTCGTGGAACCCATAGCCGAGCCAGGCGCCCGCGAACCAGGTCTTGCGTACGCCCTGGATGGAATTGAAGATCCGCTGCGCGGCGAGGGCCGGCGCATTGAATTGCGGATGGTCGTACTGATAACGGCCAAAGACGGTTTCAGGTCGGGGCTGACGGACGGGGTTCAGCGTCACAAAGAGCGGCCTGTCTGATCGAATGCCTTGCAAGCGGTTCATATCGTAGGTGACAGCCGCTTCGTCTCCGCCTTCGCGCAGATAGGTCCAGGCCGCTTGAGCGCCCTTACGAGCCGGGGTGAGGGTCGTATCGCAATGCAAGACCGCTTCGTTTGCGCCATACCGGATCGCCCCCAGGAGCTGACGCTCATCCTCATCCGCGTCCGTCAGCAAGGACAGGGCCTGATCGGAATGGCAAGCGAGGATGACTTCATCGAATTGGTGCGTCTTCCCGTTTTCATCTTCAAGGGTAACGCCGTCTGTTGTGCGGCGGAGGGCGGTGGCCTGCGGCTGAAATTCGACGCCAGCCTCGATCAGGTCCGCTTCCAGCTTTTGTACATAGGTGCGGCTGCCGCCTTTGACCGTATTCCATTTGGGTCGGCTGGCGTGCATCAGGCGGTGGTTCTTGAAAAAGCGCACGAAGGTTTCAGCGGGATAGTCCGACATCCCCGCTTCAGATGTGGACCAGATCGCAGCCCCCATGGGCAGGAGGTATTGCGAACGGAACGCGTCCCCCATTCCCAGACGGTCCAGATACTGACCCAGGCTCAAGCCCTCAAGCCCGCCAGTCTCCAGATCTTTCTGGGCGGCTTTGTTAAAGGTCAGGATATCGCGCAACATGCCCAGATAGCGCAGATTGAACAGGTTGGAGGGATCGGCGAACAGGCCCTTGAGCCCATTTGAAGACCACTCGAACCTCCGGTCCAGGCTGAAACCGAAACTCATATCAGTGCGATGGCTGTCGACCCCGAGATGCTCGAACAAGGCAATCAGATTGGGGTAGTTGAGCGGATTGAAGACGATGAAGCCCGTATCCACGTCAATCTGCGCGCCATCATAATCAATGCGCACAGTGTTGGCGTGTCCGCCCAGCCGATCGCGCTTTTCAAAGACTGTGACGTCATGGACGTTGCGCAACGCCCAAGCGGCGCCGAGACCGGAAACGCCCGCGCCGATCACAGCGATGCGCAAGGGGCGGGAATGCAAAGGCGTAGTCGGGCTCATGCGGAGTCCTTGATCTTTTCAAAGGCGGCGAGGGCGCGTTTGCGCGCTTCACCATGGTCGACGATCGGCTCGGGATACGTTTCCCCCAAGCTAACACCGGCTTGTCTTAGAACCGACGCATCCGCCATCCAGGGGGCATGAATCGCCTTGTTTGGTAATTTCGTCAGCTCTGGTAACCACATACGAAGATAGTCGCCATCCGGATCAAACTTTTCTGACTGTCCGACAGGATTGAAAACCCGGAAATACGGAGCGGCGTCCGCGCCTGACCCGGCCGTCCACTGCCAGGACGCTGAATTGCTCGACAGGTCGGCGTCAACCAGCGTATCCCAAAACCAGGCTTCGCCTTCACGCCAGTCAATCATCAGATCCTTGATCAGGAAGCTGGCCACGATCATGCGGACGCGATTATGCATCCAGCCTGTAGCCCAAAGCTCTCGCATGCCAGCATCCACGATCGGATACCCTGTGCGCCCCCGGCGCCAGGCCTCAAGATCTTTCTCCTGTCCCGTCCATTCAAATCCGTCAAATTTTGACTGGAAGTTCGCCTCGGGCAGGTCGGGGAAATGATAGAGCAGGTTATAGCTGAACTCACGCCAGGCGATTTCGCTGAGATAGGTGTCAGCGCCCTCTGATTGCGCGTGATCAGAGCGTTTGACCGCGTGCCAGACCTGTCTGGGGCTGATCTCGCCGAAATGCAGATGCGGCGATAATTTCGAGGTGCCATGCTCAGCGGGCAGGTTCCGGCGATCTGAATACGCAGTGACGCTGTGCTGGAGAAACTGACCCAGCCGGCCATGGGCCGCCGCCTCGCCAGGCGTCCAGTTGTCATCGAGCCCGCCTGACCAGTCAGGCTTGGTCGGTAATAGCTTCAAGGCCTCCAGCGCGCAGCCGCCTTTATAGTCTTGAAACGTCAGAGCATCCGGGCGATCGGACGGTTCAGACGGCGCATGACCTGCTTTCAGAGACCGCCAGAACGGCGTGAACACCTTGTAGGGGGCGCCGGCTTTCGTCGCGATGTCCCATGGCTCCACAATCAGCGAACCATTGAATGAGCGAGCTTTCACGTCGGCCGTTTTTAGCGCTGATTTGATGGCTTCATCGCGTTTGCGCGCCCAGGGCTCATACTGGCGATTCCAGAACACGGCGTCAGCGCCGACATCCTCAATCAGCGCCTCTAGGCAAGCCTGCGCAGGGCCTTTCTGGAAGATCAACCGCCCTCCCAGCTGCTCGATATCGCGAGCCAGAGACGTGAGCGAATGATGCAGCCACCACCGGCTCGCGCCGCCGGGCTTCCATGCGCCCGGCGCCTCATCATCGAGGATATAGACAGGCAGAACAGGCGCACCCGTGGCCGCGGCGGCTTGCAAGGCGGGGTTGTCAGCCAGCCTAAGGTCTTGTCGAAACCAGACAATTACAGGCTTTTTCAAATCAGTCATGGGTTTGCAATGCACGCGTTCTGGGACGAGGTATGGTGTCAGGCTATACGGTGATTTATATCCTCTGGATCAGGGGCTGACACACATACCCGTCTGTCCCAACGCCAAGTGGAGAAGCGTTTCTCATGAATCCGAACGCCGTCGTAGAAATTCCGCTGCCCAAGGGCGGCGTGCTGGAAATGGGCAATGAGAAGCCGCTCACCATCATCGCGGGTCCCTGCCAGCTAGAAAGCCGTGAGCATGGCCTTGAAGTTTCGATGGCGCTCAAGGAGATCGCGGACCGCACAGGCGCGGGCCTCGTCTACAAGACCTCGTTTGACAAAGCGAACCGCACCAGCCTGTCCGGCAAACGGGGCCTGGGCCTTTCGGCTTCCATGGAGGTCTTCAACGAGATTCGGGAAACCAGCGGCCTGCCGCTGCTGACGGATATTCATACCGCAGAGCAATGCGCCATCGTCGCCGAAGCCGCCGACATCCTTCAGATCCCAGCCTTTCTCTGCCGCCAGACCGATCTGCTGATCGCCGCCGCGGAAACCGGCAAGGTGATCAACGTCAAAAAAGGCCAGTTCCTGGCGCCCTGGGACATGCCCAATGTGATCGGCAAGCTGACCGGCGCCGGGAACCCCAATGTGATCGCCACCGAACGCGGCGCCAGCTTTGGTTATAATACGCTGGTGGTGGATATGCGTAGCTTCCCCATCATGAAACAGACCGGCGCGCCGGTCGTCATGGACGCCACCCACGCCGTGCAGCAACCGGGCGGGCAGGGCGGATCCTCCGGCGGTCAACGTCAGTTTGCGCCCCATCTGGCGCGGGCAGCGGTCTCGCTGGGCATAGCGGGCGTCTTCATGGAGACCCATCCGGATCCGGATAATGCGCCCTCTGACGGCCCGAACATGATCCCGCTTGACCGATTTGAAGAGGTTGTGCGCGATCTGATGGCTTTTGACGCGCTGGCCAAGTCCAATCCCGTCATTCAACTCTAATCGCTCTGGAGAGCGCCATGTTGCGTGAACGGGCTGCGCACCTTCTTGCCGCCATACAAAACCGCCGCGCCATGGTGCTGGGCGATCTGCTGTATGACAGCTTTGTCTATGGCGACACCCATCGCATTTCGCGAGAAGCGCCGGTGCCGATCCTGTCAGAGAAGCGACGCACGGCGATGCTGGGCGGCGCAGGCAATCTTGCGCGTAATCTCTCAAGCCTCGGCGCTGAAGTGCGCCTGATTTCCGTCGCCGGGACTGACGCTGACGGCGACGCTGCGATTGACCTGGTCAAGGCCGCCTGTGGCGATGCGGAGGGAGTCGTCCGGACGCCTGAGCGCCCAACGCCGTCTAAAATCCGCTATGTCTCCAATAATCAGCAGATGTTCTGCGTTGATCGCGACCCGACAGAGACGATCCGGAGCGACACGGTTTCAGAGCTCTTAAATCACATTAAATATGCGATTGAAGAGTCTGATATTCTGATTGTTTCCGATTACGGCCGCGGCGTAGTCACGCGTGAACTCGTACAAGCCGCCATCGCTCTTGCGCGCGAAGCGGGCAAGCCTGTCAGCGTCGATCCGCGCGGTCATGATTACAGCCGGTATGACGGCGCCAGCATTATCAAGCCCAATGCCGGCGAACTTGAAGCCGAAACCGGACTGACCGTCTCCAGTGATGACGACGCAGCCACAGCGCTGATAGCCCTCAAGGCGCAATTGTCGCGCACTGAGGCCGTCATGGTCACACGTGGCGGCGCTGGCATGACCTTGCTGGATGAAACCGGCGCCATTCATCATCACCGATCTCGCCCTCGCGAAGTCTATGACGTTTCAGGCGCTGGCGACACGGCGCTTGCCGGACTGTCTCTCGCCATGGCGGCCGGCGCGTCTTTGAAGGACGCGATGGAATTCGCCGATCTTGCTGCAGGCGTTGCGGTCGGCAAGCCGGGAACAGCCACCGTTTCGCCAGAAGAAGTTCTCGATGCTGCACAAGCGGGTGAGGAAGCGCCGGACTGGCGCATCATGTCCCGCCCGGCCATGGCGGCGCTGTCGGCGGACTGGCGTGCGAGCGGTTTGAAAGTGGGCTTCACCAATGGCTGCTTTGATCTGCTGCATCCGGGGCATTTGTCCGTGCTGCGCCATGCGGCTTCGGTCTGTGATCGTCTGATCGTCGGATTGAACGCTGACGCCTCGGTCAAACGCCTGAAAGGTGAGAACCGCCCGATCAATGATCAGGTCACCCGCGCAACCATGCTCGCCTCGCTCGAAATGGTGGACCGGGTGGTGATATTTGATGAAGACACGCCTGCAGAGCTGATCTCGGAAATCCGCCCCCATGTCATGGTCAAGGGGGCCGATTATGTGGCGGACGAACTGCCCGGCGCAGATTTCATCCTGCAGTCTGGCGGGGAAATCGTCCTTGCGCCGCTGATGGACGGGCTTTCCACCACCAATATCGTCAATCGCTTGCGGCAGGGCGATCCGTAACTAGCCATCAATGGGCGTGATAGGGGCGACCTCAACCTCAAGCGGCGCATCAAGCGGCGGGGCGTAACGCGCTTCATCGGCCATGATCGCGCGCATCACTTCCAACCGGGCTTGAGCATTGGCGCGGATGTCCATGTAGAACAGGTTGGAGGGACGCACCCGTCTATCCTCCGCAAGGCGCCCGGGCCGGCGCAAGGCGCTGGCGCGCGGCTGATCAATCATCAACAAGCCGCCCTGGCATTGCGCCCCCGTCTGATTGGTCATGGGCGAGGGCGCATCCGTCAGCATCAAGCCCTCCGCCGCAGCCGCGCCCCGATGCAATCGTGCAGGGGCATAGTCCTCATTCGCGGTCCACAACACAGGATTGACGCACAACAGAGCCCGGTCCTCGACAGGGGTCAGCCGCCCTCGGGAATCAAGCGCTCGCGAGCGCTGCGTCAAAGCCTCGATGCGGGCTGTCTCCTGCGGGCGAACGGCGACCCAGCCCACCAGACAACGCACCTCGGACGGATCGGTGCACACCGGAATGGTCGAGAGCGGCCCAGCCAGAAGATCCAGAGGCGTCGGCGCCTCGATGATGTAGGCGGCGGTCAGACGCCGGCGCACTGCAGGGTCAGGCGCAACTCGCCGCGCCAGAACGTCCAGCGCGATGGCGCCGCCTTGGCCCACACCGACGATGAAGAAAGGCTGCTCGGGATCCGTCTCGCGCAGAAACTGGGTGAAAGCGCGCTGGATATCCATTTGCGCCAGCTCCCGCGCCAGGACCGAATCCTCGCGATTATTCATGAAGGTATAGAGCGACGCCTGACGATAGCGCGGCGCATAAAGCTCCACATCCTGAACCAGGAAGGGCGCGGCGTAGTTCGGCAGGACGATCTGGGACAACTCCACCGCTTCCTGCGGCCGATCATAGGGCGCATTCCAGTGGCTGCCGCCGTCATAGGTGGTGGGATGAATGAAAAAGACCGCCGGATGCCCCGCCTCGTCAGGCAAGCGCACGTCCGGTCGCGCCGCCCAGGCTTCATCCTGTGTGTAATCAGGGGCCGGGGGGCGTTGATAGGTCTGAAACGGCACGCCGGGATCCAGAAACGTCTGGAAGATCTGGTCGCGTAAAACGAAGGCGCTCAACGCGGACAGCAGAACAAAGCCGCCCAAAGCGCCAAACAGGAGCCAGCGCAACCAGGCGGTGAGGGGGATGTTGAAGGGGCCGTTCATGCTCACACTCATACGCTTGCAACTGGGACGTCAGCAAGAGGGAGCCTTGATTCCTCCCATATTCGCGGGCATTGCAGAGAGGCGTCCGCTCTGGACGCTGTAACAGGAGTTGAGCGACGTGCTTCGCTGGCTACGCAATCGCTTTTTGACCGGCGTCGTTGTCGCCGCCCCGATCGGCATCACTTTCTGGCTGATCTACAGCTTCGTGACCTTTGTGGACCAGGTGATCAAGCCGCTGGTTCCGACCCGCTACAACCCTGAAAGCTATCTGCCCTTCGCCATACCCGGCATGGGGCTTCTGATCGCGGTGCTGGGCCTGACGCTACTGGGCGCGCTGGCGGCGAACATTTTCGGCCGTAGCCTGCTTGATCTGGGCGAGCGCGTACTCAATTCCGTGCCGCTAATTCGCAATATCTACGCTGCACTCAAACAGATCGTCGAGACGGTCTTCCAGGGCCAACAGAACTCCTTCAAGGAAGTGGTGCTGGTGGAATACCCCATGGCGGGCAGCTATGCGGTCGCTTTCGTGGCCTCGACCGGCCGCGGCGTCATCCGCTCGGTCGTGGGCAAGGGCGATGACGTCATCGGCGTCTTTATTCCGACCACGCCAAACCCGACATCGGGCTTCTTGCTGTTCGTGCCGCGCTCCAAGGCGATCGCGCTCGACCTGACGGTAGAGGAAGCCGCCAAGCTGATCATTTCCTTCGGCATGGTGACGCCGGATCGCTTGCCGGACGGCGCGATCCCGCAAGCCGAGCCGGGCAAGGCCGGCGCTGGCCTGATGCCCGATGATACCCAGGGCGGCGATGCGCCCGAGTCTGAAGAGCCCGATTCTCCGAAGCCCTGAGTTTTCGAGATAGCGACATAAAAAAGCCCCCCGGATGGATCATCCGGGGGGCTCTTCATCCAATCTTTTCAGATCAGATTAGTCGGCTTTCGCAAGCGAACCTGCGGAAGTTTTGCCGCTTTTGTGGTCGCGCTCTTCTTCATAAGAAATGCGCTGACCTTCGGTGAGCTCGGGCATGCCCGCACGCTCAACGGCGGAGGCGTGCACGAACACGTCCTTGGAACCGTCGTCAGGTTGAATGAAACCGTAGCCTTTGGTGGCGTTGAACCACTTCACAATGCCGGTAGCCATTGATGAATGTCCTTTTTTAGACAAGAGATAATCACCACGCCCTCCGAATAAGAGCATGGCGGACATCGACATTTGGAGGGAGTGGAATCAGCGCCGAAGCGCGGTGACCGAAAACCTGGCCATGTATCGATGGCGATTAGATACTACAGACCGAAGCCGATAGCCAGAGAAATCTGCGGCCCGGTCTATCCCGACCGCATCAATCGCACGCCTTCATCGCGTTCAAACAAGTACAGCAAGGTGCGCAGGGCCTCTCCACGCTCTCCGGCGAACACGTCTTCACGGGCGGTTTCATACTGCGCCGCGTCGCTGGCGAGTTCCAGAAGGTCGGCATGAGCGGCGAGATCGGCGATTCGGTAATCCGGCAGGCCCGACTGTTTAAGCCCCAGCGGATCACCCGAGCCGCGCAAGCGCCAGTCTTCCTCGGCGATGACGAAGCCGTCATCGGAATTGCGCATGATCTCGAGCCGCGCCCGGGCGGTCTCGCCCAAATGGCCATGATAGAGCAAGAGGCAGGTGGAGGGCTTGTCGCCCCGACCCACGCGCCCGCGCAACTGATGGAGCTGCGCCAGGCCAAACCGCTCGGCGTGCTCGATCACCATGATGGTGGCGTCCGGCGCATCCACACCGACCTCGATCACAGTGGTGGCGACCAGCACATCAATCTCGCCAGCGCGAAAATCCTCGGCGGCCTTTTGCTTGTCGCGCGCCGGCATGCGGCCATGCACCAGACCGATGCGCGCGTTCGGCAGCATCTCGGACAGCATGTGATGGCGCGCTTCGGCGGCGGCGAGATCGGACGTGTCGCTGTCTTCCACCAGCGGGCAGACCCAATAGGCGCGCTCGCCCTTGGCCAGAGCGCGCTTGAGCCCTTCGATGATCTCATAAAGCCGTTCGCCGGACACGACGCGGGTGTCGGGCGGAATGCGGCCTGCGGGTTTTTCATCCAGACGGCTGACATCGAGATCACCGAACGCGGCGAGCGTCAGCGTGCGCGGAATAGGGGTGGCGGACATGGCGAGCACGTCCGGCGCACGGCCCTTCATGGTCAGCTTGCGGCGGTCCGACACCCCGAACCGGTGTTGCTCGTCAATCACCACCAGGCCCAGATCAGCGAACTCCACGCTGTCCTGGAACAAGGCGTGGGTGCCGCAGACGACCTGCGCCTCGCCCGAAGCGATCTGCGCCTCCAATTCCTTGCGCGCCTTGCCCTTGTCGCGTCCGGTCAGCGCGACGACTGTTATTCCGGCGGGCGCGAGCAAGTCGCTCATCACCTTGGCGTGCTGACGGGCGACGATTTCAGTCGGCGCCATCAGGGCAGTCTGCACCCCGGCTTCGGCGGCATGGGCGGCGCAGAGCGCGGCGACGAAGGTTTTGCCCGAGCCCACATCGCCATGAACCAGCCGCATCATGCGCTGCGCGCTGTCCATATCAGTCTTGCAGGCTTCAAACGCCCGCATCTGCGCGCCGGTCGGGGTGAAGGGCGCATGATCTAATAGCTGCGCCACGAGCGCGCCATCGCCAGACAGCGGGCGGCCTTTGCGTGCCTTGCGATCGCGCCGCGCCAGTTTCAAAGCCAGCTGGTGGGCGAACAGCTCGTCAAAAGCGAGGCGTTTGCGAACCCTCGCGCCGGGCTCCAGATCAAGATTTGATTGCGGGGCGTGCAGCTCCAGCAAGGCCTCGCGCCAGCCCGGCCAGTCCTCGCGCGCTTTCAGTGGCAGATCGATCCATTCAGGCAGATCGGGCAGGGTGCTCAGCGCCTCAGCCATCGCCTTGCGCATCACATTGATCGAGAGCCCCGCCGTCAGCGGATAGACCGGCTGCAGCAGATCCTTGTCCTCGACCTCTTTGGGATCGGCGATCAGATCGGGATGCACCATCTGGATTTCGCTGGCGAAACGCTCCGCCTTGCCCGACACCAGCCGGGTTGAGCCTTCGGGCAGCATGCGGCGCAGATAATCGGACTTGGCGTTGAAAAACACCAGATGCAGCCAGCCCGTCTCGTCGCGCATACGCACCTTGTAGGGCTGCTTCATGGTGGGGCGGGGGATATGGGCCTCCACCTCCGCCTCGATGCTGACCAGCACCTGGTTTCCGGCGTCACCGGCATCAGAGATCGACATCCGGTGCGTCCGGTCCACCAGTCCCGTGGGCGCGGTGAAAATCAGATCCTTCACCCGCGGCCCCGCCACCTTCTCCATCAAGGCCGCAAGCCGAGGCCCCACGCCTTTCAGCGTGGTCAGATCAGCAAACAGCGGGAAGAGCGATTGTGGGCGCATGTCGCTAACATCGCCCGTGAACTGGATTCGCGAAAGTCTCGCCCTTCACCCAACCGCACCCGCATTCAGCGTTGGGGCGGCAACAGGTCTTCAAGAAAGAACGCGGCCAGGTCCGCCCGCCCCTCCAGCCCCGCCTTCCGGTACAGGGATCGCGATTGCTCCCGAACCGTCCGTTCTGACGTGCCGCGAAGGTCTGCGATCTGGGCGTGTGACAACCCTTTGAGCAAGAGCATGCCGATTTCGGTCTCTGACGGGGTCAGATTCCAGGCCGAAAACTGATCTGAGATTGCCGCGCTCAGGCCTTGCACGAGCGTACGGTGTTGATCGCGCCAATGGATTGTGTCGCGACGCGCGATGACCAGATCCCGATTCACTTGCAAATAACGGCGCAAGGTCAGACCCGCTCCGACCAGCGCCGCCACCAGGACAAACCCTTCAAGCATCAGATGCGTCAGGCTCACGCCTTCACGCCCGTCAATCATAAGGTCAGCGGCTATCAGCAATGCGATCAAACCGAAGACGCCTGATGTGACAATGTGGATAAGCCTCTGGGATCTGTTTTCCGACATAGGACGCCTCCATTCACACGCGGGACCGGGGGAACTGTCAAAAGACGTATGGCCCTTGCTCTCTGTTCGCGCCAGCACTGATCCACAGCCGTCGACCGAGGAAACGAGCAGGGAAAACCGCAAGCGCAATCCTCGACCGTCAGCGTCAACTGGAGAGCGATATGAGCAACAACCAACAAGCAGACGGATCAGGTTCGCACGAACCGACCACTGTAAAGGTCTGGGACCCCGTCGTGCGGATCGGTCACTGGGTCATCGTCATCGGAGTCCTGACCGCGTACTTCACCGGCGATGAAGTGCCCAACGTCCACATCTGGGCCGGATACATCGTCGGGATCACCGTTATTGTGAGAGTCATCTGGGGTTTTGTCGGTACTCGACACGCCCGGTTCTCCAGTTTTGTCAAAGGCCCAGGGTCGGTCTGGCGCTATGTCTCGGGCCTGCTCAAGGGCGAAGCCAAACGCTCCATTGGCCATAACGCGGCAGGCGGCGCCATGACGGTGGCTTTGCTGATCGCTCTGTCAGGCGTGATGGTGTCCGGTCTCGCCTTGCAAGCGATCGAAGACGGGACAGGCCCGCTTGCTGGGATCATGGCGAGCTCAGGCCCTCCTGTGCCGGAACTCGGCGAGGCGTCGCAAGACCATCAGACACGAGCTTATGAAGATTATGACGATGAACATGAAGAGCATGACGACCGCTATGAAGCCGGAGAAGCGGGCGACGAAGGCGCAGAAGAGCTATACGAGTCGCTCCATTCGATCTTTGTTTACATCACGCTCGCGCTCGCCGGGATCCATGTGATCGGCGTGCTGGTCTCAAGCCTCGTGCATCGTGAGAACCTGCCAGCCTCCATGATAACCGGTCGAAAACGCCCCTGATCTGAACAGGCTTGAACCGGGTGAAGGCGCAGCCCTTCACCCGCGCCCCTCCGCGCGCTATATGCGCTCACATGAGTGATAATCCTTTCTCCGATCCGAATACGCCCCTGGACCCTGAAGCGCGGCTGAAGCGTTTGACGTTTCGCGCCTGGCGGCGAGGGTTCAAGGAAGCCGACCTGATCATGGGACGCTTCGCGGACACCAAGCTCTATGACCTGTCGCCAGACGAGGTGGATGAGTTTGAGCGTCTGCTCGATGCGCCCGACACCGAGGTCTACGCCTGGATCTGCGGCACGATCGAGACTCCAGCCAATTATGACGGCCCGGTGCTGAATGCGCTGAAAAGCTTTGATTACGAGGCGCTCGCCGCCGAGGGCGACGGCCCGTCGAGCTAAACTGTCAGCATTTGCCCTCTTTCCCGGTGAAGACCGGGATCCAGAGAGGATCGAGCGCGACGTTTGACTGCTCTGCCCCCCGACCTTCGCCGGGGAAGAGTGGTGTAAAGAGAACCAATCACCCCCCGTCAAACTGGCGCGGGGGCGAAATTGTATTGAGGACGCCCCGCCGTGAACGATTTCAAAGCGCTTGCTGAGTCGACCCAATCGCTGACCGTTTGCGGCGCGCCTGAGGGCTTTGACGCCCTGATCTTTTGCGACGCCTTGCGGGCGCGCGGCGGGGTGGGGCTCTACATCGCCACCGACGAGGCGCGGGCCAGCGCGTTCGCGACGGCGGCGCGGTTCTTCGCGCCAGACCTCGATCAATTGCGGCTTCTGGGCTGGGATTGTCAGCCCTATGACCGGATCAGCCCCAGTCCGCGCACGGCGGCCCGGCGCGCCGGGGCGCTTCATGCGCTGGCGCAACGCGACCCGAAAGAGAAAAAGCCGCTTCTGGTGATCTCCACGGTGTCTGGCGCCCTTCAGCGCTGCGCGCCGAAAGCGGCGATGTCCGGCGGCGGCTTGAGCGCCAAACCCGGCGGGGTTCTGGATTCCGAAGTGCTCAAACAGCATCTGGCGGAAAACGGCTATGTGCGCACCGCCACCGTCACTGAACGCGGCGATTACGCCGTGCGCGGCGGGGTGATCGACGTGTTCCCGGCCGACGCGGAAGAGCCGGTGCGGCTGGATTTCTTCGGCGATGTATTGGAAAGCGTGCGCGGCTTCGACCCCGAAACCCAACGCACCACCAGTCAGCTCAAATCGGTCAGCTTTGCGCCCGTCAGCGAGATCGTGCTGAACGCAGACGCGATTTCGCGGTTTCGCTCAGGCTTTCTGAAGAATTTCGGCGCGGTCGGCTCTGGCGATCCGATTTATGATTCTGTCAGCGCAGGCGCACGCCCGAACGGGGCCGAGCACTGGCTGCCGCTGTTTCATGATCATCTGGATACGGTCTTTGAGTATGTGGGCGAGGGCGCTCTGATCGGGCTCGACCCGCTGGTGAAAGACGCGCTCGATGAGCGGCTCGAGCAAATCCGCGACTATTACGACGCCCGTCAGGCCGCGTCCAAATCCGGCGCCGGGGCCATGGGCGCGCCCGCCTATCGCGCGCTGGAACCCACATCGCTCTATCTTGATGAAGACGAATGGGCGCGTGAAATAGACCGGCATGCTGCGCGCCGCTTTACCGCGTTTCAGGAAGCGGGCGAGAACGTTATCGACATGGGCGGCAAGCAGGGGCGCAGCTTCGCCGCTGAACGCCAGGCCGATCAGAACGTTTTTGACGCCGCCGCTAAGCATGCCGTCGCCCTGCGTTCATCCGGCAAGCGCGTGCTGTTCGCCAGCTGGTCGGAAGGCGGCTCTGACCGTCTCGCCAGCGTGCTGGGCGATCATGGCCTGAAACCGATCATGGAGGCGACCGACTGGCGGGCCGCTAACAAGATGAGTGGTCAGACGATTTCGCGCATCGTCCTGCCGCTGGAACACGGGTTTGAGACGCCTGACTTTGTGGTGATCGCCGAGCAGGATGTTCTGGGCGACCGCCTGGCCCGTCCGCGCCGCAAAAAGAAAACCGCCGACGTCATCGCAGAAGCCGGCGCGCTGACGCCCGGCGATCTGGTGGTTCACGCGGATCATGGCCTCGGGCGCTATCTGGGCCTGAAAACCCTGTCGGTGGGTGATGCGCCGCATGATTGCCTGGAGCTGGAATACGC
>NZ_DEMB01000008.1:169294-211005 GCF_002354675.1 Oceanicaulis sp. UBA2681 | reverse complement strand
GACATGGCCGATCAGCTGATCAAGATCGCCGCCACCCGCAATGCGCGCGACGCCGAAGTGCTGACCCCGCCCAGCGGGCTCTATGACGAGTTCGCGGCGCGCTTCCCCTATGTGGAGACCGACGATCAGCTGCACGCCATTGATGATGTCTTCTCGGATTTCGCCCGGGGTCGGCCCATGGACCGCCTGATCTGCGGCGATGTGGGCTTTGGCAAGACGGAAGTAGCCCTGCGCGCGGCGTTTGTCGCCGCCATGAGCGGACGGCAGGTCGCCATCGTCGCGCCGACCACCTTGCTCGCGCGCCAGCACTTCAAAACCTTTGAAGAGCGCTTCAAGGGGTGGCCGGTGAAAGTGCGGCAACTCTCTCGCCTCGTGCCCGCGAAACAAGCGACCGCCACGCGCAAGGAGCTGGCGGAGGGCACGTGCGAGATCGTCATCGGCACCCACGCACTCCTGGCGAAGACCGTGAAGTTCGCCGATCTGGGTCTGCTGGTGATCGACGAAGAGCAGCGCTTTGGCGTCAAGCACAAGGAACGGCTCAAGGAGCTCAAATCAGACGTCCACGTTCTGACGCTGACCGCAACGCCGATCCCGCGGACCTTGCAACTGTCCATGGCGGGCATTCGCGACCTGTCGATCATCGCCACGCCGCCGGTGGACCGTCTGGCGGTGCGCACCTATGTGACGCCCTTTGACAGCGTCACCGTGCGTGAAGCCCTGCTGCGCGAACGCTATCGCGGCGGCCAAAGCTATTATGTGGCGCCGCGGATCACAGATCTGGATGAGATCTCGCGGTTCCTGCGTGAACAGGTGCCCGAGGTCAGTTTCGTGGTCGCGCACGGCCAGATGTCCGGCAGTCAGCTCGAAGACATCATGACGGCGTTCTATGAAGGCCGGTACGACGTTCTGGTCTCCACCACCATTGTGGAGTCCGGCATCGACATCCCGACCGCCAACACCATGATCATCCACCGCGCCGACATGTTCGGCCTGGCGCCGCTCTATCAGCTGCGTGGCCGGGTCGGACGCGCCAAGGCCCGCGCCTACGCCTATCTGACGACGCCAGCCAATCAGAAGCTGACCGCCACAGCGGACAAGCGCCTGAAGGTTTTGCAATCACTCGACAGCCTCGGCGCCGGATTCACCCTGGCGAGCCATGATCTCGATTTGCGCGGCGGCGGCAATCTTCTGGGCGAAGAGCAATCAGGTCACATCAAGGATGTGGGCGTGGAGCTTTACCAGTCCATGCTCGAAGAAGCCGTGGCGAGCCTGCAGGGCGATTCCAGCCTGGAAGAGCGCGACTGGTCGCCCGCCATTAATGTGGGCGCGGCGGTGCTGATCCCGGAAGAGTATGTGCCCGACTTGGACGTGCGCATGGCGCTTTATCGCCGCCTGTCGTCTCTGGACACCAAACAAGAGCGCGAAGGCTTCGCGGCCGAGCTGATCGACCGCTTCGGCAAGCTGCCTGATGAAGTTGAGAGCCTGCTTCAAGTTGTGGCGCTTAAGGCTCTGTGCAAGCGTGCGAATGTGGCAAAGCTCGATGCTGGTCCCAAGGGTGCGGTCGCAACCTTCCGCGAGCACGGATTCGGCGATCCGGCGGCGCTTATCGAACTCATGACCAAGCGCCCGGCCGATTACAAGCTTCGGCCAGACAACACGCTGGTGCTCAAGGGAGATTTCCCCGATCCCATGGATCGCCTCAAAGGCGCGCTCCGGCTTCTGGCGCCGGTGGCCGACGCAGCGCGTCGGGCCAAGGAAGCGGCCTAGCCGGTTCTGGCGGAACTGAACGGCAACACGTTCGAGCGGCGCACCATCTGGTCAATCAGAGCTTCAGCGCTGGTTTCACCGGCGGCTTCCTCGATAGAGGGGCTCAACTCGAGCCGGAAGGGCTTGAGCGGATCTGCGCCTTCATAGGCCGTGCATTCTGCGATGGCGGAGACGCGATTGGACACCATCGTCGCTTCGACCTTGGGCGTTTTGGGGAGGGCGATAATGAAGCGGTCCTGACCCAGGCGCACGACAAAGTCCTCGGCGCGCACGCAATGGCGCAACATGCCGGCGAACTGGTCGGACGCCTTTGCGAAGCCGTTCATGCCCGCTTCCTGTGGCGCGCTGACGGTCAACATGATCAGGCTGAGCGGCTCTAGCCGCGCTGCAGACTGATCCATCAGGCTTTGCAGATGAATACGGCCGAAACGTTCATTGTAGAGGTCGGAGGTTTCATCGAGCAGGCTGGGCAGGCGGCACGCTTCCAGCCGCGCTTTGGCCAAGCGGCGGCGGCGGCGTTCAGACGCCAGCGCCATCACACGGTCGCGCATTTCATCATTGCTGGCGGCGTCGGAAAGAATGTCGGATGCGCCACGGGCGAACGCTTCATCCGCGCCCGCATAGTCGGTCTCGGCGGTCAGCAAGATAGCAGGCGTATGATAGAGCCGCGTATTGCGCCGCATGGCCGAGCAGACGGTATGCGCCAGCCCGGGTTCTGGGCGGGTGTTCAGGATCACCGCGTCAAACGTACGTTCATGCAGGTAATCAAAGGCGTTGAAGGTCGAAAAAGCGGCGATGGTCTGAATGCCCGCTTTGGACATCGCAAACTGCAGCCGCATGAAAGACGGGCCGGGCGCGCCGACGAACAAAACCGTCGAGTCATCAGCATTCACAGGCACCGGTGCGGGCTGATACCCCGCCTCTAGGGCGCTTTGCAGTCTCAGCTGCGCCGTATGTTCCAGCACTTTAAGGCGGGACAGGGCGCGCAAACGCGAAGCGATCTGGATGGGATGAGCGTTCTTGGGAAGTCGTGCATCCGGTTGGGCGCAGTCATGCTCGCCAATCGCCAGATGCAGGGTTTCCGAAGGCAGGTCGGCGTCAACAGCGCCAAAACTCACGACGGCTTCGCACCCAGGCTCAATATGAGTTGCGACCAGAAACCCCATTTGAGCCAATAGCTCTGCGGTTTCTCGCGCAGCGGCGTCATCGCCAATGACTGCTATGGAAAACATCCGCCCCGTCTGCCCCCCTCGACCCGAGGCAGCAAGATTGTGTCGTTCTGAGTTCAGTGTCAAAACTTTGATTCCTGAAATTGTCACAAAGCGATTCAGCAACATGCCGACCGATACAAAAGCACAAGGCCCTTTGCGTGGCGTTAAAGTCCTGGAATTTGTCGGATTAGGGCCTGCGCCCTTTTGCGCCATGCTCCTCAGCGACCTGGGCGCAGAGGTCATCCGGATTGACCGCCCGCATGCTGGCGGCGGCGGTCCGGCTGAAATCCTGGCGCGCGGTCGGCGATCGGCGGCGTTTAATCTCAAAAGTCCCGACGCGGTCAAAGCCTGTCTGAAGCTGATCAAAAACGCCGACATCATCCTCGAAGGCTATCGCCCGGGTGTGATGGAGCGCCTGGGGCTGGGACCGGAAGTGGCGTTGAAAGCCAATCCGGCGCTGGTCTATGGACGCATGACGGGGTGGGGGCAGCACGGCCCGCTCGCCCATGCCGCGGGTCATGACCTCAATTATATCGCTCTGACCGGCGCGCTCGACGCCATTGGCCCCAAAGACAAACCGGTTCCTCCCGTCAATGTGGTTGGCGATTTCGGCGGCGGTTCGATGTATCTCGCCGTCGGGGTTCTGTCGGCCTTGCATCATGCGCGAGCAACCGGTGAGGGGCAGGTCGTCGATGCGGCGATCGTGGATGGCGCTGCGCATTTGATGGGCGCGGTGCATCAGCTGGACGCCATGGGATTATGGAACCAGCCGCGTGGCGAAAACCTGCTCGATGGCGGCGCACCGTTTTATGATGTGTATCCCTGTGCGGACGGCGCTTTTGTCTCGATCGGCGCGCTGGAGGCGGAATTCTTCCAGCTGTTGATCGACAAGCTGGACCTGTCAGACCATCCCGCCATGCAGGCGCAATATGACGCCAAAACTTGGCCAGCCATGCGGCAAGTGTTTGAAGAGACGTTCAAAGCCGAGCCGCAATCACACTGGACGGCGCTTCTGGACGGCACGGATTGCTGTTTCGCTCCGGTTCTCGATTCCGGGCACGCGACAGAGCATCCCCATATGAAAGCCAGAGGCGTGTTTGTTGAGGTCGAGGGCGTGCGTCAGGCGGCGCCCGCTCCACGCTTCTCTCGTACGCCCGGCGCCATTCAAGGCGCTGCGCCCAAGCCCGGCGAGCATACCGAAGACGTCCTGCGCGACTGGGGTTTTTCCGACGCCGAGATCGGCACGCTGAAAAACGCCGGGGGTTTAGGCTGACACAGCGCTGCAATAGGCGCTAAACAGACGCAAATCGCGGGCGTACGGCCTTCGGTGTCTTTATGCTCGAACAGGTTTGAACGCTGGGCGCTATGCCGCTGGTCAAAATCAAATCCCTGATCCGCCGCGCTTGGGACATCCCGGCGATCAAGATCACTATTCGGGCCATAGACCGCATGATGGCCCGCGAAGTGATGCTGTTTGCGGGCGGCGCGGGGTTTTTCGGTCTTCTGGCGCTTGTGCCTGCCGTCCTGGTGGCGGCGTCCATATATGGCTTGTGGTTTTCAGCTGATGACGCCGTCAATCAGGTCGCGCGACTTGAAGTGACTGACGTTTTGCCGCCCTCGGCCAACACCTTCCTGACCACTCAGCTGTCTGAACTCGCCGGAACGTCGAACGCGTCGCTGACCTTGCAAGGCGCCGTGGCTTTGTTCATCGCCTGGTTCGCCGCAGCGCGCGGGGCCAAGGCCATGATCGCAGGCCTCAATCAAATCGCGCGGCGGGGCGATCTGCGCAATATCCTGCATTTCAACCTGTTGGCCATGGGGGCTGTGATCGCCGGCGGGGCCTTGCTGGTCCTGGCCAATCTGGCGATCCTGACCATCCCCAACATGATCCGTCCCGCCTTGCGCCTGCTGGGCAGCGAAGCCGCGGATTTCGGGGCCAGCCTGATCAATGAATGGTCGATCTCCTATCTCGCCATGCTGGCGGCTCTGACGCTGCTCTATCGCTTCGTGATGCAGCGCGCCGGAGAGACCAGCTGGCCCGCTTCGCTGATCGGCGCCGGCGCCGGCGCGACTTTGTGGTTGATCGCGTCCAAAGGCTTCACGCTGTACGTGGCGACCATCGTCAATCCCAGCACCTACGGCCCGCTAGGCACGCTGATCGTGTTTCTGTTATGGGTCTACTGGTCAGCCTACGCCGTGTTTTTCGGCGGGGCGCTCGCCGTCGAGATTGATCGTCACAGAGGTGAAGCCCACCCTGATCAAAAACCGGCGCCGGAGGAAAAGCACTAGCCTCAAGAGCGATATGGGCTATAACGCGAACCCAAATTAAACGATCGTTGAAAAACTCAGGGAAGGAGACCGCACGGTGGCGGACAAAGTCTACCCAGATGCAAAAACGGCCCTCGACGGGCTGACTTTTGACGGCATGACCGTGATGGCGGGCGGCTTCGGGCTGTGCGGCATTCCGGAAAACCTCATTCTGGCGCTGCGCGACAGCAACGCCCAGGACCTGACGGTGATCTCCAATAATGCGGGCGTTGATGATTTCGGCCTGGGTCTGCTGCTGCACACCCGCCAGATCAAGAAGATGGTCTCCTCCTATGTGGGTGAGAACAAGACCTTCGAGAAACAGTATCTGAACGGCGAGCTGGAGCTGGAATTCAATCCCCAGGGCACGCTGGCCGAGCGCATCCGTGCAGGCGGCGCCGGCATTCCGGGCTTTTACACCAAGACCGGCGTCGGCACGCTGGTCGCGGAAGGCAAGGAGCACAAGGATTTTGACGGCGAGACCTACATCATGGAAACCGGCCTTGTGGCTGACATCTCCATCGTGAAGGCCTGGAAAGCGGACAAGGCGGGCAATCTCGTCTTCCGCAAGACCGCGCGCAACTTCAACCCGATGATGGCGACCGCCGGCAAGGTGACCATCGCCGAGGTCGAGGAAATCGTCGAGAACGGCGAGCTTGACGCCGACCACATTCACACGCCGGGCATTTTCGTTCAGCGCCTTGTTCAGGGCACGTTCGAAAAGCGCATCGAGCAGCGCACCGTGCGCGCGTAAGCAGGAGGATCTCACACATGGCTTGGACGAGAGAACAACTGGCTGAACGCGCCGCCAAAGAGCTGCAGGACGGTTTCTACGTCAATCTGGGCATCGGCATTCCGACTCTGGTGGCGAATTTCATCCCAGACGGCATGGACGTGACCTTGCAGTCAGAGAACGGCATGCTGGGCATGGGCCCGTTCCCGACTGAGGACGAGGTGGATCCTGACCTCATCAACGCCGGCAAGCAGACCATCACCGAGCTGCCGCAGACGAGCTATTTCAGCTCGGCGGACAGCTTCGGCATGATCCGCGGCGGACACATCAATCTGTCCATTCTGGGTGCGATGGAAGTGGCCGAGAACGGCGATATCGCCAACTGGATGATCCCGGGCAAAATGGTCAAGGGCATGGGCGGCGCGATGGATCTGGTCGCCGGCGTGCAGCGCGTCGTGGTGATCATGGACCACACCAACAAGGCGGGCGAAAGCAAGCTCTTGAAGGAATGCTCCCTACCGCTGACTGGTCAGGGCTGCGTGGATCGCGTCATCACCACGCTGGGCGTGTTCGACGTGGTCGAGGACGGCTTGAAGCTCGTGGAGCTGGCGGACGGCGTGACGCTCGAAGACATCGCGGAAAAGACCGAAGCCAAGTACTCGGTCGCTGAGGGGCTGGCGGCTTAAGCGGCATGAGTGGTGCTGAAGTAAAAAACCCCGGGGCAGATGCTCCGGGGTTTTCTATATCATCCGTCACTCTGACTTAGCACACCGGCACGTTTACCGCGAGACCGCCCGTGGAGGTCTCTTTGTATTTGTCGTTCATGTCGGCGGCGGTCTGGGCCATGGTCTCGATCACCTGATCAAGGCTCACCTTGTAGTCCGCATCCTCGCTCATCAGCGCCAGGCGCGCCGCGTTGATCGCCTTGATCGCGCCGATGGCGTTGCGCTCGATGCAAGGGATCTGCACCAGCCCGCCCACGGGATCGCAGGTGAGGCCCAGATTATGCTCCATGGCGATCTCGGCGGCGTTCTCGATCTGACGGTTCGTGCCGCCCAAAGCGGCGGCCAGTCCACCTGCGGCCATGGAACAAGCGACGCCCACTTCGCCCTGACAGCCCGCTTCGGCGCCCGAAATGGACGCGTTTTGCTTATAGAGCGCGCCAATGGCGGCTGAGGTCAGGAAGAAGCGCGCAATCGCGTCAGGATCGTTGGAGCGGCGATGGTGACGGTCGTAATAGCGCAGCACAGCCGGGATGATGCCCGCCGCGCCATTGGTCGGCGCGGTGACGACCTTGCCGCCGGCGGCGTTTTCTTCATTCACCGCCATGGCCCACAGATTGACCCATTCCATCGAGGCGAGGGGGTCGGTCTCCGCCCGCGCCGCTTCCGCCATCAGCTTGTCGCGCATTAGGGGCGCGCGGCGTTTGACGTTCAGCCCGCCGGGCAATTCCCCGCGCTGGCGCACGCCGCGTTCGATGCAGTCTTCCATGGTTTGAGTGACGCTGGTGATCCAGCCGCGAACCTCGCTCTCCTCTCGGAAGGCGGTTTCATTGGCCATCATCAACTCAGGAATGGTCAGGCCTTCGCGGTCACAGATTTCCAGCAGTTCATCACAGGAATTAAACGGATAGGGCTCGCCCTTCAGCGCTTCCGCGGCGGAATTACGCCCCGCTTCCGCCTCGTCAATCACGAACCCGCCGCCGATCGAGTACCAGATTTCCTCGCGCAAAGCGTCGCCAGATGCGTCAAAGGCGATGAATTTCATGGCGTTGGAGTGAAACGGCAGACGCTTGGATCCGTTAAAAATCAGATCAGCATCCCAGTTGAAATCGATCTCATGCGTATCGAGCAGTTTCAGCGTCTTTTCAGCCTTGATGCGGTCGATACGCGAGGGCAGAGCGTCAGGATCCGCACCTTCGGGCGTCACGCCTTCCAGCCCCCACAGGATCGCCTTGTCCGTCGCGTGGCCGGAGCCCGTCAGCGCCAGCGAGCCATAGGCTTCCGCCTGCACGCGTTTGACGCTCGACAAGCCATGCTCTTCATCAACGCGCTCTAGAAAGAGGCGCGCCGCCTTCATCGGCCCCACAGTGTGAGAGCTCGACGGGCCGACGCCGATCTTGAACAGGTCGAAAACGCCAAAATGCATTGTTTAATCCAGGCCCTGACCGCGATCAGGCGTAAAGGCGTTGAAACAGATCAGGGTCTGGGTGTCTTTCACCCCGTCAATGGTCTGCACCGACTTGTTCACGAAGCGGCCAATATCCGCGCCGTCATCGACAGCGAACTGGGCGAGCAGATCAAATTCGCCAGACACCGAATGCACCTGACGGGTCTCGCTGACCGTATCGACAATGGCGGACGCCACGTCATAGGTGCGGCCCAGCTCGCATTTGATGAAGATGTAAAAGCTGCGCATGAAAGACTCCCGAGGCGGAATTAAAGCTGTGTGCGAACGGTCCAGAGTTCAGGGAACAGGCGCAGGTCGAGCGCCTTGACGAGATAGCTGACGCCGCCGGACCCGCCGGTGCCGCGCCGGAAGCCGATGATGCGCTCGACGGTCTTCATATGGTTGAAGCGCCATTGCTGGAATTTCTGTTCCAGATCGACGAGCTTTTCGGCGAATTCGTAGAGTTCCCACCATTTCGCGGTGTCGAGGTAAACCTCTCGCCACATCGCTTCGACCTGGGCGTTCGGCTCATACGCTTTCGACCAGTCACGCTCGATCACGTCCTCGGGCAGCGCTGCGCCCTGACGGGCGGCGAGCTTCAGCGTTTCATCGTAAAGCGACGGCGCATTGAGCGCAGCGGTGACGGCGGCGTGCGCTTCAGGCTCGTTGGCGAACACGCGCGCCAGCGCCGCATTCTTGTTGCCCAGGCGGTATTCGAGGATGCGGTACTGGTGGCTCTGAAAGCCTGAACTTTGGCCCAGCGCATCGCGAAACTTCAGGTAATCGGCCGGCGTCATGGTGGAGAGCACCGACCAGGACTGAGTCAGTTGCTCCTGGATGCGCGCGATGCGCGCCAGCATCTTCATCGCTGGCCGGACTTCATCGTTCTGCAGATGGGAGAGAGCGCCGTTGAGCTCATGCAGGCACAGTTTGAGCCAAAGCTCAGACGCCTGATGGATGATGATGAACATCATCTCGTCATGTTCATCGGTCAGCGGCGTCTGTGCGCTGAGCACCTGATCCAGACCCAGATACCGGCCATAGGACAGCCCCGCATCAGGATCCCAATGGATATCCTCGCCCTGAAGGTCGACAGATGTCTTGAACTGATCGCTCATACCGGTTCCGTTCGCCGCCACATCGCCCCGCATGTAGACAGGCTGAGCCAGCCGGGCAAGCCAAGAGGGCTCATCTTCGCCACAGCCGCAAACTGCTGCGCGGTCAGTCCGCTCGCCCGGTATGGCTGTCTAGATTAGGCTAAAGCGCAGGGGCGGCAGATCCGTAATGGAGGCCTCGATCTGATCGCCTCTTTCAACAGGCCCCACACCGGCGGGCGTGCCGGTATAGATGAGATCGCCCGGCTCCAGGCGAAACAGGCTCGACAGATGTGAGATCACTTCAGCGCTGGACCAGATCATCTGCGCCAGATCGCCCGTTTGCCGGGTTTCACCGTTCACGCTGAGCGTTATAGGACCTTCGGACGGAGAGTGCCCCGGACGGATCAGGCCGATGGGCGCCGACTGGTCAAAGCCTTTCGACGCGTCCCAGGGACGTCCCTGCTTCTTGGCGGCGGCCTGAAGGTCTCGACGTGTCAGGTCCACGCCGACCGCCGCGCCATAGACCATCATCTTCGCGCGTTCCGGGCTCAGATCCGCGCCGCCGGCTCCAAGCGCCAGAACAAGCTCCACCTCATGATGAAGGTCTTCAGTCGCGGGCGGGTAGGCGACTTCGCTGCGGCTGGTCACCGCATCGCGGGGTTTGGAGAAAAAGAAGGGCGCTTCACGATCAGGATCAGCGCCCATTTCACGTGCGTGATCTGCATAGTTTCGACCGACGCAGTAAATCCGCCGGACAGGAAACTGACCGCCGCCTTCCACCGGAATAAGTGTTTCAACCGGCGGGTTGATGACATAAGCGGTCATGGGCGTGGTCTTTCTTGCTGACTCGGCTCGAAACTAGCGAGCCTGCCGCTGACCGCAAGCTCAGGCTTACGCTTCAGATGCGTCCGGTTTCGTCGGGATCGGAGCGTTTGACAGTTGGCCCAAGAGATCGATCGGCATGGGGAAGACGATGGTTTGCGTGCCTTCGCTGCTGATTTCCGTCAGCGTGCCCAGATAGCGAAGCTGCAAAGCGCCGTCCTGGGATGACAGCACTTGTGCGGCTTCCGCGAGTTTGATGGAGGCTTGCTGTTCGCCCTCTGCTGAAATGATCTTGGCGCGCCGTTCGCGCTCAGCCTCGGCCTGCCGCGCAATCGCCCGGATCATGGAAGAGTCCAGATCCACATGCTTGATCTCGACATTGGCGACCTTGATGCCCCAGGCTTCGGTCTGGTCATCGAGGATTTGCTGGATGTCAGAGTTGAGCTTGTCGCGCTCGGCCAGCATTTCATCAAGCTCATGCTTGCCCAGGACTGAACGAAGCGTGGTCTGGGCGAGCTGGCTGGTGGCCATGCGATAATCCTCGACCTGGTTGATCGCCTTGGCCGGATCAATAATGCGGTAATAGAGCACCGCATTCACTTTCACCGAGACATTGTCCTGGCTGATCACATCCTGGCTGGGCACGTCTTCAGCCACGGTCCGGATATCCACCCGCACCATTTGCTGAATGAAGGGGATCAGGATGATCAGCCCCGGCCCGGAGGTTCCGGTATAGCGGCCAAGCGTGTAGATCACCGCCCGCTCGTATTCGCGCAGGATTTTCAGCGCTGAGGAAATCACACCGAAGGCGACAAACGCCAGGGCGATCCAAACGCCGAGATTCACGCCGAGTTCAGCCATGTTCAATACTCCGTCTTGCGTCAGTTGAGCGGCGGGTTCGATTGCTTGCTGAGGCTTCATCCGTTCGCCTTCACATAAAGGGTCAGTCCGACCAGCTTTGTGACCACGATGGCGTCACCTGGATTCAGCGCCGTCTTAGCCACCGCTTTCCAGCGCTCGCCCTGAACCTGCACAAAGCCGGACTGTCCCGACCATTCAAGCACATGCCCCTGAGCGCCAATGAGGCTTTTACCGCCTGTGGTAACTTTGCGGGCCTGGGCGGCAAGGCCATAGCTCAGCATCGCAAACAACGTCCCGCCCAGCACCACGGCCATGACGGCGATCAATCGCCAGTCAATACGAAAGGCGGGCGCGTCTGTCTCGATCAGCATCAAAGCGCCCAGAACGAACGCAGCCAGCCCACCCAGCGCCAATAGACCTGAAGACGCGAAAAAGGCTTCAGACACCAAAAGGGCGAGCCCCAGCACCACCAGGGCAGCGCCAGCATAGTTCACGGGCAGGGTGTTCAGAGCGTAAAATCCGACGATCAGGCACATCACGCCGGCAATCGCCGTGACAGGCTCAAGCCCGTTATAGAAAGACACCAGAAGGCCGACAAAGCCCAGGTTTACGAGCAAGAACGCGATATTGGGATCTGTGATCACCGAGAGAATGTCTTCGGCGGCGGTTTTCTCGATCCGGATGAGCTGCGCCTCAGCGACCGACAGGATGCGCTCCTCCCCAGACCCCAGAGATACGAGCTGGCCGTCCGCCTGCGCGAGCAGGTCTGACAAATTATCTGCCCGGATTTCAATAACGCCTAGCGTCAGAGCCTCATCCGCCGTCGCGCTTATGCCCTCGCGCACCGCACGTTCCGCCCAGTCCGCATTGCGACCGCGCAGTTCTGCCAGTGACCGGACATACGCCACGGCGTCATTGACGGCCTTGTTGCGCAAGGCTTGCGCGTTTCCAGTCGCGTTTTGCGGTGTTGAGCCTGTCTCTTCCCCTGCGCCTTCAGCAGCGCGTTCAAGCGCGGGATCGGTTCCTTCGGGGGCCGGGGCCGGATCACCGCCCGGCAAACCGCCCAGTTGAACAGGCGTCGCCGCCCCCAGGGAGGTGCCGGGCGCCATGCCGGCGAGATGGCTGGCGTAGAGGATATAGACGCCTGCGCTGGTCGCCCGCGCGCCGGAAGGGTGAACGAAGACAATGACCGGCGTCTCACTGGACAGAATGGCGCGATTGATGTCGCGCATGGAAGTGTCCAGACCGCCCGGAGTGTCCATTTCCACAATCAGGGCCTGTGCGTTTTCCTGACCCGCGAGTGTTATGGCGCGCTGGATATAGGCGGACGTCGCCGGACCAATCGGTCCGATGATCTCGGCGCTCATCACACGCGCCTGATCCACTTCCGCCTGACGCGCCAAGCCGTCTGCGCCCCAGACCAGCGCCCCTAACATAATCAGGGACAGCGCCAGCGCGCGAAGTCCGAAACGGGCAGGGCGGCGCATCATCAAGTCCTTCTTTGCGTCTTAAAGTGGGTAGAGTCTAACCCAGTCAGAGCGCCGCATGAAGGAAAACCAGAGCCAGAAGCAAGACTTTCATTGCAGGCTTGCGTCTTGCGCGAACCGTCTGAATGCGCCATCGCACTGCGTATGACCCGACCTTCTCCCCTTTATGACGCTGTGGTTCTGGGCGGCGGCGCCGCCGGGCTGTTCTACGCCGGGCAGGCTGGCGCTCTTGGACTGTCCGTTCTGGTGCTCGACCATTCGCAAAAACCCGCCGAAAAGATCCGCATTTCAGGCGGCGGGCGCTGCAATTTCACCAATCTGGGAACCCGAGCGGCCAACTTTCTGTCGGCCAATCCTCATTTCGCCAAATCGGCTTTGGCCCGGTATACGCCGACCGATTTCCTGGCGCTGATGGAGCGCCATGGCCTGAGCTGGCACGAGAAGACATTGGGTCAGCTGTTCTGCGATCAGAAATCGGGCGCGATCATCACAATGCTGCTCGATGAAATGCGCAATGTAGGCGCGGTCCTGAAGCTCGGTGTCGAGATCTCGGACGTCGTCAAAAATGATGATCTGTTTGAGCTGACCACGTCAGACGGCCGCGTACAGGCTCGCCGGCTGGTGGTCGCAACCGGCGGCCTGTCCATCCCCAAGATCGGCGCGACCGGCTTCGCCTATGATCTGGCGCGTCAGTTCGGACATGAACTCATCACGCCTGAACCCGCGCTTGTGCCGCTGACATTTGAAGGCGAGGCCAAAGCCGAATTCGCCAGCCTGGCCGGGGTTTCCACCCCGGTTGTCGCCAGCGCTGGCGACGGTGCGTTTCAAGAAGGGATGCTGTTCACCCATCGCGGATTGTCAGGCCCTGCGATCTTGCAGGTGTCGTCCTATTGGCGTCCGGGTGAGGAGATCGAGATCGATCTGTTCGCGGGCGGGAAGGGCGCGGAACGCCTGAAAGCCCTGAAAAAAGACATGCCCATGAAATCCCTGGGCAAGGCGCTCGAAGCAATCTTGCCCAAGCGTCTGGTCGAGCATCTGGACCAAAGCGGTCAATTGCCGGACTGGTCACGTCTGGCTGATGTCTCCCATGCCGACCTTGAAGCGCTGTCTGACGCCCTGTCGCACTGGCGTTTGAAACCGGCCGGCACCGAAGGGTATCGCACCGCTGAAGTCACGCTCGGCGGCGTTGATACGGCGGGCCTGTCATCGAAGACGATGGAAAGCCGTCAATGTCCGGGGCTCTATTTCATCGGCGAATGCGTGGATGTGACGGGCTGGCTGGGCGGCTATAATTTTCAATGGGCCTGGGCCAGCGCCTATGCAGCGGCGCAAGCCAGCTTTGAAAGCCAGTTCTAAGGCGCATTGAGTCCGCCCGTCTCTGCGTTCAGACCACAGCGCCGAACAAGGACCCGATCCCGGCGGTCAACGCCATCGCCAGCGCGCCCCAGAATGTGACACGGACAGCGGCCTTGGTGACATTGGCGCCGCCCACGCGTGCGCCGACTCCGCCCAAAAGCGCCAGAAAGACCAGTGATGCGGCAGACACGCCCGCCGCTAACCACTGGGACGGCATCAGAAAAACCATCAACAGGGGCAAAGCTGCGCCAACGGCAAAAGTCGCAGCCGAAGTGAAAGCCGCCTGGATGGGGCGGGCCGTACTGATTTCAGAGATTCCCAGCTCGTCGCGCGCATGGGCGCCCAGAGCGTCTTTCGCCATCAGCTGATCAGCGACCTTGCGCGCCAGATCAGGATCGAGCCCACGCTTCATATAGATTTCGGCCAGTTCCTCGCGTTCAAATTCGGGTTGCGTCGACAATTCTTCGCGCTCACGCGCGAGGTCGGCGTTTTCCGTATCTGACTGAGAGCTGACGGAGACATATTCACCCGCCGCCATGGACATGGCGCCTGCGACCAGTCCTGCGACACCGGCGATCACTACATCTGAGGTCGCCGCAGACGCTGCGCTGACCCCGACGATCAGGCTGGCGGTCGAGACGATACCGTCATTGGCGCCCAGAACCGCCGCACGCAGCCAGCCCACACGAGAGACAAGGTGATGTTCGGCATGAGTATGCAGGCGGGACACGGCTCGTCCTCATTGGCTGATCAACCGCAACAGAATCGGAGATTGTCTCGATCAAGAGGGCCTCGCAACCCGCAGAAGCGATGGTGAGACAAAAGGTCCTGAACGGGAAAATGTGGCGGAGGGGGAGGGATTCGAACCCCCGGAACCTCGCGGCTCAACGGTTTTCAAGACCGCCGCAATCGACCACTCTGCCACCCCTCCGTCACACAGTTTCTAGCCTGCGACGGGGTCTGGACACAAGCTGGCGCAGGAGCGCCGTGCAGTAAATCATGCAGCAAATGCTGCGGCGCCCCATAAAAAGTTTTAATCGCAGCCATCAAAGCAATCATTTTGACGAATTTGAGGCAGACCCTGTATTTCCTGTAATATAAAACGCACAAATCTGTCAGAGATCGAGCATGCACTATGGTGTCAGCTATTTTTGGGCCGTCTCAACACGCCCATAGTGCGCAATCGATCATCTGGACTTGATTTTGCGTGTCATTCTTTACACAGGGAGACTTCAATATGACGCTGTTTAACAAAGGGGTTCTGCTCGCCTCTAGCGCTTTCATTGCGCTGAGCGTTTCGGCGTGCGCCAGCTTCCCCGGCACGCGAATCCAGTCTGAGGTGAATGAACCGGCTCCCGAGAGCATGCAGGCTCGTGACTATCCGCACGCCTCCATGGGCCATGGCGTTCAACAGCCGCGTCCCAACTCCGCCTGGTGGCCGGAACAACTGGACCTGACGCAATTGCGACAGAACGAGACCACCCGCTCCAATCCGCTCGGCGAGGATTTTGACTACGCCGCTGCCTTCCAGTCTCTGGACCTTGACGCCGTCAAGTCGGATCTACGCGAGCTGATGACCACGTCCCAGGACTGGTGGCCGGCTGACTGGGGGCATTACGGCCCGTTCTTCATCCGCATGGCCTGGCACAGCGCGGGCACCTATCGCACCTTTGACGGGCGTGGCGGCGCCGGTGGCGGCCAACAGCGCTTTGAGCCGCTCAACAGCTGGCCAGACAACGCAAACCTGGATCGGGCGCGACGCCTGCTCTGGCCGGTCAAGCAGAAGTATGGCGAGAACATTTCCTGGGCTGATCTGATGATCCTGGCGGGCACCGTCGCCATGGAAGACATGGGATTTGACACGCTTGGCTTCGCAGGCGGCCGTGAAGACGACTGGCAGGCCGAGCTTGTCTATTGGGGCGCCGAACAAGAATGGCTTGGCAACGAAGAACGCTACTCGGAGGAAGGTCAGCTCGAGCGTCCGCTCGCCGCCTCCATGATGGGGCTGATCTATGTGAATCCTGAAGGCCCGAATGGCGTTCCCGACCCGCAACTGGCCGCTGACGCCATCCGCGATACTTTCGGGCGCATGGCGATGAATGACGAGGAAACCGCGGCGCTGATCGCAGGCGGCCACACCTTCGGCAAGGCGCACGGCGCTCACAGCCCTGAGGAATGCACGGGACCGGAGCCAGCCGCCAATGGCGTCGAAGCCCAGGGCCTGGGCTGGGACAATTCATGCGGAACCGGCAATGGCGCAGACACCGTGACCTCGGGCCTGGAAGGCGCCTGGAGCGCCGCCCCCACCATGTGGACCATGCAGTATCTGGAAAACCTTTATAACTTTGAATGGGTTCAGAGCCGCAGTCCGGCCGGCGCCATTCAGTGGGTTCCGGCGAATGCGGAAGAGGCGATGATCGTTCCGGACGCCCATAATCCGGACGAATTTGAAACCCCGATCATGTTCACGACCGACCTCGCGTTGAAAGTCGATCCGGCGTATCGCGAGATCACCACGCGCTTTCTGGAGAACCCGGAAGAGTTTGAAGACGCCTTTGCGCGCGCCTGGTTCAAACTCACTCATCGGGATATGGGGCCGAGCGCCCGCTATCTGGGCGCAGATGTCCCGGATGTGGAACTGCTTTGGCAAGATCCGGTGCCGAGCGTGGATCACGCCTTGATCAGTGCAGGCGATATCGCCGCGCTCAAGGACGCCATTCTGGACACAGACCTGACCAATGCCGAGCTGGTCCGCTCCGCGTGGGCGGCGGCGTCCTCCTATCGCGACACCGACATGCGCGGCGGCGCGAATGGCGCGCGTCTGCGTCTGGACCCGCAACGCAATTGGGCGGTCAACAATCCCGAAGAGATCGAGCGTGTCTTGTCCGTGCTTGAAAGCGTGCAATCCGACTTCAATGACGCCCAGGCCGATGATGTCCGCGTCTCACTCGCAGACCTGATCGTGCTGGGCGGCGCTGCGGGTATTGAACGCGCGGCTTCACAGGCCGGTCATGACATTACGGTTCCGTTTGAACCGGGCCGCACCGATGCGTCCCAGGCCCAGACGGATGCCGACGCGTTCAGCTATCTCGAACCTCGGGCCGACGCGTTCCGCAATTACTATGATCCCGCGAACCGCCGGTCGCCGTCAGAACTGATGGTAGACCGGGCGGATACGCTGTCCCTGACCGTGCCCGAAATGACGGTGCTTCTGGGCGGCCTGCGCGCTCTGGACGCCAATACCGGCGGTGCGGAGCATGGCGTGCTGACACACCAGCCAGGCGTGCTCAGCAATGACTTCTTCGTCAACCTGCTGGACATGAACACCGTCTGGAACGCCACAGATGCGGAATACGTCTTTGAAGGCCGTGACCGTCAGAGCGGCGATCTGAAATGGACCGCCACCGAAGCGGATCTTGTCTACGGCTCCAACGCAGAACTGCGCGCTGTCGTGGAAGTGTATGCGTTTGACGGTGCGGAAGAGCGCTTCGTGAGCGACTTTGTAGACGCCTGGGTGAAAGTCATGCAGCTGGATCGGTTCGATCTCGCCAACGGCTAGTCACGCATCTGCATCTGAACACGGCGAGGGCTGCGATCTGTGATCGCGGCCCTTGCTGCATTCAGGCCTCGTGTGTTGCGCACTTTCGCCACACTGACCATGAATTAGACTGGTGTCAGCATTCAGGGTCAGCTCATGCACGCACATCTCCGCACACGGACCTTTCAATGTCTTTGGCTTGTCAGCGCTTTGGCGCTATCGGCATGTTCAGGCCAGCCTGCGCCACAAACGCGGCCGGACTTCGCGCCAGCGCCCGTCGCACAACACGCGCCGTCCTCACTCCCTGACGCCAATCAGGCCCTTGCTCCGCAAAGCGTGCAGACTGGCGTCGCCAGCTGGTACGGCCCGGGCTTTGAAGGCCGACAGACCGCCAATGGCGAGGTGTTCGACTCCTCGCTTCTGACCGCCGCCCATAGGACCATGCGCCTGCCCAGTCGCGCCCGCGTGACACGGCTGGACACCGGCAAGAGCATTATCGTACGAGTCAATGATCGCGGTCCCTATATCGACGGTCGCCTGATCGACCTCAGCCATGCCGCCGCTCAGGCCTTGGGCTTTGAAGATGACGGGCTGGCTGAAGTGCGCGTGGAAGGGCTCGGCCCCGCCGACCCCGAGGATCGCGAAGCGCCGCCCGTCTTCTTTGACCCGGACATCGGGCCGCCAGGCGCCCACAATCCGGTAAACACCCAAAATCTGGGTGATACGCTTCAGCCTGGTTCCGATGAAGGCTAGGGTGTCGTCACTCGCTCACCGATTCCGCTGCAACCGCCAACCCGGGACTCCACTCATGCGTCGACTGCTTTGCCTGTTCGCCCTGATCACCCTGAGCCTGACGCCCGCAACAGCGCTGGCCCAGAGCGCGTTCGATACACGCGCCTCACATGCGGTGATCCTGGATCATGAGACCGGGGACATGCTGTTCTCCAAGAATGGCGACACGCCCATGCCGCCCGCCAGCATGTCCAAGCTGATGACCGCCTTGATGGTGTTTGAAGCGCTCGAAGACGGACGCCTGACGCTGGAGACGACCCTGCCAGTGAGCGAAAACGCCTGGCGCCGGGGCGGGGCGGCGTCTGGCTCATCCACGATGTTTCTGGAAGTGAACTCACGCGCAGCGGTGGGCGACCTGATCCGCGGCATCATCGTCCAGTCCGGCAATGACGCCTGCATCGTGGTCGCAGAGGCGCTTGGCGGCACCGAAGAGAATTTCGCCCAGATGATGACCGAACGCGCGCACGAGCTGGGGCTCGATAGCGCCAGCTTCGCCAACGCGACGGGCTGGCCTGATCCCGAGCACAGAATTTCCGCGCTCGACCTGGCCCGACTGGCCCGCCACATCATCACCGAATACCCGCAATACTATGACATCTATGCGGAAAGTGAGTTCACCTATAACGGCATCCGTCAATTCAACCGCAACCCGTTGCTCGGCGTGTTTGAAGGCGCTGATGGCCTGAAAACCGGCCACACAGAAGAATCCGGTTATGGGCTGGTCGCCTCGGCGGAGCGCGATGGCGAACGCCGGATCGTGGTGTTCAACGGCATGGACTCCAATCGGGACCGCGCCGACGAGTCCGAGCGCCTGATGCGCGCCGCTTTCTCTGAATTCTCGACTATAGACCTGGTGGCTGCGGGCGAGGTTCTGGGCCGCGCCGACATCTATCTCGGGCTGGAACCGTCCGTCGAGCTGCGTGCCTCAGAGGCTTTGTCCTTTGGCCTGCACCGTCGCGATCGTGACGGCGTCACAGCCGAGCTGGTTTATGAGGGGCCGCTGAACGCCCCGGTTCAGGAAGGTGACCTCGTGGGTCATCTTGAAGTGAGTTTGCCTGATGGCCGCGAACTGAGCGTACCGGTCGAAGCGGCTCAGTCCGTGGCCCGCAAAGGAGCGCTTGGGCGAGCAGGCGCAGCCTTCGCGCGCCTCATTCGCGGCGGCTAGCCGGCATGACGCAAGGACGCTTCATCACGCTTGAAGGCGGCGAGGGCGCTGGCAAGACCACGCTCGCCAAAGCGCTCGCGGCCGGCCTTCAGGCTCGGGGCTTCGAAACCCTGATCACCCGCGAGCCCGGCGGCACGCCCAATGCGGAGGCGCTGCGCCATTTGCTGGTGGAGGGCGAGACGGGACGCTGGTCGCCGCTGGCGGAAACCTTGCTGCTCTACGCGGCGCGCGCGGACCATGTGGAACGCCTGATCAAACCGGCCCTGGATTCTGGAAAATGGGTCATCTGCGACCGGTTTTCGGACTCAACACGCGCCTACCAAGGCGCAGCAGGCGGACTCGCCGCTGAGCGCATCGCCCAGATCGACGCCGCCTGTCTTGACGGCTTTGGACCGGATCTGACCTTCATGGTCGATCTCGACCCTGAGCAGGGGCTCGAGCGCACCCGAACGCGCGGCGAAGAGGCGACGCGGTTTGAACGTCAGCCCGGCGCCTTTCACCATGCTCTGCGTCAGGCGTTTCTTGAGATCGCAAACGCCGAACCTGACCGCTGTGTGATCCTGGATGGGGCTCAAAGCCCCGACATCGTCTTTGAGCGCGCGATGATGGTCATTCAGGACCGTCTGGAGGTCCCTGCGTGAGTGATGACGAAAGGCCTGAAGCGGACCGGGAAGGGGGGCTGCCTCATCCCAGACGGGTGTATGACCTTTTTGGTCAGGACGCGGCGCTGGAAGAGGCGCAAGCTGCGATCGACAGCGGCCGAATGCACCATGCCTGGATGGTTTCTGGCCCCAAAGGCGTGGGCAAGGCCAGCTTCGCCTACCGCTTGGCCCGTCGCCTGTTGGGCGCGCAAGCCCAGGGTGCAAGCGGATTGGCCAGCGCCCCTGACGATCCGGTCTGTCGTCGGCTTGAAGCGCTCTCGCATCCGGACTTCTTGCTGATCCGCCGCCCCTATAATGACAAGACGGGCAAGGTGAAGGGTGAAATTCCGGTCGAGGAAGCACGGCGCGCGCCGGAGTTTTTCTCCAAAAGCGCGAGCGGGAAGGGTTGGCGGGTCTGCATCGTTGATAGCGCCGATGAACTAAACACCAACTCCGCCAACGCCTTGCTGAAGACTCTTGAAGAGCCGCCCAAACGCGGCATTCTCATTCTCATCGTCAACACGCCCGGACGGCTGCTGCCGACGATACGCTCTCGCTGCCGCCGTCTGATCTTGCGCGCGCCCAGCATCGAAGCCACGACGCAATGGCTGATAGAAACCCACGCCATGAACGCTGATGACGCCCAACGGGCAGCGGCGCTGGCCAATGGCGCGCCCGGACGCGCCTTGGCGCTCGCAGAAACTGACGCGCCGTCCATCAAGGCGACAATTGATACCGCGCTTGAAGGTCTGCCGCGGCTGGATCGAGGCGCGATCGCCCAGATCACCGCAGCCGCGAGCCGCAAGGGGGGCGAGCAAATCAAGCCGATCACCCTCGATTTTCTGATCGCGAACGCCCAGAACCGGGCGCGCGCCATGGCGCTTGAGAGCGATGGGGCTGACAAAGCCGGCGCGTGGGTGGATGCAGCCGATCAATTGACCCGTCTGGCGAGAGAAAGCGAAACGCTCTATCTCGACGCCAAACAAACACTCTACGCCGCCTTCGGCCTGATGCAGGATGCGGCTCGGACCCAATAAGGCGCCCAATGCTGATCGACACTCATATTAACGTACATGGCGAAGCATACGCCGAGGATCTCGATCAGGTTCTGGACGCCGCCCGGGCGGCTGGCGTGTCGCCTATGATCGCGATCTGTTGCCGGCTTCACGAGTTTGAAGAGGTCGCAGCGATCGCCGAAAAACACAATGATGTCTATTGCACCATCGGCGCGCACCCTCACCACGCCAAGGATCGCCCCGACATCACCGCGGACCAGCTCTTGGAGATCGCGCAGCACCCCAAAGTGGTTGCGATCGGCGAGACGGGACTGGATTTTCACTATAATTACAGCCCGGCCGAGGATCAGTATCCGTCATTGCGCGCCCATATCGAGGCGGCGCGGCGGGCGGATCTGCCGATCATCCTGCACTGCCGGGAGGCGGACACGCAGATGGCGGATTTACTGGAAGAGGAAATGGGGAAGGGGGCGTTTCGTCCGCTGCTTCATTGCTATACCGGCGGGGCCGAGTTGGCGCGACGTGCGTCAGCCCTGGGCGCGTATTTCTCTGCGTCCGGCATCATCACCTTCAAGAAAGCCGAGGATGTCCGCGCCGTGTTTCGCGAGATCGTGCCCGAAGACCGCATCATCATTGAAACTGATTGTCCATATCTGGCTCCCGTTCCTTATCGAGGAAGGCGCAATGAACCGAGCTACTTGCCGCATGTTCTTGAGAAACTGTGCGAGGTAAAGGGCTGGGGCGTGGAGGAAGGCGCGGAGCGCACGACACAAGCCGCCTTGAGACTGTTTGACCGGATTTCGGTCTCGTGAGCGACGGGCCCGTTCTGCGCGCCCGCATATTGGGCTGCGGGTCATCCGGCGGCGTGCCGCGCATTGATGGCGACTGGGGTGATTGCGATCCGAAAAACCCCAAAAACCGACGCATGCGCTGCAGCTTGCTGATTGAGCGCGCCGAAACCCGGAACGCCTTGAAGACGGGCGAAGTCACACGGCTGCTGATCGATACGTCGCCTGATCTGCGCCACCAAATGCTCGAAGCCCGTGTCAGTTCACTGGACGGCGTCGTCTATACGCATACGCATGCGGATCAGGCGCATGGCATTGATGATGTTCGCGCTTTTGTCTATCGCCGCGGCGCGCAGCTTGTCGCCATGATGAGTCCTCAGACACGTCGGCTCTTGCGAGCGCGCTTTGACTATATTTTTGAAACTCCGGACGGATCGGGCTATCCGCCCCTGATGCTTGACCGGGCGCTCGATCCCGGTGAACTCGCCATCGTGTCAGGACCTGGCGGCGATATCGAGCTCTCACTTTTTGATGTGGTCCATGGCCGCGAACCTTGCAGCGGCGTGCGCATCGGCCCGCTGGCTTACACGCCGGACGTCAACGGCCTGGACGCCAATGCGATGGCTGCGTTAAGCGGCGCCAGCGTTTGGATCGTTGACGCCTTGCGGGACAAACCCCATCCCAGCCACGCTCATGTCAGCCAGGCGCTCGACTGGCTTGCCCATATCAAACCAACTCTGGGCATCCTGACCAATCTTCACATCGATCTCGATTACAAAGCGCTTTCACAGCGCCTGCCAAAAGGCGTCAGGCCAGCCTATGACGGCCTGGAAGTCACGCTCTCCTTATCTGAGGGCGGCATCATCGAAGCGTCACGCGCCTAATAACAGCATGCCCAATTTCTCATAATATATCTTATGCGTCATTTAGACGTTTAGGCAGCCAAGCTTTTTGCTCGATCTGTTCGCCGCATGAACCATACTCCCCGAACCGATTTGACTCAGCTGAGACTGATGCGGGTTGAATGCCGACCAAGCCCGTTTGAAAATCGGGTCACGATTTGGCGCTGGGGTGACGGCACGCCCTGAACGGTTTGCTGCGAAGACCAGAAGGGCGAGACATGACACGTTTGAAGACCATCCTGGCAGTCGCTCTAACGGCGATGCTTTCGCAGCTCACAGCGGATGTGCGCGCGTCAGCGCAGACCTTGTCTCCCCCCATTCTTCCCATGAGCGAGACAGAACAGGCCCTGCCCGCACTTCCGACCATTCTGCCGCTGCGTGACCGGGCCGTGGTTATCGACCGCATTCTGCAAGAGCGGCTGGACACGATCATCCCGCAGATCATGCGCGAACAGGGCGTATCCATGTGGGTGCTCATGGCGCGGGAGTATTTCGAGGAACCCGTCGTAAACAGCATGCTGGACGCACGCAGCATGGCCGCCCGCCGGCGCACCATCCTCATCTTCTTTGATCCCGGTGACGGGCAGCCCGTCGAGCGGTTGACGGTGAGCCGCTATGGGCTCGCCGGCCTCTTCGAGCCGTCCTGGAATCCCGACGAAGAACCCAACCAGTGGCAGGCCGTGGCCAACATCATCGCTGAGCGCGACCCGGCCAACATCGCCATCAACTTTTCCGATCTGACCGCCTTCGGAGACGGCATGACGCTGAGCCAACACCGGGCCATGATCGCCGCCCTGCCCGCCACCTATCAAGACCGGATCATTTCCGGCGAAACGCTGGCCATACGCTGGCTGGAAACTCGCACCCCGTCAGAGGTGGAGATCTATCCCGGCATAGTGCGCATCGCCCACGCCCTGATCGACCGCGCTTTCTCACGCGTGGTGATCACGCCGGGCGAGACCACCGCCGATGACGTGGTCTGGTGGTATCGCGAGGAATTGTCCCGCCTGGGCCTGACGCCCTGGTTCCACCCGTCTGTGGGGATCCAGCGCGAGGGAACCGAGACGATGCTGCGCGGCGACACCGTGATCATGCCGGGCGATCTGCTCTGGACCGATTTCGGGATCACCTATCTGCGCCTCAGCACCGACACCCAGCACCTGGCCTACGTGCTCAAGCCCGGCGAGACCGAAGCGCCCGAAGGCCTGCAGCAAGGCCTCGCCGCCAGCAACCGCGTCCAGGACATTCTGATGTCGCACTTCCAAACGGGGCTGAGCGGCAATGACGTTCTGGCGCGTGCGCGCGCCGAAGCGATCAGCGAAGGGCTCGACCCTTCGATCTATTCCCACCCAATCGGCACGCACGGTCATGGCGCGGGCCCGGCCATCGGCTTCTGGGACAACCAGGACGCAGATCCGCGCGGCGCGGGACTGATCAATGAGAACACCGCCTGGTCAATCGAGCTGACCTCCTACAGCGCCGTGCCCGAATGGGGTGGCCAGGTAGTGGATTTCCGCACCGAGGAAGACGCCTTCTTCGACGGCCGGGAGGTCCGCTTCCTGGACGGCCGGCAGATGGAACTGACGCTGATCGCCCCGGCGGACTAACCCTCTCCTGCAGTGCGCAATGCACTGCAACCGCACGAAGGTTTCTGGCCAACACAAGCGTAGCAAAGACCTGGATTCGCGTGTCGGACCGGCTCGACAAGCCCTATCCGGGAGTCTTCAAGCAGTTGGACGAGGGCGTTGCGGCGATCAGGCCCGGTACCCGCCCAGGCTTATCAGCCAGTCGTTCAACCTTGCCCCGCTCTGACACGACAGCCAGCCTTTCACGGCCCAGCACATTCTGAAATGCAAACAAGTTAGCAGTCTCAAAGAACGACTTGCTCTTTCCTCTCGGATCAACACGCAGGGAGGACAAGCCTCCCGCAACACCATGGGGAGGAAAGCCATGTCTCTTAAAGGCTATGGCGCGATACTCGCACTCACGATGCTGGGCGCCGCATGCACTGATAGTCAGGCAGTCTCACCGCAGACTGCTAGCGCCCAGACAGATGTCGACACCAGCATTATTCCCGGTCCCCGGGATTGTTTCTGGCGACGGGGTCCGTTCGGGGCGGACCCATACATCAACATGGCCTACCCTGATGCCAATGTCTTTTACTGGGCGGGCGTTTTCAGCATTCCCGACGGCGCACAACTCACGCTGGAAGGCGCCTTTCCCGCCAGCCGATACATGTCTTTCGTATCCTACACTGCTTCGGGCCAACCCATTGAGTCCCTTCCTGACTTTCTGATCGAACCCGAACAGGGCGACAATCCGTTTCTTGAAGGCGCCACACGTTCCGAAGAAACAAACCGCTACACGGTGGAGGTGCTCAACGCGCCCCCGGAAACCTTGCGGGATATCGGTTCGCGCAGTGCTGAGGGCCCGACCAGCATCCTCCATGCTCCCGCGGATCAACCGGGCGGACCTCAAACCATTCTGTACCGGATATACCTGCCTGACGGCGGCGCCGCGCCTGATGGCGGCGCAGCCCTGCCCCAACCTGTCCTGACCCTGCCCTCCGGAGACATACTTCGCGGCGAGCAAGCCTGCGAGGCGCTTCGGACCCTGCAACCGGCTGTCATGGCGGCAGGAGCCGCCAGCATCACGGCGGCTCAGTATCGCGCCCTGATCACGCAACCGAACCGCCCCGACACCTGGCCGGCGCGATCTCCTGCGGACTGGTACATCCAGCTCGATCGTGAAAGCCTGCTCGGGATCTATACCGGCCAGATCAACGAAGATGCGCGTCGATCTGAGGGCGGCTTCTATCCCAATCCGGACAATTTCTACATCCGGACGATCGTCAATCGAAAGCATGGGCCGGTCTTCATGGTCCGCGCCAAGGCGCCGACAACGCCCAACACCTATCAGGGCGACGAAACGATGGGCGAAGGCCAGCTACGATACTGGTCCATCTGCTCCAACCAGAGCTTCGTCAATACGCGCGTCAATGACTGCCTGTTCGATGAAGAAATTCCTCTAGATCCGCGCGGCTTCTTCACCGTCATCGTGAGCCGTGAAGAAGATCGCCCTCGCAATGCACGCCCGGAATGCGGCTTGAGCTGGCTGCCGATGGCCGATGATGGCGACGGCATGTTCGATGAGGACGTCACCGTTGTCCAGATCCGTCACATGCTAGGCGCGGACGATTTCGACAATTCCATCGAACGCGTAGACCGCCAGGATGACCTGGAGACGATCCTCGGCCCCTACATGCCGCGCACCCAGTATCTGCAGACCAATCAGGTCGAAGCGCTGTTCCCGTGCCCGACGCGATGAGCCGGAACCAATCAAAATAAAAAACAAAAAATACCTGGAGGAAACATCATGAAAGCCATCTGGCTTGGAGGCTCGGCGCTTGCCGCGCTCATAAGTGCGGGGGCGCCTGCGCTCGCACAAGAGACTGACCCGGCAGTCGTCCGGGATGTGATCACTGTCACTGCTCAAAAGCGCGAGGAGAACATTCAGGACGTGCCGCTTTCCATCGTCGCGGTGAGCGGCGAAGACCTGGAAGAGCGCAACATCACGAACGCCATGGACCTGGGACGCACCGTTCCAAACTTCTACGCTACCCGCGGGGCTGCCGCCGCCAACACCCGCATCGTTGTTCGCGGCATCGGGACGGCCGGCAACACGGCGGCGGACCAAAGCACTGCGTTCTTCCTTGATGGCGTGTACATTCCTCGCCCCTCCATTCTCTACGCTTCATTTCTTGATATCGGCAGCGTCGAGGTCGTCCGCGGGCCGCAAGGCACGCTGTTTGGCAGGAACGCCACCTCTGGCGGCGTAATCCTCACCTCACGGGCGCCAGGTGAGGAGTTTCATGGGACCGCTTCCCTCGAATTCGGCGACTATGGCCATCAACAGATAGAAGCGGCTGTGGACCTTCCTGTGAACGACGCGGTTCGCCTGCGTTTTGCGGCTCAGGCCTCAGAGTTTGACGGCTATGGCGAGTCCATTCCGGACGGCTCCAGTTTTGGCGGCGACGAAACCGTCGCGGCGCGCCTGAGCGCGGATATCGATCTTACGCCCCGTCTCAGCTGGTCGGTTCGACTGGATCACACGCGTCTGTCTGGCGACGGCGCGAGTGCGGCGGAGGCCCTCGGAGATACGCTGACCCCGGTGGGACGCGCGATCCTGACCGGGTTTCTGGGCGCCGGAAACCTGCCCGAACTGGATGATCCGTATGATCACCGGGTAAGCCACATCGTTGGGGGTGACCTGTCTGATGTCCAATGGGGCCTGTCGAGCACGTTCAACTATGATCTCGATAATGGTTACTCGCTCGGGCTCATCAGCGGATGGCGCGACTACGAGAACCAGCAATACGATGAAGACATCTTCTTTCTCACCATGCCTCTGACCGGCCGCATCGCCGGATTGCACAGTGAAAGCTGGTCCCATGAACTGCGTCTGGTTTCTCCAGACGATCTGATGGATGGCCGGTTCAGCTTTGTGGCCGGGCTTTACGCCTCCCATGAAGACGCCGCGTTTAGCGAGGTTCTGTCCTTCACGCCCCGAACCTGCATGGTGCTCGCGCCCGCCCCGCTTCGCGCGCCCTGCCTGAACAGCCCTCAAGCGGAAGCGTCTGATCTGCGCATGACGCAAAGCTCGGACAGCCTGGCGGTCTACGCTCAAGGCGAATACCTGCTAACAGACGAGCTGACGCTTCAGCTCGGAGCGCGGTACACGTCAGACGAACGTGAGGGACGCTTCCTGCAGCTGGCGGCCAACCCGCTGTCTGCGCGCGCCTTCAGGGCCCCCGCAGACACCCAGCTCGACTTCTCGGACGAGACGCCGACCTTGCGCGTGGCGCTGAGTTATACTGTCAGCCCGGACCACACCGTGTTTGCGTCCTATAGCACCGGGTACAAATCTGGCGGGTTCAACTCAGGCGGCGGCGCAGAACGCCTGACTGCTGAGGAGCGCACCTTTGACAGTGAAACTGCGGACAATTTCGAGCTGGGTTTCAAGGGAAGCTTTCTCGACAACCGCATGGATCTGGCGCTGACCGCCTACCGGACCGAGCTTGAGGACTTCCAGTCCCGCAGCTTTGACGGTTCAAGCTTCATCACCCGGAACGCCGGCACTCTGGTTCACCAGGGGTTCGAACTTGATGGCGCGCTGCTGATCGCCAGCAATATCGAAGTGACCGGCGGGGTTGCGTATCTGGACTCCGAGTTCACCTCCTTCACCGGCGCTCAGGCCCTGCCCGGCTGTTCAGCCGCCAGCCCTGACATTCCCGGTTGCGGTCCGGTTGGCGGCAATCGTCGCGTTCAGGACCTGACCGGAGGCAAGAACCATTTCGCTCCGGAATGGACTGGCAATCTGTTCGTGACCGTCGATGGCGAAGTCGCCCAATGGGGCTGGCGCGCGACGGCTGGCGCCAACTATGTGGGCGAACAGTTCGTCGGGGGCGTAATCGATAACAATCCACAGGTCCTGCAAGACGGTTATGCGCTGGTGTCAGCCCGCCTGACGCTCAGCGCTCCCAACGACCGTTTCAATGTCGCCGTCTATGGCGAAAACCTCACTGATGAAGGCTATTGCGGCGTCAGCTTCTACCAGCCGCTGAGCGGTCAGCTGGGTCTGAACAACGCCTCCACTGGCGGGACGTTCATCCGCTGCAACACAGGTGCGCCCCGTACGTTTGGCGTCCGCCTGTCCACCACATTCTAAGCCAGAGGCTCGAAAACTCATGATGAAACAAGCACTCCTAACGGCCATCTCGATACTCGGCTTGGGACTCACGCCCGTCGCCGCTCAGGCCCAAACCGCGCCCCAAACCGTCGTGACAAGCGAAGTGGACGCAGAAGGCCGCGAAGCGCTGGCATACAGCCTCGCCATTCAGGCTTATCTGTACACCTATCCGCTTTTCATCTGGGAGCGCGAACGGTTGCGTCGGGAAAACCTGAGAGAAGCTCAGACCCGCGGTCCGATCGCCCCCATCAACCGGCTCGGGCACATGAACTGGCTGGCGAACGCCAACAGCGACATGCCCTACAGCCCCAATAATGACACGGTCTATACGGGCGTATCTCTCGACCTTCGAGCCGAACCGATCATTCTCGACATGCCCGAGATCCAGGATCGCTACGCCGTCGTGCAGTCGGTCAACGCCTATATGGAAAACCAGACCTATCACTACTCCCCACGCGTGAATGGGGGTGAAGGGGCGCACCTGGCGTTTGTCGGACCTGATTGGGAAGGCGAGCTGCCTGATGGCGTCCAACGGGTTGATATCGACACTCCGTCAGGCGCCCTGGCTATTCGTCTGGCCGTTCAACGCAACGAAACCGATCTCGCCACTGTACGCGGATATCAGAACCAGATGTCCCTCACCCCGCTTTCAGCCTGGAACAATGGCCCGACAGAAGTGGAACCCGCCATCCCCGCCCCTGTCGAGCGAGAGACTTTTGAAGGCCCATTCGCACATTTTCATCAGATGGCCGTTCTACTGGCTGAAAACCCGCCCCCTCCGCAGCATGCGGCGATGAACGCCACGCTGTGGCGCCTGGGTCTGGAGCCCGGTCAGGGGTTTGATCCCGACGCCCTGGACCCGGACACCCGCGCCGGCATCCTGCGCGCGATCGAAGACGGCCCGGCGGTGATGGAATATCTGCGCCGCAATCGAGGCCAGCGTTTCCCGACGGGTTGGGATACGGCGCGCTATGCTGATGACATAGTTTTCGATTATGCGGCCCGCGCCGCGATTTCTCTGGTCGGGCTTTTGGGCAACGATCCTGAAGAGGCGATCTACTTCTACACCTTTTTTGACTCAGAGAACGCGCCGCTTGATGGCAGTGAGTCCTACAGGATGCATTTCGAACCCGAGGATCTGCCCGAGATCACTTCACTCGGGTTCTGGTCGGTGACCATGTACGATGGCGAGACTTTCCTTCTGGTCGACAACCCCATCGACCGGTACTCCATCGGCAGTCGTCATAACCTCCAGTTTAACGACGACGGTTCGCTGGATCTCTATATCCAGCCTGAAGCGCCGGGCGGGGAACTGGACTCCAACTGGCTCCCCTCTCCCGAAGGTCGCCCGTTCCGGGTCACTTTCCGGATTTACTCACCCAAACCGGAAACCACCCAGTCCCTGTACGACGGGGAACTCGCCTTGCCGCCTCTGATACCCGCCTCAGATCAGTAATCCTGAGGGGTCAGGACGAAAGATGCTCGGCTCTGGCTGCGTCAATCCAGTCAGCCAGAGCCGTAGCATCGGTCACTTCAATCGCCCTGTATTTCAGAGTGATCAGTCCATCCGCCTCAAGTTGCTTGAGCGCCTTTCCGATCGACACCCGTGAGGCGCCAATGGCTACCGCCAGATCTGACTGGCTCCAGGGAATGACACCCGGAACTTCCGCCGACTCCAGCATGCCGTGCAGGAACACGGCCGTGTAGGCAGCCAGAGGCAATCTCCGCAGGTCGTCCACCATGTTCAGAGTCGCTTTCAGGCGACTCAGGGTCGCGGGTAAAGCCGCTCGGGCGATTTCCGGGTAGACGTCCATCAGAGCATTGAACTCTGAATGCTGAATATAGCCGATGACGGTTTTGCCTACGGCCACAGCGTTCTGCTCGCGTTTTCGGCCCACCATGACGCTCATGAGGCCGATGAAATGCCCTTCACCAAAAACAGCCAGTATCGTTTCCAGCCCTTCGGGACTGATCCGGCCCATCTTGACCGCCCCGGAGCGGACAATCATCAGGCGTTGGTCGTCATCTCCAGCTGAATAAATCATCTGACCATCTTCAAAAGTCAGTCTGCGCTCAACGGATTCCAGAGCCGCTTTGACGTCATCACTCAACAGGTCGAGAAATTTCAGACTTCCGTGCTCCAGCAATCCGGCCATCATTTCGTCCTCGACACTATTCAAGGTCTTGATACTGGTCGTTTTCTAGAGCCACGAGAAGCTGAATATTTGAGACCCCGCACCCTAAGGTAGAATATACGCTAAACACTGGCTCAACGTAGCTACGCACTCTTCAAAAGAGGGCTGACAACAACTGATCCCAAATCTTCAGCCCGCAGTAGATGCATCATTATCGATCAAAAAACGCTCCCGTTATTTTTGGAATATTATGCGGACTCGTCGGTAATGGCTTTCGCCAGGGTCAGGCGCACATTTATAAACGCCTCACAGTTGTCGGAAATGCACACCTCCCGAGTGCCAAACCGGGTGTTAAGCAAAATCATTATCTTGATATTTGCAGATGACCCTCGACACTTTCGGTCAGGTTTACCGGGTCTGGAGGCGCGCATGACATCATCCACCCAAATCTCTGAACTGCGCCGAGCCTTTTTGAGCCGGGCGCATGAAGACATTCAGGCGCTTCATGAACGGCTGGAACGCGCCTGTGAAAGCGAGACCTCACACGAGCTCCTCACCGATATCGCCCAGCTCTCTCATCGCCTTATGGGCTCTTACGGTTCGTTCGGCTTTCCCGCTATGGCCCGCAATTTTGAATTGATCGAAGAAGTCGCGCTCAGCCATGTCTCTGCGCAAAGCGCTACGCTCCCTGTCATGGACCAGACCCGGCTACCCGGCCTGATCGCGGACATGATGCAGCAAGCCAGCCTGCTGGATACTTTGGGTTATGAGCCGCATCCGGTCGAAACCGAGCACACTCCGCTGGTGGACCGCGATGATCACAAGCGTATTCTTTTTGTCGATGATGACGTTGCCCTGCACGGGCTGGCGCAACTGTATCTCAAGCAAGAAGGCTACGCTGATATCGCATGTGAAACGTGCGCGAAGGATGCGGCGGACCATCTCGCAGAGCATCATGTAGACGCGATCATTTGCGACTGGCAGCTGGAAGGCGATACTGGCCTGGATCTGTTGAGAAAGCTCAGGTCTGGCGGGTTGCGCCCCCCGAAAGAGACGCCCTTCATCTTCATGACGGTCCCCTCCTCGAAACAAGCCATAGAACGCGCAGGCCTGTACCGGCCTGACGGCTATCTGCTCAAACCCTTTGATGCGCAACGTCTGCATGGCGTGCTGTCACGCGCCTTGAAGACATAACTCGTCATTGTGTGTAACCTTTAAAATAGAACATTGGCTTACGTTTCACTGAAAAAGGTGGAGACATGTATGCCTGCCGCAAATCCAAGACGTGTTGTTGAACAGTTTTGCACAAAGTTTCCAGACCAGCTGGTGAGTCTGACTCGTATCATAGGCGATGAAAAAGCCTCCCAGTTCCAGCTGAAGCGCAACTTGAAAAAACTGCATGAGGAAAGCCACCGCCTCAAAGGCGCCGCCTATTGCATGGGATTCCCAAGCATTGGCGCAGCATTTTTCAAACTCGAGCAAAATACGCAACGACTGCTGGAATCCAAGAAAGACGTCACGCCCCAATTGATGGAGCGTATTTATCTGGATCTCTCAAAGGTCGCCAAACTGCGCCGAACTGTGGCCCCCGAGCAATCCAAACTCCTGCAGAGTTTTGAGAACCCGGCCCAGCAAACACTGGGAGACGCCGACGCAGCCGCCCTCAGGCAGTTGCTGAATTCGCAACGCGTTCTGTTTGTTGAAGATGATATTTCTGTGCGCAACCTGGTCCGTGAACTTCTGTCCGACATTGGCGTAGGCGATATTTGTATGGCCAATTCCGGTCAGGAAGCGCTGGACGCGATGCGCAGCTTCACTCCGACACTTCTCATTTCCGATTGGCATATGGAGCCCGTGGACGGCTTGTCTCTGCTCCGGCAAATCCGCTCAGGCGCCACGCCGGTCAACGCCCAGACACCGGTCATTTTTCTGACCGCTGAAAACAACGCTGAAAAGATTCATACGGTCATTCGCAATGGCGCGAACCATGTCCTGGTCAAACCCTTTAATCGCGCTGTGGTGATGCGCGCGATTGCACGGATTGCGCAGCAACACCAAAGATCACATTAGAGGTTCGCGGCCTCGAGCTCCTTCCAGATATCTTCCACCTGATCGGGTAAAGTCATCGGGTCAAAAGGCTTGACGATCACCGATTGCGCACCGGCGCTGATATAAGAGTCCAGTTCATGGGATTGCGCCTTAGCCGTCATGAACACCACAGGCGTTTGCGCAAACTGCTCGCTCTGGCGAAGCGCGCCAAGGACCTCTAGACCATTCATTCCGGGCATCATCATGTCGAGCATGATCAGTTGAGGCTGGATCGCGGGCAGACCTTTCAGTGCGCTCGGTCCGTCCTCGAACAGTTCAACCTGATACCCGCCAATATCGCTCAGAGAGAGATCAAGTATGGTCCGGATGTCGAAATCGTCTTCGACACAACATATGCGTTCAAGCTCAACCATTGCCTGTATGCCTTAACCTATGCCCTGATAGAGCTTTACGAAATTCTCATCCATCTCATCTGGGGATTGCGCGGCCTCCGGGGAGGCGATCGGCAATGTGATGTGAAAGACGGTCCCTACCCCAACAGTCGTGTCGAAACTGACCTCGCCATCAAAAGCCTCGATGAGAGTTTTGGTGATGTTCAGCCCCAACCCGTTTCCGCCGACGCGGCGGGTGGTGGAGCTATCCGCCTGGGAGAACCGGTCAAACAGGCGAGACTGAAAATCTTCAGGAATGCCGGGTCCATTATCAGACACAGAGATGCGAATGCTCTGACCGGCCATGTTTTGCGTCGAAACAGTGACCACCTCGCCGTTCGGCGAGTATTTGGCTGCGTTCGACAATAGATTCACAAGCGCCTGGTTGAAGCGCGAAACGTCAAGCCGCACCGGCGGATCATCCGCCTGCAGATCCAGCTTGAACGTCACGCCATGCTCTTCGCCAAGCATGCGATGGCTCTCAACCACATCCTGTACCAGATCATCGCACGGGATGATCTGCATGCGGTATTCAAGTTTTCCGGCGGCGATCTTCTCAAGATCCAGGATATCGTTGACCAGAAGAGTCAGGCGATCGCAGCTGCGCTGCGCCATGTTCAAAAGCATCGAGGCCTTGTCGTCATCGTTAAGCTTTGTCTCGAGCCGCTTTTTCAGCAAACTGAGGGAACCGAGCATGGATGTCAGAGGCGTCCTCAGCTCATGGTTCACAGTTGAAACAAACTCATCCTTCATCACCTCCATCTGCTTTCGCGCGCTGATATCGCGCATCAGCAGACTGAACAGCAATGTGTCAGGCTTCTGCACTTCGCTAAGCGTCAGCTCCACATGCAGAGGCGTGGAGTTTTTCTGTTTGGCGACAGCCTCAAACGTCTCTCCCACAAGATGATGATCTATGAAGCAGGGAATCTGTTTGAAAGCGCCGTCACGTTCCAGGCTCGCGCCGTCAGGAAGCAGCACTGAAACATCTTGCCCGACCAGCTCGTTTTCAGCGTAACCGAACATGAAGCTCGCGGCGGGGTTCATCGCCTGAATGGCGCCGTCCGGCGTGATCAGGATCAGTCCATCAATGATATTTTCAAATGTGTTGGCGGTCAGCTCATTCTCTTCCAACGCCCGGATCATGTCGCAGAAAGCCCGCCCGAGTTCGCCGATTTCATCATTATCGCTAACGTCCAGATCCATCGGGGTGCGGTTTTGACCATAACTGCGAACCGCATCGGTCAACTGTCCCAGTGGACGTGTCAGACTGGTCACAAACAACAAGGAGCCGATCGCCGTCAGCACAACCAGGCTGACAGCGAGTAAAATGGATTGTTGGCGAATGGCGTACGCCCCGATCATCAGTTCATGCGTGGGTTCGCCGATCAAGACGCGGAAATCGATTCCTTGACCATCTTGGCCCGTCTGAAATCTATAAGAAGCATATGTGACCCCCTCCGCATCAAAGAGGTCATCGCCATCCCGACTGAGAAGCTCAGGCGGATCGAACCCCTCTTCGAAAGAAAACTGCGAGTTCATGATCCCGTCGGATGGGCTGTAATGAATGTAATTGTTGTAGGAATCCGAGATGTATACGTCATAGGTGGGCGTTGCGGCCGCCAGCGCATTCTCAAGGACGATGCGAATGTCGGCATTGATCACCAGCATTCCATAAAGTTGGCCATCGGGCCTCGCGACGGGAAGAACCGTGCGGACTGTGGGCACCTGATCAGGAGCTGGCGCCCCCTGCTCTCTATTGACGGTTATTGGAGAGGTGTAGGTCGAGGATGGTCTCGTTGAGAGTGCGGCTTGAAAGTAGAATTCGTCACTTTTGCGCTGAAGCGCTGACCGGGGAACAACGCGGATCTCACCATTCATCCGGTCCACGCGGACAATTTCACGTCCCTGATCCGCCAATCCTATGAATCGTAATTGGGTGTACTCGCTCTGAACCTGAAGGTGCGAAGTGAAAATCGCTTCGAGCCGTTCACGCCAGGTCTCATACAAACTGCCGTCGTATGGATCGACGCCGCCATTCGCCTGCGCCCGGATCATGCCATCAATGGGAGGGGTGTTTCTGAGGATGAATGCATGATCATTCGCGATCTGAAACGCGCTTTCCAGATGTGCAGAAATCGCTCTCGCTTCAGCGTATAATTCAGCCTCAGCCGCAGCACGGCTCATTGATCGTGCTTGAATGAAATTGGCGAAGCCGACAACCATAGCCACCGATACGGTGACTGTGACCACCAACACCAATATCCTGGTGCGCAATGAAACGGACATGAGAACAAACAGACCTGCAACGAACACAACCAGTGAACGCGCTCAGAGTCGTTTGCGCCGTTGAATAAACATTAAACCATCAAAACATTCCGCTCTCGCGCACGAATTCCGCTCCCCAAACTTCCCGGAACACCGGGCCAGAAACCTCCCTTGAAGGCGTCCATGACCCACACACCGACCACGACGAACGGCTTTCCTCATCGAAACCGTGAAGCGATCAATTCAAACCAGACAAGCGCTCTAGACCGACTGCTAGCCATCATGGATCGGCTTCGGGATCCCGATGGCGGATGCCCGTGGGATGTGGAGCAAAGCTTCGAAACCATCGCTCCCTATACGATTGAAGAAGCCTATGAAGTCGCCGACGCCATTGAGCGCCAGGACATGGCGGACCTGAGGGACGAGCTGGGCGACCTCCTGTTTCAGGTCGTCTTTCACAGCCAGATGGCGGAAGAAGCCGGCGAGTTCCGCTTTGAAGACGTGGCGGATTCAATCAGTGAGAAGATGCTGCGACGCCACCCGCATGTATTCGCCGGCGCGGACCCCAGAGACGCTCAGGCCCAGATACAGGCGTGGGAAGCTGTCAAAGCGGAAGAACGCGCCAGAAGCGGCAAGACCGACACGTCTGTACTGGCCAACCTTCCAACCGCGCTGCCCGCACTCCTCCGAGCCGAAAAGCTGTCAAAACGCGCGGCCCGTGTCGGGTTTGACTGGCCTGATCTGAGCTCGGTTTTCGACAAGATCGAAGAAGAAATCAATGAGGTCAAAGAGGCGATCGAAGAGCGTGATCCTGACCATATTCAAGAAGAGATCGGGGATGTGCTCTTTGCGATCGCCAATCTTGCACGTAAGCTCAAGATCGATCCGGAAACCGCGCTGCGCGGGACCAACGCCAAATTTGACAGGCGTTTTCGCGCCATCGAAACCCGGCTGAGCACGCAAGGCTCATCTGTTCAGGAAGCGGATCTTGAGACGATGGAAAGCCTCTGGCTTGAAGTGAAAACCACCGAATAGGCGCTTCACTCGGCAGGCGTTTCCAGTCCGTCAAGCGCGCCATAGCGCTGACGCAAACGGCCCGCATCGGCGACGCTCAACCGGGCGTGAACGCTCACTCTCCCCGTCTGCGTATCCGTCTGTTCTGACAAGATCGCGCCGTGGCGGTGCACGAAAGCGAGCGCTTCTGCGTCTGAAGGGCCGAACTCCAACCTCAGCGCCACATCATTCACTGAAAGCGCCAGCTCGACCTGGTCGAGCAAGGCGTCAACGCCCAGCCCCGTCACCGCCGAGGTCACGATACAGACAGGTGCGTCTTGCGACTTGGGAAGTTTGGCGCGCCAGACCAGCTCTTCCTGGTCCTCCAAGGGGAGCTGATCCGATTTATTCCAGGCTTCGATTACAGGCTGGTCCGCCTCGGCTCCGGCGCCAAGGGCGGCCAGTACTTCTTCCACATCCGCCTTGCGCCCCTCATGGTCAGGATCCGCCATGTCGCGCACATGGATCAGCACATCCGCCTCGATGACCTCTTCCAGCGTCGCCCGGAATGCGGCGATCAACTCGGTCGGAAGATCTGTGATGAAGCCCACAGTGTCGCTCATAAGCACACGCCGGCCCGAAGGCAGCTTCACCCCGCGCACGGTCGGGTCGAGCGTTGCGAAAGGCATGTCCTTGGCCAGAACCTGCGCGTTGGACAGCAGGTTAAACAATGTGGATTTGCCCGCATTGGTGTAGCCAACCAGCGCGACCGTCGGCCAAGGGGCGGCCAGACGCTTCTTGCGATGCAGCTTGCGCGTGCGTTTGACCTCGTCGAGCTCCCGACGGAGCTTGGCCATCTTGTCCGCCAGCAGGCGACGGTCGGTCTCGATCTGGGTTTCACCCGGCCCGGCCAGAAAGCCGCGACCGCCGCGCTGACGCTCAAGGTGGGTCCAGGTGCGTACAAGACGCGAGCGTTCATACGCCAGACGCGCCAGCTCGACCTGCAAGCGCCCTTCGCGGGTCTGCGCGCGCAGACCAAAGATTTCCAGGATCAGACCGGTCCGGTCAATGACCTTGGCGTTGAGCTTCTTTTCGAGATTGCGTTGCTGAATAGGGCTGAGGGCGGCGTCAACAATAACGACCGTGACCTCAAGCTCCTCAACACGCTCGGCGATCTGTTCGATCTTACCCGAGCCGAAGAACCCGCCGGCTTCAACACGACGCAAGGGCTCGATACGCGCTTCAGCGGTGACCAGATCCAGAGCTTGCGCCAGCCCGATGGCCTCTTCCAGACGCGCCTGAGCGCGGTTGGCGTCCGTCCCCGGATATTGCGGAGACAGGATGAGAGCGGTTTGCGGCGCGGGCTTTCGGTCGATCAATCCTCGGCGTCTCCTTCAGCCTCGTCCTTGTCGAAAAGCTGGACGGGCTGGCTTGGCATGATGGTGGAAATAGCGTGCTTGTAGACAAGCTGAATCTGACCTTCGCGGCGCAACAGCACGCAAAAATTGTCAAACCAGGTCACAACACCCTGAAGCTTCACGCCATTGACGAGAAAGATGGTGAGCGGAGTCTTGCCCTTGCGAACGGTGTTGAGAAAAACGTCCTGCAGGTTTTGTTTCTTATCGTTAGACATTGGCCTTATCGCACAAAAGTTCCCGGCGCAGTCCGTGCGCCCCCAAAAGCTAGGTAAACATACCTTGGCCCGGCTGCAACCGACTTGCCCGCAGGGGCCTCAGTCAGTCGCGGGCGAAAATCACGTAAATGGCGGCCGCTGCGGCCAGAACTTCAAGGCGCCCCAGCACCATGATGGCGGCGGAAACCGCAAGCGTGGCAGGGGAAAGCGCAGCAAAATCAACGCCTGCCAGGGGGCCCGCATTGACCAGTGAAGCCGCCGACACCGCCCAGCTGTCATGAAAGCTTGCGCCGGTCATCCCAAGAGCGACCGCCCCAAGACCTAAAGCCGCCGGATAGGCCAGCGCATACACCCAGACACCCGTCAGAGCCGAATCGCTGACTGGCCTGCCGATAAAGCGGGTGCGCACGGCCGCAGACGGATGGCTGAGGCTGGACAGCTCACCGCCCGCGCGTCTCAGAAGCAGCAGAATGCGCGGCATTTTTATTCCGCCAGACGTCGAGATCGTCGAGCCGCCCGCCATGGCGAGAAGAACCAGCAAGGTCAGGGGCAAAACCGGTTGCGACGCCGTCTGGTATCCCGTGGTGGTGATGGCGAACAGCATATCGAGGCCGGACGCCCATGCGTGGGAGATATCGATTGTCACAGCCGCATAAAGCGCCGCCCCCAGCCCCAGCACCAACATGGCGCGCAATTCGCCTGTCCCTCGGCTGATCCGGCGGCGCGACGCCAGATCATATTGCACCGCCATGTTCCAGGCGCCCATCAGGCACAAAAGCGCAAGAACGCCCTGGGCGGCGGGCGATAACCAGACATCGAGCGCCCCAGATTGTGGAGCCAGCCCGGCTGTGGCGATGCCTGACAGCGCCAGGCACAGGCTATCAAACGGATCCGTGCCGAGCAGCATCAGCAGCACAAAGCCCGCCAGGGTCACACCCACATAGATCGCGCCGAACCGTCGAAGCGCGCGTCCGAAATTTGTGAACAGGTCAGAGTGCTCGACCGTCAGCAGGTAAGTCCGGCGCAAGCCGACCCCGCGGCGATCGAGCGCTGCAAACACAGTCGCAGCCAGAACCAGGCTTCCCAATCCGCCCAGCCAGGCCAAAACACACCGCCATAGCGTGATTGAAACGCCCGCCTCTTCCGGGCTTTTTATAATCGCGCCCGTGGTGGTCAAAGCCGAGTAGGCTTCGAAGATTCCTGACGACATGGAGCCTGTCGCGGCGATCAGCGGCGGCGCCGCCAGCAGAGGCACCAGAACCCAACCAAAAAACGCCAGCCGCAAGGCGGCGCTGGCGCCGGCCGGGCGATTGACCTGCCCGGTCCCGGCGAGAACGATGCCGCCGATAAACGCGCCCGAAGCCACCGTCACGGTAAAGCCGCGCGCTATATCCCCTCGTCCTTCAAGCCCTGCGAACAAGATGAAGGGCAGAGCGGCCAGGCTGATGAAAATCATGCACCAGGCCAGAGCGCGAAAGAAGCGTGGCGACCATTTCATGGACCTAGAAATATTCCAGGCTGACGCGGAACAATTGCTCCACCTTCGGCACTGAAGCCTTCAGCGCGAAAAAGATCACGCGGTCATTTTCCTGAATGACAACGGAGTCCCTACGGAAATAAACGCGGTCCCCGCGCACCATGGCGCAGATCGCCACACCTTCTGGCGGCTCAAGCGTGCTGAGATTTTGTCCCACCAGAGGCGATGTGGACAGGGTGACCCCTTCCAGAGCTTCAGCCATGCCGTCGCCCATGGTCTGAAGACCCGTGATCCGTCCACGCCGGATATGCTGCAGGATGGTGGAGACGGTGACCGCGCGGGGGTCGATCATCACGTCTACGTCCAGCGCTTCCTGGACGGGATGGAACGCCTGATTGTTCACCAGACACAGCGAGCGCGCCGCGCCTTCTTTCTTGGCCATGACCCCGCTGAGCAAGTTCACCTTGTCGTCATTGGTCAGACACAGCGCCAATTCAGCGTCTTCAACGCCAGCTTCTCGCAGCACGTCCCGGTCGAGACCATCACCATGCAGCACCACTGTTCGGCGCAGCGCGTCAGCGGCTTGTTCAGCCTGGGCCTTGTCATTCTCGATCAACCTCACCCGAACGCCGCCGACGCGTTCGAGCGCCTTGGCCACATAAAGCCCGATATTACCCGCGCCGACGATCACCACCCGGCGAGCCCGTGGCGCAGCGCGGCCAAACACGTCCAGAGCCCGCTTCACATGCCCAGCGGCCAGGCTGACATAAATGCTGTCGCCCGGCATCAACGGATCATCGTCCTGAGGAATGAAGAGGGTCTGGTCACGCTGTACGCCGACAATGTCGAAGCCCAGATCAGGGAACAGCTCCGCCATCTGTGCGCGCGTGCTGGCGGCGACAGGCGATTGCTCGTCCACGCGCAGGCCCAACACCTGAACGCGGCTATTGGCGAAAGGCGCGGTTGCGAAGGCGCCTGGCGTCTCGAGCCGCTGCAAGATCGAGCGGCTGACCTCAAGCTCAGGGGAAATCGTCACATCGATCGGCAAGGCGCCCATCGAAAAGAGATCTCCCCAGCGTTTATCAAGATAGCTCTGCGCTCTCACCCTCGCGATACGCGTCGGGGTGTTGAACAGTGAGTGCGCCACCTGACAGGCGACCATGTTGGTCTCGTCAGAATACGTCACCGCCACCAGCAAATCCGCATCCCGGATGCCGGCGCGATCCAGGACATCGGGGTGTGAGCCATGGCCCACCACGCCGCGCACATCGAGATCGGTGGTGACCTTGTCGATCAGTTCACGAGACCAATCCACGACGGTGACGGCGTTGCCTTCGGAGGCGAGCTCTCTGGCGATGCCGTAACCCACACGGCCGGCCCCACACACAACAGCTTTCATGAGATGATTTCAGCCGGCCTCTAGCCAGCGTCCTCTGTATCGACGTCATCACCTTTGCGGTTCAAACTCGCTACGCCCAGAGTCTTCAGCTTGCGATGGAGCGCTGAGCGTTCCATGCCGATGAAATTGGCCGTGCGCGAGATATTGCCGCCAAACCGGTTGATCTGCGCCTTGAGATATTCACGCTCGAAATTCTCACGCGCATCGCGCAAGGGCAAGGCGATCATGCGCTCGGCGTCGAGACCGGTCTCTGCGCTGGTCGCGCGTCCCGCCACTTCAGACGGCAGGGAATCCAGCGTCACAGGCTCATCGGGCGATCCGGTGGCGAGAATAAGCAGGCGTTCGACGTTATTGCGCAGTTGACGCACATTGCCCGGCCAGTCATGCGCCTGCAGCGCCGCCATGGCGTCCTCGCCGATCTTGCGCATGGGCAGGCCTGACATCGCCGTCAGACGCTCGAGGAAGTGATTGACCAGAAGCGGAATGTCTTCTCGCCGCTGGGACAGAGACGGCACGTCCAGCGGCACGACCGCCAAACGGTGAAACAAGTCTTCGCGGAACTGCCCCTGCTCGATCATGCCTTGCAGATCCCGCGCCGTGGAGGACAGAACGCGCACATTGACCTGGACATCCTGAGCGCCGCCAATCCGGCGAAAGCGCTGCTCGACCAGCATGCGCAGCAGTTTGGCCTGGGTCGCGATCGGCATGTCGCCGACCTCATCGAGGAAAAGCGTCCCACCATGGGCCTGTTCAAGAAAGCCGACGCGCTCAACACCGCTTTCAGATTCCGCGCCGAACAGCTCCGCTTCAACCCGTTCAGGCGCCATCATCGCCGCCGAGACCGGAATAAAGGGACCATCGGCCCGGGTGGACTGGGTGTGGATCAGACGAGCGATCAATTCCTTGCCCGAGCCGGAGGGACCGGAGAT
>NZ_DEMB01000008.1:91939-169168 GCF_002354675.1 Oceanicaulis sp. UBA2681 | reverse complement strand
TTAAAGGGCTTTTCGATAAAGTCGTAAGCCCCTTTTCGAATAGCGGCGACCGCCGTTTCGATCGTGCCATGCCCTGAGATCACAACGACGGGCAAGTCTGGCGCAACGCGTTTGATCTCCGCAAGCAGCTCGATCCCGTCCAACCGGCTGCCCTGAAGCCAGACATCCAGAACCGCCAAAGCCGGCTTGCGCCGCCGCACTGCCTCAAGCGCGGTATCGGAATCCCCGGCGTAACGCGGTTCATAGCCTTCATCTTCCAAAAGCCCGCCAATGAGCTCTCGAATATCGGCTTCATCATCAACAATCAGAATGTCGAGCGACATTGCGTTCAAGCCTCCGCCTGCGCTGGTGTGTCCAACGCGTCCGTATCGGGTTCAAGCAAGGGAAGTACCAACCGGACCACCGCGCCCCGCATCAGGTCGGGACGGTCATCCAGTTCGAGCCGCCCGCCATGGTCTTCCATGATGCGGCGGACGATCGCGAGACCAAGGCCTGTGCCCTTGGCGCGCGTGGTCATATAGGGCTCCGTCAGACGCGCCCGGTCATGTTCGGGCCAGCCCAGACCGTTATCGGTTATTTCGATTATCGCCTGACCAGTTTCCGAACCGATTGAAACAGCAATCTGTCCGCCCGCCTTCGAGCCGTCCTGCTCCATACGGGCCGAGACGCTTTCGGCGCCGTTCTTGAGCACATTGGCCAAAGCCTGCCCGATCAGCCGTGAATCGCATTCCACCGAAATCGGCCCGCCCTGCACCGTCAGCAGGACCTGAAGCTCAGGAGACGCGACGCGCTGAGCGAAGACGCAGGCATTGGCGACATCCACCAGATCCGCGACTTCCATCTTGGGCGCAGGCATACGGGCGAACGCGGAGAATTCATCCACCATGCGGCCAATATCGCTGACCTGACGCACAATGGTGTCAACGCATTTATCAAACGTCTCCAGGCCATCCTCATCAATCTGCTTGCGATACCGGCGCTTCAATCGCTCGGCGGACAGCTGGATCGGGGTCAGCGGATTTTTGATCTCATGCGCGATACGGCGCGCCACATCCCGCCAGGCAGCGCTCCGCTGCGCGGCGACAAGGCGCGACACATCGTCAAACGTAATCACTACGCCGCCATCATCGTCCTGCGCAGCCCGGACGCTGAGACTGACGGTGGGACCGCCCTCTTCCACCAGATCGATCTGACGCTCGGCGATTTCATCGGGCCGACGATGAACAGCTTGGAAAACCTCAGAGAATTCAGGCATGACCGTCTCGATCATATCCCCGACAAGTGCGCCAGGCTCACGCCCCAGAAGCTGCGCGGCGGACCGGTTGACCAGCGAGACGCGGCCATCAGGCTCCAGACCGATCACACCGGCGCTGACCCCTGTCAGCACGGCCTCGATGAACGCGCGACGGCGTTCTGATTCCGCATTGCTTTCCAAAAGCGCGCCGCGTTGACTCTCCAACTGCCGCGTCATCCGGTTGAAGGCCCGGCTCAGCGCTGCGATCTCGTCATTATCTCGCGCGACCTGAACGCGGGCGCTCAGCTCGCCGCGCCGCACCAGCTCGGCCGCCGCGACCAATCGACTGACGGGTGACACCACTTGCGCTGCTGCGCTCAAAGCAAGCCAGACTGCGCCCAGAAACACCAGCACCGCCGCCAGTGCATAGACGAAGAAGAAGCTGATCCGCATCTGCTGTTCGCTGGCGATCGCCTCGCGGAAAGACTGGGTGGCTTCCAGCGCTGCGCTCAACAGGCTGAAATCGACAAAGACCAGCGAATACAGATAGGCGTCTTCATATTCAGGCATGCGCAGCAAGACGCGCACATAATCTGGCCCGTCTTCGCGGCGCACCGGAGCCGAGGCGCTGATATCGCCTTCATTGGCGATGTCGAACAAGGATTGAGATGGCGCGGCGAAGCCCGGCGTCTCCGGAGCCTCGTCGCTGCGCGCCAGGATCGTCGCCTGACTGTCAATGACATAGAGCGCCGGCAGATTGCGCAGCCGAGCCTGGTTCGTCAGATAGCCACTATACAGAATACGCTGATCTTGCAGGGAATTGACGGCCTCTGGCGCGGCAAGGTCCTGGACGATCCCGCGCATGTGATCGCCTGTCTGGCTCAACGCCACTTGCGGCCATTCATTGCCGAGCTCCGCCGTCGTCTCCACCAGTGTGTTGACCCGCTCTGCAAACCAGAACTCCACGCCGCGATTGAGCACCAGCGCCTGAAACCCCGCCATCAGAACCGCCGGAACGACCGCCGCAACGGCGAACAGGGTGATGAAGCGCATTTGCAGACGGGGCGCGGCGGATGCGCCCCCTTGCGTGCCTCTGAGCTGCTGCATCACGCGCAGATAAACCGCGACGGCGAGCACGCCCAGCAATGCGGCCACCAACGCCATGAGCGTGATGAAGCCCCACCCGCCGGGACCGAACCGGCCCTCATGGAACACTGACAACAGGGCGAGCAGAACCACGCCCAGCGTCGCTACAACGAAGCCGAGTAAGAATAGCGTGGATTGTCGCCAAGCTGGATTGCCCGCAAACTTTGGCAAGTTGCGCGTCTCCTTGCGTCCCCTCAGAAACAGCTTGGCCCATATGTGACGGAAATTCAACGGGTGTGGCTTCTAGGTCTCATCGCCGTCTGACTGCAAAGCAGCCATACGCCTCGTCAGAGTGTTTCGGTTCAACCCCAGTAGCTTAGCAGCATCCTGCCGGACGCCGTTTGAGGATTCCAGCGCCGCAGCGAACAAGCCACGGTCGACAGCGATCTGGGCTTTCTCACCTATGCCGCTCTCTCCAAGCGCCAAAGCTGTTCCGAAGAATCGCGCTGCGGCCTCACTCAAATCCACCCCCGGATCACGACCGGAAAACTCATGGATGGCGGCTTCGATCTCCTCGACCGACAAGGGACCGCGCGCGCCCTGCATGCTCAGATGCAGGGCGACGCGCTTTAATCCCAGCACTTCACCCGGCCAGACCTGACTGTTGATAAAGGCCCGGACCGTCTCATCCATTTCGCGAGGCGTGGATTGCTCTGACAGGAAATGAGCGAACAGAAGCGCCCGGTCTTCCCCCCGATCACGCAGAGGCGGCAATTGGACGCGCCCGATCGCCAAATGAGACAACAGGACCGGTCTTAAATGCTCACCAATGTCCGGGGTCGCGGTCGCCAGAATGCGGGGACTATCCCCACGCGGAGTTTCCAGCGCCTCAAGAACCCAATCCTGGCAGTCCTCGTCCCAGCGCTCAGCGCGACGAAGGATCAAGGCGCCGCCAGCCGCTGTTTCAAGCAAGGCCGGCCCTTCGCGTCGCATCCGCGCCGGCCCCGCCTCTATGACAGGACCCGCAATACCGCTCTCAGCGATGAGAACCCGGGCGCTGTGCGCCCGGCCACTCCCCTCAGGCCCGGTAAACAATACCGGCGAGGAGGTCCGCGCAAGTCGTCCCAGGGCGCGAAACGCTTCCTGCATCGCAGATGAGCGGCCGACCAAGCCACCAAACCCCTGCGACGAAGCGACAGGGAGCACAGGGCCCACATCTTCAAGCGATCTCTTGATAATTGAGACCATCTCATTGAGATCAAATGGCTTTGGCAAATACTCGAAGACACCGGCCTTGCCGGCTTCGATCGCAGTGCGCGCCGTGGTCTGAGCACTCATGATGATGACGGGTATGTCGGGCCGCACACGGGTGACCTCGTCCAGACGGTCCAGAAAGCTCTCCCGCCCCAACAAAACGTCCGCAAGCAGCACATCGACTTCACGCCGCGCCAGTCGTTCAAGCGCCGCATCAGCGGATGCGGTGGCGCGCACTTCAAACCCGGCGCGCGACAACGCCTTGGCGATCACCAGCCGCAGGGATTCGTCATCTTCCAGTATCAGGACCCGGTGAGACATCAGCCGTCCTTACGCTCTACGGGCAGATAGAAGTGAAACTCTGTCCGCCCCGGACGAGTCTCAAACTCGACGCCGCCATTGAGAAGGTCCGCGACACGGCTGACAAGCGCCAGGCCCAGTCCTTCGCCCGCCGGTTTGCCGGTGACAAAAGGATTGAAGATCGCGTCTCGAAGCGCATCATCAACGCCCGGACCATCATCTTCAATGGCGATTTCAAGACGGGCGTCCGGCGCCGGACCACCCGGTCTGGGTTGACGATAGCGCGTATAGACTTTCACCCGACCGCCCCCCTGGCAGGCCGCTTCACCCGCATTGATCAGCAGATTGAGCACCGCCTGGGAAACAAGGTCGCGATCCGCCAGGGCATCGGGCAAAGAGGGATCAAAATACTCTAGCCAGACGACTTCCGGAGACGCGGACGCCCGAGCAGAACGAACAGCTTCGCGCACAAGAGCATGCAGATTGACCCGCCCCAGTCGCGGCGGCCCGATATCACCCACCCGGCTCCAGCGCTCTGCTATACGGCGCGCGCGATCAAGTTCGGTGATGATCAGGGTCGCCAATTCTCGGCTTTCCTCATCCTCGCTCTGGGCGATCAGCTGAGCAGCGCCTCGCGCGCCCGCCATCGGGTTTTTAAGCTCATGCGACAGCATCATTCCAAAGCCTGCCGCTGCGTTCGCCGCCACGTCGCTGCGGGCGCCGCCGCCAGATTCCGGCCAGGGCCTCAAACAGACGCACACGCCTGTTTCATCAGGAGAGACATCTACCGAAATGCGCAGAGCGCGATCCGCAACACCCACGGGCAAATCATGAGCGTACAGGGACCGGTTCTCGAGGAGCGACCGCCGCGCAAGCTCAGAAGACGCCCTACCGACTGGCCCCGCATCTTCAAGTGTTTTGCCAATCAGGCGTTTGCGCGATTGCCCGAACAGGATCTCAGCGCGCGCATTGGCGAAGACGATTTCGCCCGCTTCATCCAGCAACACCAACGCAATCGGCGCAGCCTCGGCGGCGCGTTCCGACAGGGAGGGCGCAGCGCCGCTCAAGCTGCGTTCGCCTGACGGCTCTGAACGAACGCCATCAGTTCAGATCGCGCCTCCGCTTCGCTTTTCGCCCGGCACAACCGACCTCGCCAGGCGCGTGCGTCATCGGGGTCAGACACCGCCCAATCCACAAAGCTCGCAAAATGCTTGCGCATGGTCCTCACGCCCAACGCTTCGCCATAAAGCGTCACGCTGTCTTGCAGAGCGTCAGACAGGGCTTGCGCCCCGGTTGCCAGGTCCGGCTCACCAAAGACGGCGCCGTCACACAACACGTCCGCAATCGCGCCAGGCAACCACGGACGCCCTTGAGAGGCGCGGCCGACCATGACGCCGTCAGCCCCCGATTGCTTCAGCGCCGCGCGCGCTTCATCAGGCGTGCTGATATCGCCATTGACGATCAAGGGGATGGAGATCGCGTCCTTCACAGACGCGACCGCGGCCCAATCGGCTTGATCCTTGTAAAACTGCTGACGCGTGCGGCCATGCACCGTCACCATTTTCACGCCGGCCTCTTGCGCACGCAAAGCCAGTTCGGGGGCGTTCAGGCTGTCATGATCCCAGCCCAGACGCATTTTCAGCGTCACGGGGACAGAGACCGCCTTCACCGTCGCCTCGATTAACGTCAGCGCATGGTCGAGATCACGCATCAGGGCTGAGCCGCTCAGCCCTCGCGTCACCTGACGCGCCGGACATCCCATATTGATGTCGATCACATCCGCGCCCGCCTCTTCCGCCAGGCGCGCGCCGACATCCATCCATTTCGCCTCGCGGCCTGCGAGCTGAATCACATGAGGACCGCAATCACCATCAGCACGCATGCGCCGGATCACGTCCTCACGACCTTGCGCGAGCGTTTCACACGCCACCATCTCGCTGACGACTAGGCCAGCGCCAAACTTGAAGGCCTGTTTGCGGATCGGCCAATCGGTCACGCCCGACATCGGCGCCAACAACACAGGCCGCTCGACGCGGATCGGTCCGATGTCAAAACCAGTCAGCAGAGGGTGAGTGCAAGTCATGTCCATGAGATACCGCGTCTCTCACCGGTCTTCCAGTGACACTGTGACTCGTAACTCTTGTGCAGGAGAATTCGGGCGCCTCCCGCACGCTGCGTTCTCCCTGGAAGGTTTTGACTCCCATTAAGTTCCCCCTACAGTTGTTTTTCTAATTCTCTTATCTCTCTGGAGGACACTATGAAATCTGTTCGCTTCATGCTGAGCGCCGCCGTGCTGGGCCTCGCCAGCCTGCTCGCCACTCCGGCCGCGCAGGCCTCGACTATTCCCGAAGACGCTGTGGTGCTGTCCTGCACCGAAGTCGCCGGCTTCTACAGCGTCAGGATTTTTCACAACGGCATTATCTATGACGTCTTCAGCGACACCTGCCCGCTAAATCCGTAAAACTCAGATTCTCGATCTGAGCCAGATACGCCCCGGCATTGGGTCCGGGGCGTATTCATGTGCACGGTCGCTGGACCTCATTGCCTGAATTGCCTATCGCTGACTTCAGAACAGTCAGAGGTCTAGCGAGCACCCCATGGGCTATAGCGCATGCATCGTCGCTGCCGGGCGCGGAACGCGCGCTGGCGCCGGGACGCCAAAACAGTTTCGCAATTTGGCGGGGCGCCCCGTGCTGTCCTACAGCATCAATCGGTTCGCCCAGGATCCAGCCTGCACGCAAATCATCATCGCACATGCGCCGGGTCAGGCCGAAGCGGTGCGCGCCTGCCTCAATAGCGCCGAGGCCGTCCTGGTCGAAGGCGGCGAGACGCGCACCCAATCGGTGCGCAACGCCCTCGCTCATGTGGCGCACGATCAGGTGCTGATCCATGACGCTGCGCGGCCGCTGGTGTCCGACGCCGTGATCGGCCGCTTGCGCGCCGCGCTTGACAGCGCACCTGGCGCCGCGCCCGCTCTGCCGGTGGCCGACGCTCTGGCGCGATCTGATGACGCTGGCGTTACGCCGGTCAGTCGGGAGGGCCTGTATCGCCTTCAAACGCCGCAAGCATTTCAAACCCAGCTTTTGCGCGAGGCTTTCCAGGCCGCTTCAACCGATTATCCTGATGAGGTCTCGCTGGCGCGCGCTAGCGGGCTTAATGTCATGCTGACCCAAGGTGAGGAACGCAATTTCAAAGTGACCTTCCCGGACGATTTTGAACGTGCTGAGCAAGCGTTGGCTGGCGGCGCATCGCCTGCCGCCCTCACCGTGACCGGCATGGGCTATGATGTGCACCGCATGGCGGCGGGCGATGGCGTACATCTGTGCGGGGTATTCATTGAGTGCCCCTACCGGCTGATCGGGCATTCGGACGCCGACGCTGGCCTTCACGCCATCACAGACGCTCTGCTGGGCGCGGCGGGGCTTGGCGATATCGGCGACCACTTCCCGCCCAGTGATGACCAATGGAAAGGTGCGGATTCTGCGATGTTTCTCGCGCATGCCGCCAAGATCGCCGCAGAGGCTGGAGCGCGCGCGGTCCATGTGGATGTCACGCTGATATGCGAACGCCCCAAGATCGGCCCGCACAAAGCCGCCATGAAATCCCGCGTCGCCGAGATTCTGGACCTTGATCCCAGGCGAGTGAACATCAAGGCGACCACCACAGAAAAGCTCGGCTTCACCGGTCGCGGCGAAGGGCTGGCGGCGGAAGCGATTGTGACGGCGGTGCTGTCATGAGCCCGGCGCACAGCTACGCAGAACAGGTCATTGAACGGGCGAAGGCGCGCGGCGTCATGATCGCGACAGCGGAATCGTGCACGGGCGGGCTGATCGCGGGCGAATTGACCGGCATTCCGGGCTCGTCGGCGGTCGTGGACCGAGGCTTTGTGACTTATTCCAACGACGCCAAGATGGAGATGCTGGGCGTGTCGCCAGACACCATCGAGACCCATGGCGCCGTCTCAGCTGAAACGGCCAGGGCCATGGCCGAAGGCGCACTGGCCCACAGTCGGGCGGGTCTCACGGTGTCTGTGACGGGAATCGCCGGGCCAGGAGGCGGCAGCGCGGACAAACCTGTGGGACTGGTCTGGTTTGGCTGCGCACAAACAGGAAAACCCACGCTGACTCTAAGCCGCCGCTATGGCGATGTGGGACGCGATCGGGTGCGCGCGCTCACGGTTGAAGAGGCGCTGAAGCTCTTGTTGAACAGCCTAGGCTGAGGCTTCCGGCGTCGGAATACGCTTGAGCGCTTCAGTGTAATCGAGATCAGGTTCGCCGACCGGTTCAAACCGTTTGGCCGCTTCAGCCTCAAAGGCGCCGATCAGATACCGGATCGCCCGCGTCCGACTGCCATCGAGCAGCATTTGCAGGACCGGGTTCTTGAACCCGTAGCGGATCCAGAAATCAACAAGCGTCGAGCCGTCCTCAAGACGGTGAAAGCGCCAACGATTGGCCAGCTCGTGGAACGGGCCTGACAGATAGGTCACGTCAATGGCGAGCGACGGCGCGTCGAGCGTCACCCGGGTGGTGAAGCCTTCACGGACAAACTTGTAGCGGACGCGCGCTTCCGCATCGAGTTCCCCCACTCCATCAACCACCGCATCGCGAGTCACGCGCATGGCGGTGATCAGTTTGATGAAATCGGGATAGCGACGCACATCGCCGACCAGCTCAAAGAGATCTTCAGGCCGGTAGCGCAAGCGCATCCGTTCTACATGCTCGGCGCTCATGGAACTCTCTAGAGGGTTTTGCCGGACGCCAGCGCAGCCTCGCGGGCGGCGCGCATGCGCTCGAAATCATCCCCGGCATGATAGCTCGACCGGGTGAGCGGGCTGGCGGACACCATCAAGAACCCTTTGGCGCGGGCGATGGTCTCATAGCTTTTGAATTCTTCCGGGGTGACATAGCGGTCCACCGCGGCGTGCTTGCGGGTCGGCTGCAGATACTGGCCTATGGTCAGGAAATCGATGCCGGCGGAGCGCATATCGTCCATCACCTGCATCACTTCTTCCTTGGTCTCACCCAGGCCGACCATGATGCCGGACTTGGTGAACTGGCTGGGGTCGCGTTCTTTCACGCGCTCCAGCAAGCGCAGCGAATGGTAATAGCGCGCGCCCGGACGAATGCCGAGATAGAGCCGCGGCACGGTCTCCAGATTGTGGTTGAACACGTCCGGACGCGCATCGATGACGACTTCCGCCGCCCCCGGCTTGCGCAGGAAGTCCGGCGTCAGAATTTCAATGGTCGTACCCGGCGCGGCTTCCCGGATCGCCCGGATGACCTGGGCGAAATGTTCAGCCCCGCCATCGGCGAGGTCATCACGGTCCACCGAGGTGATGACGACGTGCTTGAGCTCCATGGTCGCCGTGGCGTGGGCGACCCGGCGCGGCTCATCGGCATCCAGCGCGTCAGGCAGGCCGGTCTTCACGTTGCAGAAGCTGCAAGCGCGGGTGCAGGTCTCGCCCATGATCATGAAGGTGGCGTGTTTTTGCGACCAGCATTCGCCGATATTGGGGCAACCCGCCTCTTCACACACGGTGACGAGATTGTTCTCCTTCACCACATTGCGCGTTTCGGAAAACACGCCGCCCGTCGGGGCCTTCACGCGAATCCAGTCCGGCTTTCGCAGCACCGGCGTATCGGGGCGCTTTTGCTTTTCCGGGTGACGCGCGGCGCGAGCGTCGGGCGTGGCGGAGCGGGGGGATGAGATCAGGTTGACCATACGCCCCAGATAAGCCCCCCGGCCCTTTCCATCAAGTTCACAAACAGCGCTCATATCGGTCATTTAGACGAATGACGAATTATTAGCTTGCATTCGTTTCGACGATTAGCTAATCGTCTATTCATGAGCAACGTATTCAAAGCCCTCTCTGACCCTACACGACGCCGGGTTCTGGAACTGCTGCGCGAACGCCCGATGACGGCGGGAGAGCTGGCGGCAGAATTCGACGTCTCCAAACCCACCATGTCCGCGCACTTCTCAGTCCTGAAGGACGCGGATCTGGTGGACGCTACAAAAACAGGAAAAACCGTCACTTACCGCATCAAGCTCAGCGTTCTTGAAGACGCGCTTCTTGGGTTCGCCAAGACTTTCGGCCTGGGCGACGGCTCCCCTACAGATCTAAAGGACCAAAACAATGGCGCAGACTAAAGCTCCGTTCTTTTCCACAGCCGCCATTTTGGCCTTGGCCTTTCCGCTGGCTGGCGTCCTGGCCGTGCGCGAGCCCGATGAGGGCTGGATGTTCATTCTGGGCGCGATTTTCCTGCCGGTCGCCTGGCTGCTCGTGGAGACCCTCAAATTCAGCAATCAGGAAAACAAACCTTCCGAAGAAGACCGCGTCACGTTGCGGAAATCGATTCGCTCCGCTGGGATCCTGATCCTGATCCCCATGGGTTTGACGGTGGTGTTCACCTCCGGATTCACCTGGATCACCGACGCTTGGGAAATCCGCATTCTGGGCAGCGCCTTTGGCATCGCCATGATCGTCATCGCCAACGCAATCCCGAAACGCCCGACCTCTTTGAGCCCGGGCAGCGCCTCCCAGGCCCAGCGACAGGCCATCGCCCGGTTTTCCGGTCTGGTTTTGATGATCACCGGCGCGCTCTACATCCTCGCCGCCTTCATCACGCCACAGGATTATTCAGCGATCGCACTCACCGCGATCGCCGTGTGCGGCTCCCTTCTCGTGGTGGCCCGATGCCTCATGGTCATGCTCGGCGCAAAAACCCAAGCCTGACATTCCTCTGACAACCGGAGCGCCTGAAGCGCTCCGGTTGTCCTTCCCCTGACCCTGTCACATCTCAACAGCGCACTCTGCCGCTGAACAGGAGAGCTGTGTCCGGGTCACAAGAGCCAACAGAAAGAAGCACTCCATGGCCCAACGACACTCCTCCCTGTTCACGATACTGACCGGCGGATTTCTGATCCTGCTGGTCACCGGTCTCGCCTCGGCGCAATCTGTCGCGGATCGATCGGGCGACTGGCTAGCGACTTTGGAAACACCGGGCGGTGACATGCGCCTGCAGGTCACGGTCACGATAGATGAAGACGGCGAGCAGACGGCGGTTCTGGAAAGCCTCGATCAGGCTCCGGGCCAACTCATTCCGATCAGCAGCGTGGCGATCTCCCTGGATCGCTTTGAGTTTTCCATCGCCGCGATCGGCGCCCGGTTCGAAGGCGAATGGAACGACTCCGAAGGCAGTTATGACGGCGTCTTCAGCCAGGGCATGCAGATCCCCACAAGCTTTGCGCGCCCGACCGAAGACACCGCGATCTTCATCGACGGCCTGGATGGAGTTTGGGAAGGTCAGCTGATCCGAAACGACACCGAGCTGGAGTTCGCGCTGAACATTCAGACCGGCGAGGACGGCACCCGCGTCACGCTCGATTCCATCTCCCAGGCCGCCTACGACATCCCGGTCCGCAATTTGAGCCGCTCCGGGGATGCGGTGTCATTTCAAGTGCCCGCCGCCAATGTGACCTATCAAGGTCAGGTGAATGGCGACACGCTGAGCGGAGACTGGATGCGTCCCGGTTTTGATACTGTCACGGTGACATTCGAGCGCGTATCCGAGACGGTCGAAGCTCCCAATCGCCCACAAACGCCGCAAGCGCCCTTTCCGTACACCATCGAGGAGGTCCGCATCGACAATCCTAACGCCGAGGGCGTGACGCTGGCGGGCAGCCTGACCGTGCCCGAAGGCGAAGGCCCGTTTCCGGGCGTGGTGCTGATTTCGGGGTCTGGCCCGCAAGACCGTGACGAGACCGTATGGACTCACCAGCCCTTCGCGGTTCTGGCCGATCATCTGACCCGGCAGGGCATTGCAGTGTTGCGATATGACGACCGGGGGTTTGCAGACTCGACCGGCGATTTCGCCAGCGCGACCTCATACGATTTCGCCTCTGACGCCGCCGCTGTTGCGGAGTGGATGCGCAATCATCCCATGATAAACGCCGTCGGCCTTGCCGGGCACAGCGAGGGCGGCCTGATCGCACCGATCGTCGCGGCCGAGCACAGCGACACCGCCTTCATTATCTTGTTGGCGGGGCCCGGCACGCCGGGGCATCGCTTCATCATTGACCAGATCGTGGCGAACTCCGACGCATTGGATGTTGATCCCGCCGAAACCCGAGAGCGCGTCGCCGTCATGGAGACGCTGGTGGACGCGGTGCGTCATGCGCGCGACCGGGAAAGCGCCGAAGCGGCGCTGGACGGTCTCCTGACGGAAGAGACCCTCGCCATACTGCAAGTGCCGGCCGATCAGAAAACGATCCTCATCAATTCCATGCGACGGGACTGGTATCGCGCCCTGGTGAACTATGATCCTGCGGACTGGTTCGCGCAGATGGACCAGCCTGTTCTGGCGCTGCAAGGCACGCTGGACCTGCAGATCGTCGCCGAACCCAATGTGGCGGGACTGGACGCCTTGCTTGCTGACAAGCCCGATGCGCAAATCGTCGTGCTGGAGGGGCGCAACCATCTGTTCCAGAACGCCCAGACGGGCCTCATGACCGAATATGCGCAGATTGAGGAAACCTTTGATCCCGAAGTCATGGCGCTGATCGCCAACTGGATCAATGAACGCTTCGGCGCAGAACGCTAGAAACGCGCGCGCCCCGGCGCACGAGAGTCCGGTCCCTGGGTCAGGGACTGGACATCCTCGCCCAGCCGGACATTCGTCAGATTGGACTGACTGGGTAGGAAATCTACCAGCAAGCGGTTGTCGATGATCACGGAGTCACCAGGCTCAGGCGCGTCTCCGACAAAATAGAAGAAGGTGAACTCGCCATCAGGCTCGGCGCCCACATATCGTAGCGGCGCCGGCCCCTCGCCTTCCACACGCATTGAGAACCGAGCGGCCGCATACGCGCCCAAGCGCAACAAGCCCTCGCGGGTCTCGTACAACTCGGCGTCGTCAATGGCGTTGAACCCGATCGCGGGGTGCAGGTCGTGGGTGTAGAGCCGGTGCACGACCTCAAGCTCGCCCGTGGTCGCATTGACTGAAATATCCGTGAGCCCGGCATGAAGCCGATGGGCGTAAGCGGAGCTGGCCGCTGCGCAAAGCGCAACGGCCAACACCAGCGTCCGGATGACGGAACCCATGCTTACTGATCCCGGGTCTGGATGCTGTCGCGTTCAACGCGCAGATCCATATCATCCATCAGTGAGGACGGGCTGGAAGTGTTGCGATACACCTCGAGACGGTTGGGCTGGATTTGCGGCGGATAATAGTTATCCGTGCGATCCGCGTCCGCGGTTTCAAGATGCGGGTCCAGCTCCACGGACACGACCTGTTTGTCAGTGATGTAGCGCCAGATCGCGGAGTCGGGATTGAAACGCCAGATCTCGGCCGGAATACGCACTTCGTCCGTGGTCCCGTCAGCAAAGCTGAACTCCAGAATGACCGGCATCACCACGCCGCCCTGGTTTTCCAGATTCACAAAGTAGACGTAGCCGTCATAATCAAGCGCCGCAGCTTCATGCTCGGGCAGATCGCCATCGCGCAGGCCCTCATACGCTTCACGCTGACGATTGGTGACCACATGAGGGTCATTGGCGGAGTAGAAATCCTGAACTTCAGGGTTCTCGTTCTCGTAGAAGGCCAGACCCTCTTCGATATTGTTCTGCAACGTCGTGGAATTTGACGTGTCCGCGTCCCGCTGGCGATCAAGCGGGTTCTCGATCTCCGGGTCTTCGGTGTTCACCGTGCCTTCGGTCACGCTGGTGATCGCGATGTCCACATGGTCGGTGGAGTAGAACCAGCCACGCCAGAACCAGTCGAGATCCACGCCCGAGCTTTCCTCCATGGTGCGGAAGAAGTCATACGGGGTCGGCCGTTTGAAACGCCAGCGCTCGGAGTATTCGCGAAAGGCGCGATCAAACAGTTCGCGGCCCAGCACCGTCTCGCGCAGCACCACCAGAGCGGTCGCCGGCTTGCCATAGGCGTTGTTGCCGAATTGCGGGATGGAATCGGATTGGGTCATGATCGGCACCTGATTGGTGGAGACCATGTAGTCGGCGATCAGATCCGGGTCGCCGCGGCGCACAGGATAATCTTCAGACCAGCGACGCTCGGCCTGGAACTGCAGGAAGGTGTTCAGTCCCTCATCCATCCAGGTCCATTGGCGCTCATCGGAGTTCACCGTCATCGGGAAGTAGATGTGCCCGATCTCGTGGATGATCACGCCGATCAGGCCGTGCTTGGCGCGGCGTGAATAGGTCAGCTCGCCATCTTCGCCGATCACCGGGCGGCCATAGCTGGCGCCGTTGAAGGTGATCATCGGGTATTCCATGCCGCCCTGCGGACCGGAAATCGACTGCGCAGTCGGGTACGGATAGGGGAAGGAGAACTCGTTATAGACGTCGATCGTGTGCTCGATGGCGCGGGTGGAGTATGTCGACCACAGCGGCTCGGCTTCATTGGGATAAAAGCTCATCGCCATGACGCGATCCGGCGCCTGACCGCCGCCGTCCTGCTCGACGCCCACCGCATCCCAGATGAACTTGCGCGAGGTCGCCCAGGCGAAGTCACGGACATTCTCGGCCGAGAACTCCCAGGTCGTGGTGGAGCGGGTGCCGCGCCGCTCATTGGCGCGCGCTTCATCCGGCGTAATGATGAACACCGGCTCGTCCGCGGTCGCGGCCTCTTCCAGTCGTTCGCGCTGGGCTTCGGTCAGAACGGCGTCAGCGTTTTGCAACTCGCCGGTCGCGGCGACCACGAAATCCTGCGGCACGGTGATGGCGACGTCATAATCGCCAAATTCCAGGGTGAACTCACCCCGACCCAGGAAGGCTTTATTGTGCCAGCCTTCGTAATCTGAGAATGCGGCGGCGCGCGGGAACCATTGCGCCATCTGATAGATGCAGTCGCCGCCCTCGCCTTCTTCGTCAAAGCATTCCCAGCCTGACCGACCGCCGATGACAGCGGTTTCGATCAGCACATGATCCCACTCAATGGTGAAGGTGACCGAATCGCCGGTTTCCAGGGTCTCAGGCAGATCAATCCGCATCAGCGTGTCGACGACGGTGTAATCAAGCGCAGAGCCGTCTTCCAGCGTCACACCATTGATGTTGAAGCCGAGACCGTCCTCAGCCAGACGCTGCGCACGGTTGAGCGTCCGGGCGGAAACGCCGTCGACGGACGCTGCTGCGCCCGTGCGCGAATTGGCGCGGCTGGCGCCGCCCACGGTTTCCGTCATCACAGCAATGGAATCCGGACGGAAGCGATTCTGGTCCATCAGGAACCACAGATAATCGAGCGTATCGGGCGCATTGTTGGTGTAAGTGACCGTCGCCGAACCCGTCAGAACTTTCGAGTTCTCGTCAAAGGCCACGTCGATGTCATAGTCCACCTGCTGCTGCCAGTAATCCGGCCCCGGCGCGCCCGTGGCGCGGCGTTCGCGATTAGGCGTGGGCCAATCCTCATCCTCAAGCTGGCGAAAGGCGTCCCGCCAGTTATTTGTGGTCTGACGAATGGGATCGGCGAAACTGGGCGCACTGATCACCAGTGCTGCGCCAGCCGCCAGGGCGACTTTGAACAAGGACATGAGCGCTCCCCTGATTGAAGCAAGCGTGCGGCTCTGTGACCGCTTACGAACAAAAAAATCCCGGCCAACCTACAAGGTCAGCCGGGATCGTAACAGGGTAACGCTGTACTTAATTCATTACACAGCGTCCATGTTGGGCGTTGGTTTCGTCCTTGAGAACAAGGCGATGGTCCAGGCCCCCAAGCCGATGCAGAAAACGATCATGCTGATCAGCCAGCCAATGAACGGGATCACGGAGATCAGGCCGATCACCAGGAGAGCCACCAGCATGGATCCCGCCCGCAAGCCGAAGCCCGCAGGTTCGCCCGTCCGGTTCATCACCAGATCACCGATGACCACACCGCCAAACACGTAGGACAGGAAGAGCACGATCGGCAGCGCAAAGATCAGCAGGAAAGCCAGCGGAATACCGATCACAGTGGCCAGCAGCAACACGAACAGCGTGATGGTCAGGATGGGCAGCACCGCAAGAACGACGAGGCCCAACAGTCCGGACACCCAGGGCTTGCGACGGAACGCACTCGCGACACCGGCCACGCCTTTCGGGCTCGCCAGAGACACAAGCAGACCCAGCAGGAAGGCGCTGGCGGTGAACACGCCGCCAATCGCCCACGGGCTGGGCGCGAACCCGAAATCCTCAATGCTGAAGTTCACATCGGGATGGTTGAAATCGGACTCGTCGTCAAAGTCATATTCCTGGTAGTCCAGCTCGCCGATTTGCGCACCCTCCGCCACTTGCGGCGGCTTGGGCGAGCGTACGGTGACAGGTCCGGTGATCACAGCGCTGCTCTCAAACACAACGTCGCGCGCGCGTATATCCAGCGGCCCCTCGATCGTGCCCGAAATCACAACATCGCGCGCATGAATTTCGACGGCCTGGACCAGACGACCTTCCATGTAGAGCTCGCGTGCGCCGATCTCGGTTTCACCGGAGACCACAGCATCCGGGGTCAGGATGATGGTTGAGCCAGCAAGGGACGCATTGCCCGCCACTGTGCCGTTCAGCGTCAAGTCAGCGCCAGCAGCTTCAAGATCATCAAACAGGTCGGCGCCGACACGAATATCTGCGCCCGCCAGCCCGACTTCGCCCTGGATGGTTCCGTCCAGTTCGATATCTGCAGCCACGATCTGAACCTCGCCATCCACGGTGACGTTCATCCGAACATCCGCCGCAAACACCGTCAGATCGCCGCCGATACGCCCTTCCCCGACCACATCGGCAGCCAGAACGAGCACATCGTCGTTTTCATCCAGCGAGAGATTGAGATCCCCGCCGATATATTGGCCCGCATGAGCCGCACCGCTCGCCGCGCCGCACAAAAAGCCGGCGACCAGCAGGGAATGCAAATGTCTTTTCAGAGACTTGATCATCAAACCTCTCCTTTTACGAGTTGCGTTCGCAACGCTGGCCATTGCGGGCCGTGAAACTGATGTCATTCGCCTGAGCGCCTTGAAGCACTTCAGGCGGCGCATCCGCCATGATGGTCAGCGGGCCATTCACCTGCCCCCGCACGACCACACGGCGCGCACAGATCGAACCGCCGACAGAGCGGCCGTTCAGCTCGACCAGACCGTCTTCTGGGTCCAGCCGCCCTCGCCCCGGGTCCACATTCAGAACCATGGGCGCGTTCAGATCGCCATTGATCCAGACAGACCGGGCGCTCAGATCCAGACGCCCATCAATGACGCCGTCCTGTTCAAAGTCGGCGACATTGGCGCGCACATCACCCTGAACATGACTGTCGCGATCCAGTTCCAGATCCGCTGCTGAAACTTCGATATCAGCAAAAGAGCCGGACAGATGCGCATCCGCGACCTGTGCAAACAGACGTCCGTCCAGGCGGCCGTCAAAGTCCAGATCCGCAGCCCGGATTTCCGCGCCTCCGCCTATGCTGCCGCGCCAGGCGACATCGGATGCGGTGAGCGTCACCGGTCCGTCCACATCACCCGTGAAGGCGATGTCGGCCGCCGTGATCGCCACAGCGCCGGCGTGAAAATCGCGTGCGATGAAATCGGCTGCACTGACCCGCAGCCGGCCTGAGACTTCTCCGGACACGCGCACATCGGCGCCCGCCAGTCGAAAATCACCAGGCTCATCCAGAACCGCTGTAAAATCCCCGCCCCTGAGACTGCTGTCGCTGCTCGAGGCGTAAGCCGGCGTTCCGATCGTTACATCTATGCAGCCGGTCAACGCCAGGACGCTGGCGACGGCTGTGGTGAGAAGGAGACGTGTCATTTCGGGTTCCCCGATTTTTCTTATATGACCAACCTTATCGAAACTCGATATCATATCGAAACTCGATAAGGAAGCGAAATTTTTCGAAAAACGATAAATATTTTCATTTCTCGGGCCCAATTTGCTCAAGTCACAAAGAAGGCGGCCCGTGAAACGGACCGCCTTTATGGGTGCTCTCAGGCTGTGTTGAGGCGTGCGCCATACAAGCGCCGCATGGCCTCCCCGATCAGTCAGGGCGAAGCGTGTCGAGAATTTGTGCGTCCACCCAATAGATATCGACATCAGGCAGGCCGTCCCCGTCAGCAGAACCAATCAACCTGTGAAAGAAGAGATACCGGCCATCCGGGGTGACGCTCGCAGAAGCCTCCCAAGCGGGCGTATTGATCGCTTCGCCCAGATTGATCGCCGGCCCCCAGTCCCCGTCCGCCTGCCGGAAACTGATATAGATGTCCGAGTCGCCAAATCCGCTCGGCCTGCGGCCATCCCATAAAATGTAGGACTCATCAGGCGCGATGAAGGGGTGAGCGTTGAAAGTTCCCGTATTGATCGCAGCGTTGAAAGGTCTGGGCGCTTCGCGAACGCCCTCAACCAGCCGTGAATACCTCAGCACGCCATCCCCGTCCGCGGAGCCGATTTCGTCAAACACATAGGTTCCGGCGGATGACGTCGTGAGACGCATGATCTGGAAGTCATCGAACGGCTGCCCCAGCGAGTATATCTCCGACCATCCAGCATCTGTGCGCTCCATATAGCGCCCGCCCAGATGCAGCGTGTCTCCATCAGGAGCGACGAAAGGCTGACCGACCCGAGGCGACAGCACCGTCTCGCGCCAGTCGGCATCCTCATATTTGAAAACGACGAAGTCCTGGGCGCTGCTCTCATCTCTGCCGCGGATGAAGTAGAAGGCGTCCATATCCGGTGAGAAAACGCCGCCATATTCATAGCCAGGAGACGACACCAGGCCGGGGGCGAAGGGTTCCGGGGTCAGACCGGGCGGCGGCTGGTCCAGATAGGGAGCCAGGGAAGGAGGTTGTGCTATGGCGGATCCAGCCTGTCCGGCAGCGCCAAACCCCGCCACCAGCACAAGATACAAAACGCCCGTCCGTACGATCTTCATGCCCTGCTCCGCTGTTGTCTGACATGCATGAGTTTTAAGCGCCGCAGGTTTAGCGGATCGAGTGAACTCTATGTGAGATTACAGACGCCGAGCACAAAAAGGGCGGTCAGGTGACTGACCGCCCTTCACATGTCTCAGCTAAAGCTGTCAGAGCGAGTCGCAACGCTCGCCATTGCGCGGCTCGAACTCGACCATGTCAGGTGACAGGCCGGCCGGCAGATCGGGCGCCGCATCAGCGCGAACCCGCAGGACCCCGCCCAAGGTGGCGCCGCGTTCAAAGATGACCTCATGCGCGCAGACATCACCGCCGACCGCCAGATGCCCCTCAATCACCAGGCGTGACTGGTCCTGACGTTCACGACCCAGGAAATTCCGATCACGGCCCTGACCGGCGAAGCGAACTGGCGCAGCATGATCACCCTCAAGGTTCAAAGCGCCAGCATTGGCCGTCAGCTCAGAGGCGTACCGCCCTTGCAAGCGCGCATTGCCGGCGTTCACTTCAACAGGCCCCAGATAAACGCCATCCAGTTGCGCCGATCCGGCATTGATCTCACTGGCGCCGGCAACCTGACCGTCCACTTCGACGCTGGCGCCATTGGCTTCCAGATCGCCGCCAATATCAGCGCGCACATCCACGGAAGCGCCATTCATTTCGACCCAACCGCCGACGCGGCCTTCCAGCGTGACCGCGGCGCCGTTCATCGCCACATTGCCATTGGTGTCAACCGTGCGGCGGCCCGCCAGGCCGTCAAATGTGGTGGTGGGGCCGTCAGACGCCTGGACGCACCCTGCCAAAAGCACTGATCCCAAGAGGGCGCTCACACTCGTCCGTACCATGTCTGCTATCCCAGAGTTGAAGTTCGCCCCGATTGGGGAGACTTGAAAGGAAGATGCAGGCTGCACGCAATCTGGATGCAGGGCGACTTAACTTTTAGCTATTGAGCGTGCGTCCATACGCGTCGAGCACGCTTTCCTTCATCATCTCGCTGAGCGTGGGATGCGGGAAGATGGTGTGCATCAACTCTTCTTCCGTGGTCTCAAGCCCCATGGCGACCACGAAGCCCTGGATCAGCTCGGTCACTTCCGCGCCCACCATATGCGCGCCCAAAAGCTCGCCGGTTGTCTTGTCAAAAATGGTTTTGACCAGGCCGTTGTCTTCGCCAAGCGCGATCGCCTTGCCATTGGCCGCGAAGTTGAAACGGCCGACCCGAATGTCGTAACCGGCCTCTTTCGCCTTGGCTTCTGTCAGCCCCACCGACGCCACTTGCGGGTTGCAATAGGTGCAGCCGGGCACCTTCAGCGTGTCCATCGGATGGACGTTCTCGAGACCGGCGATCTTCTCGACGCAGATGACGCCCTCGTGCTCGGCCTTGTGCGCCAGCATGGGCGGGCCGGCCACATCCCCGATGGCGTAAAGCCCGTCCACATTGGTGCGACCATAGCCGTCAATCACCACGCAGCCGCGCTCGGTCTTCACGCCCAGATCTTCCAGGCCGAGACTCTCGATATTGCCCTGAACACCCACCGCCGAGATCAGGCGATCCGCCTTGATCTCTTGGGTCTTGCCGTCAGACGTCTCCACATGAGCGGTCACAGCGTCTGAATGCTTGTCGACTTTCGTGACCTTCGCCTCAGTGATGATGTTGAGCCCACGCTTTTCCAGCGCCTTGCGCGCGATCTTGGAAATCTCCGCGTCTTCTACGGGCATGATCCGGTCCATCAGCTCGACGACCGTCACATCCACGCCCATGGACAGATAGAAGCTGGCGAACTCGATGCCGATCGCGCCTGAGCCCATCACCACCAGGGATTTCGGGAGTTTTTTCGGCTTCATCGCCTCAAAATACGTCCAGATCAGCTCGCCATCCGGCTCGATTCCCGGCAGAGCCCGCGGGCGGGCGCCCGTGGCGATCAGGATGTGCTTGGCGGTATAGCTCCCCTCGCCCAGCGTGTTCTTGGGCTGGGGGTGCTGGGGCTCGACGGCGGGCTTTGAGGGTTTGGAGACCTTGATCTCGCCTGGCTTGGTCAGCGTCGCCTCGCCCCAGATGACGCTGATCTTGTTCTTCTTCATCAGCATGCCGACGCCGCCATTGAGACGCGCCGAGACCTTGCGGGAACGATCGACCACGGCATCCACATCGGGCTTCATCTCGCCATCCAGCACCAGGCCATAGGATTTGGCGTGATTGGCGTGATCCAGGATTTCCGCCGAGCGCAGCAAGGCTTTCGTCGGGATGCAGCCCCAGTTCAGACAGATGCCGCCCAGATGCTCGCGCTCGACAATCGCGGTCTTCAGCCCCAGCTGCGCGGCCCGGATCGCGGCCACATACCCGCCCGGCCCGGAGCCGACGACGATGACATCAAAGCTGTTTTCCGACATGGGGTTCTCCGCGAATGATGGATACCCCCTCTTACTCCGCCGCGCAGCCCGACGCCACCGCCAGAGGGCGCCCTTCCCATGAAAAGGCCGTCAGTCCATGCTGATCAGAAAAACGGGAGGAACCATCCATGACCATCAGAGCCATCCGCACGCCCGATACCTGGTTTGAAACCCTGCCAGACTACGACTACACGCCGCACTATGTTGACGATCTGCCCGGTTATGTGGGCTTGCGCATGGCCTATGTAGATGAGGGCCCCAAATCCGGCGCGCCCGTGTTTCTCTGCCTGCATGGGGAACCCAGCTGGGGCTATCTGTATCGAAAGATGGCTCCGGTCTTCCTAGCTGCTGGCGCGCGCGTAATCATTCCAGACCTGTTTGGCTTTGGACGGTCCGACAAGCCGGTGGACGATGAGGTCTACACCTTCCACTGGCATCGCAACGCCCTGAAAGCGTTTCTGGATCGGATGGATCTCACCGATATCTGTCTGGTCTGTCAGGATTGGGGCGGACTATTGGGGCTGACCCTGCCGATGGATTATCCTGACCGTTTCAGCCGGCTTCTGGTGATGAATACCGCGCTCGGCGTCGGCAAAGGCGCCAGTGAGGGTTTTATCGCTTGGCGTGATTTCATGGCGAACACTCCTGATCTGGATTTGGCGGGACTTATGCAGCGCGCTACGCCGATCCTGACTGATGCGGAAGCCAAGGCCTATGCCGCCCCCTTCCCCGATGCGACCTACAAGGCCGGCGTTCGTCGTTTTCCCGCCCTTGTGCCGATCAGCCCGGACATGGAGGGCGTTCAGACCAGCCAGCAAGCATTGCGGTTCTGGTCAGAGGACTGGACCGGCGACAGCTTCATGGCGGTGGGCATGCAGGATCCAGTGCTCGGACCGGACACCATGGCTTGGCTCAGAAGCGTCATCAAAAACTGCCCCAAACCGCTGGAAATCGCTGAAGGCGGCCATTTTGTCCAGGAATGGGGCGAGCCCATCGCCCAAGCGGCTCTCAAACACTTTGGCCTGACGGATTAAGCGCTCTCAAACAATGAAGAAAGGGGCGGGTCAAGGCCCGCCCCTAAATCTACATCAGCATGGTGATCGGGTCTTCAATAAAGCCCTTGAAGGCGGACAGCCAGCGCGCGCCGTTCGCGCCGTCCACCACGCGGTGATCACAGGTCAGGGTGACCGTCATCACGGTCGCTTTCGCCAGCGCGCCATCGGTGATCACCGGACGCTCCTCGCCCGCGCCGACGCTCAGGATCATGCCCTGGGGGGGATTGATGATCGAGGAGAAGGAGGCGATGCCGAACATGCCCAGATTGGACAGCGAGAAGGTGCCGCCCTGATATTCTTCAGGCTTGAGCTTGCGATCCCGCGCGCGGGTGGCGAGGTCTTTCATTTCAGCGGAGATCTGGGCGAGACCCTTCTGATCCGCATCCTTGATGATCGGGGTGATCAGACCGCCCTCGATCGCCACGGCGACGGAGACGTCGGCGTGCTTGTGCAGAGCGATGCGGCCATCCTCGATCCAGCTGGCGTTGGCTTGCGGGACTTTCTTGAGCGCCAGACCGGACGCCTTGATCAGGATGTCATTGACCGAGACCTTCACGCCTTCAGGCGTCTTGGCGTTGATGTCCTTGCGGAATTTCAGCAGCGCATCCAGACGGCAATCCACATTGAGCGGGAAGTGCGGAATATCGCGGAAGCTCTCGGACAGGCGCTTGGCCGAGATTTTGGTGATGTTGTCGGCCTTCTTGATCTCATAGCGGTCCGCGCTGATGCCGTATTGGGCCAACGGTTCATGCTCATCGATCGGCTTGGAGGGCTCAGATTTCGGCGCGTCAGATTTCGCGGCGGCTTTGTCGTCCGCCTTGCCGACGCCGCTCTCCTTGGCCTCTTCAATATCGCGTTTGACGATCCGGCCTTTCGGGCCGGAACCCTCGAGCGCCTTGAGGTCCAGCCCGGCATCCTTCGCCATGCGGCGCGCCAGTGGCGACGCCTTGATGCGGTCGCCGTCCTTGTCAGATTGGGCGGCGGGCGTTTCAGATTTGGCTGATGCGTCAGATTTGGCCTCTGACGCTTTATCGTCGCTCTGGGCTTTGTCGTCAGACGCCTTGGAATCCGCATCTCCGGACGACGCGCCCTCGGCGCCCTGGGGCGTGTAGCCGTCCAGCGCGCTCTTGTCCTCGCCCTCTTCAAGCAGGAGGCCGATGGGTGCGTTGACCTTGACGCCTTCAGAGCCCTCTTCGACGAGGATCTTTCCCATCACGCCTTCGTCGACGGCTTCGACTTCCATCGTCGCCTTGTCGGTTTCGATCTCGGCGATCACATCACCGGAGCTGACGGTATCGCCTTCTTTCACCGTCCATTTGGACAGCGTGCCCTCTTCCATGGTGGGCGACAGGGCGGGCATCAGGATTTCGATGGGCATCAAAGGGCTCCGTCAAGCAGAACCGCCCGGCCGCGCGTTAGAGCGCAACGTGGAGCGGGCGAAAAAAGTCAGGAAGAACAGCGCGATATAGACAACCACAAGCGCGCCGTTCATCGAATTCTGGATCAGCGTGTCGATCCCGGTGAGCGCATTGTTGAGCGCTGCATCCCCGGTGGGCGACAGGCCGACGGACTGGTCCAGCTCGATCAGCGTCTGGACAAATCCGTCATGGATACGTTGCGAGCCGTAGGCGACCCGCCCCAGAAAGGCGAGCACCAGGGTGAGGAAGAAAAACGAGAAGAGCCGCAAACCGAAACCGGCATGGCGCAGGAACACCCACACCGCCACCACATACGCCGACACCACCGTGAAGAAGACCTGGACTCCGTTTAACAGGATGTCCTGGTACTCCACCATTTGTTCGATGACATCGGCCTCGGTCATGCGGCGTCTCCTAGTCCGCGTAGCATACCTGCTTGGCGGCCTTGATGATGTCCTCGACGCCCGGCAGCGACAAGGCTTCAAGGTTCGCCGCATACGGCAGCGGCACGTCTTTCTGGAACACCCGGGTCGGCGGGGCGTCGAGATAATCAAACGCGTCCAGCGTCACCCGCGCAGCGATTTCCGCGCCGACGCCATGCTGGCCCCAGCCCTCTTCCGCGCAAACGATGCGGTTGGTCTTTTTCACGGACTCGATAATCGTATCGGTGTCGAGCGGACGCAGGGTGCGCAGATCGATCACCTCGGCCTCGATCCCCTCTTCAGACAGTTTTTCAGCCGCTTTCAGGGCGAAGCCCACCATGCGCGAATGCGCGGTGATGGTGACGTCAGAACCTTCGCGGCGCACTTTCGCCTTGCCGATGGGCAGGACGAAATCATCCATGTCGGGGATTTCGAACGTCTCGCCATACATCAGCTCGTGTTCGAGGAAGACGACCGGGTTCGGGTCACGAATGGCGGCTTTCAGAAGCCCCTTGGCGTCCGCCGCATCATAGGGCGCGATCACTTTCAGGCCGGGCACAGACGCATACCAGGCTGAATAGTCCTGGCTGTGCTGGGCGCCCACGCGAGACGCCGCGCCGTTCGGGCCGCGGAACACCATCGGGCAGCCCATCTGGCCGCCGGACATGTAAAGGGTCTTCGCGGCCGAGTTGATGATGTGGTCGATCGCCTGCATGGCGAAGTTGAAGGTCATGAACTCGACGATGGGCTTGAGGCCGCCGAACGCCGCGCCGACGCCGAGACCGGCGAAGCCGTGCTCGGTGATCGGGGTGTCCACAACGCGCTGGTCACCGAATTCCTCCAGCAGCTCGCGGGTCACCTTGTAGGCGCCTTGATACTGGGCGACTTCCTCGCCCATCACGAACACCCTGTCGTCTGCGCGCATTTCTTCCGCCATCGCGTCGCGCAGGGCGTCGCGGATGGTGATTTCCTTCATCTTCGTCCCTTCAGGAATGTCGGGATCGGAGAGGGTCTTGCCCTTGGGCTTTTGCGGCGCTTCCGCTTTGTCTTCTGATTTGGACTCCGCCGCCTTTTCAGATGCGTCGTCCTTGGCGTCGGATTTCGCGTCAGCAGCGCCCGCGTCATCGGCTTCCGGGTCATAGCCCTCAAGCGCGCTGTCGTCCTCGCCCTCTTCCAAAAGGATCGCGATGGGCGCGTTCACCTGAACGCCTTCGGTCCCCTCATCGACGAGGAGCTTGCCGACCTTGCCCTCTTCAACGGCTTCGACTTCCATCGTCGCCTTGTCGGTCTCGATCTCGGCGATCACATCGCCTGAATTGACCTGATCGCCGGGTTTGACGGTCCATTTCGCCAGCGTGCCTTCCTCCATGGTGGGAGACAGGGCGGGCATGAGCACTTTGATTGGCATGTGTCTTAACCCTCGATCAGAACGTCGGTGTAGAGCTCGGACGGATCGGGCTCGGGGCTGTCCTTGGCGAAGTCGGCGGACTTGTTGACGATCGCCTTCACCTCTTTGTCCATCTCCTTGAGCGCGTCCTCGTCAGACCAGCCCTTATCCAGGATGATCTTGCGCGCCAGATCGATGGGGTCCTTGTGGTCACGGATGTCATTGACCTCGTCGCGGGTGCGGTACTTCGCCGGATCGGACATGGAGTGACCACGATAGCGATAGGTCTTCATCTCGAGGATGAACGGCCCTTTGCCGGAGCGCGCATGCTCCACAGCGCGGCTGGCGGCGTCATAGACGGCGGTCACGTCCATGCCGTCCACTTCCTCGCCGGGAATGCCGAAAGATGCGCCGCGTTTATGCAGATGCGTCTCCGAGCTGGCGCGCGCGACGGACGTGCCCATGGCGTACTGGTTGTTCTCGATGATATAGACCACAGGCAGATCCCAGAGCTTGGCCATGTTGAAGCTCTCATAGACCTGGCCCTGATTGGCCGCGCCATCGCCGAAATACGTCGCGCAGACCTTACCGTTCTTCTTGTACTTGTCAGAGAAGGCCAGCCCTGTGCCGATGGAGACCTGAGCGCCAACAATGCCGTGACCGCCGAAGAACTGCTTGTCGCGCGAGAACATGTGCATGCTCCCGCCCTTGCCTTTGGAATAGCCGCCTTCACGACCGGTCAGTTCGGCCATCACCCCGTTCGGATCCATGCCCGTGGCGAGCATGTGGGCGTGGTCGCGATAGCCGGTGATCACCTGATCACCCTCCTCCAGCGCGCCCTGCACGCCGACCACGACCGCTTCCTGGCCGATATAGAGGTGACAGAAGCCCGCAATCAGGCCCATGCCGTAGAGCTGGCCGGCTTTTTCCTCAAAGCGGCGCATCAGCAGCATGTCTTTGTACCAGCTCATCAACTGGTCTTGAGAGACTTCGGATTTCTTGGAGCGCGCGGAGGAGGACTTGTTCGCGGCGCTGGTCGAGCGTTTCGTCGCCATATATTTCACATGCGAACCAATGGGTTCGCACTCCCTGTTGACGTCACTCCAGCCTTTAACAGGGATGATGAGATCACGTAAAGCACGCAAATTATGTTGCGCGTGCGAACAATTAACCGTGATCGGAGGAATTAGCCGCCATATTCAGGCTGCGCGCCACGATCAATCTGAACAACAATTTCGTCAGGATGGGCGAAACGCAGCACCGCACGGGCGCGTTCTTCGAGATAATCCACGTCCACAGACCCGTCCGGGCCGTCCGCCTTCAGGCGCGCCACGCGATCTTCCATGTGCTGACGGGTCGAACGCACCTCAGCAAGCTCGGCTTCAGCTGCCGAGATCTGCGCCTGAATGCGCAAATGATTGAGATAGCCCTGCTCGCCATGGAGCGCGTGATAGCTGAGATAGCCAATCACCAAAGCCAACCCAATCAAGGGGATGAAGCGCTTCAGCACCTTCATCATAACCCATCCATCCACCGCCCGCCTTTTGCGGATCGTTCTGAAAGGACGATAGGCAATCTCAGTAAAGGAAGAGTTATGGCGAATCAGAAATCAGGTGATTCGTCAGATTGTAAAGATATTCAAGAAAAAACGGCCCGGGCGGACCCGAGCCGTTTCACGTCATTCACTCGCACGCTGCGGCTTAGCTGGCGGCGATCGCCGTGCGGCCGGCATAGATCGCAGCATCGCCCAGCTCAGCTTCAATGCGCAGCAGCTGGTTGTATTTCGCGGTGCGGTCCGAGCGCGCCAGGGAGCCGGTCTTGATCTGACCGCAGTTCAGCGCCACGGCGAGGTCGGCGATGGTGGTGTCTTCGGTTTCGCCCGAACGGTGGCTCATCACCGCGCCATAGCCAGACCGCAAGGCCATTTCGACCGCATCCATGGTTTCAGACAGGGTGCCGATCTGGTTGACCTTGACCAGCAGCGCATTGGCCGCACCCACTTCAATGCCATGCGCCAGACGCTCAGGGTTCGTCACGAACAGATCATCGCCCACCAGCTGCACATCGCCGTCCAGCATGGAGGTGACGGCCTTCCAGCCTTCCCAATCGTCTTCGGCCATGCCGTCCTCGATGGAGATGATCGGATAGGCCGACGCCAGCTCTTTCAGGTATTCAGCGAACTCGTCAGAGGTGCAGGTGCGCCCTGCCCCTTCCATGACGTATTTGCCGTCCTTGAAGAATTCGGTGGAGGCCACGTCGAGCGCCAGGGTGACGTCTGAGCCCGGCTCATAGCCTGCGGTCTCGATCGCCTTCATGATCGTATCCAGGCACGCCTCGGCGCTTTTGAGGTTCGGTGCGAACCCGCCCTCATCACCCACATTGGTGTTCAGGCCGTCAGCTTTCAGCTGGGATTTCAGCGCGTGGAAGATCTCCGCCCCGCAACGTAGGGCTTCCGAGAAGGTCGCAAGCCCGGTCGGCATGATCATGAATTCCTGAAAATCCACCGGGTTGTCGGCATGCGCGCCGCCATTGAGGATGTTCATCATCGGCGCCGGCAGGACGCGCGCATTGGCGCCGCCCACATAACGATAGAGCGGCAGGCCGGAGGCTTCCGCCGCGGCCTTGGCGGTGGCCAGAGACACGCCCAGAAGCGCGTTGGCGCCCAGGCGCTCCTTATTCTCGGTGCCGTCCAGACCAATCAGAAGCTCGTCGATCAGGCGCTGCTCGCGCGCATCAATACCGGCGATGGCTTCAAAGATCTCTGTCTCGACCGCCGTAACGGCCTGCAACACGCCCTTGCCCTTGTAGCGGTCGCCGCCATCGCGCTTTTCAACAGCTTCGTGCGCGCCGGTGGAAGCGCCTGACGGCACCGCGGCGCGGCCCATGGAGCCGTCTTCCAGGAAGACGTCCACTTCCACAGTCGGGTTGCCCCGGCTGTCGAGAATTTCACGGGCGGCGATATCGACAATGGCGGTCATGGCGCGGACGTCCTTCAGGTGAGATCAAGCCGACGCATCCCCGCCCCGGCCTGTGAGCTTTTCATGCGCGCTTCATAGCCGAGGCGCGTAAACGCGAAAAGCCCTGCACCGGGTATGGTGCAGGGCTTTTTCTGTCAGACTGCGCGCCGCAAATGCAGCGCGGTGTCCGGCTTAGTCGTCCTGGCCATCCAGAACCTGACGACCACGGTACATGCCGGTCTTCAGGTCGATATGGTGCGGACGGCGCAGTTCGCCGGAATCCTTGTCCTCGATGTACGCCGTCGTGCCGATGGCGTCGTGCGCGCGACGCATGCCGCGCTTGGACTTGGTGACTTTATGCTTAGGGACCGCCATCGGTCTCTCCTTAAGTTCTCAAACGCGAATAACTCGGGATCGCATCAAAGCGGACTTTGTGCGAGTGAGCCGCGGGCTATACCGGTTTGCAGGCTGAAGTGCAACAGGGCTGTTACACCAACCGGCTATGATCCTTCGCCGCCGCGACGAAGCTGGCGAACAGCGGGTGCGGGTCAAAGGGACGCGATTTGTATTCGGGATGGTATTGCACGCCGATAAACCAGGGATGGTCGGCATACTCTACGATCTCGGGCAGCACGCCGTCAGGCGACAGGCCGGAGAACACCAGACCGGCTTTTTCAAGCTGCTCTTTATAGGCGATGTTCACCTCATAGCGGTGACGGTGACGTTCATGGATCGCAGCCTGACCATAGATCTCGCGCACCTTGGAGCCGTCCTTGAGCGACGCCGGGAACGCGCCCAGGCGCATGGTGCCGCCCAGATCACCGCCCACATGACGGCGCACCGTCTCATTATCCTTGACCCATTCGGTCAGAAGCCCAACCAGCGGCACTTTAGGGTCACCGAATTCCGATGAGCTGGCGCCGTCCAGGCCAGCTAGATTGCGGGCCGCCTCGATCACCGCCATCTGCATGCCGAAGCAAATGCCGAAATACGGGATCTTGCGTTCACGGGCGAATTTCGCCGCGGCGATCTTGCCTTCCGCGCCGCGCTCGCCAAAGCCGCCAGGCACCAGAATGGCGTGCACGTCTTCCAGCTCAACGAGGTTTTCGTCATCCTCGAACTGGCTGGCGTCCAGCCATTTCACCTTCACCTTCACGCCATTGGCGATGCCGCCATGGTTGAGCGCTTCCAGCAGTGATTTATAGGCGTCCACCAGCACGGTGTACTTGCCCACCACCGCGACCGTCACTTCACCATCAGGGTTGTTCACCGCTTCGGAAATGCCGTTCCAGACCGTCAGGTCCGGCTCGGGCGCATCGCCAAGGCCGAAGCGTTCGAGCACGACCCGGTCAAAGCCTTGGTCATGATATTCCAGCGGCACATGATAGAGCGAGGACGCGTCGCGTCCTTCGATGACCGCGTTTTCAGGCACGTTGCAGAACAGCGCAATCTTGCGCTTGTCGCTGGGATCAATGGGGATTTCGCACCGGCACAGCAGAATGTCCGGCTGAATGCCGATCGAGCGCAGCTCTTTGACCGAGTGCTGGGTGGGTTTGGTCTTCATCTCGCCCGCCGCCTTGATGAACGGCAGCAAGGTGACGTGGATGAAGATGGCGTTGTCCCGGCCCAGCTCCTGGCCCAGCTGACGGATGGCTTCAAAGAAGGGCAAGCCTTCAATATCGCCCACAGTGCCGCCGATTTCGCACAGCACGAAATCCACGTCACCGGCGTCCGACAACACGAAATTCTTGATGGCGTCGGTGACGTGCGGGATCACCTGCACGGTCGCGCCCAGATAATCGCCGCGGCGTTCGCGTTCGATGATCTCGGAATAGATCCGGCCTGTGGTGATATTATCGCTCTGATGGGCGGAGACGCCGGTAAAGCGCTCGTAATGGCCCAGGTCGAGGTCTGTCTCTGCGCCATCGTCCGTGACATAGACCTCGCCGTGTTGATACGGCGACATCGTACCCGGATCCACGTTGAGATACGGGTCGAGTTTACGCAGACGGACTTTATACCCGCGCGCTTGCAAAAGCGCGCCGAGTGCGGCGGAAGCGAGGCCTTTACCAAGAGAGGAGACCACGCCGCCGGTTATGAAAATGTATCGCGGCATGGGCGGACTGCTTAGCGCAGAATCGCGGCGGACAAAAGCGTCTGTTCTGATACTCGCCGTGGAAATCGCGGTTAAGCGCTGTTGAAAGTCTGAAAGAAGACGCTCAGCCCTGCATACGCAAAGGCCGCCAGCGCCATGTCGGCAGCTGACGGCCTTCAAACATCAAACGTTCATTCAGCGCGTTCGCAACGCGCCGAACACCTCGCCTACCGGTTCGGCAGCTCAGCAGAGGGCTCGTCTTCAGTCGGTGCGTCGTCAGCTGGCGCAGGCTCGGCCGGGATCGTCGCCTCAGGCGCATCAATCGCATCTGCATCAAGCCCCTGAAGATCGCCGAACGGCAGGTCGGAACTGGTTTCGCTCTGGCCCACGCGGTCAAGCACCGATCCCGTGCTGGTGGTGACGCCAGACAGGATCGCCAGAAGAATAGAATTGCCGATGAACAGCGCGCCCAGGATCATGGTGATCCGGGTCAAGAGGTTGGCCGCGCCGCGGCCGCTCATCATGCCGCCAGGGCCGCCGCCGCCAATGCCAAGCGCACCGCCCTCGGAGCGTTGCATCAAGATCACCCCGGTCAGTGCAGCGGCGATAAGAACGTGAATGATCAGAAGGACAGCAGTCATTGCGCGGCGTTTCCGAATAAACAGAGTTTCGTCCGCGCGAGGACCGCGACGGACTAGTTGGCCGCGCGTTTTAGCTCAGCTGGAGGCGGAGCGCCACCTTCCACCTGTATCTTCCGCGCGGAAGCCATCGCCATGCGCTTCTGAAGCGCTTCAGCCGCCTTCGCCATCTCGTCTTGTGAGCGTTCCATGCCGTCATCGCCGGCATACGCCACATAAGCCGCCATGGAGAGCTCCTTGGCGAGAGACAGATTGGCCAGGGTCAGGCCCGCTTGCTCTTGCAGCTCCAGTGCGATGTCGACCAGGGCTTTTGCAACACGAGACGCTTCGCTGGAACGAAACTTCGCCATGCGGGCCCGCAATTCACGCGCGCTGTTCTCAAATTCCTTGAGATCAATGGCGGGCTGACGGCCCGCTTTCATTTCACGCATGCCCGCTTCGGCGCCCACAATAATGCGCATGCAGAGGCGACGCAGACGTTCGCCTTCGACGGTGCGCTGAGCCTCGTCAATCCAGGCGTGCGCGCGTTGAAGGGCGTCAATATCGTTGGTGACGACCGCCTTGAGCACGTTGGGCGCTTCGATGGGCTTGGCCGAGCCTTCACCGCGGTCCTGGTCCTTGCGTCGGTCCGGTCCGATGTAATCGCTCGTGACGATAAACGGCTTGCGAGCGCGGATAAGCGTCCGGATTCGGTCTTCCACAAAGCTGTTGGACAAGGGACGGATCAACAGATCGTCCGCGCCGCAGCCGATGGCGTTGCGCACAAGATCCGCATCACGCCGCCAGGATGTCAGCAGCAGGGCGACAAAGGGGTTATTGGACAATTCGCCCGAGCGGATAGCGCGCACCAGACGAAAAACTTCCGTCTCGTGATCCGCCGTCTCCGCGATGATCAGATGCGGGGCGTCGTCCTGAACGATGCGTCGCAGTTCCGCCAGCGTATTGAGCTGAAAGATGTCACGAAAACCAATCTCATGAAGGGAATAGCGCGTGGTGCGCTGGTTCACGGACACCGGATCATAGAGCGCGACGCTCGCCCGGCTGTAATCGATATCGCTCATTCACCACCCCGCCTGTTTCTCAGGCCATGTCTTTATTCAGGGGTGACGCTAGCGAAAAACTCTGAAGATCGCCTTACCGGACCGATTGAATGATTCGCGCGAAGTCTTGAGGCTTTAAACTCGCGCCTCCGACCAAGCCGCCATCAATATCAGATTGTTCCAATAAAGACTCAGCATTTCCCGGATTCATTGATCCGCCATAAACAATACGCAAAGCGGCTGCGTCATCTCCAGGCCAGGCCGCCCGGATGGCGTCATGCATGGCTTGCGCATCTTCAGGCGTTGCAGTGCGACCTGTTCCAATCGCCCAGACCGGTTCGTAGGCGATGACGATTTTGTCAGCCGCACACTCTGGCAAACTGGCTAGAAACTGGCTGACCACCACGGCTTCCGCCTCGCCCGATTCACGCTCGTCCAGCGTCTCGCCGACGCACACGATCGGGCTCAGACCCGCGTCCAGCGCGGCAATGGCTTTCGCCTTCACCAACTGATTGGTCTCACCATGGTCCGCCCGGCGTTCGCTATGGCCGACGATCACATGCGTGCACCCCAGATCCACCAGCATGGCGGCGCTGACATCCCCGGTGTGCGCGCCCGACGCCTGCGGAGCGCAATCCTGACCGCCAAGCAAGAGCCAATCAGGCTTGTCCGCCGCGATCAGGGGCAAGAGCGTCACCGGCGGGCACAGCAGGACATCGCAGCGCGGCTCCTCGCCTAGGGCGTCAGACAGAGCCTTTGGAAAGTCGCGGTCCTTGACCAGACCGTTCATCTTCCAATTGCCCGCCACTAGCTTGCGCCGCGTCATCGCCATCCCCGTTTTTATAGTGTTTATGTCGTGCGCTCGCGTCCAACAGGCGCGGCGCGCTGAAATAGCAGTGTAAGAGTGTGGCCGCAACGCACTGGCCTGCTTGCCGCACAAGCCCCGCCCCGCTACGGTCCGGCCGCTATGCTCACCAGCCCTTTGGCCTGATCTGGAACGCTCAATGCTGTCGCTTATCCGCTCGCTCGCCCGTTCGCCTATCATTGGCGGTATGATTATCGCGCTGCTCATCGCCGCCTTTGCGTTGTGGGGCGTGAACGATATCTTCCGCAACAACAGCAATGCTGCGATCGTGGTGGGGCCTGAAACGGTCAGCGCATCAGAATTGGCGCGCACCTATGAACGCCAACTGTTCCAGATCCAGCGCGACAACCCCGAAATCACCCGCGAGCAGGCCGACGAGATGGGCCTGGGTGATTCTGTTGTCCAACGCCTGATCGCGGAAACCGCCGTCGACGCCAAGGCCGATCAGATGGGGCTGTCGATCTCTGACAACACCCTGTTTGAGACCCTGCGCTCCATCGCCGCCTTCCAGAACCCGTTCACCAGCCAGTTTGATCCCGGCACCTACGCCTCGGTCCTGCGCGAAAACGGTTATGGCGGTCCTCTGGCCGAGCGCCAGTTTGAAGCCGACATCACCAGCGAGCTGCGCCGCGGCCAGTTCGTTTCCGCGGCCCTGGGCGGCGTCTATGCGCCCGAGATCTTTGGCGAGATCCGCGCCGCTTACAATGGCGAGCGCCGCAGCCTGCGCGCCCTTTTCCTGCAGCCGAGCCTGGTGGACACACCTGAAGCGCCCGATGACGACACGCTGACCGCTTTCATCAACGAAAACGCGCGCATTTTTGAACGTCCCGAACAGCGCCGCCTGACCCTGATGCGTGTCAGCCCGACCGATTTCCTGCGCGATGTCGAAGTGTCTGATGAGGACCTTCAGGCGCTCTATGATTTCCGGCTTGAAAACGGAGACCTGGCGGAACCTGCAACCCGTTCGCTGACCCAGTGGCCTGCGCCCGACCAGCAGACCGCCGAGGCCGCCGCCGCTCGTCTGAGCGCGGGCGAAACCGTCTCGACCATCGTCACCGAGTTGAGCCTGGGCGAGGAAGTCGCTCTGGCCGACGTGCAATCCTATCAGGTCCCTGACAGTCAGATCGCTGACCGGGCCTTCACAATGGCGGCGGGCGACATCGCCGCCGTTCAGAGCCAGCTGGGCTGGCGCGTGGTGCGTATTGACGCGGCGACCGACCCGGATACGCCAGAGCTGTCGGAGCTTGAGGCTGAATTGCGCGATGAACTGGCGCGTGACAACGCCGAGGGCATGATGCTGGATGCGCTGGGCGTCTTTGAGGAAGCGCGCGGCAATGGCGCGACGCTGGAAGAAGCCGCCATGCAGGCGGGCCTGATCGCGGAACGGATCGATTTCGTCGCCGCCAACGGCTATTCCGCAGATCGCGAACCGGCGCTCACCCTGTTGCAAAACCCCGATCTTCTGACGGCTGCGTTCAGCGCCCAGCAAGGCTTCGCCACTGACCTTGAAAGCTATGGCGAAGACGGCGGCTATTTCGTGGTGCGCGTGGATGAGATCGAGCCGGCGCGTCTGTCCGAGCTTTCTGAAGTGCGCGAAGACGCCGCGCAATTCTGGATGGTGCGTGAAACGGATGACCGTCTGCAAACGCTCGTCGACGATGCGCAAGCGCGCCTTGAGGCTGGTGAAACCCTGGACGCCATCGCCGAGTCCCTGGGCACGGGCGCACGCGTGGAAACCGCTGTTCTGGGCCGCGGCGAAACCGCAGGGCCGTTCAGCGCGCAGCTGGTGGGCCAGGCCTTCCGTCTGCCCGAAGGCCAGCGCTTCGCCGCGCGCGCCGGCAACCAGACCACCCGCGCTATCGTCCTCGTCGATGATGTGATCTCGGTTGATCCGGCGCAGGCGGAACGCCCCTCACAGCAAGAGCTGACGAACGAGCTTCGCAACGACGCCACCCAAATCGTCACCAGCGCGCTGATCAATGCGTACGAGGTGCGTACGGACCAGACCCTGATTGATCAGGCTCTGGGCCGGACACAGCTGCAGTAACAGGCTCAGGCGTTATATGACCGTCTTCGCTCCGGATCTCGACACGGCGACCGAGCTGTGCGCGCGCGGTCAGACCGTGCTGTTGACCGCCACGCGCGTTGACGACCTTGAGACGCCCGTTTCTGCCTATCTGAAACTCGCCTCCCATAACGCCAACACCTTCTTGCTGGAAAGTGTGGAGGGCGGCGCGTTTCGAGGCCGGTATTCCGCCATTGGCCTTGACCCGGACCTGATCTGGCGCTGCCGCGGCGATCAGGCCGAGATCGCCCACGCCCCCGCCCCCGGCGTTGCGCCCGGCGCGTTTGAACCCTGTGCAGAGAAGCCGCTGCACGCGTTGCGCAAACTGATCGCAGAGAGCCGACTCACACTGCCGTCGGGCCTGCCGCCCATCTCGGCGGGCCTGTTCGGCTATCTGGGCTATGACATGATCCGTCAGGTCGAGCGTCTGCCCGATCAGGCCGCACCCGAACCGCTGGGCCTGCCCGAGGGTCAATTGCTGCGTCCACGCGTGATGGTGGTGTTTGACGCCTTGCGCCAGGAAATCCTGGCCGCCGCTCCCATTCGTCCAGCGCCAGGCGCCGACCCGGAATTGCTGGTGGACGCCGCGCGGCGCCGGATCGAGGCGGTGTTCGCCCGGCTCGACGCCCCGGCCCCGATCGCGAGCGCGTCCGAACCTTGGTCGATGCCTGAACCGGTCAGCAATATGGAACCGGCGCAATATCGCCAGAATGTCGAGACTGCGAAAAACTATATTCGCGCCGGCGATATTTTTCAGGTGGTCCCGAGCCAACGGTTTTCCGCGCCCTACTCAGCGACGCCGCTCTCGCTGTACCGGTCCTTGCGTCGGACCAACCCGTCGCCCTTCCTGTATTTCTTCAACCTGCCCGGCTTCGCCATTGTGGGCTCGAGCCCGGAAATTCTGGTGCGTTTGCGCGGCGACACCGTCACCGTGCGACCGATCGCCGGAACCCGGCCGCGCGGCAATTCCGAAGAAGCCGATCAGGCCCATGAGGCGGATCTGCGCGCAGACCCCAAGGAACGCGCCGAACACCTGATGCTGCTGGATCTGGGCCGTAATGATGTGGGCCGGGTCGCCAAGGCGGGCACCGTTCGCGTCACCGAGCGCGAGATCATCGAACGCTATAGCCACGTCATGCACATCGTCTCCAATGTGGAAGGCCAGCTATCGGACGGCGAAGACGCGATTTCTGCGCTGATGGCGGGCTTCCCCGCCGGCACGGTGTCCGGCGCGCCCAAGGTTCGGGCGATGGAGATCATTGACGAACTCGAGCCCCATCGCCGCGGCATCTATGCCGGCGCTGTGGGGTATTTCGGCGCCAATGGCGATATGGACATGGCGATCGCGCTGCGCACCGCCATCGTCAAGGATGGCCAGATGCATGTGCAGGCCGGCGCAGGCGTCGTGCTCGATTCCGATCCGGAATCCGAACACCAGGAGACAGTGAACAAGGCGCGCGCCCTGTTCCGCGCCGCCGCCGAAGCCTGGCGTTTCGTCTAGCTGTCTTGGACTTGGGCTTGAGCCTGAGCCGCGCCCAGAGCGCTGATCGTGACCAGCTCCACGCCTACGGCCTCCGCCCGGCGCGACAGATCCGCCAGCACAGCCAGGGTTTCAGGGCGCGGATGGCCGATGGCGATTGCCTGCCCGTTCTGCAGCGCCAGAGCCAGGGCCTGGTTGAGCTGAACGCTCACTGACGCCTCATCCGGCACATGGTCCAGAAACACATCGCGGGTCATCGCAGTCAGACCGGCCGCTTGCGCTGCGGAAGCCGCTTGAGAGCGCGGATGGGTCAGCGAATCCACGAAAAGCATGGAGCGCGGCAGATCGCTGGCAGAAAACATGGCGTCCATGGCGCGTCTGTCAGACGTCAGGCGGCTGCCCATATGATTGTTGAATCCCACAGCGCCCGGAACACGCGAAAACGCCCAGCCAATGCGCGAGGCCATCTCGGACGGGCTCTGAAATTCGGTCAGGGCGTACGGGCCGGGATCTTCCACGCCCACCGGCTCCATCGGCAGGTGCACGAAAACCTCTCGCCCCGCCGCGCCCGCTTCACGGGCGAGCGCGGACGCCGCCTCGGCATAGGGCAGAATAGACAAGGTGACAGGCGCATCCAGCGCGATCAATCGCCGGGCCGCCACGACATCCAGCCCCACATCGTCAATGATGACCGCCAGTTGCGGCCGCCCTGAAGTCAGAGGCGGCGTCAAAAGCGCCGGCTCAACAGGCTCGGAGGTGAGGGCTGAAGTCTCAACCACTGAAGGCTTGGGCGCGGCGCCGATCCTGTTCGCCGCCTCCACGCGGATCACGCCGGGCCAGGACGAGGCGAGCTGGCGGGAGTCGAGGTCAGCAGGCGCCGCGACGGCGCGCGCTTCGGCCTCGCTGCTATTGGCGCCCAGATTATAAGCAAGCGCCGCCACCAGCATGAAACCGGCGGCCAGGGCAGAGCCCAGATGCGGCGCATAGGAAGCAGTACGGATCATCCGTGCCTATTTACAGCGAGTCGCGGTTGGCGGCGCGTGTCGCCTTGCTTAAGTTCCACATCAGTTTTCACGGATGCGGCGAGCCCTCCATGCTGTTGATCATCGACAATTATGACAGCTTCACCTTCAACCTGGTTCATTATGTCCAGGAGCTGGGCGCGCCGACCCGCGTCATCCGCAATGATGCGATGAGCGCAGAGGACGCCCTGGCCCTCAACCCTCAAGGCGTTCTGATCAGCCCCGGCCCCTGTGATCCGGATCGAGCGGGTATCTGCCTGGACCTGATCCGGAACGCCCCGGAGGACCTGCCGATCTTTGGCGTCTGCCTCGGCTTTCAGTCGATCGGTCAGGTGTTTGGCGGCAAGGTCATTCAGGCCAAGGCGATCATGCATGGCAAGACCAGCCCGATCCGCCATGACGGCACAGGCGTGTTCGAGGCCCTGCCCTCGCCCTATCAGGCCACGCGCTATCACTCGCTGGCGGTGGATCTGCCCGATGGGACTGAGCTGGTCGCCAATGCGCACACCGAAGACGACGAGATCATGGGGTTGATGCACAAGACCCGCCCCATTCACGGCGTTCAGTTTCACCCTGAATCCATCGCGTCCGAGCATGGTCACGCGCTGATCGGCAATTTCCTGCGTCTTGCGGGTCTGACCACAGAGCAAGCGGCATGAGCCGCATGCGTCCCGCCATTCAGGCCCTCGCCCTGGGCCAGGAACCCGATGAGACTGCGCTTGCGGACGCGTTTGACGCGCTGATGGAGGGTCAGGCCGACCCTGTAGAGGTTGGCGGGTTTCTGTTGGCGTTGACCGCCTTGGGGGAAAGCCCGCAAGCGCTGATGGTCGGCGCCAAGGCCATGCGCGCCCGCATGACGCCGGTCAATGCGCCCGCCGCCGCCATCGACACCTGCGGCACCGGCGGCGACGCCCGCGGCACCTGGAACATCTCGACCGCCGCCGCCCTCGTGGCCGCTGGCGCAGGCGCCGTCGTCGCCAAACATGGCAACAAGGCCGCCTCCTCCAAATCGGGCTCTGCGGAAGTGCTGGAAAGCCTGGGCGTAAATCTGTTCGCCCGCCCTGATCAGGTGGAAGCCGCACTGGGTCAGGCGCGCGTGGGCTTTTTGTTCGCCCAGGCTCACCACGGCGCGGTGCGTCATGTGGGGCCGGCGCGCAAGACGCTGGGCGTGCGGACGATTTTCAACCTGCTGGGTCCGCTATCAAACCCCGCCGGCGCGAAACGTCAGCTCCTGGGCGTGTTTGACCGCAAATGGCTGGTTCCCATGGCCGAAGCCCTGCGCGGCTTGGGCGCGGACGCCGCCATGATCGTGTATGGCGAAGACGGGCTCGATGAAATCACCACCACCGGCGTCAGCTTTGTCGCCGAACTGACGCCGGACGGCGAGATCCGTGAATACGAGATCACGCCTGAGGATGCAGGGCTGCGCCGCGCCGCGCTGGATGATCTGAAAGGCGGCGAACCTGAAGAGAACGCGCAGGCGATCCGAGACCTCCTGAAGGGCGCGCAAGGCCCCTATCGCGATATTGTCCTGATCAACGCCGCCGCCGCGCTGAAGCTCGCAGGCTTGGCTGAAGACCTGAAGACCGGCGCGGAACTGGCTGGGGCCGCAATTGATGACGGCCGCGCGCAAGCTGCGCTCGACGCCCTTGTCAGAGCCAGCAACGCCTAAGCGCTTAAACCTTGAAGAGAACACGCCCGATGAGCGACGTCCTGAACCGAATTGAAGCCTACAAGCGCGCCGATATCGCCGAGCGCAAGGCCGCGCTCCCGTATGAAGCGGTCTGCGAGCGCGCCCAGCAGGCGAGCCCGGTCCGCGGTTTCAAGGCGGCGTTGGAGCGCGATGCGACCGAGCATGGGCTAAGCCTGATCGCGGAAGTGAAGAAAGCCAGCCCGTCCAAGGGCCTGATCCGCGAAGACTTCAACCCGCCCATACTCGCCAAAGCCTATGAAGACGGGGGCGCAAGCTGCCTGTCTGTTCTGACCGACGCGCCCAGCTTTCAGGGCCATGATGACTATCTGGTCGCGGCGCGCGCGGCGGTGTCTTTGCCGGTCCTGCGCAAGGATTTTCTCTACGACCCCTGGCAAGTCGCCGAATCACGCGCGCTGGGCGCGGATTGCATCCTGGTGATTCTCGCCAGCGTTGATGATTCCCTCGCCGCCGCGCTGATCGAGGAAGCGTTCAAATGGGATATGGATGCGTTGGTCGAAGTGCATGACGCCGCCGAAATGAAACGCGCTCTGGCCCTCCCCAGCCCGCTTGTGGGGGTGAACAACCGCAATCTGCGCACCTTCGAAACCTCACTGGAAACCTTTGAAACTCTTGCCCCTATGGTGGGTGATGACAGGCTTCTGGTGGCGGAAAGCGGCATCTTCACCCGTGACGACGCTGTCAGATTGCAGCACGCTGGCGCCAAGTCTCTGCTGGTCGGTGAAAGCCTGATGCGGCAGGACGATGTCACCGCCGCGACGCGCACCCTTATGGGGCTCTAAACGCGTCGCAGCTTCACTTGACGTTAAGACGGAACATGCATAGAACACTTTTAGTAAGTTTCTATTTTGTTCCAAGAGGCGACCATGCTGACCAAAAAGCAGCACGAGCTTTTGCTCTACATCAACAAGCGTCTGTCTGAAGACGGCGTGTCGCCTTCCTTTGACGAAATGAAAGAAGCGCTCAACCTCGCCTCCAAGTCCGGCGTGCATCGACTGGTCAGCGCTCTGGAAGAACGCGGATTCATCCGTCGGCTGGCCCACCGGGCGCGCGCTCTGGAAGTGCTGAAGCTGCCGCAAACCGGCGCTCCCGCGTCAGCGCCTGCCTCCAATGTGGTGAAAGCGCCCTTCGGCGCCCCCGCTCACGAAGAAAGCATTCAGGGCGTGGACGTGCCGGTTCTGGGCCGAATCGCGGCCGGCGTGCCGATTGAGGCGATCCAGCATGAAACCGACCGCTTGCCCGTTCCGGCGAACATGATTTCCGGCGGCGAGCATTTCGCGCTGGAAGTGCATGGCGATTCCATGATCGACGCCGGTATTCTCGACGGCGATCTGGTGGTGATCAAACGCGGCGACACCGCCAATAGCGGCGACATCGTTGTCGCCCTCGTCCATGACGAAGAAGCCACGCTGAAAAAGCTGCGCAAAAAGGGCGGCTCCATCGCTCTGGAAGCGGCGAACCCGGCCTATGAAACCCGCATTTTCGGCCCGAACGAGGTCAAGGTGCAGGGGCGTCTGGTCGGCTTGATCCGGCGCTATCACTAGGCGCGCTGATTTGCGCGGTTTAGTATTGCCGTTCGGGGCTTTGCCCGATCAGGACAGCACAGACCATGACAGATCAGACCGCGCTCAGCTTTGACCTTTATTGGTCGTTTCGAAGCCCCTACAGCTATATCGCAGCACAGCGCCTGCTGGCCCTGCGCGATCAATACGGCTTCACGGTCAATGTCCGTATTGTGCGCCCATTGGCGGTGCGCAGCCCTGAGTTCTTCGAAGAACGCGATTCGCGCTGGATCCATTATGTGCTCATTGATGTGGCGCGCGAGGCGGAACGCCTGGGCCTCCCCATCAGCGCGCCTTCGCCCGATCCGATCGCTCAGGATCTAGGCACACTGAAGATCGCCCCTGAGCAGCCGCGCATCACCTATCTCAACCGACTGGGCGTTCTGGCCACGCAAACCGGCGACGGGCTAGCGTATATCGCCGCCGCCAGCCGGCGCATCTGGGGCGGCGCAAGCGCAGGCTATGAAACACCCTGGACCGATGACGGCGCGCTGGATGAAGCCGCTCACAAGGCTGGACTGGACCCGGACTGGCTGAATGCGGAAGCGGACGCCCAATCCGACCAGATTGACGCCCAGATCCTCGAAAACGAAGCCAATCAGGATGCGGCGGGTCATTGGGGCGTGCCGCTGATGGTGTTTAACGGCGAACCTTTCTTTGGTCAGGACCGCATCGACGCCCTGCTCTGGCGCATGTCTCAATCCGGGCTCAAGCTTCAATAAGCTAGCTGCCCTGCGCGCCGCCCCATAAACGGCCCTGCCGGGCCTGCTCGGCGCCGCGCATGCGGACCACCCGGCCGTCATGCACCCAGAACTCCAGCCCGCCGAGTTCGGCGCGCGCCGGGTCATCTAACAGCAAGGCTGCACAACGGCGCTTACGCCAGGCGGAGACGACCCCGTCAAAGACGATCAGATCCGCCTGGTCGCAATCATCCTCCAGCGCCTCGGGATTATCCGTGACGGCGAGCAGCAAGCCTTCCGCGGTGCGCCCCGTGCATCCCAGAGAGTCGCAGGCCAGCGCCGCACGTTCCGGGCGATAGCTCGCTCCGGTGCGTTGCAGGAAGACGCGCGCATCAAACCGTCCCCGCCTGCGGTCACTGACGGTGAAGGCGTCTCCCGCCCCCTCAAATCGCGCCAGCACCACCCCGCCATCGGTGATCATCATCTGGGGCGGCGCCTGAACGATGAACAGCGCCAGGGCGGCGCAGACCAGCACCCCGCCGCCCAGCCGCATCCACCCCAGCCCGATCACCAGACACGCAAAACCCAAACCATAGAGCGCCAGCAGCGCGGGATCGGCGGCGTTAGCGCCCACCACGGCCCCTTCAAGCGTTGACGCCCAATACGCCACATCCAGAACCCGGCGCAGCCCTTGGTCCATGATCCAGAGAAACGGGCCTTCCAGCCCAATCACCGAAAACAGGAGCGCCGCGCCGCCCGCCGGCATCACCCAGAACGTAAAAAGCGGCATGGCCGCCAGATTGGCCAAAAGCCCATATGCGGCCATGCGCTGGAAATGAAACACAGCAAACGCACCGGTCGCGGACCCCGCGATCAGGGATGTGGCGCTCAACCCGGCTATCGCGTCCTTGATCTTGGCGAGGAGCGAGGTTGAGCCGCCGCCCTCGGGACGCCAGCGACGATAAACGTCAAAGCTGGCGATCAACGCCGCAACAGCGGCGAAGCTCATCTGAAACCCCGGTTCGATGACGCTTTCAGGCGTGATGAGGATGATGAAAATGGCGGCCAGCGCCAAAGACCGCATGGAAAAGGCCTGCCGGTCGCACAAGACGCCGACCAGCACCACGAACGCCATGATATAGGCGCGCTGGGTGGACACCGCAGCGCCTGACACCACCAGATAGAGGCTCGCCGCGACCAACGCGCCCAGGGCTGCGGGCTTTCGCGGATCATTCCCGCGCGCCCAAGGCTCCCATGCGGCGAAGATCAGGCGGATCAGCCAATAAGCGCCGCCGGCGAACAAGGCCATGTGCAGCCCGGAAATCGCCAGAATATGGCCCAGACCCGACAGGCGCAGGGCCTCTGCGTCCTCAAAGGACACTCGCGCCCGCTCCCCGGTCAGCAAGGCCGCCGCCACGGCGCCGGTGCGCGACCCGGCCCCCGCCTGCAATCGCTCAGACAAGCGCCAGCGAAACCGCGCCAGATCCAGAATTCGCGGTCTGGGCGCGGCGATCTCGGCGGGCTCCAGATCGGAGATCGCGTATCCCGTCAAACCGATCTGATCAAACCAGGCCGCTCGGCCCGGGTCATACCCACCTGCGGCCACGGGCGCTGACGGCCGCGACAGGCGGGCGCGCACTTGGATGGCGTCGCCGGGTTCAAAAGCGCCCAGCCCCGCCCGGACCCGCACGCGTACAGGCGGGGTCTCGGCGTGTTCCAGCTCATGGACCCGGATCAACAGGCGCGCACGCCCATCCAGTCGCTCCACGCGTTCGATCCAGCCCGTCACTTGCGCGCTGCGTTCGCTGACAAAGCGCTCCAGCGGCGGCGGCGCCAACGCATGGCTGCGATGCCCCGCGAGAACAAAGCCCAGACAGATGCAGCCAAGAAGAACCCAGACATACAGCGTGCTGACATCACGGCGCACGCTCCAGCCCAGCCCACAAAGCGCGGTGATAATTACGCCTGTCAGGACCGGAACTCCTCCCGGTTCAACCGGCCAGGAGAAGTAAGCCGCCGATCCCACCGCAAGCGCAACCGGCGCCCATAAGATCAGCCGGTACGGATCAGGTGCATTCACCGTCAACGGGGCGCCCAGCCCGGCGAGCATCGCCTGGCGCAGGGTGGGACTTTCCCCTGTGGGTGGAAACTTGTAAGACTTCACACCTTCATTTTGGCGTGAACATCAGGCTGAGGCTATGACGGATGCGGTTTGGCGTGCTAAAGAGCACGACCCTTCGCACTGCAGCATGAATTCGCAATTGCAAGATCATATGAAAATCATCACCCGGTTCGCGCCGTCCCCGACTGGCTACCTGCATATTGGCGGCGCTCGCACCGCGTTGTTCAACGCGCTGTTTGCGCGGGCGAATGGCGGCGAATTCAAGCTGCGCATTGAAGACACCGATCGCGCCCGCTCAACTGACGAGACGGTTCAGGCGATCGTGGACGGCCTGAGCTGGCTGGGCCTGGAGTGGGATGGCGAGACCGTCTCCCAATTCGCCCGCGCGGACCGCCACCGTGAAATTGTGGACGCGCTGATCGAAAAAGGCGCTGCATTCCGGTGCTATTGCACGGCGGAAGAAACAGAGGCCCTGCGCGAACAGGCCTTCGCTGAAGGCCGGGCGCTGCGTTCGCCCTGGCGCGACCGCGCCCTGTCCGAAGCGCCTGCAGACGCGCCTTTCGTGGTGCGCTTTCGCGCCTCGGACACCGACACGGTGATCGAGGATGCGGTTCAGGGACAGGTACGCTGGGGCGCCAAGGAATTTGACGATCTCGTGCTTCTGCGCGGTGACGGCAATCCCACCTATAATCTCGCCGTCGTGGTCGATGATCATGATATGGGCGTCACCCACATCATTCGCGGCGATGACCACCTGGTGAACGCTGGCCGACAGGCCCAGATCTATAATGCGTTGGGCTGGGACATTCCGGTCTTCGCCCACATCCCGCTGATCCACGGCCCGGACGGCAAGAAACTGTCCAAGCGCCATGGCGCGCTGGGCGTGGAAGCGTATCGCGACATGGGCTATTTGCCCGAGGGCCTGCGCAATTATCTGCTGCGGCTCGGCTGGTCCAAAGGGGACCAGGAATACTTCACCGACGCTGAAATGGTTGGAGCCTTTGACCTCAAAGGCCTCGGCAAAGCCCCGGCGCGGCTGGATTTCGACAAGATGTCCAGCGTCAACGCCTGGCATATGAAGCGCGCCGAAGATGCGCGTTTGACCGATCTGTTGTGGGATCGCCTTGAAGGCCGCAAAGATGTGCGGCTGGATGATCAGGCGAAAGTCTGGGTGTCTTCAGCGATGAAAGTGCTGAAAGAACGGGCGGCCACCCTCGCAGAACTGGAAGATCAGACCTATTTCCTCATCCGTCCGCGCCCGATCGAGTTGACGGGCAAAGCCGCAAAGGCGCTCAAGGATGACGCCAAGGCGCTTTTATCGCGCCTTGCAGAGGTTTTACGGGTTACGCCAGATTGGACCGAGGCGGCTTTGGGCGAGGTGCTTAACGCTTTCGCAGAGGCTGAAGACGTTGGATTTGGCAAGGTGGGCCAGCCGCTCCGAGCGGCTCTCACCGGTGGCGCGCCAGCGCCGGATATGAGTTTCGTACTGGCGGTTCTGGGACGCGATGAAGTTCTGGATCGGCTCAATGACGTGATGGACTAGGTCGCGCCCCTTCACAGGCCGCGTTCATCATGACCCATAGAAAAGGGGTTGGAGATATGGAAAACAAGATTCAACCGAAAGGTTCCGCACAGCTGTCGATTAATGGCGAGACTTATGACCTGCCTGTGTATGGCGGCTCCATCGGTCCGGACGTCATCGACATTCGTGCGCTTTATAAAAATGCGGGTGTTTTCACCTTTGACCCCGGTTTCACGTCCACCGCGTCATGCGAAAGCCAGATCACCTATATCGACGGCGATGAAGGCACGCTTTTGTATCGCGGCTATCCGATCGATCAGCTGGCCGACAACGCCAGCTTCATCGAAGTCGCCTACCTGCTGCAAAACGGTGAACTGCCGAACGCCAAGGAACTCGAAGAGTTCGATTGGACGATCCGTCGCCACACCATGCTGCACGACCAGTTTGACCAGTTCTTCCGCGGCTTCCGTCGTGACGCGCACCCGATGGCGATCATGGTCGGCACTGTGGGCGCGCTGTCCGCGTTCTATCACGACTCTACGGACGTCAATGATCCGAAGGCCCGCCTGATCGCGAGCCATCGCATGATCGCGAAAATGCCGACCATCGCGGCGCGGGCGTACAAGTATCACATCGGCCAGCCCTTTGTGACTCCGCAGAACGATCTCGATTACGCGTCCAACTTCCTGCAGATGTGCTTTGCGGTTCCGGCGGAGAAATACGAAGTCTCCCCGACCCTGGCGCGCGCCATGGACAAGATCTTCACCCTGCACGCCGATCACGAGCAGAACGCGTCGACTTCGACCGTGCGTCTCGCCGGCTCTTCGGGCGCCAACCCGTTCGCCTGCATCGCGGCCGGCATCGCCTCGCTGTGGGGCCCGGCGCATGGCGGCGCCAATGAAGCGGCGCTCAACATGCTGGCGGAAATCGGTTCGGTGGAGAACATCCCCGAATACGTCGCCAAGGCAAAAGACAAGAACGATCCGTTCCGCCTGATGGGCTTTGGCCACCGCGTGTACAAGAACTACGATCCGCGCGCCAAAGTGATGCGCGAAACCTGCCACGCCGTGCTCGACGAGCTGGGCGTGCGCAATGATCCGCTTCTGGCCGTCGCCATGGAGCTGGAGAAGATCGCGCTGGAAGATCCGTACTTCGTCGAGAAGAAGCTCTATCCGAACATCGACTTCTATTCGGGCATCACCCTGAAAGCCATGGGCTTCCCGACCGAGATGTTCACCGTGCTGTTCGCCCTGGCCCGCACTGTCGGCTGGATCGCGCAATGGTCGGAAATGATCGAGGATCCGAGCCAGAAAATCGGCCGTCCGCGCCAGGCCTTCACCGGCGCGACCGCCCGCGACTTCGTCGGCATCGACAAACGCTAATCGGCTTATAAGTAGATTACAAAAAAGACCGGCGAAGCAGTAGCTTCGCCGGTTTTCTTTTGTCAGCACACTAGCCTTTCAGCGAGCCGAATCCATCTCGTGAAAACAAGTCATCGAGCCCAACTCCCAGCGTCTCAGACAGCCTTAGCGCAACTTCGATGGTGGGATTGAACTGGCCCCGCTCGATGGCCCCGATCGTCTGGGGGTGGACCTGAACCCGGTTCGCCAGCTCCTGCCGGGACAAGCCGCGATCCACGCGATAGGTCTTCACCCGGTTCTGGAAGGCGACGGGATCAGCCATCTGCGTCCCCATCCTCATCGCCTGAAAAGTTGAAATCAGAGGCTTTCAACGTCCAGGCCAGCACCAGTTGAGGTCCGGACAGGGCTAGTGCGATCGCCGCCAAGCCTACACCGATTGAATATCCTGCTGGCAAGGGCGACGCGCCAACCGCCGCGACGATGACCAGAAGCGCGAGCGCCAGTTTCAGCCCTTGCCGAGTCGCCATGGCGACAAGCGCTTGCTGCCGCTCATCATAGGGCTCCCCCGGCACGGCGAAGGCTGGTCGACTAGCCAGATAAAGCTTTCTGTCCAGCCAGATCGCAGCCCCCGCGCCAATCAGCAGAACGGGCGCAAGCCCCGTCATGGACTCAATAATCGCCGTTTGCGCGATCAGGGCCTGAAGGACGCCGTCGATCACGACGGACAGCACGATTGCGAAGACCACAAACATCATCACGGTCAGGACCACCAATGGGCGCCGTTTGGACGTCTGCGCCCAGGCTTGCGCCTTTTGTGGATCGTCGCTGGAGTCAGCGATGTAAAAACCGTGGAGCGGGCCCTGAGCACGCATGATGACCTCCTGCTTAAGCTTCGAAAGATAGTATATATGCTACATTTCTAAGCGCAAGCATGTCCCTTGTATGGAATCAGTCACCGCTCAGATCAGGGACAACACCGCCGCGGCGGCGTTCGCGGACGGAGATCCGCCTTCACCGCGCATATGATCGGTCACCGCACGCAGCTTGGCTGATATGTCCGACCGGCGCTCAGGATCATCCAGCAAGGCGCCGACGCTGTGCGCCAGCACATCGCCCCGACACTGGGTCTGGACATGTTCTGGGATCAGCATTTCGTCTGCGGCGATATTGGCGAGCGAGATGTATTTGGATTTCATCAGGAAGAACCGCGCCGCCGCCCAGGCCAGCCAGCCCAGACGATAGGCCGCAACCGTAGGCACGCCCAAACGCGCCAGCTCCAGCGTCACCGTGCCTGAACAGGCCAGAGCCACATCCGCAGCATGGAACGCGTCCCGGCGCTCTTCGCCATCCACGATGATCAGATCTTCAAAGGCGGGCTCCGCCTTGATCATCTCCCGCGCCTGCGCCGCAATAGACGGAGCCAGCGGGGTGACCAGCTTGAGGTCCGGCCGCTCGGCCTTTAAACGGCGGGCGGCGTCGGCGAAGCGCGGGAATAGCCGGGTCAATTCCGAAGCCCGACTGCCGAACAAGACCAGCAAAAGCGGATCCTCGGGGCTGACGCCGTGACGGGCGCGAAAAGCCGGGCCGTCGCCGCTGAGGTCACGCTCAAGCGCCGGATTGCCCACAAAGCTCACATCCATGCCGTGTTCGGTGAAGTATGGCGCGTCAAACGGATGAATCGCCAGGAGGTGATCAAACGTGTCTGCTGCGACTTTGGCGCGCTCGCGCCGGGCCGCGAAGACCTGAGGCGCCACATATTTGATCAACGGCACGTCCGGCAAAGCTTCACGCAGTTTCCAGGCGGCGCGCAGCATGAACCCCCACGAATCAATCAGCACCACAGCATCCGCGCCAAACGCCTTGGCGGCGTCCGCGGTCTCCTGAGCGCGCTGATGGACGAGGTTGATGATTTTCAGCCCGTCAAACAGTCCAAAAACCGACAGCTCGGAAATGTCAAAGGGAGAGACGGCGCCGCGCTTCGCCATCTCTGGCCCGCCAACGCCGGCGATCTCGACATCCGGGCGTAGTACGCGCAGGGCGTCGATCAGATCGCCCGCCAGCGCATCGCCAGACGGTTCCGCCGCCACCAGGAAAATCCTGGGCGCACGCGCCAGATCAGTGTTTGCGGTCAGAGTTTCGGTCATCGGCGACACCCGCCAGCTCGTCCATAGATACGGCCCAGACTGCGAGCCCCGCCGCATCGGCGGCGCGCGCAACAGCCTCCCGGCCTAAAACCATAGCCCCGCCCGCAGGGATGACGATACCGGCGAGACCCGCGCGCGCGGCGCCCTCAACCGTAGAGACGCCGATCACCGGCAAATCAATACGCCGTTCCTGATCGGGCTTGGGACGTTTGGCGAGCACGCCCTTGCGGGTCATGGCGGAGCCTCTCAGCTCGGGCGGCAAGCCGGCGACGCGCGCCAGCATCTGATCGGTGCCTTCCTGCGCTTCCACGGCCAGCACAAGCCCGTCGCACACCACAGCGCCCTGCCCGATATCCTCCGCGCCCGTCACCCCAGCGATATGAAGCGCCTTGGCGGCGTCCGCCCGCACGCCTGGGCTCGGCTCGACCGTGCCGATCAGACCAGGATCGACCAGAAGCTCGTCCGCAATGTCATTGGCCCCGATGACTGTGAAACCCTCTTTCTCGAAGAACCCGACAATGGCGCGCAACAGCGCGTCATCGCCCCGGGTCGCGGCCGCCAGCGCCTGGGGCAGAAAGGTCATGCCCTTCAGGTCAGGTTTGAGCGCCGAGAAATCTGGCCGTGTCACGATGCCGGCGAAGCAGACTGCGTCGCAATCGGCCAGACGCAGATCCTTCACCACCTGCCCCAGCTGGGCGATGCCGCGAATGATCGGGCTCTCATAACGAGTCGGATCGGCAAATCCTTTGAGCGCGATGACGCACGCCAGCCGGTCTCCGCCCTGAGCGGCTTCGGCCACATAGACAGGAAGGTCGCCGCCCCCCGCAATCAGCCCCAGACGCTCAAACTCCGCCAAGACCTAGCGCCCCTCTGGCGAACAAAGCGGGCGTTTGGCCGGAGTGCGGATGAACTCAACGATATCCATCACTTCAGGCCGGTTCTCAAACAGACGCGCCGCGTCCTCGATGCGTTCATTGAACGCGCCTTCATTGGCGAAGACCAGACGGTATGCCGCGCGCAGATCATGGATCGCATCGCGCGCAAAGCCGCGACGTTTGAGCCCGACCAGGTTGAGACCCGCCAGCGCACCGAGATTATCCACCATGCCATAGGGAATAACGTCGCCCGTCACCGGGGCGCCGCCGCCGATAAAGGCGTACTTGCCGATCCGGCATTGCTGGTGCAACGCCGACAGCCCGCCCATGATCACGTAATCGGCCACCGTGGAATCACCGCCCAGCGTCGCATTGTTGGCGAACACCACATGGTTTCCGACGGTGCAGTCATGGGCCACATGCGCCCCGACCATGAAGAAGTTATCAGAGCCGACCTGGGTCACGCCCTTCGCGGTTTCGGTGCCCATATGCATGGTCACCTGCTCGCGCAGAATGTTGCGATCCCCGACGATCAGCCGCACATCGCCGCCCTTGAACTTGAAGTCCTGGGGCGGTTCGCCAAGCGAAACGAACGGGTGCAGCAAGCAGTCCGCGCCCAGATCCGTCTGACCACTCAGCGTCACATGAGAGATCAGGCGCGTGCGGTCGCCGATCTTCACATTCGGACCGACAGTGCAGAACGGGCCGATCTCGACGCCGTCGCCAAGCTGGGCGCTGTCGTCTACAAGGGCGGTAGGATGGATGGTGTGAGTCATGCTCGCTCCGTCAGGCTTCGCGCGGCGCAGACGTCGCCGAGAAGGTCGCATCCGCGCATCGGACGCCGTTCACGCGCGCTTCGCCCTTGAATTTGAAAACGCCGCGGCGGTTCGCAGTGACCTCAACGGGCATCTCCAGCACATCACCGGGACGGACAGGACGCCGGAATTTGGCTTGCTCGACACCCATGAAATAAATCAGCGTGTTGGAAATGTCCGCATTGAGCGTTTTTGACATCAGGATTGCGCCCGTCTGGGCCAGCGCCTCGATGATCAGCACGCCGGGCATGACCGGGTTTTCGGGGAAATGCCCCTGAAAGTGCGGTTCGGCGGCCGAGACGCACTTGAATCCGACAATGGACTCTCCCGCCACATAGGCTTCCGCCCGGTCCACCATCAAGAACGGATAGCGATGGGGCAGACGGCGCAGGATTTCATCAGGCCCGATGGCCGTGGACTCATCGCTCATGTCTCATCCTTCTTGCGATCAGGTTTGGACTTGCGTCCAACCGCACGCCGCAACCAAGCCGTCTCCCGCATGAAGCTCTGGATGGGCTGCGCGGGCGACCCCGCCCAGGTTTCCCCCGGCGGCACGTCCTTCATCACGGCGGCGTCCGCCGCAAGCCGAGCCCCGGCGCCGATTTTCAAATGGTCTGCAACGCCCACACGGCCGCCAAATTGCGCGCCAGCGCCAATGATGGTGCTGCCTGAGATGCCGGCAAACGCCGCCATCACCGCATACTCGCCCACATCCACGTTATGGCCGATATGGCAGAGATTATCGATCCGCGCGCCCTTGCCGATCCGGGTGTCCTTGAGCATGCCGCGATCCACGGTCGCGTTGGCGCCGAGCGTCGCCTCGTCTTCGATAACCACGCGCCCCAGATGCGGCAGGGTGAACACCTCACCCTTTTCATAGGCCAGGCCGAAGCCGGCCTCCCCGACAACCGCGCCTGCGGAAATTTCACATTTCGCGCCAATCAGCGCGCATTGCACATTCGCGCGAACGCCGATCCGTGTGTGCGCGCCGATGACGACGCCAGGCCCGATAATCGCTCCGGCCTCAATGCGCGCGCCTTCGCCAATGACAGCATCCGGGCCGACGATGACGCCGGGCGCCAGACGCGCTGTTTCGGCAATCTGTGCAGTGGAGTGAATGAAGTCCGCGCCGTCATGAAATCGCGTAGTCAGGAGCCGGGCCGCCGCCTGCGCAAAACCTGCGCGTGGAACCCGGTGCACGAGAACAGCCTCGCAATGGGGCAAGGCGTCCGCCCAGCTGGCGTCCGGGACAATCGCGACGCCGGCAGCGGGCGGCGTTTCCGGCGGCGCTTTGCCGGCCAGAAACATCAACTCGCCCGGCTGCGCCGCGTCAGGTGTTGAGACGTCAAAAACAGCGACATCGCCGTCGCCGATCAGGTCAGACCCGATAAGCGCGGCGATGTCAGAAGCCTTGAGCGGGCCGAGCCGCTCAAAAAATCGCGGGTCGGCCCCCATATCAGACCAACCTTATTGCTGCTGTTGAGCAGGCTGGGTGGGAACGCGCACGCGGTTGACCGGCGTGGTCGAGATCCGCTGGTTCAGGCGCTCGATCGCAGACTGGCTGATGTCGACGGAATCTGCGGCATAGACCACCACAGAGCGGTCGATGAGCACGTCCGCATTGCGTTCATTGACGATCTCTTGCAGCACTTCCTGCAGGATCGGCAGAACAGGACGCATGGCCTGTTGCTCGGTCGCTTGCAGTTCCTGAGCGCGAATGCGGCGGGTCTGCTCGAAGGTCGCCGCGTCACGCTGCAGGCTTTCATAGCGCGCAGCCAGGTCGGGACGCTGGCGGATCGCGTCTTCGGACAAAGCCGAGAGCTCAGCGTTCAGCGCTTCGCTTTCAGACTGGATCGCAGCCTGTTGCGGCTGAAGTTCGGCCTGGATCTCCTGACCGATGGCTTCAAGTCGCGTGGTGATGTGCTGGCCGACAGCGCTCTCTCGCAAGATGCGCTGTTCGTTCATGACCAGCACGCCTTGAGCAAAGCTCGCAGCGCTGAAGCCGATGCTCAAAGCCAGGGCTGCGGCGAGCATGCGCAGCGGGCGCATAGTGGCGAAAATCTGACGTTTCATGAGTTTAGAACCCCGTTCGTGTGCTGAAGCGGAAGAACGCCCCTTGGTCGTAATCTTCCTTGATAAAGGCGTGCGCCAGGTCAAACCGCACCGGGCCGAATGGAGAATCCCAGAAGATGCTCATACCGGCCGATGCGCGCAGCGCCAGGTCGTCAACGGTGAAGATGGCCGCGTCCGTGCCATCATCGGCGATCTGGTCGTCATCGGGAAGGACGCCGACCGTGCCGAATTCAGTAAACAGGCTGCCGCGGATGCCATATTGCTCCGGCAGACCCAGCGGGAAGCCCATTTCCAGAGCGCCGATGGCGTAAAAATTACCGCCCAGAGCGTCGCCGGAGACAAACTCATCGCCGTCTTCCAGCGCTTCATCGCGTCGCTGCACGACCCGAGGGCCGATGCCGGCGGTTTCAAAGCCGCGGAACGAGTTCCCGCCTTTGAAGAAGCGGTCATTGATTCGCGCCGTGTCGCCGCCCCAGGAGAACAGATAGCCGGCAGAACCGGTGGCGCTGAACACCAGGCGATCGCGCCAGACGCTGCGATAGATGCCGCCCTGCAGCTCGGAGCGGACATACCGCACATCCCCGCCGAGACCGGCGAAATCCTGGTTAAAGCTCAGCTGGAAGCCCCGGGTCGGTTCCCGATAATCGTCCGTCCGGTTCCAGCGCAGCGAATAGCCCATCAGCGAAGTGACGCGTGAGCCGGCGGCGCGCTGAATGGATTCCGAGACGCCCGAATAGGTCGTCACGTCATCGGTGCGCATCGTATAGCTGACGCCTGCCTGCACAGCCCGCGTCAGCGGGAAACCGGCGCGCAGGGTGAAGCCCGTTGATTCCGTCTCAAACGAGGCTTCGCTCGAGAAATCAGAGCGCACGCGGAACAGGTCAAAACCTGCGGCCAGATTGCGATCCAGGAAGCGCGGCTCGGTAAAGCGGATATCGATCTGCTGCTGGCGCGAGCTGGTGGAGACCCGCAGACGCAGGAACTGGCCACGGCCGCGCAAATTGCGCTCGGAGATCGAGAAATCGACCAGGAAGGAGTCCGTCGATGAGAAGCCGGCGCCGAAGGCCAGTTCACCGGTCGGCTGTTCCGCCACGCGCACCTGAACCTGGGCGCGATCAGGCGCGCTGCCCTGGATCGGCTCGACCTGGACGTCTTCAAAGAAGCCCAGCTGCCCCACACGCGAGCGCGACACGTTCACAAGGGCCTGATTGAAGGCGTCGCCCTCCACCAGATCCAGCTCGCGGCGAATGACGCGGTCCAAGGTGCGCGTGTTGCCGATGATGTCGATGCGCTCGATGTAAACGCGCGGGCTTTCCTCGATCACGTAGGTGATGTCGACCGTCTGGTCTTCCCGGTTCAGCGCCACGCGCGGGCTGACATCCACAAAGGCGTAGCCAGCGGCGCCCGCGGCGAAGGTGAGCGAATCCGTGGCGTCCTCGATCAGGCTGCCCACGTAAAGGCGGCCCGGCTGGGTCGGCAGAACCGCTTCGAGATACTCGATGTTCAGGTCAGAGATTTCAGTTTCGACGCTGATATCGCCGAACTCATAGCGCTCGCCCTCGTCCATGGTGAAGGTGACGTAGAATTCAGACTGATCAGGCGCCAGCTCGGCGGAAACCGACGTGACGCGGAAATCTGCAAAGCCGCGGTCATTGTAGAAGGTGCGCAGCTGCTCACGGTCATATTCGATCCGGTCCGGATCGTAATTGTCGTTCGAGCTGAAGAATTTCCACCATCGCGCCTCGGTGGTGACGATTTCGCCGCGCAGTCGGCGGTCAGAGTACGCTTCATTGCCCACAAACGAGATGCGCTCGACGCCCGTCACCGGGCCTTCAGAGATTTCAAAGACCAGGTCAACCCGGTTTTGCGGCAGCTCGACGATTTGCGGGGTCACTTGAGCCGCGAACCGGCCCGAACGGCGATACACTTCGAGAATGCGCTGCACATCGGACTGCACCCGGGAGCGGGTGAAGATGGCGCGCGCCTGTAGCTCGATCTCGTCGGTGATCTTCTCGTCGTTAATGGCGCGATTACCCTCGAGAATCACACGGTTGACGATGGGATTTTCTTCCACAAACAGAACCAGGGACGCGCCGTCGACCGCCACCCGGACGTCCGAGAACAGATTGGTGCTGTAAAGGGTCTGGATCGACAGGTTGATCAGACGCGAATTGGGCAGGTCGCCCGGCTGGATCAGCAGATAGGACAGAATCGTATCCGCTTCGACGCGCTGATTGCCTTCCACAAGGATTTGCAGGATGGGCTGCTGGGCTCGCTGCGGCGCACTTTCCACCTGCGCCGTCTCCGGCGTGGAGGCTGCGGGGTTAACGCCCGCATCCTGCGCATGGCCGACGCCTGCGGTGATCACGCTCAGGAGCGCAGCCGCCAATCCTTTGAAAATCACATTCATGAAAGGCCCTCGTCCCTCGCCCGCGACGTCCCCTGTCACAGGAACTGTCCGCGCAAATAGCTCAAATCATTCCAAGTGGCCACCAAGAACATGGCCAAAATCAAGCCAAGACCCAGCCGAAACCCCATTTCCTGAACGGAGGGGCTTGGCGGGCGCTTCGCTATCGCTTCATAGGCGTAGTACACAAGGTGCCCGCCGTCGAGAACCGGAATGGGCAGAAGATTCATTAACCCCAGTCCGACGCTCAGCAGGGCGGACAGCGCCAACATCACCACAAACAGCCGTTCGAGGCGCGTTAGAAGGCCGACTGGCTGGGCCGCGCCGCCATCGCTGACCGCCAGATTGGCGAGTTGCCCCGCCGTGGTGGCGATCCCGACCGGGCCGTTGATATGTTCTGTGGATGCGCGCCCCGTGACCAGTCGCGACAGATAACTGATGATCGTGCCGGTCGTCTCGACCGTTCGCGTCACGCCGTAAATCGGCGCTTCCCAGAGCGCGGGTCGGACCACCTGGATCTGCGCATCCTGAGAGACGCCCACCCCCATGAATCCGACAGCGCGCTCGCCGCCCAGGCCGTCAGGCCGCAAGGTGCGATCGGGCGTGACGGTGAGCTCAACAGGCGATCCGTCACGCTCGACCGTGAAACGGATGGGCTGATTGGCGCGGGTGGCGACATATTCGCGGATCGAGTTGAAATTGCTGATCTGTGATCCGTTGATCTCTGTCACAAGATCGCCGGGCATGAACCCGCCTTGCGCCGCCGCAGAGCCCTCTTCCACCACGCCGATGCGCGGTTCGATCACCCGCTCGCCATTCATCACGCCGAGGATCGAGAATAACACCATCGCCAAAAGGAAGTTGGCCAGCGGCCCCGCCGCCACAATGAAGGCGCGTTGCCAGACCGGTTTGAAATGCAGCACGCTATCGGGATCGGGATGTTCAGCGCGCAGTCTGTCGAGCGTTTCGTAATCCGGCGCGCTGGCGGCGTTGGCGTCGCCGCGGAACTGCACAAACCCGCCCAGGGGCAGTGCGCTGACTTTCCAGACCGTTCCAAGCTTGTCGGTGCGCGAGACCAGCGTCGGGCCAAACCCCATTGAGAACGCATCCGCATGTACGCCGCAGAGCCGCCCGGCCCAGTAATGGCCCAGCTCGTGAATGATCACGACGAACCCCATCACCATGACAAAGGCGAGAATGGACAGGGTTCCGGACCCAAGCCAGTCGAGCATGTAGTCTCCTTACGCAGCGGCCGCTTTAACGGGTTCGCTGCTTAACCGCGTCCATCGCCAACCGGCGGCCTTGCCGGTCCACGTCCAACACAGCCTCAAAGTCAGATGGCTGCACGGATGCGACGCCGTCTGCTTCCCCTCGCTCCAGAGAGTCAGAGACACATGCCGCGATGTCAAGAAAGCCTATCTGACCATTCAGAAAGGCGGCGACCGCCACTTCATTGGCCGCATTGAAAATCGCTGGCGCGCCCCGCCCCGCATCAAAGGCGGCTCGCGCCAGGTCAAGCGCAGGAAACCGCACCGGATCAGGGGCTTCGAAAGTGAGCTGGCTGAGCTTGGCGAGATCAAGCCGTTCCACAGGCGTCTCGAGCCGGTCCGGCCAGGCCAAGGCGTGGGCGATGGGCGTGCGCATGTCCGGCATGCCAAGCTGAGCGAGCATGCCGCCATCTGCGTACTCCACCAGGCCATGAACAATGGATTCAGGGTGCACCAGAACATCCACATCGGTCTGAGGCAGACCGAACAGATGGCACGCCTCGATGATCTCGAGACCCTTGTTCATCATGGTGGCGCTATCCACCGAGATTTTCGCGCCCATGGTCCAGGTCGGATGCGCCACCGCCTGCGCCGGGCTCGCTTGCCCCATCTGCTCGAGCGTCCAGTGCCGGAACGGGCCGCCCGATGCTGTGAGGATGATCTGGCGAATGCCAGCGCGCTGCTTTTCGTCAAAGGCCTGGAAGATGGCGTTATGTTCTGAGTCCACGGGCAACAGGCGGGCCCCCGCCTCCCGCGCAGCGGTCATGAACAGATCCCCGGCGCAAACCAGCGCTTCCTTGTTGGCGAAAGCCACTGCTGCGCCGCGACGCACGGCCTCCAGCGTCGGCGGCAGTCCGGCTGCGCCGACGATCGCCGCCATCACCCAGTCCGCAGACATGCGCGCGGCTTCACAGACAGCGTCAGGACCGGCGGCGCTGCGAATGGACGTCCCTTGCAGCGCAGCTTCAAGCGCAGGCCCGGCTTCCGGATCGGCGACGGCGCAGAACTGCGCCTTCGTCCGGATCGCAAGCTCGGCCAGGTCAGCCGACTGGCTGTTCGCCGTCAGCGCCACGACATCAAACGCGCCCTGGGGCGCCCGTTCAATCAGATCCAGCGTCGCGCGCCCGACAGAGCCGGTCGCGCCCAGAATTGTAACGGTCCGTGCGCTCATGCGCCCCCTCCAGGCCATCCGCCCGGCCCGACCCAGGACCATATCCCGGCGAAAAGGGCCGCCATCATCAGCGCATCCACCCGGTCCAGCACGCCGCCATGCCCGGGGATCACCGTGCCGGCATCCTTGACCCCGAAGCGGCGCTTGGCCAGCGACATCAACAGATCACCCGCCACCGCCGACAGCGCCGTGGGCGCAGCCAGCATCGCACCATGCCTTGGGTCCCAGCCCGCCCACCAGGCCGCGAACGCGCCGGCGATCACACCAAAGGCGAGTCCCGCAACCAGCCCCGCCCAGGTCTTGTTGGGGCTCGCGGCGGGCAACAGCTTCCAACCGCCCAGCCAGGACCCCGCCAGATAGGCGAACGTGTCCGCCGCCCAGACGACGCTGATCAGAAAGACGACGCCGGCCAGTCCAGCACTCTCCTCATGACGCAAAGCGCCCAGAACGCTCGCGGCCAGCGCCACATACGCAACGCCGAACAAGGCCTCATAACCCCGGCTGCGAGGTCTCCGGTCTGCGTAGGCTGCGAGAGCGCCGCCCAGGATCCAGGCCGCAGCCCCCAAAAGCTCAAGCTGGCTGGCGAGCATCACCCCGCCCACAGCGGTGCCTGTGGCGATCGCGAAGGCGCGCGGCGGAGCCATCGGATCGGACATGCGCACCCATTCCCACGCCATGGCGGCGGAGAAAGCGGCGATGAATATGGAAAACGCCGACCCGCCCCAGATCACCAATCCGATTGAGACAGGCGCAAGCACCAGCGCGGACAGCACCCGTCTGGAGAACATGGGATCGCCGCGCATAGGCTTGCGGGGCGCGGTGGTGCTTTCAGGGTCATCAGGGTCAGCCATGGCGCACGCCGCCATAGCGACGGTCCCGACTGGCGTATTCAGACAAGGCGGCCTCAAAGGCTGACTTGTCAAAGTCCGGCCAGAGCGTGTCCATAAAGACGAATTCGGCGTAAGCGGCTTGCCAGAGAAGAAAGTTGGAGATGCGGCGTTCACCGCTGGTGCGGATCACCAGATCTGGGTCGGGCAGGTCAGCCGTGTCCAGATAACGGGCGAACTCGGCTTCGTTCAGTGCGGACAAATCGCCGTCATGGGCCTTGGCTGCACGCTGCGCAGCGCGGACGATCTCGTCACGGCCGCCATAATTGAAGGCGATGTTGAGAAAGAAGGCGTCATTGTCCGCGGTTCGCGTTTCCACAGACTCTATCAGGCGCAGCAACTCATCACTCAGCCCTTCCCGGCGGCCCAGGATGCGCACGCGAACGCCTTCGGCATGCAGCCGGTCGAGATCGGCCGCCACGAACCTTCGCAACAGCTCGAACAGCGCCTCGACCTCGGCGACGGGACGGTTCCAGTTCTCGGTGGAAAAGCTGAACAGGGTGAGATAGCGCACCCCAAGCTGACCGGCGGCGCGCACGGCCTCGCGCACCGCCTCAACCCCTTTGCGATGACCAAAGGCGCGCGGGCGCCCCCGAGACGCCGCCCAGCGACCATTGCCATCCATAATGATGGCGACGTGCTGCGGCGTCTGGCCGGACGGTTCGGTCTCGCTCATGGAAACGGCCCTCCCGCCGTTACAGGGCGCCGCCCTAGGGCGGGCGCCCGTCCCATCAGACCTGAGTGATCTCGTCCTGCTTGGTCTTCAGCAGGGTGTCGATGGACGCCACTTTGGCGTCGGTCAGTTTCTGGATCTGGTCAGCCAGCTTCTTGTGCTGGTCTTCGCTGATCTCGTTGTCTTTTTCGTCGCGCTTGAGCTGATCCATGCCGTCGCGTCGCACATTGCGCACGGCGACCCGGGCGTTTTCCGCGTAGGAGCCGGCGGTCTTGGCCAGCTCGACGCGGCGCTCTTCATTGAGCGGCGGAATCGGAATGCGCAGGGTTTCGCCTTCGGAGACCGGGTTCAGGCCCAGCGAGGAGTTGCGAATCGCCTTTTCCACAGCGCCGGCCAGAGTTTTGTCCCAGACCGAAATCGTAATCATCCGCGGCTCAGGCACGGAGACATTGCCGACCTGGTTGATCGGGGTCAGCGCGCCATAGGCTTCAACCTTGATCGGGTCGAGCAAGCTGGCGTGAGCGCGACCGGTGCGCAGGCCGGCGAATTCTTTCTTGAGCGCGTCAATCGCGCCATCCATGCGGCGCTCGATGTCTTTGATGTCGAAACCGGACATGTCCGTGTCTCCCCTTTTTTATGCGGCTGAGCTGGATGAGCCGCCCACGACCGTACACGTGCCCTCGCCATCCAGAACCCGGGCGAGACCGCCCTGCTCTCGAATGTTGAACACCACGATCGGAATCTGGTTGTCGCGCATCAGCGTCACCGCCGAGGCGTCCATAACTTTGAGATCGCGCGCCAGAACGTCGATATAGTCAAGGGACTCAAACCGTTTGGCCTGCGGATTTTTACGCGGATCGTCATCATAAACGCCGTCCACGCTGGTGCCTTTGAACAAGGCGTCACACCCCATTTCGGCGGCGCGCAGGGCGGCGGCCGTGTCGGTGGTGAAAAACGGATTGCCCGTGCCTGCGGCGAAAATCACGACGCGTCCGCGCTCCATATGGCGCACAGCGCGGCGGCGAATATAAGGCTCGCACACGGTGGTCATGGGAATGGCGGACTGGACGCGGGTCTGGACGCCGACACGCTCGAGCGCGGTCTGCATGGCCAGCGCGTTCATCACCGTCGCCAGCATGCCCATATAGTCGGCGGCGGCGCGCTCCATGCCCTTGGCGGCGGCGGTCAGACCGCGGAAGATGTTTCCGCCGCCAATCACAAGGCACAGCTCGTAGCCAGCCTCGACCGCTTCGCCGACTTCGCGGGCGATGCGATCTGCAGTTGTCATGTCGATGCCGTAGGGCTGATCGCCCATCAGGGCTTCACCGGAAACCTTCAAAAGAACCCGTTTATAGGGGCCCTTAGGCGTAATGAGCGGTCGGTCCTCGGTGTCGGTCACGGCAAACTCCGCATGATTGCTGTCTTCAGATGGAGTCCGGCCCGGACGTGACTTCACACGCCCGGGCCGAAAACTTTAGCCTTTAGCGACGGCTGCGACTTCAGCGGCGAAGTCTTCTTCTTTTTTCTCGACGCCTTCGCCCAGAACCATGCGGACGAAACCGGTCAGTTCGATCGGTGCGCCTGCATCGCCTTCAGCCGCCTTGATGGCTTCGGCGACGGTCTTGTCGGTGTCGAACACGAAGACCTGCTTCAGCAGCACGACTTCTTCGTAGAACTTGCGCAGACGGCCTTCGACCATTTTCTCAACGATCTGTTCCGGCTTGCCGGATTCGCGGGCCTGGCCAGCGAACACCTGGCGTTCTTTTTCGACCACGTCCTGATCCAGCTCGCCCTCATGGACGGCCAGAGCCGGTGCGGGAGAGCCTGCAGCGACATGCATGGCGACCTTGCGGCCCAGCTCAGCGAGAACCGCCTTGTCGCCTTCGGACTTCAGCGCGACCAGCACGCCGATCTTGCCCATGCCGTCGCCAGCCGCGTTGTGCACGTAAGCTGCGACGACGCCCGGATCCACAGACAGGGTGGCGGCGCGGCGAACCGACATGTTCTCACCAATCTGAGCGATCAGATCGGTCATGGTGTCGGCAACGGACTTGCCAGAAGACATCTGAGCCGCGTTCAACGCGTCCACAGAGTCAGCGTTGATCGCCAGAGCGGCGATCTCGCCAACAGCTTTCTGGAAGATTTCGTTGCGTGCAACGAAATCGGTCTCTGCGTTTACTTCAACAGCGGACGCAGCCATGCCGGCGCCTTTGTCTTCGGACTTGACGGCCACCAGGCCTTCAGCTGCGACGCGGTCTGCTTTTTTCGCGGCTTTGGACAGGCCTTTCTTGCGAAGCCAGTCAACGGCGGCTTCCATGTCGCCGTCAACTTCCACAAGCGCCTTCTTGGCGTCCATCATGCCGGCGCCGGTTTTGTCGCGAAGCTCTTTGACGAGAGCGGCGGTGATTTGAGCCATGGGGAGGTCTCCTTGGATCGCGCGTTTGGCGCTATTAGGATTTGGCGTCTTCAGCCGGCGCTTCCGCAGCAGCGGGCGCGGCTTCGGCGGCGGGTTCTTCGGTCGGAGCGGCTTCGCTCTCGTCCACGCCCAGAGCCATTTCGCTCGGCGCTTCAGATTCGCCCAGATCCATGCCCAGAGCGGCCTGGCTGTCGGCGATGCCGTCCAGCACGGCGTCCGCGATCAGGTCGCAATACAGCGACAGGGCGCGAGAGGCGTCGTCATTGCCCGGAATCGGGAAATCAATCGGATCCGGGTCGCAGTTGGTGTCCAGGATGGCCACGACCGGGATGTTCAGGCGCTTGGCTTCCTGAATGGCGATGGACTCCTTGTTGGTGTCGATCACGAACATCAGGTCCGGCGTGCCGCCCATTTCCTTGATACCGCCCAGGGAACGCTCGAGCTTTTCACGCTCGCGGGTCAGCATCAGGATTTCTTTCTTGGTCAGACCGGTCGGGCCGCCCTCGGCGTCCAACAGGGTCTCCAGCTCGCGCAGACGCGCGATTGACTTGGAGATGGTCTGCCAGTTGGTGAGCGTGCCGCCCAGCCAACGGTGATTCATGTAGTATTGCGCGCAGCGCGACGCGGCCAGAGAGATCGGCTCGGCGGCCTGGCGCTTGGTGCCCACGAACAGAACGCGACCGCCTTTGGCGGCGACTTCACGCACCTTCACCAGCGCCTGGTGCAGCAGCGGAACGGTCTGCGACAGGTCAATGATGTGGATGTTGGCGCGTTCGCCGAAGATGTAATCTTTCATCTTCGGGTTCCAGCGGTGGGTCTGGTGACCGAAGTGACAGCCGGCTTCGAGCAGCTGGCGCATGGAGAAATCAGGAAGAGCCATAATTTTAGGTCCTTTTTCCGGTTGGCCTCCGCGGAGCGGAGCCGCTCGCCTCATCTGACATCCAGCTTGGGCGTCAGACATGACTTGCGGCACCGGAGCGACTTTTCACCTGAAAAGCCGAAGCTCCGCGTGCGGGATCGGGCGCGCTTATACGGGCAGCAGCCCAAAGCTGCAAGCCATGAGAGCGGACTTTCCGCCTCTGCCTGCCGCCTGAACTGTCATTTCTGAGGCCAAGGACGCCCAGAGGCGCGGCTTACAGCGTCTCCACCTCCAGAACGCCGGCGACCGCTTTCACCGCAGCCCGGGCCGCCGGGTCGACCGCATGACGTCCGGGAAGCCGCACTTCAGCGAGACGTCCGTCAGACAAAGGCACGATCAGATGGATGGAGCCTTTCACGGCGCCCTCCCGACCATCGGCCCGGTCGATGCGCTTGCGCAAGGGCTCGAGCGCGCCTGATTGCCCCAGACGGATCTTGAGCCCTTGACCGATATGTTCAGCCGCAAAGGGATCGATCGTATCCGCGCCGTCAATGATCAGGCGAAGCCCTTCATCCTGCGCCTCGATCTTGGCGTTCACCAGCACTGACGCGCCCGGTTCGATCACCTCGCGAATTTCGCGCAACACTTTCGGCGGAACCAGCGCCTCAAACTCCCCTGAAGGGTCAGAGAGCGTGACGAACGCGAATTTCTCGCCCGAACGCTGAGACACCTTTTCCTGACGGCGGCGCACCACGGCGGCGAGCCGCGCGGCGCGTGCGCCCTCGGCGGCCTTGGACGGCAGGTCTGCAAAGACCACAACGCCGCGCCGGGCCAGGGCCGGCATCATGTCATCGAGCGGGTGACCGGACAGGTAGAACCCGATGGCGGCGAGCTCTTCATCAAGACGCCGAACCGGATCCCAGGGCTCAGGGTCAGGCAGAATGGGGCGCTCAAGCCTGGCGCCGCCAGACTCCCCGCCCCCGCCAAACAGGGAGGCCTGCGCGCTGTCGCGCTCGGACTGGGCGTTCTGGGAGACTGACAACAGCATTTCAGCGGAGGCCAGCGCCTTGGCGCGGTCGGGCTCCAGGGTGTCAAACGCGCCGGCGCGAGCGAGGTTTTCAAACGCGCGCTTGTTCACCTGACGCGGATCCACCCGCTCGGCGAAATCAAACACGTCCTTGTAAGGCCCGCCCCTGCGACGCACCTCGGCCACATGTTCCATCGCCGCATAGCCCACATTGCGAATAGCGCCGAGGGCGTACCGGATATGACCGTCTTCAAGCGCGAAATCCGCTTCCGACGCATTCACATCCGGCGGCAGGACCTCAAGACCGATGCGTTTGGATTCCTGGAAGAAGACCGCAAGCTTCTCGGTGTTGGCGCTATCAAGGCTCATCAGACCGGCCATGAAGGCGGCGGGATGATTGGCTTTCAGCCACCCCGTCTGATAGGCGATCAGAGCGTAGGCAGCGGCGTGTGATTTGTTAAAGCCGTAACCGGCGAACTCAGCCACCAGGTCAAAGATGTAATTGGCCTTGTCCTTGGAAACGCCGCGCTTTTCAGCCCCCTCGTTGAAGCGTACGCGCTGCTTGTCCATCTCCTCCTTCTTCTTCTTGCCCATGGCGCGGCGAAGAAGGTCGGCCTCTCCAAGAGAATAGCCGGACAGGATCTGGGCGATCTGCATCACCTGTTCCTGATAGATGATGACCCCGTAGGTCTCCTTCAGGACAGGCTCGAGGTCCTTGTGCAGGTAATCAGGCTTCTTGCGCCCGAATTTGCGGTCCACATAGACGTCGATATTCTTCATCGGGCCCGGCCGATAAAGCGAGATCAGCGCGATGATGTCCTCGATGGTGTCAGGCTTGAGCTTGCGCAGCGTGTCGCGCATGCCCGTACTTTCAAGCTGGAACACGCCGATAGAAGATCCCGCGCCCAGAAGCTCGTAAGTGGCGGGATCCTCCAGACTGATCTCGTCCATGTCCGGACGCGCAAGTCCCGCGCTTTCAATATAGCTCAGCGCCCGCGCGATCACGGTGAGGGTTTTCAGCCCCAGAAAGTCAAACTTCACAAGACCCGCAGGCTCGACCCATTTCATGTTGAACTGGGTGGCGGGCAGGTCCGAGCGCGGGTCTTGATAGAGCGGGACCAGATCCGTCAGCGGCCGGTCGCCGATCACCACGCCTGCGGCGTGGGTGGAAGCGTTCCGGAACAACCCCTCCAATTGCAAAGCCACGGTGATGAGCTGATCGACCATGTCGTCGGTGCGCTGCATCTCCTGCAGCTTGGGCTCGGTCTTGACCGCCTCCGCCAGAGTGACAGGTTGCGCGGGATTGTTGGGCACCTGTTTGGCGATCCGGTCCACCAGACCGAACGGCAATTGCAGCACCCGGCCCACATCACGCACCACCGCGCGCGCCTGCAGGGTGCCGAAGGTGATGATCTGCGCCACCCGGTCCTGACCGTAGCGCTCCTGCACATACCGGATCACCTCGCCGCGGCGATCCTGACAGAAGTCTACGTCAAAGTCCGGCATGGACACGCGTTCGGGGTTCAGGAAGCGCTCAAAAAGCAGGCCGAACCGCAGCGGATCAAGATTGGTGATGGTCAGCGCCCAGGCGACCAGAGACCCCGCGCCCGACCCCCGTCCCGGCCCCACAGGAATGTCCTGGGATTTCGCCCACTGGATGAAGTCAGACACGATCAGGAAGTAGCCCGGAAACCCCATGCGTTCGATAACGCCGAGCTCGTAATCCAGGCGCTCGAAATACGCCTCTCGCGTATCGGCCATTTCGATCTTGGCGAGCCGGTCTTCCAGGCCTTCAGTCGCCCGGGCGCGCAATTCCTCAGCTTCGTTGCGATCGCCCTGCGTCGGAAAGCGCGGCAGGATCGGCTTTGAGGTGCGAGGCCGGAAAGAACAGCGTTTGGCGATCTCAAGCGTGTTGGCAATCGCTTCAGGCAGGTCGGAGAAGCGCTCCGCCATCGCGGCGCCGGATTTGAAGTCATGTTCGGCGGTCAGCTTTCGCCGGTCATCCATGCTGACATAGGCGCCTTCTGAGATGCACAGCAGCGCATCATGGGCCTGATAGAATTCAGGCTTCGGGAAATGCGGCTCGTTCGTCGCCACCAATGGGAGGTCCAGCGCATAAGCCTGGTCGACCAGCCAGGACTCGGCGGTGACGTCGTCCGCACGCCCGTGACGTTGAAGTTCGAGATACAGGCGATCGGGAAAGCTGGCGCGCAAGCGTTCCAAGAGGGCCTGCGCCTGCCCGTCCCGACCTGTGCAGAGAAAACGGTTCAGCGCGCCGTCAAATCCGCCCGTCAGACAGATCAGACCCTCGCTCAGCTCCAGCACCTTTTCGATCGGCACATGAGGCTCATCCGTAGCGGCGACGTCGAGATAAGCCGCCGAAGACAGCTTCATCAGATTGGCGTAGCCCTCTTGGGATTGCGCCAACAACACCAGCGTACCGTCCGGCTTCGCCCGCTCGCCCGGACGCGGCGCCTCAACCTGGACCGACAACGTCACGCCGGTGATGGGCTGGACGCCCTCGTCCGACAGCACTTCGGAAAACTCTAGAGCGCCGAACAGATTGTTGGAATCGGTGATCGCCGCCGCCGGCATGGAGAAGGTCTTGCATAGCGCCGCCGTCTCCTTGATCCGGATCGCCCCCTCCAGCAAGGAGTATGGCGACCGGACACGCAAATGGACGAAGGGGGCATCGCTCACGACGGGCGCTCCAGATCTGGCGGACTCACCGCTTCATTCTAGCGCCCGTCCGGCGCCGAGGTCAGCCTGCGATTGCGGCGGACAGGCTGAGAGCCACAGCGATGAAGCCTACGATCACAGCGGCGGACGTCATGTCTTCAATCAGGTTACGCATGGGGACAACTCCTTGATCAACTGCGTCTAAAGCAGTTATTCCTGTTTTGTTCCATTGCATATTTTCTGCTTTTGTTCCGACCGTCAAGTCGTTTTTGATTCGATCTGAAAAGCTGCGGAAAACCCGCAACTTGGAACACTTGGAGAACGGAATTGGAGGCGCGTCAGGCGCTCGTGAACGGGACGACGCGGCCGCGATCCAGCGTTACGACGCGATCCATGCGCGACGCCAGCTCGTGATTGTGCGTGGCGATCAACGCCGCCGCCCCGGCCCCGCGACACGCGTGCGCGAGCGCTTCAAACACCTGATCGGATGTGGCGGGATCAAGATTGCCCGTAGGCTCGTCCGCCAGCAGAATGCGCGGTTCGTTCACCAGAGCCCGTGCAATCGCGACACGTTGCTGCTCGCCCCCTGACAACTGCCCGGGACGATGGCGCAAGCGCCCGCCCAATCCCAAAGCGGTCAATTGGGTCTCCGCCGCCTCACGTGCGACCTTGTGGCTGGTTCCAGAGATCATGCGCGGCAAGGCGACATTATCCAGAGCGTCCAGTTCAGGCAGCAAATGATGAAATTGATAGACGAACCCCACCTCACGGCGACGCAAAGCCGTCCGGTCGCGCTCCGACAGCGCCAGCCCGTTCTGACCGCCGATCCAGACTTCGCCGGCATTGGGCGCCTCAAGCAACGCCGCCGCATGAAGCAGCGAGGATTTGCCAGAGCCAGACGGCCCGACCAGCCCTACGAGCTCGCCGGGATTGAGGTCGAGATCGGCGTCGGTCAGAACCTCCAGCCGCTCGCCCTCGGTTTCATAAATGCGGGTGATGCCCTTTAGGGAAAGCGCTGGCTTATTCATAGCGAAGCGCCTCGACAGGATCGATGCGGCCCGCGCGCCAGGACGGCGCCAGCGTGGCCACCAGGGACGCGAACACCCCCCAGAAGGACACGAACGCCACCTCGCCCCAATCCAGCCGGGCCGGCAGGCGATAGAGCGAATAGACGCTGGGGTCGAACACGTTGACGCCGCTGGCCCAGGACACGAAATCCTGGATCGGGCCAATGCCGATCACCGCCAGCAACCCCAGGGCGATGCCGGCCAGCGTGCCGAGCACGCCCACCGCCGCTCCGGCGATGAGGAAAATACGCATGATGGCGCCCTGGCTGGCGCCCATGGTGCGCAAAATGGCGATGTCGCGGGTCTTGTTCTTCACCAGCATCACAAGGCCGGAGATGATGTTCATCGCGGCGATCAGCACGATGGCCGACAGGATCAGCCGCATGGCGACCCGCTCGACTTGCAAGGCGTTCCAGAACGCCTGGTTCTGCCGCCGCCAGTCAAACATGACGCTGCCCTGGGGCGCGATGGCGCGGATGGCCTCGATCACCGGCTCGGGCGCATCGGGATTGGCGATCCGCACATCGATATAATCGCCCTGGGCGGGCCGATTGAAAAACAGCGCCGCCTGCTCAAGCGGCATGTAGATGAGGATCTGGTCCAGGTCCTGAACCCCGACGCTCAGAAGCCCGCCAATGGTGTAACGCTTGGAGCGCGGCGTCATGCCGAGCGCGGTGGTCGCGCCCTGGGGCGACACCAGGGTCACCTGGTCGCCTACGCCAACGCCGAGCTGAGCGGCCATGACCGTGCCCATGATGATCACGTCACCGCCATTACGCCCCGCCCCGAAATCATCAATCGAGCCAGACACCAGCCCGCCGCCGACCGCATCCGCGCCTTGCGCGCCGGTGATCAGATCAAACCGCGCGAGATCGTCAGGCCGGACGCCGGACACCTGCGCAAAGGCGGCGGACCGCCCTGACGTCACCAGCGCTTGTCCGGTCGCAACCGGGCCCGCCTGGCGCACGCCCTCCAGCTCGCGAATCCGGTCCGCCAGCGTCAGCGCCGCCTCACCCTGCTCAGACGGGACATAAACATAGATATGAGGCTGAACGCCCAGAAGCCGCGTCAGAAGCTCGTGCCGGAACCCGTTCATCACGCTCATGACAGTGATCAGCACCGCGACCGCCAACATGATGCCCACAAACGAGATCACCGAGATCAGCGTCACGCCGCCATGTTTCTTGCGGGCGCGCAGATACTTGAACGCCAGCATGAATTCATAGCCGGAGAACGGCGCCGCGCCTGAGGATGGCGGCGTATCGGGCGCTACTGTCGACGCGGCGTCAGAGCTCACTTGAACGCACCCTCCACCAGGCGATTGACGGCGTCTTCAAGGCTGAGCTCATGGCGCTCGCCAGAGGCGCGGATTTTCACCTCGACCTTGCCCTCTTTCAGGCCGCGCGGACCGATGACCACCTGATAAGGCACGCCGATCAGGTCCATGGTGGCGAATTTCGCGCCCGCCCGCTCATTGGTGTCGTCCAGAAGCGGCTCAAGCCCGGCTGCGTCGAGCTTGGCGTAGACATCAATGGACGCGGCGTCGCACGCCTCGTCGCCCGCGCGCATATTGATGACGCCTGCGCCGAACGGCGCGACGGCTTCAGGCCAGATCACGCCGTTCTCGTCATGGCTGGCCTCGATGATCGCGCCCAGAAGACGCGACACGCCGACCCCGTAAGAGCCCATATGAACCGCCGTGTCCTTGCCGTCCGGCCCGGTGACCAACGCCTTCATCGGGTCAGAATACTTGGTCCCGAAATTGAAGATATGGCCCACTTCGATGCCGCGCGCAGACACGCGTCGCTCTTGCGGCACTTCCGCTTCAAAGCGCGCGGCGTCGTGCATTTCCTCGGTGGCGGCGTAGAGCGCGGTGCGCTCGTCGACCAGCGGCTGAAGATCACCGTCAAAATCGACCTCACCCGGCGCGGGCATGTCCACCAGCCGGGCGTCACAGAACACTTCGCTCTCACCGGTTTCGGCCAGGATGATGAATTCGTGCGACAGCTTGCCGCCAATCGGGCCGGTGTCCGCCCGCATCGGCACAGATTTGAGGCCCATACGCGCAAACGTGTTCAGGTAGGCCACAAACATCTTGTTGTAAGCCCTTACAGCACTTTTGTAATCCAGGTCGAAGGAATAGGCGTCCTTCATCAGGAATTCGCGGCCGCGCATCACGCCGAAGCGGGGGCGGATCTCGTCGCGGAACTTCCACTGGATATGATACAGGATCTTCGGCAAGTCCTTGTAGGACCGGCAATAGCCGCGGAAGATCTCCGTGATCATCTCTTCATTGGTCGGGCCGTACAGCAGGTCGCGCTCATGGCGGTCGACAATGCGCAGCATCTCCTTGCCGTAATCGTCATAGCGTCCGCTCTCTCGCCACAGATCCGCCGGCTGCAAGGTCGGCATCAACAGCTCGATCGCGCCGGCGCGGTTCTGTTCCTCGCGCACGATATTTTCGATCTTGCGCAGCACCCGCAGCCCGAGCGGCAACCAGGCGTAAATCCCCGCCGCTTCCTGGCGGATCATGCCGGCGCGCAACATGAGCTGATGAGAGACGATCTGCGCGTCAGAAGGGGTTTCCTTCAAAACAGGCAGGAAAAAACGGGACAGGCGCATGGGGCAAGAATCCGGCGACTATGAAAACAGCGGGAACCCAACGATTAGACTTAGCGTTGGAGAAGGACAAGCCATGCAGACCCGCCCCGCCTCACTGAACTCATACGCCAAACGCCGGATCACTCCTAATGAGCGAACGCCCCGCCTCTTCTGACAGCCAAACCTCTCAAAAAGCGCTCACGATCACGCAACTGATCGCAGGCATGGCGATGTTCGGATCGGCCACGCCCGTCAGCAAGATCGTCACCCAGGCTGCGCCTGTTTTCATCGCCTCTTTGTTCCGTGTGGGACTGGGCGCAGTGTTTCTGGCGCCCCTCGCCTGGCGGCGTCGCGAAACCGTCCGCGATATTGCAACAGGCGACTGGATGCGGATCGGTTTCATCGCTCTCTTCGGCATGGTGGGTTTTTCCGCCTTCATGCTCTACGGCATGCGGCTCGCATCCGGAGTGACGGGCGCCGTGGTGATGAGCACCACGCCAGCGGTGACGGCCGCCGCCTCCATGGTGTTTCTGAGAGACAGATCCACCTGGCGCAAGCTGGTCGCGATTGGCTGCGCGGTTTCAGGGGTCCTGATCTTGCAACTGGGCGGCTCTGGCGCTGAAACTGGCGGCTCGCTCTGGGGCGTCGTTCTGGTGTTCGCGGCGGTGTGTTGCGAAAGCGCCTATACGCTTCTGGGCAAGACCCTGACCAAGAACATGGACCCTGTGCTGGTGGCCTTTCTGGCGTCGGCGCTCTCTATTCCGCTCTTTGTTCCGCTGGCGGTCTGGCAATGGCCGTCATTCACGCCGTCCGACTTTGACGTCGGCGTCTGGACCGCGCTGGTCTGGTATGGCGTGGGCACCCTCGCACTGGGCAGCTGGCTCTGGTATGCGGGCGTTCAGAAGGCTGAGGGCGCGACCGCGGCGGCGTTCATGGGCGTGATGCCGGTGTCCGCGCTGGTCCTATCCTACATCCTGCTTGGCGAGGCGTTCGCCTGGGTGCACCTGGCCGGCTTCGCCGTAGTGTTTTCAGGCGTACTTCTGATGAGCTGGGAGCACGCCAGCATGTCAGATGACAGCGAGACTCCAGAGGAGGACTGATCGCTAGTCGTACTCGATATAGCTCGGTCCCCAGGTCAGGGAGTCCAGATCGACCAGGCCAAATTCAAGAATCGTGAACAGGACCAGCCACACTCCCGCAGTCAAAACGGTGGCGAGCCACATCTTCTCTTTGATGCGAGGCGATACGGGCGCGCCGGGCTCGGAGCCTTCGACCACATCATCATCTTCAAACTGCCCGCGGACCTTGAGCGGCAAAACGCCCAGAAACAGCATCCACCAGGAAATCAGGAAGATCACCACGCCAGTGACCAGACCCACGCCGCGATCTGGCATGAAGCCTTGGGCAATCCAGATCACAAAGACCAGGCCCAGAAGGGCGTATTCCGCATAGCGCCTCAATGGTTCGCCTCACCCTGGTATAGCGCCGGGTCCTGCATCAGCTCGACCAGCACGCCGCCAGTGTCCTTGGGATGGACGAAGATCACCGGCACCCCATGGGCGCCGATATAAGGCTCTCCGGTCCCGAGCACCGTGGCGCCGCGCTCCACCATGGCGTCGCGCGCTTTGACGATGTCCTCGACCTCAAAGCACATATGGTGCTGGCCGCCCTTGGGGTTCTTTTCGAGGTATTTGTGGATCGGGCTCGCCTCGCCCAGCGGCTCGATCAGCTCGATTTGCATGTTCGGCAAGGTCACAAACACCACCCGGACGCCCAGATGCGGGAAATCCTTGGTTTCGGTCCGCTCGGTCGCGCCATAAAGCTCGGCATAGACCGCCGCAGCGGCGTCCACATCCGGCGTCGCAACGCCCACATGGTTCAAACGTCCCAGCTTCATGACGACTCTCCGTGCTTATCAAACCGTGAGAATAATGGCTTCCACATGGGGTTTCTTGCCCCAGATCCGGCTCGCCTCCCGCCGCACGCCGCGGCGGATCGCTTCTTCAACCGCGCCCGGATCCTTACGCGCCCGACGATCCAGGCGTTTGAACGCGGTGTCCGCCGCCTCCGCCAGATCATCCAGGAAGTCATCAAGGTCATAGGCATGGGTGGACGCCACGCCCATGGCGCGCACATCAACCTCGGACACCAGCTCGCCGTCCGCCAGTACGGCGGCGACGGTCAGATGACCATTATAGGCCAGACGACGGCGCTCCTTGATGGATTCCGCATCCGCCTCGGTCAGGAAATTGCCGTCCACATGAAGGCGACCCGCAGGCGCCTCATCCACGATGGAGGCGCCGTCCTGGGTGATGCGAATGATCGAGCCATTGCGCGGCACCACGGCGTTGGGCACCTGAAGGTCACGCGCCAGCTGGGCGTGCTCGACCAGATGGCGATATTCGCCATGCACCGGGATCGCGGTGGTGGGCTTGGCCCAGGCGTACATCTGGCGCAATTCGTCCCGGCAGGGGTGGCCCGAGACGTGGATATGCTCGTCACGCTCGGTGATGATGTCCACGCCGCGCTCGGCCAGACGGTTCATCAGATCAAAAATGCCGCGCTCGTTTCCGGGAATGATCCGGGAGGAGAAAATCACGCTGTCACCTTTGTTTAGCGTGACATTGCGATGTGATCCCTCAGCAATGCGCGACAGTGCGGCGCGCGGTTCGCCCTGAGAGCCGGTGCACAGCAGCAAGATCTTGTCGGGCGGGAAATAGCCGATTTCCTCTTCCTCGATGAAAGGCTGGCAATCGGCCAGAAGCCCCACCGCTTTCGCGGCCTGGGTCATCCGGTGCATGGACCGGCCCACCAGGCAGACGCGGCGTCCATTGGCTTCGCCTGCGCGGATCGCGGTTTCAAGGCGCGCGACATTGGACGCGAACGCCGCGATGGCCACGCGGCCCGTCTGCTTGCCGACGAGCTCGATCAGGTTGTCGCGCACATCGCTTTCAGAGCCGGATTCCCCTTCGGTGAAGACATTGGTGCTGTCGCACACCATCGCCATCACGCCCTCTTCGCCCGCCGCTTCCAGCGCGGCGACATCGGTCGAAGCGCCGATCAGCGGTTCGGGATCGATCTTCCAGTCGCCGGTGTGCAGCACCGTGCCGACCGGCGTGCGGATGATCACGCCATTGGGTTCGGGGATGGAGTGGGTCAGCGTCACCAGCTGCATGTCGAACGGGCCCAGCTCAAACCTGGTGTGCAGGTCGATCTCATGCAGCGCCACCTGATCGAGCAGGCCGTGCTCGGCGAGACGGTCGCGCATCAGCCAAGCCGTGAACGGCGTCGCGTAGATCGGGCATTCCAGCTGGCGCCACAAATGAGCGACCGCGCCCATATGGTCTTCGTGGGCGTGGGTCAGCACGATGCCCAGAAGCTGGTGCTTGCGCTCTGCGATGAAGCGCGGATCGGGAGTGATGATGTCCACGCCCGGCGTGGTCAGGTCGCCAAAGGTCACCCCGCAATCGAGGATAATCCATTTGCGATCTTCTTCGGGACCATAGCCATAAAGGTTCAGGTTCATCCCGATCTCGCCGGAGCCGCCGAGCGGGACGAAATACAATGCGTTGTCAGTCTGGCTCACGATGCGTGAATCCCCTCGCCCTGAGGCGCGTTACGTTTCCAGATTTCCAGAAGGCCCCGCATGGTCAGATCAGGGTCGTAATGGTCGATTGTGCGCGCCGCGTCCTCAAACAGGGAAACGACGCCGCCAGTAGCAATAACGGTCATGGGCTGGCCGTACTCGGCTTTGAGCCGCGTCACAAGCCCGTCGATGAGATCAACATAGCCCCAGAACACGCCCGACTGCATGGCGCCGACGGTATCCCTGCCCATAACCCGTTGAGGTTTCTCGATTGCAATGCGTGGCAGGCGCGCCGCCGCCTGATGCAGCGCCTGCATGGAGAGGTTGATGCCTGGCGCGATCACGCCGCCTTCGAAATTGCCGTCGGCGGAGACCACGTCGAAGGTCGTGGCCGTGCCGGAATCCACGATGATCATCGCGCCGTCATACCGCACCCGGCCGCCAAGCGCGTTCACCAGACGGTCTGCGCCCGCTTCCTCGGGACGCGGCAGGTTCACGCCCACGCCCAGATCCACATGCGCATCGCCCACAACCACAGGATCAGCGCCCACATAGCGCCGCGCCAGATTGCGCAGGTTGAACAGCGATTGCGGCACCACGGAAGAGATCACGCAACCCTTTAAGTCTTTAAGATCAAGCCCCTGAAGTTGAAGCAGTTGCTGCAACCAGACAGCATATTCATCCGCCGTGCGCGTGGAATGGGTCGCGGTGCGCCATTGCGCGCGCCAGTCATCGCCGTCATGCACGGCGAACAGCGTGTTGGTGTTGCCGCAATCAATCGCGAGAAGCATGGACCGGCTCCTTGGAGCGGCGCATCAGGTTGAAGCGCCGGGGAAAAAAACGTCACCAGCGGAGATAAAGCGCCGACCGCCATCTTTCAAATCAAGTCGCAGCGAGCCGTCCGGCCCCAGATCGGCGAACACGCCCTCCAGGGTTTCGGTTTCCAGTCGGACGACGCAGCGTTCGCCCAGTCCGTGAACGCGCGACAGCCAGGCTTCACGGATCGGCGTGAACCCATCCTGAGCCCATCGGTTCAGCCAATGGTCAAAGCGCTGGGAAAGACGTTCAGCGGCGTCCTCCACGCTGAGTTCAGCGCCCTGAGCGCGCAGATCCGTGGCCGGGCGCTCGGAGTCTTCAGGGTGATGGCTGAGATTGACGCCAATGCCAACCGCCAGCCAGAGCCCGCCATCAGCATGCTGACCGGATTCCAGCAAGATGCCGCTGATCTTGCGTCCGCCCACGAGGACGTCATTGGGCCATTTCAGGCGGACGCGATCAGCGTCCAGGACGCTGGCGCACAGATCACCGACCGCCAAAGCCGCCGCAAAGGACAGCTGGGCGGCCCGCGCCGGCTCGCAATCTAGCCGGTAGAGCCCGGTTGCGAAGAGATTGCCCGGTGTCGAGGTCCAGACGCGTCCCCGGCGCCCTCGCCCTGAACTCTGACGACGCGCAACGATCCAGAGCGGACCCGTTGCGCCCGCCATCGCCTGACGTTTGGCTTCCTCGTTGGTGGAGTCCAGCGTGTCGAAATAGGTGATCGGCAGGCCGGGCTTAGCCGCCAATGCCTGCCCCGGCATTGACCACGAGCGCGATGATCACGCCCACGACCGGCATGGACACCGCCACCAGAGCCGCCAGACGCGACACGATGGCCGGACCGGCCGGCGCCGGCAGGAAATCGCCATTGGGCTCGTCAAACCAGATCACCTTGATGACCCGCAGATAGTACGCGATCGACACGGTGGAGAAGAGCACCGCCAGAATGACCAGCCAGATCAGACCCGCCTGCACCGCCGCATAGAACACGAAGAGCTTGCCAAAGAAGCCGATCATGAACGGCATGCCGCCAATGGAGAACATCAGGGCTGTCATAGACCAGGCGAGCGCCGGGCGGGTCTGCGACAGACCGGCCAGATCCTCGATCCGCTCCACCATGCCCTCAGAGCGACGCATGGAGAGGATGACGGCGAACGCGCCGGCGACGCCGATCACGTACAGCGTCATGTAGAACAGCACCGACCACAGGCCGAGCGCGGTGCCGGCGGACAGACCGACCAGCACATAGCCCATATTGCCGATGGAGGAGTAGCCCATCAGGCGTTTGATGTTGGACTGCATCAGCGCGCCGAACGAGCCGAACGCCATCGACAGCACCGCCATCACCATGGTGACTTGCTGCCATTGCTCGGTCATCGGGCCGAACGGCTCCATCAGAACGCGGGCCAGCAGCACCATGGCCGCCAGTTTCGGCGCGGTGGCGAAGAAGGCGGCGACCGGAGTGGGCGCGCCTTCATACACATCCGGCGTCCACATGTGGAACGGCGCAGCGGACACCTTGAAGGCCAGACCGGCGATCACGAAGACCAGGCCGAACAGCAGACCCATATTCTGGCCGCCTTCAGCCGCCGCGACAGCGATGGCGTCAAATGCGGTGGAGCCTGAGAAGCCGTAAACCAAAGACGAGCCGTACAGCAGCAGACCCGAGCTGAGCGCGCCCAGCACGAAGTATTTCAGGCCCGCTTCGGACGCACGCAGGGAGTCGCGGTTGAACGCAGCAAGCACGTAGAGCGCCAGAGATTGCAGCTCCAGGCCCAGATAAAGCGTGATCAGGTCGTTGGCCGACACCATCACGCTCATGCCGGTGACGGCGAGCGTCACCAGGACCGGGTATTCAAACCGGGCGAGCTGTTCGGCGCGCAGATAATGCCCCGCCAGCACCAGAGCCACCGCGCCCGCAAGATAGACGGCCGTCTTGGCGTACATGGAGAAGGAATCAAGCACGAACGCACCGTGGAAGGCCGTGCCGCCCGGGCTTTGCGCCATCCAGACCGACACGCCGGCGGCGAGGATCAACAGCGCCGTCGCCAGCGTCATGATGCGTTGGGCCGCCTTGGCCTCGCCCTTGGTGTAGACCCCGATGAGCAAGAGCGCCATGGCGCCGACAGAGAGCAGAAGCTCCGGCGTCAGCAGTTGAAGGTCGGCGAGCAGCGTCGAAACAGTCATGACCTGTCCTTGCTAGTGCGCAGCGGTTTCAGCCGGCGCGACGTCAGAGGCAATCGCCTCGACCGTCTGCGCGGACTGGTAGTGCTGAATGAGTTGGTCCACGGAGGCGCGAGTGGTGTCGGTGATCGGTGTCGAGAAGAAACCGAAATACACCGCCAGCACGGCCAGAACGCCCAGATTGATCCATTCGCGGCCATTGAGGTCGGTCGCGGTTTCAAGCTTGGGATTGGTGATCACGCCGAAGACGACTTTCTTGTAGGCGACCAGCATGTAGACCGCCGAGAAGATCACGCCGAGCGCAGCGCCAGCCGCGACCCGCGGATCCACCTGGAAGGCGCCGGTCATGGTCATGATTTCGCCAATGAAGCCCGACGTGCCCGGAAGCCCGACATTGGCCATGGCGAACAGGCCGAATACGGCGGCGAACACCGGCATCTTGTGCACGAGGCCGCCGTAGAAGGAGATCTCGCGGGTGTGGAAGCGGTCATAGATCACGCCGATGCACAAGAAGAGTGCAGCGGAAATGACGCCGTGGCTGAGCATCTGGAAGATCGCGCCCTGCACGCCAAGCTCGGTCATCGTGAAGATGCCCAGGGTCACAAAGCCCATGTGCGCCACGGACGAATAGGCGATCAGCTTCTTAATGTCGGTCTGACGGAAGGCGATCAGCGAGGTGACGACAATGGCGATGATCGACAGCACGAACACCATCGGCGCGAAGAAGTCGCTGGCGTTCGGGAACATCGGGATCGAGAAGCGCAGGAAGCCGTAGCCGCCGAGCTTCAGCAAGATGCCCGCCAGGATCACAGAGCCCGCCGTCGGCGCCTGCACGTGGGCGTCCGGCAGCCAGGTGTGCACCGGCCACATCGGCATCTTCACCGCAAAGGACGCGAAGAAGGCTAGCCACAGCCAGATCTGAAGATCACGGGCGAAGGGATGCGCCAGCAGCACCTCGATATCGGTGGTGCCGACCTGAACGAACATCACGATCATCGCCGCCAGCATCAGAACCGAGCCGATGAAGGTGTAGAGGAAGAATTTGAACGCCGCGTAGATCCGGTTCTGACCGCCCCAGACGCCGATGATCAGGAACATCGGGATCAGGCCAGCCTCGAAGAAGAG
>NZ_DEMB01000008.1:84235-91860 GCF_002354675.1 Oceanicaulis sp. UBA2681 | reverse complement strand
TGATCAGGAACATCGGGATCAGCGAGCCTTCAAAGAAGATGTAGAACAAGATCATGTCGAGCGCGCAGAACACGCCGATGACCAGGGTCTCCAGCAGCAGGAAGGCGGCCATGTAATCGGCGACGCGCTTGTCCAGCTTCCAGCTCGACAGGATGCAGATCGGCATCAGGAACGCCGTCAACACCACGAACAGGACCGAAATGCCGTCCACGCCCATCTTGTAGGAGATGCCGAGCGCGGGCAGCCAGGGCAGGTTTTCCACGAACTGGAAGCCAGCCTGTGATGAGTCGAATTCAGCCACCAGCAGGAGCGACAACGCGAAAACAAAAAGCGACACGAACAGCGCAACACCCTTGGCGTTGCGGTCCAGCACCGCGCTTTCCTCGCTGCGCATCAGGGCGCGCAGTAGCAAGATCGCGACCGCCCCGAGAGCGGGCAGGAAGGTGATGGCGGAGAGGATGGGAAGTTGACCGAGCATGAGACCCTACGCTCCAGCGCCAGCGATCAGCCACAGGGCCAGTCCGAGGACCCCGATGAGCATCACGAATGCATAGTGATAGAGATAGCCGCTCTGCAGCTTGGCGATCCTGCGGGCCGAGGACATCGCCGTGGCGGCGATCCCGTTCGGTCCCAGACCGTCGATGATTTTCTGGTCGCCGAACTTCCAGAACAGATCCCCCAGACCGCGCGTGGCCCGGACGAATGTGGCGTTGTAGATCTCGTCTACATACCATTTGTTCAGCAGGAAGCGGTGCAGCGGACCGCTCTTCTCGGCGATACGGCGCGGCAGCTCAGGATTGGCCATGTAATAGTACCAGGCCAGCGCAAAGCCGAGCAGCGTCACCGCCACAGGCGCAAACAGCACCCAGGTGGGCGGATGGTGCCCGGCATGCTCGCCGTCATGAGCATCGCCATGATCATCAGCGGCGCTGACAGCGTGTTCCTGAGCCGAATGGGCTTCATCGTCCGACATGGCCGCTTCCAGCGAGGCGGCTTCCGCCTCGCTCAGCTCGACGCCATGCTCGTCGGCGTGGCTTTGGCCATAGCCTTCGACCAGATGGCCGTAATTGCCTTCGGCGTACGGTCCGGCCGGCAGGCTTTCCTCCCAGAAGGTCAGAGCGCCCTTGCCGACGAAATCGGACTTGAACGCCATGCCGGCGAACAAGGCGCCGATGGCCAGCAGCACCAGCGGGACCACCATGACGGGACCGCTTTCATGGGCGTGCTTGAGCACTTCTTCCTTGCCGCGGTGCTTGCCGTGGAAGGTCATGAAGATCAGACGCCAGGAATAGAAGCTGGTCAGGCCTGCCGCGATGACGCCGATCCAGAAGGCGAACATGCCGAAGGCGACGCCGTCCTGGCCCATCATGAAGGCTTCCTCGATGATCATGTCTTTCGAGTAGAACCCGGCGAAGCCGATCCCCAGGAGCGGAATGCCCACGCCCGTCAGCGCCAGCGTGCCGATGATCATCATGATCCAGGTGACCGGCAGCAATTTGTAGATGCCGCCCATATTGCGCATGTCCTGCTCGTCATGCAGGCCGTGAATGACCGAGCCTGCGCCGAGGAACAGAAGCGCCTTGAAGAACGCGTGCGTGAACAGGTGGAACATGGCCGCCGAATACAGGCCCAGACCGGCCGCGAAGAACATGTAGCCCAGCTGTGAACAGGTGGAGTACGCGATCACGCGCTTGATGTCGTTCTGCGCCAGCCCCACGGTCGCCGCGAACAGAGCTGTCGACGCGCCGATAAAGGTGATGAAGGCGGAGGTGTTGGGCGCCAGCTCGAAAATCGGATAGGCGCGGCACACCAGAAACACGCCTGCGGTCACCATGGTGGCGGCGTGGATCAGCGCGGACACAGGGGTCGGGCCTTCCATCGCGTCGGGCAGCCAGACATGCAGGAAGAACTGCGCGGACTTGCCCATGGCGCCGATGAACAGCAGGAAGCCGATCAGTTCGAGCACTTTGAAATTCATGCCGAAGAAGGCGATGGTTTCATCCACCATGCCCGGAACCTGGGCGAACACCTCATCAAACTGCAACGACCCGAACACCAGATAGATCGCCATGATGCCGAGCGCGAGGCCGAAATCGCCGACGCGGTTGGTCACGAACGCCTTGATGGCGGCGCTGGTGGCGCTCTCTTTCTGGTACCAGAACCCGATCAGGAGGTAGGAGGCGAGTCCCACGCCTTCCCAGCCGAAGAACATCTGGATGAAATTGTCCGCCGTCACCAGCGACAGCATGGCGAAGGTGAACAACGACAGATAGGCGAAGAACCGCGCGCGGTGCGGATCATGGGACATGTAGCCCCATGAATAGACGTGCACCAGCGAGGACACCGACGTGATCACGACCAGCATGACCGCCGACAGCGTGTCCAGGCGGATCGCCCAGTTGATCTCGAAATTGCCGACCGCCATCCATTGCGCCAGCTCGATCGTGCGGGCGTTGCCGCCGACCGCGACGTCAAAGAATAGCACCACAGAGCCGAGCGCCGCCGCGATGGTGGCGCCGGTGGTCAGGATCTGGGCCAGACGGTCCCCGATCTGCTTTTGCAGCAGACCGGCGATGATGGCCGCCAGAAGCGGGGCGAAGACGACGATATAAGCCATGACCGTGCGCTAGCCCTTCATCAGGTTGACGTCATCAACCGCGATATCGCCGCGGTTGCGGAAGAAGACGACGAGAATGGCGAGACCGACCGCCGCTTCGGCGGCCGCGACCGTAAGAATGAACATGGCGAAGACCTGGCCGGTCAGATCGCCCAGATGGGCGGAAAACGCGACCATGTTGATGTTCACAGACAGCAAGATCAGCTCGATCGACATCAGAAGAATGATGACGTTCTTTCGGTTCACGAAGATGCCGAAGACGCCAATGGTGAACAGGATCGCCGCCAGGGCGAGATAATGACCCAAACCAATTTCAAGCATCAGCCAATCCCCTCGCCGCTTTTGATGTCGACGATCTCGACGGAGTCTTCGCGCTTGCGATTGACCTGGGCGTGCATGTCCTGGCGCTTGACGCCGTCGCGATGGCGCAGGGTCAGCACAATGGCGCCGACCATGGCGACCAGCAGCACGAGGCCCGCAAGCTGGAAGAAGAACACGTAGCGGTCATAAATGAGCGCGCCCAAGGCGGCGACATTGGTCATGTCGTCCGGCGTTGGTGATTGCAGAGCGGAGCTGGCGCTGTCGGCGCTGACCCAGCCCAGCCCCGTGGTCGCCAGAATGCCGGCGAGCGCGATGGCCACCAGGCCGCCGAGCGGCGCGTGACTGATGAAGCCTTCCTTGAGCTGGGCGAAGTCGATGTCGAGCATCATCACCACGAACAGGAAGAGCACCGCAACCGCGCCCACATAGACGATGACCAGGATCATCGCCAGGAACTCGGCCCCGAGAAGGACGAACAGCCCCGCCGCCGAGAAGAAGGCGAGGATCAAGAACAGCACCGCTCGAACCGGGTTCTTGGCGATCACCACCATCAAGGCGGAGAACACGGCGGTCGCTGAGAGAATGTAGAAGGCCGCTGCTGACAGCACTGTTGCCCCCCTTACGGGCGACGAGCAGAGGCTCGCCGGACTGAGATCAAGTGGAGCGGGAGAGAATCCCCAGCCCCGGTATGGAGTCGCGCGCCGTGATAGCGTTAACGGTAGCGCGCGTCGAGTTCGAGGTTCCGCGCAATTTCACGTTCCCACCGGTCGCCGTTATCGAGGAGCTTGGCTTTGTCGTAGTACAGCTCTTCGCGGGTTTCGGTGGCGAATTCGAAATTCGGCCCCTCAACGATTGCATCCACCGGGCATGCCTCCTGGCAATATCCGCAATAGATGCATTTGGTCATGTCGATGTCATAGCGCGTGGTGCGGCGCGACCCGTCGAGCCGCGGCTCGGCGTCGATCGTGATGGCCTGCGCGGGGCAGATCGCCTCGCAGAGTTTGCAGGCAATGCAGCGTTCTTCGCCGTTGGGGTAGCGCCGCAGCGCATGTTCGCCCCGGAAACGCGGGCTGAGCGGCCCCTTTTCATGGGGATAGTTCAGCGTGGTCTTGGGCTTGAAGAAATACTTGAACCCAAGCGCCATCCCTTTCCACACATCCTGAAGCAGGAAGTACTTGGCGGCGCGGGAATAATCGATCTGCGTCATCTCAGCCTCCTACGGTCCAGCGGGCATAGATGCCCCAAAACCAGTCGAATTTCGCCGCGAAGCTCACGAAGACCACCCAGAAGAGCGAGAACGGCAGGAAGACCTTCCAGCCCAGACGCATCAGCTGGTCATAGCGGTACCGGGGCACCAGTGCTTTGACCATGGCGAACATGAAGAAGAAGAGAACCACTTTGATCGCGAACCAGAACACCGGGGGGACCCAGGTGAACGGAACAATATCAAACGGCGCATGCCAGCCGCCCATGAACAGGACGGTCATGAGGGCGCACATCAGAACGATGTTGAGATATTCGCCGATCATGAACAGCAGATACGGGGTGGAGGAGTATTCCACCTGATAACCGGCCACCAGTTCGGATTCCGCTTCGGGAAGGTCAAACGGCGGACGGTTGGTTTCCGCCAGCGCCGAGATGAAGAACATCACGAACATCGGGATGGTGATCACGAACACCGGGACCGGGAACATGTCGAACGACAAGACGTGCCAGTTCCAGAACCCGCCGGCCTGCGCCTCGACGATATCGGTCAGGTTCATGCTGCCGACCATGAGAAGGATGGTCACCAGAATGAAGCCGATGGAGACCTCATAGGACACCATCTGCGCCGCCGAGCGCATGGCGCCCAGGAACGGATATTTCGAGTTGGACGCCCAACCGCCGATGATGATCCCGTAAACGCCCAGCGAGCTGATGGCGAAGATGTAGAGGATGCCGACATTCAGGTCCGAGATCACCCAGCCCGGCGCCACCGGGATCACCGCCCAGGTGATGAAGGCGAAAGTCAGCGTCAGAAGCGGCGCCAGAATGAACAGCGGCCGGTCCGCGCCGGCGGGCACGATGATTTCCTTCAGGACGAACTTGATGAAGTCCGCAAAGGACTGCAGCAGGCCGAACGCGCCGACCGTGTTGGGGCCTTTGCGCATCTGAACCGCCGCCCAGACCTTGCGGTCCATCAGCAGCAGGAAGGCCAGCGACAGCAGCAAGACAACCATGAAGCCCAGGATCTGGCCTACAGACGCCAGCGTGCCCCAGAGCGGTCCCCATTGAGTGACGAAATCGTACATGCGCCCTACTCCGCCGCTTGCAGGGTTTGCCGCGCCGCCGTCGCCGCAGCTGAACACTCAGCCATGGTCTTGGACGCCCGCGCGATCGAATTGGTAAAGTAGAAGTCGGTGACCGGGCTCGTGAACGGCGCGTCGGACACATCGCCCGCCTCACCCAGCTCAGCCGGTTTGAATTCAGCCGAATTCAGAGCGCCCGGAGCGTGATCAATCTGGCCCAGGATCTCATGATCCCCGATCAGCTTGGCGCGCAAAGCGTTCAAGTCGTTATATGGCAGCGTCTTGCCAAGGCGTGCGGACAGAGCGCGGAAGATGGCCCAATCCTCTTTCGCCTCGCCCTTGGGGAACACAGCGCGCTCGGCCATCTGAACCCGGCCTTCGGTGTTCACGTAAAGGCCCGGCTTTTCGGTGTAAGCTGCGGACGGCAATACCAAATCCGCGCGTTGCGCGCCTTTGTCGCCATGGTGGCCCACATAGATCACGAAGGCGGAGCCCAGCTTGGCCATGTCGATCTCGTCCGCGCCCAGAAGCACGACGGTGTCCACGTCGCCCGACGCCGCGCCCTCAAGAATGGCATTGGTGTCGCGACCGCCTTCGCCCGGCACGAAGCCGAGATCAAGCGCGCCGACGCGGCTCGCCGCCGTATGCAGCACGTTAAAGCCGTTCCAGCCGTCTTTCACTGCGCCGATCTTGTCCGCGAGTTCGCCCGCCGCGCGCAGCACCTGCGCGCCATCTTCACGCGCCAGCGCGCCAGCGCCCAGAATGATCATCGGACGCTCGGCGTCTTTCAGGGTCTTGATGAAGCCCGAGCGCTTGCCGCCAAGAGCTGCGAGGTCTTTGGCGCCCTCGCCCACATGGGCATAGTCATAGGTCAGGTCGTGGGCTTCGCCGATGACGCCGATCTCGCACTTGCCGGTCAGCCAGCGCTGACGGATGCGGGCGTTCATCACCGCCGCTTCCACGCGCGGATTGGCGCCGACGATCAGAATGGCGTCGGCCTGATCAATGCCCTTGATCGTGGAGTTGAACAGGTAGCTTTCGCGTGGACCGGCGCCGAGTTTCGAGCCGTCCTGACGCGCGTCGATGGATTTGACGCCAAGCGCATCAAACAGCTCTTTCGCGGCGTAGAGCCCCTCGACATCGTTCATATCGCCCGCGATGACGCCGATTTTGGAGGCGTCGCCGGACAGTTTCTCTTCGGCGATGGTCAGGGCTTCATCCCAGTCGATCGGCGCGAGCTTGCCGTCTTTCTTGGCGAACGGGCGATCCAGACGCTGGCGGCCAAGTCCGTCCCAGACAAAGCGGGACTTGTCGGAAATCCACTCTTCATTCACGTCGTCATGCAGGCGCGGCATGATGCGCAGCACGGCGCCGCCGCGGCTGTCGACGCGGATGTTGGAGCCAAGCGCGTCCATCACGTCGATGGTCTCGGTCTTCGTCAGCTCCCACGGACGCGCATTGAAGGCGTAGGGGCGAGAGGTCAGCGCGCCCACCGGGCACAGATCGATGACATTGCCCGACAGTTCGGACGTCATGGACTGTTCCAGATAGGTGGTGATCTCCATGTTCTCGCCACGGCCGATCGCGCCCAGCTCGGGCACGCCCGCGATCTCGGTGGAGAAACGGACGCAGCGCGTGCACTGGATGCAGCGGGTCATCTCCGTCTTGATCAGCGGACCCATGTATTTTTCTTCGACCGCGCGCTTGTTCTCGTCAAAGCGGGAACCGGAGCGGCCATAGGCCAGGGACTGATCCTGAAGGTCGCATTCGCCGCCCTGGTCGCAGATCGGGCAGTCGAGCGGGTGGTTGATCAGGAGGAACTCCATCACACCCTCGCGCGCCTTTTTCACCAGCGGGCTGAGCGTGCGCATTTGCGGCGGCTCGCCATTGGGCCCGCCGCGCATGTCGCGCACCAGGAAGGCGCAGGAGGCGACGGGTTTGGGCGCGCCCACCAGCTCCACCAGGCACATGCGGCAATTGCCCGCCACAGACAGACGCTCGTGATAGCAGAAGCGCGGGATTTCCCGGCCTGCCGCTTCGGACGCCTGAAGCAGGTTGTAATCGTTGGGGACGGTGACTTCCTCGCCGTCGATCACGATGGTGCGCAGATTATCAGACATGTCTGGTTCCTACTCCGCAGCCTGGGGCGTGAACACCGGCTTGCCGGCGCGGTAGTTGTTGATGCGATCTTCGATCTCGGAACGGAAATGGCGGATCAGACCCTGAACCGGCCAGGCCGCCGCATCGCCGAGCGCGCAGATGGTGTGGCCTTCCACCTGACCGGCCACGTCCAACAGATCGTCAATCTCGCTCGTCTCCGCTTCGCCGCGGGACATGCGATCAAGCACGCGCCACATCCAGCCGGTGCCTTCACGGCACGGCGTGCACTGGCCGCAGCT
>NZ_DEMB01000008.1:75721-84032 GCF_002354675.1 Oceanicaulis sp. UBA2681 | reverse complement strand
TTGTCCATCACGATCACCGCCGCCGTGCCCAGACCCGATTTGTGCTCTTTCAGAGCATCGAAATCCATCAGCACGTCGTCGCAGATCTCTTTCGGCAGCAATGGCACGGACGAACCGCCCGGAATGACCGCCTTGAGATTGTCCCAGCCGCCGCGCACGCCGCCGCAATGGGTCTCGATCAGGGTCTTGAGCGGGATGCTCATCACCTCTTCGACATTACACGGCGCGTTCACATGGCCCGAGATCGAGAACACCTTGGTGCCGGCGTTGCCCTCGCGACCAAAGCCTGCAAACCATTCTGCGCCGCGGCGCAGAATGGTCGGGGCGACGGCGATGGATTCCACGTTGTTCACGGTGGTCGGCGCGCCATACAGGCCCGCATTCGCCGGGAAAGGCGGCTTCAGACGCGGCTGGCCCTTCTTGCCTTCGAGGCTTTCGAGCAGCGCGGTTTCCTCGCCGCAGATATACGCGCCGGCGCCGTGGTGGATATAGAGATCGAAATCCCAGCCATGGACATTGTCCTTGCCGATCAGCTTGGCGTCATACGCCTCCTTGATGGCGGCTTCCATCCGGCCCAGCTCGAACTGGTATTCACCGCGGATATAGATGTAGCAAGCGTGCGCCTGCATGGCGAAAGACGCGATCAGGCAGCCCTCGATCAGGGTCTGGGGATCATTGCGCATGATCTCCCGGTCCTTACAGGTGCCCGGTTCGGATTCGTCTGCGTTCACGACCAGATAGTGCGGGCGAGCCCCCACTTCCTTGGGCATGAACGACCATTTCAGACCGGTCGGGAAGCCCGCGCCGCCGCGGCCGCGCAGACCGGACTTCTTCATCTCGTCGATGATCCAGTCCCGGCCCTGATCCAGAATGTCCTTGGTGGCGTTCCAGTGACCGCGTTGCTTCGCGCCTTCAAGGCGCCAGTCATGGCGGCCATAGAGGTTGGTGAAGATCCGGTCTTGATCCTGCAATAGCTGGGTCATGGATTACCCTTCCGCCTTGCCGGCCAGGGCTTTCGCCTGGTCGATCCAGTTATCGCGCTCGATCCGGCCGCGCAGCTTCAGCGCCGCATCGACCCAGACCGCTTCTTCAGCGCTCCAGCTTGCGATCTGGCTGTAATGATAAACGCCGATTTCGTTCAGCGAGGTTTCCAGCTTCGGTCCGAGACCGGTCAGCTTTTTGAGATCGTCGGCCTTGCCGCTCGGCTTTTTCAGGAGCTTGGGCTCCTTGCCGGCGCCAGCGTCCGCTGCAGCGCCTTTCGGTGCAGGCGATTTCGCCTTCGCCTTGGGCTTGGCCTTGGTCTCGGCTGATTTTTCCTGCGGCTTGGCGGGTTCCGCCTTGCGCACGTCAGCGTCGGTCGCGCCCTTGGTGTTGGGCAGCTTGACCTTTTTGGCGCGCGAGCCGTCATACAGGCTCTCATCAACCAGGGTCAGCGTGGTCGCCTGGGTCGGCTCAGAGCAAGAGCGCCCCGAGATCGGGCCCGCCTTGACCTCTTTGCCGGCGCGCAGATCATCAAGCATCTGCTCGAGCGCATCCGCCGTCAGGTCTTCGTAATAGAGATCGCCTTCGGTGTTGGAGATCTGGACCATCGGCGCATTGGCGCAGGCGCCCAGGCACTCGACTTCTTCCCAGGCCAGAAGGCCGTCCGAAGAGACGTATTCGCGCCCCTTCTTGCCAATCTTCTTCTCGCACACCGCCTTGAGGTCATCCGCCCCGCGCAGCCAGCACGGGGTCGTGCCGCACACCTGGATCAGGTGTTTGCCGGTCTGGGCGAGATTGAACATGGTGTAGAAGGTCGCCACTTCATAGACGCGGATATACGGCATGCCGCAGCGTTCCGCGATCTCGCGCATGGCGGGTTCTGACACCCAATTGTCCTGCTTTTGCGCGATCCAGAGCAGCGGAATGACCGCTGACGCCTTGCGCTCTTCAGGGTATTTGGCGAGCCAGAACTGGACCTTGGCTTCGCTCTTCTCATTGAAGACGAAGCTGTCGGGTTGCTCGGCGGCGATGCGACGCGCGCTCATCGGTCAATCTCCCCGAACACGATGTCGAGTGAGCCCAGGATCGCGGAGACGTCCGCGAGCATGTGGCCCTTATTGAGGTAATCCATGGCCTGAAGGTGCGCGAAACCAGGCGCGCGAATTTTCAGGCGATAGGGTTTGTTGGTGCCGTCGCCGATCAGGTAAACGCCGAACTCGCCCTTGGGCGCTTCAACGCAGGCATAAGCCTGACCTTCGGGAACATGCACGCCTTCGGTGTAGAGTTTGAAGTGCTGGATCAGCGCTTCCATGGACCGCTTCATCTCGGCGCGACGCGGCGGCGCGAACTTGGAATCCACCGGCAGCACATCGCCCTGGTTCTCCTCGCGGGAGAGCCAGTCGCAGCACTGCTTCATGATCTTCATGGATTCCCGCATCTCTTCCATGCGGCACAGATAGCGGTCGTAATTGTCGCCGTTCTTGCCCAGCGGAATCTGGAATTCCAGCTCGTCATAGACCTCATAGGGCTGCGAGCGGCGCAGATCCCAGGCCATGCCCGAACCGCGCACCATGACGCCGGAGAAGCCCCATTCGAGTGCATCCTGCTTGGACACCACGCCGATATCGACATTGCGCGCCTTGAAGATGCGGTTCTCGGTCAGAAGGGTCTCGAGATCGTCCACATGCTGGGTGAACTGGTCACACCAGGCGTCGATATCGTCAATCAGCTCTTGCGGCAGATCCTGGTGAACGCCGCCCGGACGGAAATAATGAGCGTGCAAGCGTGCGCCGGAGGCGCGCTCGTAAAAGCCCATCAGCTTCTCGCGCTCTTCAAAGCCCCACAGCGGCGGGGTCAGCGCGCCCACATCCATCGCCTGCGTGGTGACGTTCAGCAAATGGTTCAGGATACGGCCGATTTCAGAATACAAGACGCGCACATAAGAGGCGCGCTTGGGCACGGGAATGCCCGCGAGCTTCTCGATCGCCAGGCAGAAGGCGTGCTCCTGGTTCATCGGCGCCACATAGTCGAGGCGGTCGAAATAGCCGATGCCCTGAAGGTAGGTCTTGTGCTCCAGCAGCTTTTCCGTGCCGCGGTGCAGAAGGCCGATATGCGGGTCCACGCGCTCGACCACTTCGCCATCCAGCTCCAGCACCATGCGCAGCACGCCGTGTGCGGCGGGGTGAACCGGACCAAAGTTGATCGTGAAATTGCGGATGTCGGTTTCAGCCATGACGTTTACGCCTTCCCTTCCGCTTTCTCATCGCCGGGCAGCACGTATTTCGCGCCTTCCCAAGGGCTGAGGAAGTCAAAGTCACGGTAATCCTGAACCAGCTCGACGGGTTCGTAGACCACGCGCTTCTGCTCGTCGTCATAAACGACCTGGTTGAAGCCCGAGAGCGGGAAGTCCTTGCGCAGCGGATGACCATGGAAACCATAATCGGTCAGGATGCGGCGCAGGTCGGCGTGGTGGTCAAACAGGATGCCATACATGTCGAAGGCTTCGCGTTCATTCCAGTTCGCCGCCGGAAACAGCTCGACGACAGAATCGACCGCTGTGTCTTCATCCGTGCTCAGCACAACGCGAATGCGCTGGTTCAGATGCATGCTCAGAAGGTGATAGACCACGTCAAACCGATCCGCGCGAGACGGCCAGTCAACGCCGCAGATATCGATCAGCGTCGTGAAGCGGCACAGGGCGTCGTCACGCAGGAAACGCAAAACCTTCACCACGCGGTCGCGGTGAATGGTCAGCGTCAATTCCTCATGGGCGACATCCACACTGCGGACATCGTCGCTAAGCGCCGCAGAGATATGCGCGCCCAGTTCTGTCAGCGTTTCGGTCTTGCTCATAAGAGCGTCTCCTGGACAGGCGCCTTAGCGCTCAATCGAGCCTTCGCGGCGAATTTTCTTCTGAAGCTGCAAGATGCCGTACACAAGCGCCTCAGCGGTCGGCGGGCAGCCCGGCACATAGATGTCGACCGGCACGATGCGGTCACAGCCGCGCACCACAGAATACGAATAGTGGTAATAGCCGCCGCCATTGGCGCAGCTGCCCATGGAGATGACATAGCGCGGCTCGGGCATCTGGTCGTAGACCTTGCGCAAAGCCGGAGCCATCTTGTTGGTCAGGGTGCCCGCGACAATCATCACGTCGGACTGGCGGGGCGAGCCGCGCGGCGCGGCGCCCAGACGTTCCACGTCATAGCGCGGCATGGAGGCTTGCATCATCTCCACTGCGCAACAGGCGAGACCAAAGGTCATCCACATCAGCGAGCCGGTGCGCGCCCAGGTGATGAGGTCGTCGGCGCGCGCTACAAGAAAGCCCTTGTCGGCCAGCTGATCGCTGACGCCGTCAAAGAACGGATCGTGCTTTTGCGGGTCGTAATGCGGCGTCTTGGCCGTCGCGGCGGCGCCCGCCGGAACAATCAGGTCAGACATGAGCCCTACTCCCAGTCCAGCGCGCCTTTGCGCCACTCATAAAGAAAGCCAACCGTGAGAACCCCCAGGAAGACCATCATCGACCAGAAGGCCGTGATGCTGCCGTCGAAGATCGGGAACAACCAGGGGAAGAGGAAGGCGACTTCCAGGTCGAAGATGATGAACAGGATCGCCACCAGATAGAAGCGCACGTCGAATTTCATCCGCGCGTCGTCAAAGGCGTTGAAGCCGCATTCATACGTGGAGACTTTTTCCGGATCCGGATCAGACGGCGCCAGCACGAAAGCAGCGAGAATGAACACCAGGCCTAGCCCAGCGGCTATGCCCAGAAAGATCAGGATCGGCAGATATTCCAACAGGAGCGCGTTCATGAGAGGTCGCACCTTCCCCGCATCAAGATGGCCAGTGGGCCGAAGCATCACAGCTGTTCATTCGGTCAGATAAATCCAAACAAACGCTTGCACAGTGAGTCCCCGGCCGCGGTTGAGGCGGAAGCTAGTCCGGTGACTGCCCGCTCGCAAGCCGAAAGCACTGTCCAAATGCGGTCTAATATGGGGAAAAGACGACAATAATTGCGAATGCTTCTCAGTTACCGAACTAATCCTTTCAAGTGTTTCATTTTCTGCAACAGATCCAGCCATGATACGCCGTACGTATGGGCATGATGACGCAACAGCGTCCACATTCGGCCAGGTGCATCTACGTGAAACGCATTTTACTCGCAGGCGGAGCGATTCTCGCCGCCGCAGCATTGACTTGGTTCCTCTTTTTTCGCGGCGGCGCCGCCGCGACCGGTGACCTGCTCATAGAAACCTCGCCCGTTGAGGCGCGCGACATCTCGCGAATCGTTTCCTCCTCAGGCGCCATTGCGCCCCTGATCACCGTTGAGGTGGGTTCACAGCTGTCCGGTCAGGTGCTTGAGCTGCACGCTGACTTCAATGACCAGGTCTCTTCAGGCGATCTCCTGGCGCGCATCGATCCGCAGACCTTCCAGACACGCGTCGAGGAAGCTCAGGCCACGTTGCAAGTCGCGAGCGCCCAGGTCTCTGTGGCGGAGGCCAATCTGGAACGCGCGCGGGTGGATCTTGAAATCTCTCAACGCAATTTCGATCGGGCGCAGGAGCTGGTTCAGCGCGGCACCTATTCTGCGGCGCAATATGACGCTGCGGAATCAGAGCTGGCTGCGGCCAATGCGGCGCTATTGGTGGCCCAGGCCAATTTGCGGAACTCCCGCGCCAGCGAACAGCAACGCCGCGCTTCGCTTGAAAGTGCAGAAGTGGATCTGGAGCGCACTTTCATCCGCTCCCCCATCGAGGGCGTGGTGATCGACCGCCAAATTGATGAAGGCCAGACCGTGGCCGCGTCCTTTAACGCGCCCGTGTTGTTCCTGATAGCGCAGGACCTGTCGCGCATTCAGATCGAAGCGGAAATCGATGAAGCTGATATTGGTCAGATTGATGAGGGCCAGACCGTCAGTTTTGATGTGGACGCTTATCCTGACCGGGAATTTGCCGGTGAAGTCACCCAGGTGCGCCTCGCCGCCACCAATGAAGGCAACGTGGTAACCTATACGGTGGTGATCCAGGCGGACAATCCGGGCCAGCGCTTGCTGCCAGGCATGACGGCGAATGTGTCCATTGTGACGGGCCAGGTTGAAGATGCGCTCTCCGTGCCGAACGCAGCGCTTCGCTTCGCCCCGCGCGGCGCGGCGGAAAGCCTGGTCGTCGCCGCTGAAGACCAGGCGGACGGCGGCCAACGCGGCGGGCGCGGCGGCGCCGGCATGATTGACCGTCTGGCTGAAGAGCTTGAACTGACCGATGAACAACGCAGCGAAGCCGAACGCGCCTTGCGTGAAACCTTCCAGCAAATCCGCGCCCAGTTCCAGAACCCTGCCCCCGGTGGCGCGCGCCCAAATCCGCAAGCGCTGATCCGGCGCGCCTTGTCTGACATTCTGACCACAGAACAATTGGCGCGATATGACCAGATGAGCCAGGAGCGCTCGCGCCAACGCGATCAGGTGCGCCGCGGCTCGATCTGGATTGAAACCGCCGAGGGCCGCCTTCAGGAACGCCAGGTCGGCATCGGTCTTTCTGACGGGCAGTACACCCAGATCCTCGGCCCTTCGATCACCGAGACGGATCGCGTGGTGACGCGCGTGCGCGAGACGAACGGATGACCGAGCCTCTCATTCAGGCGCGCGAACTCACGCGGGTCTATACGCTGGGCGGCAGTGACGTTTACGCGCTCGCCGGGGTGGATTGCGACATCGATGCGGGCGAATACGTCGCCATCATGGGACCGTCCGGCTCTGGCAAATCCACCTTCATGAATATGGTGGGGGCGCTTGACCGGCCCAGCTCGGGCGAGCTCGTGATCGCCGGCGAAGCCCTGTCGGGCATGACGCCGGACGAACTCGCTGATTTTCGCAATCGCAAGGTCGGCTTTGTCTTCCAGCAGTTCAACCTGCTGCCGCGCACCACGGCGCTGGACAATGTCGCCCTGCCCCTGCTGTATCGCGGCATGCCGCCGAAACAGCGTCAGGAACGCGCCGCCGAATGCCTGACCATGGTCGGATTGGGCGACCGAATGGATCACCACCCCTCCCAACTCTCTGGCGGTCAGCAGCAACGTGTCGCCATTGCGCGCGCCCTGGCGGGCAAACCCTCGATTCTGCTGGCGGATGAACCGACAGGCGCCCTCGACAGCCAGACCACGATTGAAGTGCTGGATATTCTCGACCAGCTCAATGCCGAGGGCATCACGATCGTGCTGGTCACGCACGAAAACGAAGTGGGCTCTCGCGCCAGACGCCGGATCTGGTTCCGGGACGGCCTGATCGTGGAGGACGACCGATGAACATGATGGCGGCGATTGGAGTTGCGCTGACAGCCTTGCGCGTCAACGCCCTGCGCAGCTTCCTGGCCATTCTGGGCGTGATTTTCGGGGTCATGGCCGTGATCACGACCGTCTCGCTGGCCGATGGCGCCAGCCAGGCCGTGCAGGACCAGATTTCCTCTCTGGGTTCGAACTCGCTCAACATTCGCGCCGGGTCCAATAATCGCGGCGGACGGCGTGGCGGCGCCGGCAGCGGCACGCCCTTTTCCTCTGATGATGTCGACGCCATGCGCAATCAGGTGGACGTGGTCGTGGCGGCCTCCGGCACGATCGACGGAGCCGTCACCGCCGTCGTGGACGGTGTGAACTGGCCGACGCAAATCACGGGGGTTCATCCCGATTATCTCGAAATCCGCGACTGGACGGTCTCTGACGGCCGCATGTTCTCCGTAGTCGATGTGGACCGCAGTTCCCGCGTCGCGGTTCTGGGTCAGACCGTGGCGGATGAACTCTTCCCCTCAGGCGGCGCTATCGGCGCTTCGGTCCGGCTCAACAGCCAGCCGTTTGAAATCATCGGCATCCTGTCCGAGCGGGGCCAGTCGAGCTTTGGCCAGGACCAGGACGACATCATCATGGCGCCCATCTCCACCGTGCGCTCGCGCGTGGTGGGCTATTCGCGCGCTGGCGTGCGGGATCCGGTCCAGCGGGTCTGGGTGAAGATCGCCGCGGGCGAGGACATGGATTACGCGACGGAAGAGCTGGAGAATTTCCTGCGCGTCTTGCGCGGCATTGATCCGGGAGAAGACGACGATTTTCAGGTCCGTAACTTCGCCGAGTTCATCACCGCCTTCCGCGCCACTGAAACCGTCATGGGATTGCTGCTAGCTGTGGCGGGTTTGATCACCCTGATCGTCGGCGGCATCGGCATCATGAACGTGATGCTGGTCTCGGTGACCGAACGCACGCGTGAAATCGGCCTGCGTCTCGCCATCGGCGCGCGCCGGGCGGACATCCGCAATCAGTTCCTGATTGAATCGGTCGTGCTGTGTTCGGT
>NZ_DEMB01000008.1:45679-75547 GCF_002354675.1 Oceanicaulis sp. UBA2681 | reverse complement strand
CCCACCATCGCGTTGGTCGCGATTGGGGCCTCGACGCTGGTCGGCGTTCTGTTCGGCTTTTATCCAGCGCACCAGGCCAGCCGCCTCGATCCGATCACGGCGCTGCGCCACGAATAAAGCCCTCCCCCGAAATACGAAACCATCAGAGGCCGCTCCGTCAGGCGCGGCCTCTTTTGCATCCATTTCGAACCAAGCAGGCATCTGACTTTGAACATTCATGATTTCAAAGCGAGCCCGCCATGACCACCACGCCCCGCCCCCTCCTGTTATTGGAGGTCCTGATCGCAGCCCTCGCCGCGATGACGATCAAAGCCCTGATCAGCCTTGTCTTGTGGCGCTACGCCGGGCCATTGACCCTGCTGATCGTTTTGTCGGGACTAACCGTCTATTTGCACTGGCGGGGGCTGGGTTGGCGGTCCTTTGGTCTAATCAAACTGCCCAAGCTGAAATCCTGGCTCCTGCTGCCTCTGCAAGCTTTGCTCGGCGTCGTGGTCATTCTGGCGACGGGTGTGGGCTCAGCCTCTATCGGGACCGCTTTGGGTTTTGAGTTCATGGGTCAGGAGCCCGCAGGCGTCACGGATCGCTTCGGCGCGGTCGCGGACGGAAGCCTGCCTCATTACCTGTTATGGCTCGCAATCTCGATCCTTGCGGCGGGCCTAGGCGAAGAGCTGTTCTTTCGCGGCTACATGATCAACCGGCTGCGTGACGCCTTAGGATCAGGCGTTGTGATGACCGCCGTCAGCGTGATCTTGCCAGCGCTCTATTTCGGCTACGGTCATGTGTATTATCAAGGATTGCGAGGCCTTATAACGACCGGTCTGATCGGGCTTTCACTCGGCCTTCTGTTCCTGATCTACAAACGCAATCTGTGGCCCCTGGTGATCGCCCACGCCGCCGTGGACTGCCTTGTGTTCACAGCGTTGTATTTCAATCTGGACATCTAGACGCACACTGTCAGCCGGCGCCTGACGACAGGCGTCGGCGATTGTGAAACGCGTCTGAAAGTCGGGAAATATTCGATCTGAACTGGCGCGAGTGACCGGGCTCGAACCGGCGACCTCCGGCGTGACAGGCCGGCGCTCTAACCAACTGAGCTACACCCGCTCAGATCAATGCGTCGATAAGCTCGGCGCCAACTAAAACGCCGCTCGAAGCGGCATGTCCTGATGATCTGATGGCGCGAGTGACCGGGCTCGAACCGGCGACCTCCGGCGTGACAGGCCGGCGCTCTAACCAACTGAGCTACACCCGCTCAGATCATCTGCGGCGCTGGGCCGCGTCAGGAAGCGTGTGTCTAAAGGCGCACCCGCGAAGGGTCAAGCGGGTTTTGCCAGCAAATGCAGCGTTCGCCTGTGGGAAAATCACAGCGTTGTGAGCCCGCTCGCCGCGGGCCCGGGACGACGCTAAGCTGACCTGATGACCCAGCCCCGTTTCGTCCTGAGAACCGCCCTTCTCCTCGCGCTCATCACGCCCTTGATGCTCGGCCTCGCCGCATCGTGCAGCCCCGTGCGCTATATCATGATGACCGCCAATCCCCATGGCGCGGGTCCGGCCGCGGAGCCGCCTCTGCCTGGGCTGAGCGCAGGGCTGGAGGGATGGATCCAGACCCGCCCCCAGGTCGCACAATCGCTGTCTGACACGCTGTTCGGCGCCCCGTTGCCCGCCGCGGATGTGCAGGTCATAGAACGCGAACTGATCGATCCGCAGGCCTATCATCAATCGGGCGTACTGGAGCGGGTATCGCTTTCCATCGCGCTTGAAAACGGCGGTCAGGGCGCGATTGAGCTGGCGCTGATTACGCCGCGCGATGCTCAAGGCCCGGTTCCGGTCATTCTGATTCCCAGCGATTGCGGCTTGCGCGCCCAGCTGCGCCGTCCTGACTGGCCTGAATCAACCAATCCGGTTCCGGGCTATTGCGAACCCACCGGCTCGGCGCTCGAAGACTTCGCCAGCAGCTTTTTCGGCGATTACGTGGTCAGCCCGCCGCTTGAGCAGATCCTGCGGCGCGGCTATGCGGTCGCCGCCTGGCATGAAAGCGATATCGCGCCCGACCGCGCCAGCGTTCATGACGCAACACTCCGCGCGCTCAATCTTGACCCGAATGCGCCTGACAGGCCCGGCGTGATCGGGGTCTGGGCGTGGATGATGAGCCGTGTGGCCGATCATCTTCAAACCGATTCCCGCATCGCGTCCGACCAGCTGAGCGTCATGGGCCATTCACGCCGCGCCAAAGCGGCTTTGCTGGCGGGCGCACGCGATGAACGCTTCGGCGTCATCCTCGCGCACCAGTCCGGCACCGGGGGCGCCTCGCTTCACCGGGACAATCTGGGCGAACCGCTCGCCTCGATCACGCAAAACTATCCGCACTGGTTCGCGCCCGCCTATGCGACCTATGCAGACCGCGAAGACGCCTTGCCGCTGGATGCGCATTATCTTCTGGCGATGATCGCGCCGCGCAGCGTGCTCCTGGGCAATGGCCGCCGCGATGTCTGGTCTGACCCGGCGGGCGCCTGGCGCGCGGCGGAAGCGGCGAGCCCGGTCTGGTCGCTCTATGGCGAGGACGGTCTGATTCAGGACAGTCTTGAAGAGATGAACGTCACCGGCCGTATCGCGTTTCACATCCGCCCCGCCACGCATGGCGTGCGCGGGGAAGACTGGGATGCGTTCTTGCGTTTTCTGGATGCGCAGTTCGGAGCGTGATCAGCGTCCGAACGCTAGCGCCATTGCTTGATGCGGCCTTCACGCACTTCGGTAAGTTGTTCGCCGCCTTCCGCGCCCAGCATGGCCCGGCTCCAACCGAGCCGCCAGGCGGAATAGGCGCGCTGACGGTCATCGCCCTCAAGCCCCGCCTCGTCCATCGCTTTGAGGAACGCGGCGTAAGTCTCAAAGTCGGTGTCGATATGAGCGGCGATAAACGCGTCATACGGGGTCATCAGGCTTGCTCCCCAAGCCAGGAGGCGCAATGACGCCTCTCAGACCTGAAACACTGGCTGAGCCGTCTTCCGACGGCAATGGGGAAATATCCCGACACGTCTCGTCCTGTGAGAAAACTTGAGCCGGATGGTGGGTGGTGACGGGGTCGAACCGCCGACCTACTGGGTGTAAACCAGTTGCTCTACCAGCTGAGCTAACCACCCGCTCCCGACTCGGAAGGACGCTCTTTTAGCCTTCAAGCGAGGTCGGCTTCAAGCGGTCTGAACCGTAAGAGCCGAAGCGCCGGACAGATTTCGCATAGCCGGACAGATGCTCCAGCGCCTTGGCCACGGTTTTGTCCTCTTCATGGCCTTCCAGATCGAGAAAGAACATCTGCTCCCAGGGCGATCCGGGCACCGGCCGGCTCTCGAGCTTGGTCATGTTCACCCCGTGCTGGCGGAACCCGTCCAGTGCATCCACCAGTGAGCCGGACGCGTCCGAGGTGATGAAGACCAGCGAGGTCTTGCACGGCAAGAGCGGGGATGCCGGGGCCGGGTCAACCGCCAGCGCGACAAAGCGGGTCTCATTGCCTTCAAAGTCGGAGATCATTGGCTCAATCAGGTTCAGACCGAACAGGCGCGCGGCGTCCGGCCCTGCCACAGCGGCCACTTCAGGCCCTTCATCAAGCGCACGTTCCAGCGCCCGCGTGGTGGAAGTCACCGGAACTTTCTTCAGATCGGTGCGCGAATTGAGCCATCGCTGCGCCTGACGCAGCGCCTGGGGGTGGCCGTAAACTGTGCGCACGGGCCCCAGATCACTCGCCTTGCCCATAAGCGCATGCTGGATCTTCATATGGTGTTCGCCGGCGATCTTCAGGTTTGAATCACGCAGCAGGTCATAGACTTCGTTGACGCCGCCCGTGGCCGTGTTCTCGATCGGCAGGAAGCCGTAATCGGCTTCGCCATTTTCCAGGGCTTTGAAGATCGACGCGTAATCACGCTTGATGACCGGCGCCACGCCCGAATACCGGCCCGAGAAGTGCGCGTTCGCCGCGAACTGCGAATAGGAGCCCGGCCCGCCCAGATAGGCGACCCGCGCCTCGGTCAGCATGGCGTCGCCGACACGTGCATCCAGACCGGCGCGCTGTCGGCGCAGGGAGTCGTCGATGATCGCCTGGAACAGGGTTTCAACGAAGCTGTCAGACAAGCCGTACTCGCGCCCCTTGGCCACGGCGCGCTCGATAACGGCGCGCTCGCGATCCGTATCGCGCACTGGACTGTGCTCGCCCGCTTTCAACGCCCCAAGCGCTTCACCCAGACGCCGGCGTTCGGCCAGGATTTTCAAGATCTCTGAATCGGACGCATCGATCGCCTGTCGCAGAATTAGACGCTCATCGCGCGGCTCGGTCTGGCTCATGGCCGACTCCCATTAAAAAACCCCGCCGAAGGGCGGGGCTGGTGACTTCATCTTGCAAGCAAGCAGCGTCAACCGGCCCCGAGAGGACGATAGAAATAGCCGCCGAAGACAAAGAGGTTCGTGTTCATCATGCATCGCAGCATGAAACCGTATGCCGCGTACGGTCAAGCCCTTTTGGCCGGACAATTGACATTCCGCCTGCAACACCGCCCGATAGCGTCACCCTCTCAAAGGACACGCCCCATGCCTGCACTCTTCACTGCGTTCTCAGTCGCAGCCCTCGCCCTGGCGCTTCCCCAGGCGGTCATCGAAACCAGCCACGGCGCCATCGTGGTCGAACTTGATGAGGCCGCCGCGCCTTTGAGCGTCGCCAATTTCATCGTCCACGCCCAGGCGGGGCATTTCGATGACGGATCTTTCTATCGCTCAGTCCGCGACGATAACGAGCGCGAAGGCGTGGCTCCGATGAACCTTATCCAGGGCGGGCACAGCTTTGACGGGTTGGCTGAGGCTGAGGGTATCGCCCATGAATCAACCCTCGACACTGGCCTGAGCCACACGCGCGGCGCCATCTCCATGGCGCGCGACGAACCTGGCACCGCCACCACAGAGTTTTTCATCATGGTTGCCGACTATCCCGGCCTCGACGCCGGGCCGGATGGCCGCAACCCCGATGAAGCCGGATACGCAGTGTTCGGCGAAGTGATCGAGGGCATGGATGTGGTGGAACGCATCTGGATGAGCCCGACCAGCCTGGACAGTGCGCCGGACGACTTCCCCTACCCGCAATTCTTGACGGAGCCGGTCGTCATTGAAACGGTCCGCATCCGCAACGCGGACTAGGATCTAGCTTTTCAGCTCGAGACGCAGCGTGTTCAGACGCTGGGCCACATCGCTGGCGATCTCCTCGCCCATCATTTTCTCAAGGCGTGCGTTGACCGCTTCAAAAGCCACGCGGGCGCGTTCCGCCTTCGCGAGGCCATCTGTCGTGACTTTCAGGCGCCAGCGGCGGCGGTCATTTTCATCGCGCGTGCGTTCGATCAGGCCTTCACGCTGAAGCCGCGCCACCATCTGGGTCACTGCCGGTTCTGACAACTCCAGACGCACGGCGATATCGCTCTGAGTCGCGTCAGGGTCATTCAGCACCACGCCAAGAAGCGCGGCTTGCGCGACCGTCAGGCCCGCCGCCTCGATAACAACGGAATCCGCTTCCTGGCGAAGCCGTTCGGCGCTTTTAATCACGGCGGAATACAAACGGGGGCTGCTGGCGCTCATGGTTTTCAAGTCTCTTGTTCTTAGGGCCGCGCACCCATTAGCCTAATGCTTAAGTTATAATGGAGTTGCGAATGATCATAGACGTGTGGGGGCAGATTCTTACGACACGGATGACGCAAACTCCATGGCTTGGTTCACTTTTACGCTGGATGAAGGCTGAACGAACCGGCCTGGAGTTGAGTGAAAGCGCCACATTAAGAGCCATGGACCAGGCTGGCGTCGACCTGATGATCCTCAGCGCCTGGAGCGCCCCTGAAGGCTGGCTGATCACCAATGACGAAGTGGATGCAGCCATAAACACCGCCCCTGATCGATTTCGCGGGTTTCTGAGCGTGGACATCAGCCAGCCCGAGACCGCCGCGAAAACCATTCGCGACCGTTATGACGGCGAGCGCTTCGTTGGCGTCCGCGTATTACCCTGGATCTGGAACCTGCCGCCTAATCACGCCTGGTATTATCCGGTCTACGCCGCGTGTGTGGAGGTCGGTGCGCCGTTCTGCACCCAGATCGGCCATACCGGGCCGTTGCGCCGCTCCGAGGTCGGCCGGCTCATTCCCTATATCGAAGATGTCTTGCTGGACTTCCCTTCGCTCAAGGTCGTCGGCGGGCATGTGGGCTTTCCATGGGTGAACGAGCTGACCAGTCTGACCTTGAAATTTCCCAATCTGTATGTGGACACCTCCGCCTACGCCCTGCACCGGCTGCCGCCAGACTTTCAGACCTATATGAAAGGCCCGGGTCGCGACCGGGTCATGTTTGGCTCCAACTGGCCGATGATAACGCCTGAAAAATGCCTGAAAGGGCTCGATGCGCTGGAGCTCGACCCGGTTCACAAGGATCGCTTCCTGTCCGGCATCGCCCAGGACGTCTTTGGCCTGAAAGCCTGATGCAAAACGGCCCCGGACGGATGTCCGGGGCCGTTTCAGTGTCAATTGTCGTGTCAGTTAATGCGGGCGCTGCTCGCCCCCGCCGCTGACTTCAGTGGAGCCGGGAAGCGCGGCCAGCGCCGCCGCATCCGCTTCCGTCCACTCGATCGGCTGGATCGGCTCGGTCAGCGCAACATTGAGGACTTCCTCAACCGTTTCGACCGGGATGATCTTGAGCCCTTCCTTGACGTTGTCCGGGATTTCGGCGAGATCCTTTTCATTGTCCTTGGGGATCAGCACCGTCTTCACGCCGCCGCGCAGGGCCGCCAGCATCTTCTCTTTCAGACCACCAATAGGCAGCACGCGGCCGCGCAAGGTGATCTCGCCGGTCATAGCCACATCCTTGCGCACCGGCACGCCAGTGAGCGTGGAGACGATGGCGGTGATCATGGCCCCGCCTGCAGACGGGCCGTCCTTGGGCGTGGCGCCCTCGGGGACGTGCACGTGGATGTCGGTGGTGCGGAAGACCGTGGGCTTGATGCCCAGGGCCGGCGCCCGGCTCTGAACATAGGAGTTCGCCGCCGAGATCGATTCCTTCATCACCTCTTTGAGGTTGCCGGTCACCGTCATCTTGCCGCGACCGGGCATCTGAACCGCTTCGATCGTCAGCAGATCGCCGCCGACCTCAGTCCAGGCGAGGCCCGTCACCAGGCCCACCTTGTCCTCGGTTTCCGTCTCGCCATAGCGATACTTGCGGACGCCCGCGAACTCATCGAGATTCTCGGCGTTGATGATGATGTGGTCGCTTTCGCCCGCCACCAGCTTACGCACGGTTTTGCGCGCAAGCCGTGCGATCTCACGCTCCAGGTTCCGCACGCCGCTTTCACGGGTGTAATAGCGGATCAGATCGCGCAAGGCGCTGTCCTCAATGGTCCACTCAGCTTCCTTGAGCGCATGCACCTTGAGCTGTTTGGGGATCAGGTGACGGCGCGCAATCTCCACCTTCTCATCCTCGGTGTAGCCCGCGATCCGGATGATCTCCATCCGGTCCAGAAGCGGCTGCGGCAGGTTGAGCGTGTTCGCCGTGGTGATGAACATCACGTCGGACAGATCATAATCCACTTCCAGATAGTGATCGTTGAAGGTGGAGTTCTGTTCCGGATCGAGCACTTCCAGAAGCGCTGACGCCGGATCGCCGCGATAATCCGCGCCCAGCTTGTCGATCTCATCGAGCAGAATGACCGGATTGGTCGACTTGGCTTTTTTCAGCGACTGGATGATGCGCCCCGGCATGGAGCCGATATAGGTGCGGCGGTGGCCGCGAATCTCGGCTTCATCACGCACGCCGCCCAGAGACACGCGCACGAACTCACGTCCCGTCGCTTCCGCGATAGAGCGTCCCAGCGAGGTCTTGCCCACGCCCGGCGGGCCCACAAGGCACAGAATCGGGCCGCGCATCTTCTTCACGCGCGTTTGCACCGCCAGATGCTCGATAATGCGTTCCTTGACCTTCTCAAGTCCGAAATGGTCGCGATCAAGCACCTGCTCGGCCACGCCCAGATCTTTCTTCAAACGCTTGCGCTTGCCCCAGGGCAACGCCAGCATCCAGTCGAGATAATTTCGCACCACGGTGGCTTCCGCCGACATGGGGCTCATCTGGCGCAGCTTCTTGAGCTCCGCCTCGGCCTTTTCGCGCGCTTCCTTGCTGAGCTTGGCGTCGGCGACTTTCTGTTCGAGTTCGGACAGCTCTTCACGGCCGTCATCGCCCTCGCCCAGCTCACGCTGGATCGCCTTCATCTGCTCATTGAGATAATATTCGCGCTGGGTCTTCTCCATCTGCCGCTTCACGCGGTTGCGGATTTTCTTCTCGACCTGCAGCACGCTGATCTCGCCTTCCATCAGCGCAAACACCTTTTCCAGGCGCTCCACCACGTTGGAATTGGCCATCAGCGCCTGCTTCTCGGCGATCTTCACCGACAGATGCGCCGCGATCGTGTCCGCCATCTTGGCGGCGTCCGTGATCTCGCCCACAGCGGCCAGCGCTTCAGGCGGCACTTTCTTGTTCAGCTTGACGTAGTCTTCGAACTTTTCGGCCGCTGCGCGCATCAGCGCCTCGACTTCCGCCGGATCGGCCAGTTCTTCTTCCACCAGTTCGGCTTCAGCTTCGAAATAGGCCTGATTGTCCAGAAAGCGGGTGATGGTCATGCGGCGACCGCCTTCGACCAGTACTTTGACCGTGCCGTCGGGCAGCTTGAGAAGCTGCAGCACAGACGCCACGACGCCATCGTTGTAGACCGCTTCATGGGCCGGATCGTCATCAGCCGCATTCTTCTGGGTGGCCAGAAGGATCTGCTTGTCCGCGCGCATCACTTCCTCGAGCGCCCGCACGGATTTCTCGCGGCCCACAAACAGGGGCACGATCATGTGCGGGAAGACGACGATGTCGCGCAGCGGCAGCAGGGGAAGCGTTTTAGTTTCGCTCATAGTCATTCTCCAAGGGGCCGGGTCGCTCCCGAACCGGGGCGCAACTCAACCTCGCCGACCCTTGCGGCGCCGGCCTCACGACCTGGCCCGCTCATCAAGCCGAGCCTCGCCGTGTTTGCATGCCTAAACAAGTGGAGGCGGCGCCTTGCAGCTTCAAGCCTGAGGCTCAGCGCAGATTGCAGCGCAGGCCCCTAGCGGGTGATGAAAGCCGGCTCAGCGCGCGCCTCGATGCAGGGCGCCAGACTCGTATCTGCGATCATCTCATCGGGTGATGAAAAAAATCTCACAGCAAGCGACATGGCGCAGCCATCGCCATCCCAATTGGTCGTTTCAGAATGGAAACCGTAAGGGATGGAGATCACACGGCTCCTGTTTAAAGTCCGCGCCGCCTCATACCCCCAGTCAGGCGGCGTCAGAATGTCCAGTTCACCCGCCAGGATGAGCGTAGGCGCGTCACTGACAGTCACGGCACGATCAGAGAGCGGTCGCACAGGCGCGCCCCAACTCCGACAGGTGTCAGGCAGGAAGGTCGCAGCGTCCAACCCGGCAAAGCTATCATCAAGAGGACCATTCCACCTTTGTGCGTGTGGGAGAGCCTCACTGCACCAAACCGACAACCTAACGCCCCAGTCGAAATCGGAGGGCACGCCACGAGCGCCAGATTTCGGAGGCGTCTGCCGAGCCAGAGCTTGCTCCATCCTTAAAGGCGCCCAGACCAAATCGTCTGGAGAGCCTAGCGGGACGCTGTCGACAATGTCCGCCTGACAGACGGTTTGTCGCCCCGGTTCACACTCTCGTGGCGCCGCTTGAATGGCTGAAAAGAAACGGTCACCCAGATCGGGGAAGGCGCGTGCGCATTCCTCTTGTTCTGCACAAATCTGCGTTACCCGCTCTAAAGCCAGTCGCAAATTCTGAGAATAGCTGTCGTCAAATCTTACGTTGTGAGGCAAAGGCGCTTCCAGCACCATGGACTGCACCCGGCCGGGGTAATCTCGCGCATAGGTCAGAGCGAGCCTTGTGCCGTAAGACAATGCAAAAATTGATACTTGCTCCAAGCCAAGTGCGGCTCTCAGCGCTTCAATATCTGACGCGCTTGCCGCGCTGTGATAGGCGCCCAGTCGCACCCCCTGCTCGAACAGCGTGCTCTGACATGCGTCAAACGCCTGCTGGAGCGTTTCCATCCCCGTATCAGCAGCATCGACAAGCGCCTGGCCAATCGGCTCACACCGCAAGGAGGGCTCCGCATAGCGAGTTCCGCGACGACCGAGGATTATGAAGTCTCGCGTCTGCGTCCCAGGATAGGCGCCCGGATAAAATGCTGCGCGCAACGATCCGACGCCGGGTCCTCCTGGAAGAAAGAGTACGGGCGCCAGGACAGGATTCGGCTCAAGAGCCCGGATCCGGATCACCGGTAGCTTCAGGATCAGCGGATCGTCAGGGTCAGCGCTTTGAGGCACGAATAGATAACCGCGCTCATAGCGTGGACCGCTGAGTTCGATCGGAAACGCCTCGCCTTCTTCTACGCGTTGGTAATATGGAGCTTCTGTCTGTGCGGACGCCAAAGGCAACAGGAACGCCAGCCAGGTCGCAACCAGCGCTGCAGCGGAATAGAAGCCTAGGTTTCGCATCTGACGCCCCATAGCAAAAAGGCTGCACCATCACAGTGCAGCCTTTGAGCATATGGATCGGCACGTTTTAGAAGCGAATTAATTTCTGTTTACCTGAAGCCCTACGCGCCCTGCTTCGGTGCAGCCTCGCCTTTGGACTTGGCGTAGATGTACAGCGGGGTGGCGTCGCCGGTGACGACTTCGGCGTTGACCACCACTTCCTCGACGCCCTCAAGGCTGGGCAGGTCAAACATGGTGTCGAGCAAAATGCCCTCCATGATCGAGCGCAAGCCACGAGCGCCGGTCTTGCGGTGGATCGCCTTGTTGGCGATGGCGGTCAGAGCATCCTCGGTAAAGGACAGGCCGACGCCTTCCATTTCGAACAGGCGCTGATATTGCTTGACCAGAGCGTTCTTCGGCTCGGTCAGGATCTGAACCAGGGCGTCAACGTCGAGATCTTCCAGTGTTGCGATCACGGGCAGACGGCCCACGAATTCGGGGATCAGGCCAAACTTGGTCAGATCGTCCGGCTCGACTTCAGACAGGACTTCACCCTGACGGCGGGCGTCAGGATCGCGCACATCGGCGCCAAAGCCCACGGCGGAGCCTTTGCCGCGCTGGGAGATGATGCTTTCGAGGCCGGCGAAGGCGCCGCCCACGATGAACAGGATGTTGGTGGTGTCCACTTGCAGGAATTCCTGCTGGGGATGCTTGCGGCCGCCCTGGGGCGGCACCGAAGCCACCGTGCCTTCCATGATCTTCAGAAGCGCCTGCTGCACGCCCTCGCCCGACACGTCGCGGGTGATCGAGGGATTGTCGGATTTGCGGCTGATCTTGTCGATTTCGTCGATATAGACGATGCCGCGCTGGGCGCGTTCGACATTGTAGTCCGCAGATTGCAGCAGTTTGAGAACGATGTTCTCCACGTCTTCACCCACATAACCGGCTTCGGTCAGGGTGGTGGCGTCCGCCATGGTGAAGGGCACGTCCAGAATGCGCGCCAGCGTCTGCGCCAGCAGCGTCTTGCCGCAACCCGTCGGGCCGATCAGCAGGATGTTGGACTTGGACAGCTCCACCTCGCCGTTCTGACCGGCATGGTTGAGACGCTTGTAGTGGTTGTGAACGGCGACCGAGAGCACGCGCTTGGCCTTGGCCTGGCCAATCACATAGTCCTGCAGGACCTGGAAGATTTCCTGCGGGCTGGGCACGCCCTCATTGGACTTCACCAGCGAGGTTTTGTTCTCCTCGCGGATGATGTCCATGCATAATTCAACGCATTCATCGCAGATGAAAACCGTAGGCCCTGCGATGAGCTTGCGGACCTCATGCTGGCTTTTGCCGCAGAATGAGCAATACAGCGTGCTCTTTCCGTCGCCTGTGGTCGCCTTGGTCATGGCTGCTCCCGTCGGTCCCGCTGTGCGCCGTGGCGCGGTTGGTTCGCTTTGGCCTAAATTCGTCAAAAGTGACTCGGCCCGTTCCTGCAAGATCAAGGCCGGACCTTAGCGAAACGTTTCTAAAGCGCATGTGATCACAGCCAGAGGGGGGTGATCAAGCATGCAAAACCGCGCTGGCCTGATCTGGCGCAGCGCGGCTTGGGTGCTCAGAACCGAGACAGACCTGACTTAAATCAGGACGCTTCGGGCCCGCCGCGCTTCTCGTAAACATGGTCGATCAGGCCGAAATCCTTGGCTTCCATCGCATCCATGTAGAAGTCCCGATCCAGCGTTTTCTCGACTTTTTCGAGCGGCTGGCCGGTGTGTTTGACGTAAATCTCGTTCATCCGGCGCTTGATCTTGAGGATGTCCTCGCCGTGACGCTCGATATCCGCCGCCGTGCCGCGGAACCCGCCAGACGGCTGGTGCAGCATGATGCGGGCGTTCGGCGTCGCAAAACGCATGTCCTTGTCGCCAGCCGTCAGCAGCAGCGAGCCCATGGAGGCCGCCATGCCGACGCAGGCCGTGGCCACCGGGCAGCTGATATATTGCATGGTGTCATAGATCGCGAGACCTGCGCTCACCGACCCGCCGGGCGAGTTGATGTACATGGCGATCTCTTTTTTCGGGTTTTCCGATTCGAGGAAAAGCAGCTGAGCCACCATCAGGCTCGCCATATGGTCTTCGATCGGCCCGGTGACGAACACGATGCGTTCCTTCAGCAGGCGCGAATAGATGTCGTAGGCGCGTTCGCCCCGCGCACTTTGCTCGACCACCATGGGAACGAGGTTCATCATCACATCCTGCGGCTCACGCATAGCCAGCTCCTCAAGGAAAGCAGTGTTCGTCTAGGTCGGCCGGATATGGCCATGGATCAGCACTGTGACAAGGCCCGCGCCTGGGCGCAAACCCTCAAATGCACAAGGCCCGGGCCTTTTTCCTCTCGTTCGAGAAGAAACCGACCCAGGCCTTGATGGTCCCGTCAGGGTTAAGACTGGATTAGTCCTCGTCGGACTTTGCAGCCTTTTTCTTCGGAGCCGCCTTTTTCTTAGCCGGAGCCTTCTTCTTGGCGGGCTTTTTCTCTTCGGCGGCGGGCGCCTCGTCGTCTTCAGCGAACAGGGTTTCGCGATCGACTTCCTCGTCGGTCACATCAGCCAGTTCGAGAATGTAATCGACGACTTTCTCTTCATAGATCGGCGCGCGCAGGGCCTGAATGGCGCCCGGGTTCTTTTGATAGAACTCGACCACTTCACGCTCACGACCCTGGAAGCGAACAGCTTCCTGGTTCACAGCGCGCGACAGCTCTTCCTGCGTGACGTCCACATTGGCTTTCCGGCCGATTTCCGCCAGCACCAGGCCCAGACGCACGCGACGCGCAGCGATCTTGCGGTAATCGTCCTTGAGCTCGTCCTCGGACTTGCCCTTGTCTTCATCGTCAAGCTGGTCGTTCTCGATGGCGTTCTGGACTTCGCGCCAAATCTGCTCGAACTCCTGCTCGACCATTTTCTCAGGCAGCTCGACGGAGTCATGCTCAGCGTCGAGCGCGTCCAGCAAGGTGCGCTTGACCTTCATGCGAGAGGCCTGGCCATGCTCGCTTTCAAAACGCTTGATCAGCGCGTCTTTCAAGGCTTCCAGATCGGACAGCCCGAGGCGCTCGGCCAGCGAATCGTCGATCTTGGTTTCGCCCGGCGCCTGAACGCCCTTCACTTCGGTGGCGAAGACGGCGTCTTTGCCGGCCAGGTGTTCAGCCTGATAATCTGCGGGGAAGGTCACCTTGATGTCGACCTTGTCGCCGGATTTGGCGCCGATCAGCTGCTCTTCAAAGCCGGGGATGAACTGGCCTGAACCGATCACCAGCTCAGCGCCTTCAGCGGCGCCGCCCTGGAATTCTTCGCCGTCGATGGAGCCGACGAAGTCGATCACGACCTTGTCGCCGTCCGCAGCCTTGCCGGACTTGTCTTCATAGGACACCGACTGCTTGGCCAGCTCTTCCAGCGCCTCGTCGACCTGCGCGTCAGCCACTTTGGCGACCGGGCGGGTCAGCTTGAGGGTCTTGGGATCGACCGTCTCAAATTCCGGCATGATTTCGAGGCTGATCTCGAACGCGAAATCAGCGCCGCTTTTCAGAACGTCTTCCGCATCGGATTTCACATCCACGGCCGGCTGGGAGGCCGGGCGGATCTTGCGCTCGTCCAGGGTTTCCTGGGTGGCTTGCGGGACCAGCTCCTGAAGGATGTCGCCCATGATGGAGGCGCCGAACATCTTGCGGATGTGGTTGGCGGGCACCTTGCCGGGGCGGAAGCCCTTCAGGCGCACTTCAGGACGGATCTCTTCGATCTTGGCGGTCAGTTTCGCTTCGAGCTCCGACGCGGGCACGACAACCTCAAACGTGCGCGAGAGCCCTTCAGCGGATTTTTCAACTACGTTCATCTTGGCGAGGCCTTGTTAGAATGCGGTCGCCGCCTTGCTCAAACGCGCTCATGCACGCGGGGCGGCGGCCGGGAATGAGCGCGCGTTATGTCACGCAGAATTTGCAGACGCAACGCCCAGCGGCGGTGAATGTGTGCAGCCCGGCCTCTCGCTCTGGAAAATCAAGGGCGTCAAACGGGTGCAGGCAAGGATTAAACAGCATGCTCCCGCCGCGGACTCAATCGAAACTTCTGCGCCAGCTGAGCGAGATCTCATTGCTGGAATCACCACTGACCTCGGACGCCAGGACGAATGACGGGGACAGACGCCATTCGATACGGGCGGCCCCCAGCGCCTGCCCCACGCCAGTCTCGAGCTCCAGATAGACATCTTCGGTCAATTGCCGTCCGCCCAATACGCTCACGGCGCCATCGCCGTTCTGACGAACATCGAGCCGGTCCATGCCCAAAACAGCGCGAACCCCCGCCATGGCGTCAAGCCACCCCGCGCCAGACAACTGGGCGGCGAGCTGTGACGCCTGCAAAGGACTGAGATCAGAAACACCGGACCCAAACAGGAGCCGAGACAAGATCTCGTCTTCGGGCAGGCTGGGCGTGCTTTCAAAAGACACCTCCGGCGCCCGTACCGATCCCTCAACACGCCCGATCACAGTCAGATCGCTGGTTTCATGAAGAGCCTCGATCGCGACGCGGCTTTGATTGACAGGACCGTCAAAGGTCACGCGTCCTGTCGTCAGGGTGAACGGCGCCGTCAGCAAGGACGCCTGCCCTGCAATCAAAGTCGCCTGGCCGGACAGATTCGGCCGGGTCGCCGTACCCGTCACATGCACGTCGGCGGACCATTCAGAGGTGAAGGCGCGGCTGGAGACGAACAACCTGTCATCCGCGCGCAGGTGATAATCGAGCTCGAGCCGGATCGGACGACGATAGGCGCGATCAAGACTGTCAGGCCGGTTCAGCTCCACTACTTCAATCTGGGGGATGGACGGGCCGCCATTGCCGCCCGCGCTCGGACGCACATCCAGGCGCTGCACGTCTGCTTCGCCCGTCACAGTCAGAACCCGCTCGCTGAGGGTGAAGTCGGCATAGCCGGACGCCCCGCCTGACAATTCCGGGCGGTCTACAAGATGGAGCCGGTTCAGCTCGATACGCCCTTCCCCTTCAAAACCGCCCTCGGTCATCCGGAATTCGGCCTGCGCATTGGCGCCGCTCTTCGCATCCTCGCCGACACGCAGCGATTCAATGACCAGCGCGCCATTGCGCCAGCCCCCCTGAGCGTTGATCGGCTCAAAACTGCGGCCGGCGATCGCGGAAGAAAGCGCGCCGTCCGTAAAGGTGACGACGCCGGACGTCTCCATCCCTTCAATCGAAGCGTCGACGGACAAGATGCCGCGCAAAATCTCGCCTTCTGGCAGATAGAGCCCCGCCAGCACGGCGACGTCTCCATTGACGTTCAAATCGCCCCGCCAGTCTGGCCGCGACAGATCACTAGATCCCGTCACGGCGCCCGGCAGCGTCAGATCCAGTCCGATATCAAGATCAGTGCCTGCAAATTGACCGTTCAGTCGGGACTGGTCGGGCGTGAGCTCCAGCTCGATAGCGCCGTTCAACGCGCCGAACTGATTGTCCGTCGCCGAGGACAAGTCCGACACCGCCAGACGCGATTGGCCTGTCCAGCGGCCGTCTGCGCGTGAGAAATCGCCAGCCAATTGCAAATCGCCCTGCCCCTGGGGCAAGCTGAGCAAGCCCATGATCAGGTCAGCAGGAAGAGCGCTGAAATCATAGGAAATGGAGGCGGCTTCAGGCGCGCGTTCAGCTCGGAAGGTCAGGCTCGCCTGATCGAGCGCCAACTGGGCGGCCACCGTCATGTCGCCGTTCTCATAGTCCAGAGAAAGCGGGCCGGGCGAGGCCAAGCGCCGCCCTGAAACCTCACCAGACACGTCCAGAACAGCTTCAGCGCGACCGTCTGCATAGGCCACAGGCCCACTCACAGACACATTAAAGGGCTCTGCGACCGCCCCTTCAGCATTCAAGTCAAATGTCAGCGCGTCCAGCGGGCCAGACAACCGTACGTCCGCAGCATTCACGGTGACGCCTGAAACCCGCACCCCTTCAAGCGCTGCGCTCAAATCCAGCCGTCCCGCCAGGATTTCCGTGCGAGAGGCCTGATAGGCAAGCGAGGCGGACCATAGCTCAATGGCGCCGTCCTGCTCGGCGGTGAAATCAAGTTCCACGGCTTCTTCGAGCAATCGCGCTTCGCCTTGAACCACGACATCAGCATATTGACCAGACCGCACGCCAATGCGGCCGGCCTGTCCTGACCAGTCCAGATCGCCTTGTAAGAGCACCTCGCTCTCGCCGCTCGCGGCGTCAAAGCGCCAATCACCCGCCACCCCTGTTTGAGACGGTGCAATCTCGATACGCAGCATCGGTCGCTCAAGCGCAACGCCGCCCAAAGACAAGGCGTCCGCCTGCGCCTGGAGGCGCGCCGTCAGGCCGCGTCCGTCTTGGTCAAGCTCCGCGGCGCCCGCAATCACCCCGGAAAGGCTGGCGACGTCAAACGCCGCAGCGTCCACCGCATACTCGACCGCGCCCTGCCAGCTGCTGGCGTCTGCAGTGCGTGCAATATCGCCGCTCAGCCGCAGATAGCGTCCCTCTACATCCAGATCTGTGAGGGCCAGCCCATCGGTCAGGCTCAGTCGTCCCTGTCCGCTCAATCCCGAGGCCAGAACGTAAGGCACGCCCTCTCCGGTCAGGCTATCAGCCTGAACCGTCAGCGACAGTCCTGCCTCATCGCCGACGCCCTCAAGCATAACGGGCCCGGACAGGCCGTCCTGAATCCGGCCGGCATCATCAAGCGCGACAGAGACACGTCCTTGAAAAGCGCGCGTCATCAAGTCGAATGCGCCTGCCGCACTGGCGGCGACGCCCTCAGACTGGAGTTGGGATGTTTCAAATTGGAGTGTCTGCTCGTTCCGATCATAAGCGCCATTGGCGATAAAGCTGATTTGGTCGCCCAGCGCCGCTCCAGCCCGCGCGTTTTCCCAACGCACGGTCTGCGCTTCTCCGTTCACGTCATATGAAAATGTGCTGTCCTGACGCCCCACCACAAAGCGCGCACTGATGTGTTCCGCCTCGATCTGGGAATGCTCGACACCGCGCGCCTGCACATCGCCTGACAACCAGGCGTCACGATCAGCACGATTGAGCTGCGCCTGAACGCTCGCCTCTTGAATCGACAGGTCTTGAGGCAGAAACAGAGACAGGCCGTCCGATGACAGACGCCCTGTGAGGTCAATGAGCGGTGTTTCGGCCTTGCTCACGGAGAGCTCGCCAGCATCACTGGAGAAGGCCAGGCGGCCAGTTAGAGGATCAAGCGCGCCCTCGCCCGAAATCGTCCCGCCAGACAGAAGCGCCTGCACATTGGCCGGCAGCTCTGGCCAGGCGTCGGCGTCCGTCAGACCTTCGAGCCGCCATGCGCCATCCTCCCACAGGCCGCGACCTTCAAGTCCTGCAATCTCGCCGACCACAAAGCTGTAATCGGCCTGTCCAGCCTGAGGCGTCCCGTTGATCGTCGCTTCCAGCTCAAATCCGCGCCCGCTCGCATAAACCAGATCAGCCAACGGGCTATCTGCTTCAGCATGAGCGGAGAGCTGCCCTGCAATCACCCCCTGAGCGTTGCGGGTCAGGTCCGCAACGAGGCGATCAGATGCGCCGTCAATACGCACGATTTCAGCCCTCAGACTTTGCCCCGCTTCAGGGCTGCTGGTCAGAGCCGCTTCAGCGCGCAAGGCTGCGCGTTCGCCCAGAACAGGCGCCTCCAGCACGAGCTCCGAGATCAGAAGCTGATTGAGCCTCACCCCCCGTGACGCCCCGCCTTGAGACGCGTCTGCGCGCTCAAGATCAGGACGGCGATGCATCACAATACGGTCCGCCTCGACAGCCTCGATAGCGACGGTTGGCCCCAACAAGGAGCGAGCGCGCCACCCCACGCGCACATTGTCTGCTTCAAGCCAAACACCCTGCTCGTCTGACAACGTAAGCTGCTCGACGCTGAAGTCTGACAGCACGTCGCCTTGCAGGCCGGCCAGATGCACGACCCCGACCGCATCGACCCGGCGTCCATCCACCAAGTGGGAAACCAGAGCACGGCCCGGCGCTTGGCGGAGACTGACAAGGCCAGCCAGAACCAGGACCGCCGCTATGACAAGTATGGCGAGGCCGGTCTTGAGAAGCGTTGAAGCGCGCATGCTCAGAACGCCTCCCCAAGCCCGATATAAACCTGCAGCTCAGGATCGCCGGAAATGGGGTCCAGTGGCGTCGCCACGTCAAAGCGTACTGGCGCGAAATCGAGATAATAGCGCAGCCCGAACCCGACGGCGCTTCGCATCGCGCCGAAATCAGGGGTCTCATCGCGGCCAGCCGCTGCTGAATCCACAAAAACCACCCCGCCCCAGCGCCTTGATCGCCGCCAGCGCGCTTCAATGCTGGTTTCGATGATGGAGCGTCCGCCAATCAAGGCTCCAGCCTGGTTGCGAGGCGCGAGCGACTGATACTCATAGCCGCGTGCGGACCCGCCGCCCCCTGCGAAGAACCGCTGTTCAGGCGGCAGAGCGTACAACGGCGCGCCGACGATGCTCCCCGCTCTCAAACGCCCTGCAATGATCAGCGATGAGGAGAGCCGTTGATAGGTGCGCGCCTCACCCACGGTTCTAAGATACTGCGTCTGCCCCACAGTTCTTGAGTCTTGCGTCGCCGTGTCCCCGGTCACCACTGCCGGAGAAACATCCACCGAAAACAGATAGCCATCCGTAGGCGCGATCGCGCTGTCGCGATCATCCCAAACGGCGCCCAGCGAAATCGAACCTGTGTAGACATTCAGATCAAGCGTATCTGTTTCGCTGTGAGCGCTGGTGACATTCGCCCCAAGCGAAACAGTCAATGTCTCACTGAGGGGGCGTGACACACGTGCGCCGACGCCGGCTTCCAGCAGATCATAGGCGTCCGTCTCCTCACGTCCGGTATGCGCTTCCAGGGTCAGTTTCTGCCCCAGCCTGCGCCAGTGAGGAGCGCTGAGTTCAACGGTCAGACCGCTCAAGACGGTCGCCAGATTCAAAGAGATGTCGAGGGTTTCATCGCCGCCGAACAGATTACGCCGTTTATAGGCGCCGCTGACGCCGCCCCCCTCGCTTGTAGACAGACTGAACCCCGCTTCCGCCACATGGCGCGGGGCTGGTGAGGCGGATACAGTGACAGCGCGCCTTTGTGGTCCCGGCTGATCAACGGGGGCGGACAGCGTCACAGCGGCGCCCGAAATGCTCTCAAGCGCTTCAAGGCGACTTTCAAAAGTGCGGAGTTGGGCCCTGCTGACACGCTCGCCCGGTTCAAACGGGGCCTGCCGGCGAATGAACCCGGCGCGCCACCGGTCTGTATCCAGCGAAACATCACCATAAAGGCTTTCAGAGCCAGGCTCGTAAATGAAAACGGCGTCACCGCTGGCGTCTGCATGATCAACCGTGATCTCTCGGTGGTCCAGTCGCGCATCCGGCCAGCCTGAGTTGCGCAGGGCGCGCAGACCGCCCGTCTCCGCGCTGAGCACGTCTGCAGCACGGACCGGGTCGCCGGCTTGAAGCGCGATGGCGTCGCGCGCGACAGAGCGGGCGTAATCTTGTCCCTGCGCCGTCACAGCAATGCTGGAGAACCTGAACAGCTCGCCTGGGGTGACCTGAAAGCTTGGCGCATCCTCGCTTTGGTCAACAATCACACGAGCCGTGTAATACCCCTCAGACCGAAGGTATCGCAAAAGCGTATTTGCGCTCGCCTGCGCATCAACAGCCCCGGTCTTGGTCCGCTCGTCCAACAGTGATTGCAAGGCGTTTGACAATTCAGCATTCGCATCGCCTGACACAGTCACGCTCTGCCCGTGCGCCTGGGCGGACAAGGTGAGGCACGCCGAAATGGCGAGTGCGCGAAGCACGGTCATCAGCTCTGGTCCCGCAGCCAACAGTCAAAAAGGACCGGCGGGGTCGCAACCCCGCCGGCTCTGCATCCTATGGGAAACAAGTATGGCCAAAAAGCAGCCTCTTATGCCGGAAACACTAATTCAGCGCACCGGTTTCAAAGCGGATATCCCCGTCCCCGAATTGGATTTCGACCGTGTTGTCTTGGGACTCCTGCCAGACAAGTGTCCCGAGCGTGCCCATCAGAACAAGAATGACAGCGGCGCCGATGAGAACGACAGGGCTTGGTTTTTGATTTTTCATCGCCTGCTCCATGATGTCTGCCCCTCTAACGCGCATTCAAGGTGAAGGGTTCCGAGAAATCGGGAACGGACCGGTCTCATTGTGCGTTACACCGTCATGAAAACACATGCATTGATCACCTATGGCCGCAGCCTGATGGCGCTGACCATGGCGGAGTCGGTCCGGCCTTTGGTCGACCATGTCATCGGCCTGGATACGATCGGGATGACCGCCCTGTCGTTCTCCAAATACTGCGATGAGACGCGGACTGTCTGCGAGCCCTCTGACGAAGTCGCCTACACCAAGGACATTGCAGCGATCTGCAAGGAGTTTGCGCCAGATACGGTGCTCATACTGCCAGGCTTTGAAGATATGGAAGGGCTGGCGCGTCACAGGTCGCTCTTGCCAGATAACGCGAAACTGGCGGCGCCCGATTGCGCCTCCATCGAACAGGTGACCCCCAAGCATCATTTCGCGACTCTGATCCAGGACAACGCCATCAACGCGCCAAAGACGCAGGTCTTTGAGAGCGCAGAAGAGGCTCAAGGCGGGCCAGACATGCCGTTCCCGGTGCTGATGAAACCAAGTCGAGGCGCCGGGGGGCGCGGCATCTCAAAAGTCTCATCTGAGGATGAATACACGGCTTATCTGAAGGCGCATGAAGACCAGTATCCATTGCTGGCTCAGTCGCTGGCGGAGGGGGATGACTATTGCGTCAGCGCCTTGGCTCACAATGGCGAAGTCTTGGCGATGTCCGCCTACACCAACCTTGAGAACCAGCCTGTCGAGGCCGGCGCCGGGGTGGTGCGCGAAACAGTGAGCAGCGCCCCGTTTGAAGACGATGTGCGCAAGATCGCGAAAGCCACCAACTGGACCGGTGTCTTTGAAGCCGATTTCATGTGGACCGGCGATGAGGCGGACGCCCCTTCCGCCATTGAAGTCAATGCACGGTTCTGGGCAGGCTTGCGTCATTCCACTCTCAGCGGCGTGGATTACGCCCGCTTGCTGGCTGAGCTGACCCTGCATGGCGGCTTGCAGTCTGATCCGGGTACGCCCGACATCGGTTTCCGCTCACAGGTTCCGCTCGCCTGGATCCCTTCCGCGATTGACGGCGCGTTCAGCGAGAGCGACTACGCCAACCAGCTGTCCGATAGCTGGGACAGGCTCAAGAACTCCAAGGGATTCAGCTTGAAAAATTTCGGACGCCTGGTGGCGTCCTTGTCCGACGCCAAGGCCGCCAAGGAAGCGCTTGAGGATGTCACCCACCGCGTCATGGACCGCTCCCATCTGGACGTGGACCTTCTGGCGAAGGACGATCCAGCCGCGGCGCTCGGCGCATTGTTCATTGTGTCTCACCTGGCCAAGTACGGAGAGCTTCCGCCAGAAGTCAGCTTTGACTCGGTCGGATCATGACACGCCCCGTCATCGGTTACGTCACAGCCCCAAAAGGCGACACTCTGCTCTCTTTACTGGTCGGGGCCGTCATTCGTCTGTCCGGCGGCAATCCCTTGCGGTTGAGACGCGAACCTGCGTCCGGCCAGAGACAGTGTGACGGCCTTATTCTGATGGGCGGACTGGATATACATCCCAGCCGGTACGATGCCTCTATCGAGGTTGAAAGCCGGTTTGATCCGGAACGGGACGCCCTTGAAACTGATTGGCTTCAACATGCGCGCGATCATGACCTGCCGGTCATGGGCGTCTGCCGCGGGCTGCAGATGCTCAACGTCTTTTACGGGGGCGATCTGCATCAAAAGCTCGACCCGGAGATGACGCGCGACTGGCCCAACGGTCCCATCGGCTACACCTTTTTCAGAAAGCGGATCTCCCTCACCGGAGAGAGTCTTCTCGCGGACGTTGTCGCGCCCCATGACAGCGTCTCGGTCAATAGTCTGCATCGCCGGGCGGTGCGTTCAATCGCGCCGGGTTTTCATGCTATCGCTTGCGGCGAGCGTGGCGGCGTCCAAGCCATTCAGTCCGATACGGCGCCTTTGCGCCTGGGCGTGCAGTTCCACCCTGAGCTTCTGGTTTACAGGCGCGATATGCGGCGTCTGTTCCGGACTTTTGTGAAGTCCTGCGCATAAAAAAAGCCCCGTCCTGAGACGGGGCTTTTTCACGCCATAGCGGCGATCTAGTTCCGGTTTTCTTCAGCCGTGTCTTCAATCGCGTCGCCAGCTTCTTCAATATCGCGACCAGCGCCAGCGATGGTGTTGCAACCGGTCAAAAGAAGAGTTGCGACGGCAAAAACACTAAGAACAACATATTTCATAAAAGCCTCCTGAGTTTGGACCTTTATAGAACGCGTCAGCTCAAGCCCCGTTCCCTTCATTTCAATTCTTTTTCTCACCTACTTGCAGGACAAAATCCATACCGCCGTCTGCATTGGGCTCTGACCAGGTCCGACCATCCAGCTGCATGGCGAACGCCTCCATCAAGGACGAGCCCGTGCCCTGTGAGGCGGTATCGGTCATGCCTTCGCCATCGTCAGAAATCCGAAGGGTCAACACCTCAGGAGAGTCCGCCTTCAGCGAGATCAGGATGCGCCCCTGAGTGCGGCTGGTGAACGCGTGCTTGTAAGCATTCGTGACCGCCTCAGCCACGAACAGAGCCACAGGCACCGCCGTGTCAGGCTCAAACGACACCTCATCGCACTCTGCCTGAACGCTGACCGAACGCGATCCGTCATCACTGGCTTGCTGAAGATTTAGCGCCAGCTCATTCAGGAAACCGGGCATATAGACCGCTCTGAGATCATCCGCCTCATAGAGGCTGCGATGCACAAGCGACAAGGCGTTGATCCGCCGACGCGCCTCCATCAGGGCTGTGCGCCCCTCGCCGTCTGTCATGCGACCCGCCTGAAGATTGAGCAAGCTGACGATGATTTGAAGGTTGTTTTTGACCCGGTGGTGAATTTCCTTGAGCAAGGCGCCGCGCTGGTCGACCGCTGATTCCAGCTCGTTTTGCTGCTTTTCCAAAGACGCCGCCATCTCGCCCATAGTGTTGGCCAGTTCACGAATCTCGCGCGGCGCATTTCGCGCGCGGACAGGCACAACATCCAAACGCCCGCCGCCATATACGGCCGCGATCCGGCGCAAATAGCCCAGCCAACGCAAAACATAATGGTCGACGGCCAGCCAGACGCTGGCGAGCGCCAAGGCGTACATCAAAAGCGGCACCAGAAAGGTTGCAGCGACCGAGACGAGCCCCCATTGCGTGGTCGGAGTCGGTGAGACCAACAGCAAGGCCAGCTGTCCCTCCACGAGCGGCGCAAGCACGGCGGGCCTGTCTACGCCTTCAAACCGAATGCGTGTCGGTTGCGGCTGGTCGATCTGCAGAACGCTTTCAAGCAAGTCGCTTTGAATATCGATGCTCGCCGGCTTGAGCATGCGGGAGCGGTCCACTTCCCGCGCCTCCGTCGGGGTGACAAGCAGGACCTGACTGCCATCCGCCATAGCGTTGTCGATCAGAATTCTTGAGGCGCGAAGCACGTCAATGGCGGCCGCCGCCGTTCCTCTGAAGACTGTTTCTTGTCCAAGCCGGTTGGCGACGACGAGAATAGGCGTTCTGGAAACCGGCCCCATCAAAACCCCGGAAACGGTTTGTTGCTCACCGCTGCTGAGCGCTGCGTGCCAATCCTCAGACGCCATGTTCAGGTTTTGAGCCCCTTCAAGCCCCGAACAAATGATTTCGCCGTCCGCATCGGTCAGAGCGATGTTGGTCAACACGGTATCGCCACTGGCGATTTGCGCCATGGCGCGGCTGCACCCTCCCGGCGCGCTCATGAACGCGAAACCGCGCGTGGAGACCGCATCGACGACGCCTTGAGCCCGTGCGATGGATTCATTGAGTTCAGACGCAGCCAACGCGCCCAGAATGATCATGCGATCTCTCTGAACGCGTTGCTCTTCACGCGCTTCACTCCAGGTTTGCGCTACGGCGATCATCAGGAGTGGAAACAGCGCCACAGCGAGGACCAGGGCGAGTACGAACCGCAATCTCCCGGTCAGCTCGCCCCCAGGTTTAAAGGGCATTGTCAGCGTACCTGTTCCGCCAGGTCGCTGACTTGGCCAAGCAATGTATCGACAGCATCAGATGCAGCAACGCCATCCGTGTTCGCCTTGGCGGCGGGACCCGCTTTCATAATGCCCTCAAGCGCCAGGCGAGCTCTGGAGACACGACTTTTCACGGTGCCGGTCGCGCAGCCGCAAATTGCTGCAGCTTCATCATAAGAATATCCCCCCGCACCGACGAGAATGAGCGCTTCTCGCTGATCATCGGGCAGCTCGGCGAGCCCTCGACGCAATTCATCCAGCGCCACGACCTGTTCCTGGTTGTCGACAGCGGGCAGCGTGCGTTCAGCCAGCTCTTGATCCCAGTCAGCCTGTCGCCAGGACCGGCGCTTGTCTGAGTAGAACTGGTTGCGGACAATGGTGAGCACCCAGGCCCGAAAGTTCGTACCCGCTTTGAATTTAGCGCGCGCAGACCAGGCTTTCATCAGAGCGTCCTGGGCCAGGTCGTCAGCACTTGCAGCATCGCCTGTGAGGCTTCGCGCAAAGGCGCGCATGTGAGGAATGGCCTCAGTAAGCTCCAACCGGAAGTGACTTTGAGACATGATCTCTGAAGGTTTCAGGCCTGTATCGTCTGAGTCAGACTCACTCATGACCGTCACCCTTTTCGGTCGTTCGGTCCGACTCGCTTTGTTCCAGTCGGTCAAGAAGGTCTGCAAATGCGTCAGGCACCCCTTCATCAACAACAGAATCAAACATATGTCGCAGCCCCGCGCCCAGAGTTTCCTGTTGCTTGCGGGTCCGCTGCACGAGCGCAGGGTCTGGCCTGCCGCCAGATCTGTTTTTGTCCTCAGACATTGCCATTATTAATCGCCAATCTCACATGAAAACGATCATACCGAATGTATCGGCCTTAAGTGAGAAACGTGGAGATCGGGAATGAGTTCCAAACAATCTGATTTTTTTTGGAACCCTTCTCATATTTGTTCGTTTGTAGCGTGACACCTTTGTGGGGAGAGCCCAATTATGAGTTTTGTTTCAGCGATACGCTCACACATTCCCTACCTGCGCAGATATGCGCGGATACTGACGGGATCACAGCAAAGCGGCGACGCCCATGTGCGCGCCTGCTTGGAGGCTGCTGTTGAAGGCAATGAAGAACTGGGACGGGATTTGCCGCCCCATGTAGCGCTTTTTCAATTGTTTCACGCCTGCTGGAACACCCAGCTGGACGTGACGGAAGACGGGGAACGCCAGAATCCTCTGGCTTACGTCACCCCGAAGGCCCGGCAAGTCATGTTGCTGACGTCCGTGGAAGGATTTTCCATCGAAGACGTGGCCTCCATTCTGCGCATTGATGACAGTGAGGCTCAGGCTTTGCTGATTTCCGCGCAACAGGAGCTGAACGCCGGGCTCGCCACGCGAGTCATGATCATTGAAGATGAGCCCGTCATCGCCCTCGACCTGCGGGCCATCGTGGAAAATGCGGGGCACACGGTGACCGGCGTGGCCCGCACCCGGGACCAGGCGGTTGAGCTAGCCAAAAAATCACCGCCGGGATTGGTTCTCGCTGACATTCAGCTGGCTGACGACAGCTCAGGGATCGACGCCGTCAAAGATATTATGGGCGAGATGAATTTGCCCGTGATCTTCATCACAGCCTACCCTGAGCGCTTGTTGACCGGCGAAAGGCCTGAACCGACTTATCTCATCACCAAGCCCTTCATGCCGGAAACCGTAACAGCCACCATGAGCCAGGCGCTGTTTTTCTTCGATAAGGACGCTGTTGCGGCAGAGTAAATCTCGCTTCACTTCCAATCAAAACGCCGAGGCCCTGCCTCGGCGTTTTTTGTGCGCCCAAGTTCCAATTGTGTCGAAACAAAGTCACTTGAACATAATAACTTCGCGAAATAGTCAAACTATATTTTGGAACACACTCAGCGCCTCAACGTTTACTTATTGCGTTCGAATTGATCGCTAGCAAAAAGGAAACGTTATGTTGAACAAGCTGATGCTGACCACCTCGATCGCTCTGATTTCCACAACCGCTCTCGCAACGGCGCAAGCCCAGGACGCGATGGCGCATACGGAGACGGAGACTCACGCCGAAGCCGCCATGATGACGGAGACCGTTAAAGCGTCTGACGTTGTCGGAGCCGACCTGCAATACGCAAATGGCGCTTCCGCGATCACTGACATCCGCATGAGCGACGCCGGCGCTCCCGAAGCGCTGATCATTTCCCGCGGCGGCTTTCTGGGCCTCTTCGATGAGGAAGTGGCGGTGTCCACCGTGGCCGCAAACCTGTCTCACAACTCAGAAGGCGAACTGGTTGTGACCGCATCCATCACGGATGCACAGCTGGATGACGCCGAAGTCATCAATGACAGCCCCTTCATGGTGTCTGTCGAGGACCAGCGTGAAGACGGGGATCTGTTTTACAGCGACCTGACTGGCGCTGATATCCAGAACAGCGCCGGCGAGACCATCGCCCACCTTGAAGACCTGGAGTTCACGACTCAGGGCGTCACTGAATACGCCATTATTCGCGACGGCGGGTTTCTGGGTTTCGGCGGCGAAGTCGGGCGCGTTGATTTTCAGGCTCTCGAACTGGGCTACACCGCTGACGCCGGCTGGACCGTGTCAGCCGATCTGACCGCCGATGATGTCGAGATTCTGGAGGAACCCCCTGTGAATGCTGGGGCCTATCTCGACGGGCGCTAAGTGACCAAGGCCTGACCAGCCTGAATACTGGGGCGCGCTACGGCGCGCCCCTTTTTTATGAGAGCGACAGACAGGCGACAGATGCGCGGCCAATCCTCGTCGTCACCATAATCAGTGTCCGTCTCAGCCTCTAAAATGCGTTATAAATCCTGGCGGCCCACCGTCCCCGTCTGTCAGACAATTCCAGAGGCAGCGTCCAGGCAGGACGCACCACGAAGCGCGACGCGTCAGCCTTTAAAGCTCGAAAACTGTTGCGGCGCCTATCACCCGGAAACAAAAGAAGCCGCCCTCTGAAAGAGGACGGCTTCGATTGACGCTGAAAGCGGTGGTCAGGGGGAGGATCGACCGTACAGCGCGATTTTCACATCCCGTCAGGGGCCGGGACACTTCATCAACGCCTGGCGCCCCACAAGGTTCCAGACCGTCCTCTTCTTATTCGACTTCTTCGTGCACCTGACCGTACGCCAGACCCGCGAACAGAGCGGCCCCGCCAAGCGTATTGCCGATCAACACCGGAATAATGAAGCTGATCGCGTCTCCCACACCCCAAGTCCCGGCAACGATCAGAACCGTCGCCTCGACCGTACCTGCAACAATATGCGGAAAGCCCCCTGCTCCAACCAGATACGTGACGATGAAAACGGCCCCGAGCTTTTCATAGGGCAACCCGGGCAGCGACCAGGCCATGAGGCCGATCAGGAAACCGGCGGGCAGCGCAGCGATGAAGTTGCCCACGATGTCGCGATGGGTGATATGCGATGACGCAGTGACCATGGCGTCAAACAGGTCCGGCTCGGTCACATGACTGAGCATGGCGCCGATAAAGACAGCTCCGACCAGATTGCCGAACAACACAATGGCCCAGAGCCTCATCAACAGGCGCACGGATCTCCACCGGCGATGCTTGGTCACCGGCAACACGGCTGTCAGCGTGTTTTCCGTAAACAATTGCATACGCGCCATGGCGATCAGAAGAAAGCCGGCCGGGTAGCCGACCGCGATGGCCAGATAGCTCCAGCTGGCATCGCCGACCGCCCGCTCGATCGCCCCCATCAGCAATACGGACGCGCCCATGGCGAGCCCCGCTGTGAGCGCGGAATACAGAAGCGAGCTGGAGGGGCGCAGAAGCTCCTCCTTACCCGTCTCGGCAATGATGGAATACAGGGTTTTAGACGCAATTTCGCTGCGCGCCGCAAATCGTTTGGCGCGCAGCTCCTGATCATTTTTTTTCGACAAGGGAAGACCCTTTAACTGGAGGCCGCAAACTTTGAGAGGGCTGACAGGGCAAGCTTCGGCTTACGAGCCAGAAGCGCGCCCAGTCCCATCAAGGCTGCCGTTGTTTGCAGCGGCTTACGTTTCATTGCGGTCTCGACCAGCGCCAGAGGCGACGCTGAACTCGTAGGTGTCTGGGCTGGGGGCTTGCTCGTCTTGGCTTTCCACAACAGTGTCGCCGCAGCGATTGAACCCAGGCACGCATAAAAGGCGCCGACCAGCGCGCTGGCCACCCATGGGGAGTACTGGGTTGACGCCCAGCTCCATCCCGCATGAGTGGCGAACACTGCGCCGAGCACGGGCCCGATAAGCGCGATAGCTATCAGAAGCACGTTCACAGCGCGTCTCCTAGCGACGCATCAGCAAGGCGCCAAGAAAGCCTGCGCCGATCGCGGCGCCACAGGCGCCAAGCGGGTTCTCGCGAATGAGTTCCCGCAGTTGATCGGGGGCTTCTTCAGCGGCGTCCAGGCCGTCCTCAATTGCAGACCGCCCGACTTTGACGCCAGATTCCCCGCTTTGCTGAACGATCTTGGACAGATCGCCCACCAATTGATCCATATCCGCACGCAGCGAATCCAGATCGGCTTTGAGTTCTTCAGTCGTAACGTCGGAATTAGCAGTGGCGCGTGCCATGTCGCTCTCCTTTATTTCTGAAGGTTGTGATGGGCGAAAGAGACGAGTTAGCGAGACGGCTCGTCGGTCGCGTCTTCGATGGCGTCTTCGGCGTCATCGGCCGCGTCATCCATGTTTTCGCCGGCTTCCTCGAACATGTCCTGGTCCTCACCAGTCACGTCCTCGACCGCCTCGTCCATGTTTTCGCCAGCATTCTCAGCAGGGCCGTCAGAACAAGCCGCAGCGGCCATGAAGAACGGGGCGATGAACAGCGGGGCATACTTTTTCATGATCAAATATCCTTGTTTGTTAAGCGGGTAAGGCAAAGTCCGGCGGCGATGACGCCGCCGAACTTGTTAGGGTCGCCTGGTTCAGGCTCGGGGAGATCGTCCGCGCAGCGCGCCAAACAGCAGCGACACGACGAACAGCACCAGGAACACGAAGAACAGGACTTGCGCGATCGAGGCCGCGCCAGCTGCAATGCCGCCAAAACCGAACAGGGCCGCGATCAGGGCGACGACGAAAAATCCAAGGGCCAGTCTCAGCATGGGTAGCTCCTTCAATATCAAACAGTCCCCCAATCAACGCCC
>NZ_DEMB01000008.1:6661-45471 GCF_002354675.1 Oceanicaulis sp. UBA2681 | reverse complement strand
TCGCGTCCAAAACCGCCGCCTTCGCACCGAAAGCCGGTATCGAGCCAGGAGACCGCGCCGAAATTGCGGGCGCGCTCGGCAAAGTTCTCGCCGACAGCTACATGCTGTTCATCAAGACCCAAGGCGTGCACTGGAATGTGGTCGGCCCGACCTTCTACAGCCTGCACAAGCTCACGGAAGAGCATTACGAGAACCTCTACCGCGCCATCGACGAGCTTGCCGAGCGGATCCGCGCCCTGGGTGAGAAAGCCCCCGCCTCCTATCGAAAATACGGCGAATTGTCCGAGATCCGTGATTACGACCTGGAACAATCCGCGGACGCGCATGTGCGCATGCTGGTGGAGGACCACCGCACGGCGGTGAAATCCATGCGCGCCGCCATCGAATGGTGCGAAGACAAGAAAGACTTCGTCACCGCCGACATGCTGATTGAACGCATGAGCTGGCACGAAGAAGCGATCTGGATGCTCAACGCCATCATCGCCGAGCAATAGGCTCAACTTCTATTGGAAAAGCGGGCCTGCGGGTCCGCTTTTTCATGCGCGGGGACCTGTCATGACCCAACCTCAGGATTCATCAGCGTCAGAGGCCCTCAGTTCTGTTGAACAGAACGTCCAGGGCGTCGTACAGCAAGGCCGCACGGCTTTTGTCGAACTTCTGGACTGGATCACCGAAGACACCCAATCGGTCACTCTGGCGCTTGCGATCACCCTAGCGGTGACAATCATCGCCCTGTTGATCAAATGGGGCGTGTCATTTGCGCGCCAACGCACCGGTCAGAGTAGTCTGGCTCATGTGTTTCTGGGCTCCGCTGATCGCATGTCAGCCATGACGTTCCTGGTTCTCGGCGCCAGTGTTGGGCTAAGCGCGACCCCCTCGCCCAAAAGCGTGCAGGACGCCGTCTGGTATGTGCTCGGGCTTGTACTGATCATACAGGTCGCCGCTATTGTGCGCGGCCTGGCCATCGATCTGGTGCAACGCCGCGCTCTCAAACGCGCCGACAGCCGCAGCGCGGTCTGGAACGGCATCGCCATCATTAAATGGGCGATCAGCACCTTCATCTGGTCCGCCGCACTGCTGGTTCTGCTTGATAACGCGGGCGTGGACATCACCGCCCTGATTGCAGGGCTTGGGATTGGCGGCATCGCGATCGGTCTGGCCGCGCAAGGCCTTTTCAGTGACTTGTTCGCCGGCATATCGATCCTGTTTGATAAACCTTTTCAGCGCGATGACTTCATCGAGTTTGGCGACTTTCTGGGCACGGTCAGCAAGATCGGACTGAAGACCACACGCTTGCGCTCGTTATCGGGCGAAGAGGTCGTCATCCGGAACACCAATCTGCTCGACGAGACGATCCGCAATTACCAACGGCTGGATGAGCGGCGCTGGTTGTTTCAGATTGGCGTCACCTATCAGACCGGGGCGGATCAGCTTGAGCAGATCCCCGGATGGATCAAATCCATTATCGAGCAAACCGATCAGGCTCGCTTTGAGCGCGCCCATTTCGCCCGGTTCGCCGACAGCGCTCTGGAATTCGAGATCGTCTGTCACGCACAGAGCATGGACTACGCCGTCTTCATGGATGTGCGACACGCCGTGAATCTCGCGCTTGTCCGCAAGTTCGCCGAGGAAGGAGTCGAGTTCGCCTATCCCACGCGCACTTTGATGATCGCCCGCGAAGACGGCTCGGTGATCGACCCCGCCGCATCAACACAGACCCAGGAAAGGGATGAGCAATGACCAAGGGCCATGGCCCGTCTGTGAAGGACGACGAAACCTATGAAGCCCTGCGCGAGGACGGCGCGTCGAAATCCAAAGCCGCCCGTATCGCCAACGCCCAGGCGTCTGATGATGACGACGCGGCCGCGAAAGGCGGCGCACATAAACCCTATGAGGACTGGACGAAAGACGAGCTGTACGACCGCGCCCAGGAGATCGGCATTGAAGGACGTTCGGATATGACCAAGGACGAACTGATCAAGGCGTTGCGCGACGGACAATAGTCGCCACGCCTCCTGTTGAAGCAGGTGAATTGGAACTGTTCCCCCCGTTCGGCGTTATTATTACAGACTGAATTGGGAGGACGTCATGTTCGTAGCAACCGCTGCTTTGCTTGTCTTGCAGACTGCATCGACTTCGAGCGTGCAGGCGTCCTCTGACGCGCATATTCCCGATCCTGTGCTGCGTAATTTTACTGAGCAGTTGCAGGCGGAATTCGGCGAGACCAGCGACAGCGCCTGGTCCATTCCGCTTGGCGGCGACGAGCATGCGTCTCTGATCCCAACCCTCTCCGCGCAAAACGAAAGCCGCCAGGACAGCGACGAGCTGTCAGCCTTCGGCGTGGGTCTTGAGCTGGAGACCAGCCCCCTCGCCTTCCGGTCGATCTCCCGGCTCAGCCTGATCGTCTCCTATGACCAGGAGACGGTGATCATGCGTCCGGGTGGCGGCGGCGTCAGCGCTCTCACCCGCGTGGCCGGTGAAATCGGTGTGGCGGACGGCTTCGCCGGCGTGGGCATGTCGCTCAATGACCATGGCGCAGTGACCGCGGGCTATATCCGGCAAAAACGCGAAATCCGTTTTGGTGAGAACAGCTGGGACGCCCAATCGGATTTCCTCGGGCTGACTTATCGTCAGGCCTGGTGAGCTAGACCAGCCAGATCACGAGCACAGCGCCCATCGCGCCGAGCCCCAGGCCGGCCGACACGACCTCTCCCAACCAGACAGATCGCCCCTCCAGACAATGTGCGCTGAGTGAGCGCGCAACCGCCCGGTCGCGCAATCGTCCCATCACGATCAATCCCACAGCCAGAAGCATGAACAGGCTGGAGATCAGCTTGGCGACCCATGTGGGTTCAAAGCTGTCGAACACGACCTGCATGCCCAACCCCACGCCGATCGCCGCCAACGCCGTGCGAAGCCAGCTGGCGAAAGTGCGTTCACTCGCCATCAGAGTGCGGTCTTCGGCCCAGTTCGTACGATCTTCGGCAAGCTCTGTTTTCTTAACGGTCATCCCGGCCCTCTGAGAAAACCGGGAACCGGTCAGCCGATGACACGTTTCTATACCAAGCCCGAATAAACAAGAAGGAGGCCCTGCCGATGAAGACCGCCATGACACTGACCGCGATCGCGGCTCTGGCCGGAATTTCGGCGACCGCCTTCACACAAAACATTGATGCACCTCAGAACACGCTGATCCACGAGACCGCTGACGGCAAGGCTTACTATCTGGCCTCGACCCTTCTGCAGTCGCGTCTGGCTTTCACGGATGGCGACGTCGCCATCAAGGATTTGCTGGTGGATGAAGCGGGTAATCTGCACGCGGTCGTGGTCGACAACCCCAACTGGCTGGACGGTGACGCCGCGATCGCTGCGGACCTTGTTTATCTGGCGGGCGCTCCCGGTAACGAGATGCTGCGCGTCGACATCACTCGAGCAGAATTTGACATGCTGGCGCAAGGCGGCGGGTACGAGCCGATCGGCCTGAGCTGGGCTACGGAATATGACGGCGCCCAGTCCGCGCGCGCCCTCATGGGCGAGGCGATTGATGTGAGCGCCTCTGCGCCCGGCATCGCGATTGATGATCTGGAGATCAGTCAAGCCGGCGCCGTGATGGCGGTTCATTTTGAAAATACGGGCTGGCGTGCGGTAGGCGAACTGGATGGCCGCATCCCTGTGAATGCGCTGCAGTTTGACTATGACCAGCCCAGCGGGTGGACCGTGGCCACCACGGTTAACGACGCCCAGATCAACGCCCTGGCGGGCCGCGACACGTCCCTGTTCCTCAGCGCGTCCAACGCGTCCTGATCTTTATTCATTTGTATAGGAGCTTCTCATGAGCACTCAATCCACTGCCACTGGCGGCGACATTCTGCGTTTGATCCTGGCCATTCTTCTGCCGCCGCTCGGCGTTTTCTTCCAGGTCGGCCTCGGCCTTCATTTCTGGCTGAACATCGTCCTGACCCTGTTCGGCTATATCCCCGGCATCATTCACGCCGTCTGGATCATCGCTACGCGCCGCTAGACCGGTACATCGCTGACACGATCATCGGGCGCTGGAGTCTCCCCCTCCAGCGCCCGACGCGTATCTGGATCAGGGCCAACTCCGTATAAAACGGAAACCGAACCCAACGGGTTCGCAAAGGCCGAAGGCCGCCCGCAGCGAAGCGAGGACCGAAAGCCCGACCGGCTTGATCATCATGGGAAACCGAACCCAACAGGTTCGCAAGGGCGAACGCCCGCCCGCAGCTTCAGCGAGGATTTCTTTGCAAAGAAGAAGTGGTGCGGGTGAGAAGACTCGAACTTCCACGTCATAAGACACTGGTACCTAAAACCAGCGCGTCTACCAATTCCGCCACACCCGCACAGGCAGGGCAGGCCGCAGAATTAGCTCTTACGTCATGCTGCGGTCAATCTGCCTTTGCCGTCGCGAGACAGATCAACACCCGGCGCCAGACCTGCGTCTGCATCTGGACGTCACAGGTCAGCGCTTCATCATGTCTGCAGCTTTCATTACGAGAGATCGCGCCATGACGACTGACCGCCCCGCCGACGCTCCTCAATCAGAAGACCGCAGCAGTTTTGACTGGGAAGCGCGGTTTCAGGCCGATGACGCCCCCTGGGAGCGACAGGGCGTCCACCCGGCCTTGATCGACTGGATTGATTCAGGCGTTCTGAAGCCTGGTCAGACTGTCCTGACCCCCGGATGCGGGCGCAGCGAAGAACCTGTCTTTCTGGCGCAACAGGGGCTGAGCGTCATCGCCACGGACATCGCGCCCAGCGCCATCGCCTGGCAAAAGTCGCGCTTTGAAAGCGCAAGCGTCAACGCGCAGGCGATAGAAACGGACGCCCTCGCCTGGCGCCCGGAAACGCAGGTTGATGTGCTGTACGAGCAGACCTTTCTGTGCGCCATCCATCCCAAAAAGCGCGATGACTATGAAGCCATGGCCCATGCCAGTCTCAAACCGGGCGGGCTTTTGCTGGCGCTGTTCATGCAGAAGTCCGAGCTGGGCGGCCCACCCTATGGCTGCGGCCTTGACGCCATGCGCGCCCTGTTCACCGAAGACCGCTGGCGCTGGCCCGAGGCCGAACCGCGTCCCTACCCGCATGGCGGACTGAACGGCAAGGCCGAGCTGGGAATGGTTCTGACGCGGGTCTAAGGCGCAGATAGCAGAGTTTTAATCTCGATCTGGCATGATCTCGTCTCTTCATGGAGCCGTTCATGACTGTCGCCTTGCTTGCCCAGAGCCAGACTCTTCAGACCTCAGCCTCACAGGCTGGCGGGTTATGGCGTCGGGATGCTGCGGCCGCCAATGCGGACACAGACACGCCGTCTGAAAACTCCGAGATCCGCGATTCCTTGAGCGCCACGCTGGAAGCGCTCAGAAACGCCCCCGAGACAGCCCGCCAGGCCGCACAGAACCGAGCGCGCGAACGCGTCGAAGCCGTGCGAGAACAGCTCAAACTGGTCAAGCCGCTATATGCCGAAAACCCTGAAGGCATGGCCAAGGCCTTGCGCCATCTGGTCAAGGAGCTGAATACGGCTCTCAAAGCCTATAAGGACGCAGGCGGCGACGCCGCGCAACTGAGCGGCGGATTGACCCGCGCGCCAGCGCCTGCATCCGCAAAGACGACGGCCTCAGACGCGACAGAGGCTCCCGCGGACCCGGAACGTTCCGAAGGTGACGCCACGCCTGCCGTTCCCGCTCAAGAACCGACCGCCCCCGTGAAGGATCACCCAGCGCCCGTCATTGAGCCGGGTCGCTATGACACCCTCGCCCCAGCTGCCCCGGCGCCGTCGCGGGAGGGATTGGAGGCGCGCAAGGGTGGGCTGAAAGGCGATGAGGACTTCGTCAACAAGGTCGACGGCCTGACCCGCAAGATCCGCGAGCTGTTTGAGACCGCGAAGATCAAGGCGGCCTTCCAGGCGCGCGACTCAGACCGCGCTGACGCCTTCGAAGCCCTTGAAGACGATCTGGGCGAGCTTGAAGACGATGTCTTTGACTATAAGCGTGATGTGCAGGACGCCCTGATCAGCGTTGACCTGCAGACAAAGCTTCTGGAACGCAGCCCCTCGGCCACATCCGCTCTGGCCATCACCGTCTAGCGCTTGCCGCCCTCTTTGGCGGTCAGGGGCGCATATCTGAGCACCAGAAACCCGATCAGCAGGCCGGCGATCAGATTGGCGGTGAACAAGCCCCAGATGACGCCGTTGGCGCCGCCCAGAAACCCGCCAAGCCAGCTCAAGGGTATGATCAGGACCAGGCCGCGGAACGCATTGCACGCCACGCCCAGAAACGGACGCCCGAGGCCGTTGAAGCCCGCCGCAGCGGCCATCGCCACGCCATAGCCGCCCATGGCGAACGGCGCGATCGCCCAATAGGCCACGGCCATGGCCTGCCCGTCTTCAGACGGCAGGAAGACCGGCGCCAGAAACCGCCCCGCCAGCAACAATAAGACCGCCATGGACGCGCCCCAGCCCCAGCAGAAGATGAAGGATTTCACGAAGGCTTCGCGCACCCGGTCATTTAACCCGGCGCCGCCGTTCTGACCGGTGATGGGACCGATGGAGCCTGAGAGGGCGAACAGCGGGATCAGCGCCAGCGCCTCAACCCGCATGCCCACGCCCAGACCCGCCACGGCGGGCTCGCCATACGGAGCGATGGCCGCAAAGACGAGTGTGTTGGCCAGAGGTCCGATCATGTTGGAGCCTGAAGCCGGCGCGCCGATCCGTGCGATCTCACGCCAGTTCCAGAACAGAGTGTCAAAGCCGGGCCAGCTGAAATCAATCAGTTTCTCCCGAAACACCAGAACGCCCATGGCGATGACGAAGACCGCCATGTTGGCGATCAGCGTCGCCAGCGCCGCGCCGGTGACTTCCATCGCCGGGATGGGGCCAAGGCCGAAGATCAGGATCGGATCCAGCACCATATTGATGAAGGCTGCGATGATCATGATCACGCTCGGCACGATGGCGTCGCCCATGGCGCGCAACAGATTGCTGGCCACCATGGGGCCGACCATGAAGACCGCGCCCGCAAACCAGATCGTCATGTATTCGTGCACGAAGGGCATCATCGCGTCCGTCGCGCCCATCGCCCGGAAGACCGGACCGATCAAAGGAATGCCCAGCACGCTGACCAGAAGCACGACGATGAAAGACAGAGTGATGGCGTCTGTCGCCACGCGGCGAGTGGACTCGCCGTCGCCACGTCCGGCCGCGCGCGCCACCACCGACACCGCCCCGGCCCCGAGACCGATGGAGATGCTCATCACCAGCATGGAGACGGGGAAGACGAACTGGACGGCGGCTTGCTGGTCCGTTCCAAGCTTGCCCACCCAATAGGCGTCGATCACCCCCACCAGCATCATGGCGAGGATGCCGAAGCTCATCGGAGCGACCAGGCGCAGGATATGACCGAAGACCGGCCCCTGCGTCAGATCATTGGAGGCGCGGGTGGAAGCCATGCGAACGCTTTCGGGAAGACCAAGGAATCAGATCAGCCCCATAGGTAGGACGCCCTATGGCGCTGATCCATGTCTTTCATGGAAAAGGTCTGTTCACATCTATTGGCTTCCGGGCTGAAAGGCGCCCGTGAACCTTATTGCATCCGGGTGATCGAGCTGTAGCGCGGATGGGCGTAGTCCTGTTCGACCGTCAGCTCAGGCAGACCACAGAGCTCGGAGCGCGTTTCACCCACCTCCATCAGATCAAACCCGGCGCAATCGGCATCGCCTTGCGCATGGCCAGTCTCATGAATGGTGTTTGAGGAAAACCCAGCTTGCACAGCAAAGATGTAGGCGTATGGGAAGTCATAGCTGAAGGCGTAAGTGTAACCGTTTTCATCAGCCTCAGTCAGCGCAAATTGCGACCCGCAGTCTTCAAAGTCGAGATCCGCATCAGAGCTGCTCATCGCGATGCAATTGTCATCAAAACGAAGCTCAATGGTGAAATCCTCATGATAAACGGCCGCGTCTGAGGAGATCACCACCTCCCACACCTGGCCCTGCAGAGGGTCGTCACCAGACAGTGCAGCCGCATGTCCGCAGCCAAGCAAGCCGAAGCCGAGCACGGTGAGTGTTCTGATGTGCGTACGCATGAGCGCCCCTCCCTGAAAACAGAAGAGCACTCTAGCGCCAAGGCGTTAAAGCTCTGGGCTATAAGTTCAGTTTACGGCGTGTGATTGAGATCATAGGCGGCTAGCCCGGCCAGATTGACGATGTCAGACACGTTAGATCCGACCCGCGCCACCTGAACCGATTGCTCAAGCCCGATCAACAGCCCTTCAATCACCGTCGCGCCGCCCGCGGATTTCAGCAAGCGCGCCGCGATGGAGGCGGAGTGCACCGCCGGCATCACCAGAACGTTTGCGGCGTCTGACAGGCGCGAGAACGGATAGCGCTCGCGATGATTGGGATCGAGCGCGATATCAACCGCCATCTCGCCTTCATACTCGAAATCAAGATCGAGCTTATCAAGCTTGCTGACCGCGCTTTGCACCTTGCTGGTCCGTTCGCCCGGCGGGTTGCCGAAGGTGGAATAGCTCATGAACGCCACCCGCGGATCGAGGCCCAGCCGGCGCGCGGCGTGAGCGGCGCCGACGGCGATCTCGGCCAGGCCGTCAGAATCCGGGAATTCAGTGACGTTGGTGTCGGCAATGACCAGCATCTTGCCGCGCGCCAGCGCCACGGTCAGGCCGATCACACGCCCCCCCGGCGCCGGATCCAGCACCAGGCGGATATCGCTCATCGTGTTGGTGAAATGGCGGGTGACGCCCGTCACCATGCCGTCTGCGTCGCCGAATTTGAGCATGCAGGCGGAGAAGACGTTGCGGTCGTTATTGACCAGACGCTGCACGTCACGGCGCAGATAGCCCTGACGCTGAAGACGCTTGTAGAGCCAGTCCGCATAGTCGGCGTTGCGATCTGACAGACGCGCATTCTGGATTTCCAGCACGTCGTCAGGCAGTCCGAGCGTGCGCATGTTGGCGCGGGCGATCTCTTCGCGCGCCACCAGCACAGCTTTGCCCAAACCTTGGGACTGGAAGGCGAAGGCGGCGCGTATCACGCTCGGCTCTTCGCCTTCGGCGAACACGATACGCTTGTCCGAGCCCGAAATCGCCTGGGTGACGCGCTGTTGCAGGGCGGCTGTCGGATCCAGGCGACGCGCCAGCGACTGGCGGTATTTCTCTTCATCCTCGATCGGAATGCGCGCGACCCCGGTTTCAATCGCGGCCCGCGCCACATAGGGCGGCACAAAGCTGATCAGGCGCGGATCAAACGGCGACGGGATGATGTAATCGCGGCCAAAGCGCAAACCGCTGTCTGACTTGTTGGCGGTCGACACCTCGTCCGGCACGTCCTGACGGGCGAGATCGGCCAGGGCGCGCGCGGCCGCGAGCTTCATTTCCTCATTGATCGTCCGGGCGCGCACGTCCAGCGCGCCGCGGAAAATATAAGGAAATCCGAGCACGTTATTGACTTGATTGGGAAAATCAGAGCGCCCAGTCGCCACGATCGCGTCCGAGCGCGCCGCGCGGACTTCGTCGGGCATGATTTCAGGCGTCGGGTTCGCCATGGCGAAAAGTATGGGATCGGCCGCCATGGACTTCACCATGTCCTGGCTGACAATGCCGCCCGCCGACAGGCCCAGGAACACGTCCGCGTCCACCATCGCCTCTTTAAGGGTGCGCAGGTCCGTTTCACGAGCATGTTGCGCCAGTCGGTCATGGAGATCGTTGCGGCCCGTATGAACCACGCCGTTCACATCCACCACGGTGACATTATCGTGCTGCACGCCCAGGGACTTCACCAGCTCCAGCACCGACAGGCCCGCCGCGCCGGCGCCGCAGAGCACCAGCTTGATGTCTTCAAACTTGCGGTCCGTCAGATGACAGGCGTTGATCAGCCCCGCCGCAGCGATAATCGCGGTCCCGTGCTGATCATCATGGAACACCGGAATATCGAGCTTTTCGCGCAAGCGCGCCTCGATCTCGAAGCATTCCGGGCTCTTGATGTCTTCAAGGTTGATGCCGCCAAAGCTGTCGCCGAACCCGGCGACGCAATCGACGAACTTGTCAGGATCTGTATAATTGATCTCCAGATCAAAGCCGTCAATGTCCGCAAAGCGTTTGAACAGGACCGCCTTGCCTTCCATCACCGGCTTTGACGCTGCGGGGCCCAGATTGCCCAAACCCAGGATCGCCGTGCCGTTGGAGACCACCGCCACGGTGTTGCCCTTGGACGTGTAATCATAGACCGCATCCGGGTTTTCCGCGATCGCTCGCACCGGCGCCGCCACGCCCGGCGAATAGGCCAGCGCCAGATCACGCTGGGTCGCCATCGGCTTTGTCGGAATCATCGCCACCTTGCCCGGCGGGCTCGCGCGGTGAAATTCCAGCGCGTCTGCGTCGGTCGAGGAAAGCTTTTCTGTGTCGGACATGGCGATGATGGATCTATCTGCTCTGAAGGAGTCGTGTCAGAGCTATACGCGTCTGCGCGCTCGCTTGCTACACCATGTGTGGGTTCAATCGCTGCAGAGCCGCCTTGCGAATTTGCGCCTGTGAAACAGCGTCCAGCGCCTGCGGCAGACAAGTCAGAACCGTGTCCACCGTCCCGCCCGGCCCAAGGCGCCGTCCCGCATCGCCATGAATATAAACCGCCGCACAGGCCGCCTCATGCGTCGGTGCGCCTTGCGCCAGAAATGCGCCGATCAGTCCGGCCAGCACATCGCCCGTCCCTGCCGTCGCCAGACGCGCGCTGGCGTGAACATTCACCCAAGCCTCGCCATCCGGCGTAGCGATCACCGTATCCGCGCCCTTGAACACCACCACCGCCCCGCAACGCCGGGCGGCCTCTCGCGTGCGTTCGATCTTGTTGCCTGCATGCTTCGCCTCTGTGAGGTCTGGAAAGAGCCGCGCGAACTCTCCGCCATGCGGGGTCAGGACGCAGTCCGCATGCAGGCCTTCAAACAAGGCGTCCGGCGCGTCTTCGAACACGCTCAAGGCGTCAGCATCCAGCACCAGTGGAGCCTTGAACGCGCAGGCTGACCGCACTTGCGCCTTCAAACGCGCGCTGATCCCGGCGCCAGGCCCCATCACGACGGCGCTGGCGCGGTGCTGCTCGAGCACTTCGCCGAACGGCTGCTCAGCCTCGTACCGCCGCGCCACAAGACTGTCTGAAGCGGACGCGATCTCATTAAGCGCCCCCTGTCCGGAGAGGACCGTTACGAAACCCGCGCCGCCAATTTGCCCGGTCCGCGCCGCCAGTCGAGCCGCGCCCGTCGCGCCGCGCCCGCCCGCCAGCACGCACAAGCGTCCGCGGCTATGTTTGTGGGCGTCACGATCCAAGCGCGCGCCCGGAACTCGCCAGAGGTCAGGATGGTTCACTGTCGCGCACGGCGCGGCCGCTCGGATCCAGCCATCAGGAATGCCGATGCCGCTCACGATGAGCTCTCCACAGAGCGCTCGCCCCGGCGATAACAGATGCGCCGGCTTGTACCGATGGAAGGTGACGGTCAGATCCGCGCGAAACACCGGTCCCTGTAAAGCCGCCATATCGCCGGACAAGCCGCTGGGCGTGTCGACAGCGACACAGACGCCGCCAAAGGACTGACTGTCTTGCGCCAGCCGCGCAGCATCTCCCTCAAGCGGCCGGTTCAGCCCCGCGCCGAACAGCGCATCCACAATCAGGGCGTAGTCATCAAGCTGGCAGGCGCCAAGCGGGCGGACAGGACCATTCCAGCCTTTTGCCGCCCAGGCCGCATCCCCTTTCAGGTCAGAGACATCAGCCAGCGTAAAGATGCTGACGGGCCACCCCGCTTTGGACAAACACTGCGCGATGACCCAGCCATCGCCGCCATTATTGCCAGGACCACATAGCACCGCCGCAGGGCGCCGCGACCAGTTCTGACGGATGGCCCGGGCGACAGCCTCCCCGGCGTTTTGCATCAAGACCGAGCCAGACACGCCTTGCGAGACCGCATGGGAATCCGCCCGTCCCATGGCGGAGACGCTGAGGATGGCGTGGGGGTGATCAGACATTGTCAGAGCTATCCTTCAAATTCGCATCAGTATCGAGCATCGGCGCTGCAAAATCGAGCAATGCGAGTTTTGCGCATCCCTGCGACCTTGCTCCGACTTGCGGCGTTCGGCGCGACAGTTAGCGTCCATCCGGTGAGCGGAGGCCCCGAATGAAAAAAATCGAAGCGATCATAAAGCCGTTCAAGCTGGACGACGTAAAGGAAGCCCTGCAAGAGATCGGGCTTCAAGGCCTGACCGTCACCGAAGCCAAGGGCTTCGGACGTCAAAAAGGGCATACCGAGCTGTATCGCGGCGCAGAATATGTCGTGGACTTCCTGCCCAAGATCAAAATCGAACTGGTCATTCCCGATGATCGCGTCGAGGCCGCCGTCGAGGCGATCCAGACCGCCGCCCAGACCGGGCGCATCGGCGACGGCAAGATCTTCATTCTCCCGGTGGAAGGCGCGATCCGCATCCGCACCGGCGAGACCGATGACGACGCCATCTGACCCCCGCAAGACATCGCCCGCCAGCACCCACAGCCAGCCATAAGGACCCTACCATGTCTGCTGACAAGATTCTCAAGCAAATCAAGGACGAAGACGTCGAATTCGTCGATCTGCGGTTCACTGACCCGCGCGGCAAGCTGCAACATGTCACCTTTGACGTGGACATGGTGGATGAAGACTTCTTTGAAGAAGGCTCCATGTTCGACGGCTCGTCCATTGGCGGCTGGAAAGCCATCAACGAGTCCGACATGGTGCTGATGCCCGACACGAGCACGGCTCATATCGACCCGTTCTTCCAGCAAACCACCCTGTCCGTGGTCTGTGACATTCTGGAGCCGGACTCTGGCGAGGCGTATAACCGCGACCCGCGCACCACCGCGAAGAAAGCCGAGAATTTCCTCGCCGCTTCAGGGATTGGCGACAAGGCGTTCTTTGGCCCGGAAGCGGAATTCTTCATCTTTGATGATGTGCGCTGGTCCACCGCCCAGAACAACACCTTCTACGCGCTCGATTCCGATGAAGGCCCGTACAATTCCGGCGTGAAAATGGAGGGCGGCAACCTCGCCCACCGTCCTGGCCCGAAAGGCGGCTACTTCCCGGTTCCGCCGATTGATTCGCTACAGGACATGCGCTCTGAAATGCTGTCGGTGATGAAAGAGCTGGGCCTGCAGCCAGAAAAGCATCACCACGAAGTCGCGCCGTCGCAGCATGAGCTGGGGATGAAATTCTCCACCCTCACCGAGATGGCCGACCGCATGCAGACCTATAAATACATCGTGCACAATGTCGCCGCCGCCTATGGCAAGACCGCGACGTTCATGCCCAAGCCGGTCCATGCGGACAACGGCTCCGGCATGCACGTGCACCAGTCGATCTGGAAAGACGGAAACCCGCTTTTCGCTGGCGACAAATACGCAGGCCTGTCAGACACTTGCCTGTATTACATCGGCGGGATCATCAAGCACGCCCGCGCAATCAATGCGTTCGCCAACGCGTCGACCAACTCCTACAAGCGACTGGTGCCGGGCTTTGAAGCGCCGGTTCTGCTCGCCTACTCGGCGCGCAACCGCTCGGCCTCCATCCGCATCCCGCACGTGCCGTCCGCCAAGGGCAAGCGCCTCGAAACCCGCTTCCCTGATCCGGCCGGGAACCCGTACCTGACCTTCGCCTCGCTGCTGATGGCGGGCCTGGACGGCATTGAGAACCAGATCCATCCCGGCGACGCCATGGACAAGGATCTTTATGATCTGCCGGCTGAAGAGCTCAAGGACATCCCGACCGTTTGCTCCTCGCTGCGTCAGGCCCTGGAATCACTCGACGCCGACCGCGACTTCCTCAAGAAGGGCGGCGTCATGGATGATGATCAGATCGACGCCTACATTGATCTGAAGATGGAAGAAGTGACCCGCATCGAACACCATCCGCACCCGGTTGAGTTCGAGATGTATTACAAAGTCTAGGCTCAGGCCTGCCTTGAGTTTTAAGCGGCCGCTCTGGAGACTTCCAGGGCGGCCGCTCCTGTTTGGGGGCCAGTTTCGGAGCAAGCGTAAAAAATGGCTGCGGCGCGCGGGCTTGCAATGGTCGACGTGCGCAAAACCATGGGCTAGAAAGACGGGATGACGCACGTTTGGTTCACAAGCTGTGAACCTGCGCCTGACCGGAGACTGACGCATGCGCCGCAGCCTTTTCGCCGCCGTTTCCCTGACCGCCCTCATCGCTTCGCCGTCCTGGGCGGACGAGGAAATCAACGACGAACGCACCCAGCCAATCGAGACGGCTGACGCTGACGGCGCTGGAAATGCCGACAACATCGTCATCGGCACGAACGGGCGGGTTACGCTGATCGGCGCTCCAGCCCCGGCCGTGCACGTCAATTCCAATAACAATCTGACGACAGACAACGGTGCGATCATCCAGATCAATGATCGTGACGCCGACGGCAACGCCGTCAGTGTGGACGGCGCGGTCGGCGTTCAGATGGATCCGGGCGTCGAAGGCGATTTTGTGCACAATGGCCGTATCCTGCTTGATGACAGCGACGATGCGACCGATAGCGAAACAGACGACCTGATCGACACAGATGGCGACGGTCAGGCCGATGACCCGGATCAGGAATTCGACGGCCCCTTCGCGCAGGACCAGAACAAGACCGGCATTCTGATCGGCGCAGTCGACTCCGACTTCAATCCCATCGCCAACCAGGATGCGGTGACGGGTAACGTCACAATCTCGGCTAGCGGCTCCGTGATTGTTCAAGGTCAGAACAGCTTTGGCGTCCGCGCGGTCACCAATCTGGACGGCGATTTCATCTCTCGAGGGTCCGTGGGCGTCACCGGTGAAGGCAGCCGCGCCATCTCTTTGGAAGGCGGCGTCACCGGTGATGTTCAAGTCGGCGCTGTGACCGCCGTGACGCCCGGTGGAGAAGGCGTCGCCATTGAAGGTGACGTGGGAGGTGGCATCCGCGCGACCGGCCTTATCCAGACCTATGGTTACCGCACGTCGACGCGCTACAGCGAAAGCCTTATGGCGCTGTTTGAAAGCGAAGCGGAAGCCGCCGAGCGCGGCGACGTCGCAGACAATCTCGATTCAGGTTCCGCCTTCCTGATCGCTGGCTCCGTGGCTGATGGCGTGTTCATTTCGGCCGCTGGCAGCATTCAAGCCTACACCGGCGGCGGCGCCGCCGTTGAGTTCCGTCCCGATGAAGACGGCTCGGGCGACATGGTGATCGGCGAGGTCGCCCTGCCTGACGATTTCACAAGCAACCGGACGGATGACGATGATGACGGAGACCTGCTCGGGTACGGCGTCGTCAATGAAGGCACGATCGGCAATAACGGCATCTTCGACGGCAAGGACGCCACCGCATTCCTTATTGTCGGACGCAATGACAACGGCGTCCTGCGTTCAGTCATCCTCGGAGCTGGCGGCCTGTCCAATGTCGCTACGGTTTCCGCGACCGCCTATGACGGGCGCGCTGTGGCCATGCACTTCGGCGAAGGCGCCCAGCTGGACACGGTTCACAATGCCGGCACGATCCGCGCCGCGTCGTCCCTGGGCCATGCTGCAGACGGGTTCGCTGACGACTCCTATGGCGTCGGTGAGGCGATTGCGATTGATCTCGACGAGAATTCGCAGATCCGCTCCATCCTCAATGAGGCCGGCACGATTTCCGCCTCTCTGATCGGCGGCGGTCAGAGCGCAGTCGCCATCCGTTCCAATGACGACAGCCTCGAAGAAATTCGCAACACAGGCGTGATCACCACATTCGTCAGCAATATCGACGACGCATATTCCGCCGATGATATTGATCTGATCGCTGTCGATGCGCGCAATAATAATGGCGGCCTGAGCATTATTCAGGAGCAAGGCTTTGATGCTGACGGCGAGGCGCTGAACGCGCCGGTCATCAATGGCCATATTCTGCTCGGCGATGGTGACGACCGCGTGGAAATCCTTGCTGGCGCCGTGAATGGCGACATTGCTTTCGGTTTGGGGGCGGATGTTCTGATCATCGACAACGCCACGCTCAATGGCGCTGTCAGCGATGCCGACGGTGATCTTGTTCTGGATGTCACCAATGGTCAGATCGGTCTGACAGGCACCGACGCCCTGGCGCTTCGCGATGCGGTCTTCCGCAATGGCGGCGAGCTTCAGGTCACGATCGACACCGCAGACCGCTCCGCCGCCTTCGTCAACGCCTCCGGATCAGTCACTTTTGAAGAAGGCTCGTCGCTGTCGGTCGGACTGGACAACATGATCGGCCAGGGCGGCGTCTTTGACATCGTTTCCGCCGGCGACCTGACCTTGGCGGATGAGGCCGGCACGCTGACAACGTCTGATTCGCCCTTCCTCTATAACGCCTCTCTGGAGCGCTCCAGCGAGGACGAGAACAAGATCATTCTCACGCTTCAACTCAAGACGGCGGACGAGCTGGGCATGCACGCCAACCAGGCCGCAGCCTATGACGAAGCCCTCGCCGCTTTCGAGACCGTCGAGAGCCTGGGAGCGGCCTTCGCCAGCCTGCGCAACGCAGAGCAGTTTTATGGCGCCTATGACCAGCTGCTGCCGGAATACGCCGCCAGCGCCATCCAGTTCGCGCTCGCGTCAAATGACGCCGCGGCCGGCGCCCTTCAGGGACGTTTGCGCAATGCGCGCCTCGCGCCGGATGATCTGGCGGGCGTCTGGATCCAGGAATTCGGCTATTACGCGGACCGCTCCGGCTCAGCGCTGGCCGAAGGCTATCGGGGTCAGGGCGTCGGCATCGCCGTTGGCCTCGATCGCCCGGTGGGTCCGTTCTACGCCGTGGGCGTTCAGCTTGTCGGCGCCGCGAGTGAAATCGAAGAAACCAATGGCTTTGACCAGCCCATGGTGTCTCTGACCGGCCAGATCGGCGGCTATGCCGCGATGGATCTCGGCGGTTTTGATATCTCGGGCAATATCGGCATCGGCTACGATTATTTCGAAACTGATCGCGAGATCCGCATTGGTGATTTCAGCGCGCTGACCAGCGCCGACTGGAGCGGCTGGCACGCCACCGCCAGCCTGCAAGCCGGACGCGATTTCGCCTTTGGCTCATGGGTTTTGCGTCCCGAGGCGGCTGTGACGTATCTGTCGCTGTTTGAAAGCGGCTATACCGAAACCACGTCCGGCAGTAATGCTGACGCGATCAGCGGTCTCGCGCTGATCGTGGATGACCGCGATTCCTCGACGGTTCTGGGTTCGGGCACGTTGACCCTGGCGCGTCGCTTCGGCACGGATGTGTCCTGGTGGGCGCCCTCGCTGCGGGTCGGCTATCGCGGCGAATTCTCAAGCTCGGGCGGCGACACCACGGCCCAGTTCGGCCAGGACGGGAACCCGTTCACCCTGCGCTCTGAACAGCTTTCCAATTCCGGTGCGCTGGTTGGTTTCGGATTAAGCGCAGGCTCGGAGTATTCGACCTTCACCTTTGCGTATGACGCCGATATTCGGGACGATTTCGTCCGCCATGTGGCCCGGTTGGTCATTCGCCTGACCTTCTAGGCGACAACCGCACATAGGTCGTTTGCACGTGTCAGGGGAATCTGGTAAGGCTCATTAGTCTTCCTGTCCTGACCCCATGCATTGACGGCGAAGACATGGGTCGGCGCGTGCGACGCAGGCGCGCCGACCCTTTTTTTTGCAGCTCGCCATCGCTCCGCTCAGGCAATCCTCGCTAAAGCTGCGGGCGGCCCTTGGCCTTGCGAACCTGTCAGCTTCGGTTTGAAGCTCGCCATCGCTCCGCTCAGGCAATCCTCGCTAAAGCTGCGGCTGCGTTTCATCGCCGGTTAACCGTGTTCGGCGAGACTGACAGCATGGTTTTCAGGTCAGTCATCATAGGCGTTCTTAGCCTCGTTCTGCTGTCTGGGTGCGCGTCAGGGCCGCCTGACCAGGTCCATGACGCCTGCCTGATCCTTCAGGACAATCGCAGCTGGTGGCGCGACCTGCAGCGCACCGAGCGGCGATGGGGCGTCTCTCCAGGCACCCAACTGGCGTTCCTGAAAAAGGAATCGAGTTTTAACCGCAATGCGCGTCCGGCGCGTCGGCGACTGCTGGGCGTTATTCCAGGCGCGCGCCCGTCCTCGGCATTTGGCTACGCCCAGGCTCTGGATGGAACCTGGGACTGGTATCGCGAAGACACAGGACGGCGCGGCGCGGACCGAAACGATTTTGGCGATGCGGTGGATTTCATCGGCTGGTACGCCAACAAATCCCAACGCCTGTCCGGCATCTCTCTCAATGACCCGTATTCGCTCTATCTCGCCTATCACGAGGGGCATGGCGGCTATAACCGCCGCACCTATCGCAACAAGGACTGGCTCCTGCGCGCCGCCCGCACCGTCCAGACCGATGCGGAACGCTATGACGCCCAGATCAGCCGCTGCGAACGACGGCTCGGGCGCGGACTGATCCCGTTCTTCTAGGCTCCGTTACGGTCTGAGAGCTCTTTAAGAACGCTCAGGGCTTCGCCTGCCTTATCCTCTGGAACGAACACATGGTCATGGTGAAGCGCAGCGACGATGTTCGCGCTGACCCCCGCACCCGCCAGCGCCTGGCTGACCGCCGCCGTCAATCCCACAGCCTCCAGCGCCGAGTTCACCTCAAGCGTGATGCGGCGACAGATGAAGACGGGTTCAATCCCTTGGTCTTCGAGCCGTGAGAGCGGGGCGATGACGGACAGTCCTTCCGCCTCTTCAAACACTGCGATCGGCGAGAGCGCGTCCAGCGCCTGTGAACGTCGCGTCGCAGCATAGGCATAACGCTCAGGGTCGAGCGCCGGGCTCAATTGACGCAACAAGATGTCGAGATCGGTGATAGGCTGCATGACGATCAACTTTCCACATGGCATTGCGGCACGGGCTGCGTCCTCCCTCTACACCCTGGGCCGACGCTAGGGCAGATTACGATGTGATGGCTGATGATTCGCAAGACGATCTGTTTTCCGCTCCACCGGCGCCCAAAGGGCCCGCTACACCGTCCGCGCCACGTGTGACGCCGCCTGAGCCTGCGCCCAAGTCAGGGCCGGCTGCAGAGGGTTCCACGCCCACGCCAGAGCCCGCACCGGCAGCGCCGAAACCCGCGCCCAAGCCTGCCCCCAAACCCGCCAGCCCGCCGCCTGCGGCATCCGCTGAGAACAAGGGTTATGACGCCTCCTCGATCGAGGTGCTGGAAGGGTTGGAGCCGGTTCGCAAGCGCCCGGGCATGTATATCGGCGGCACAGACGAGCGCGCGCTCCATCACCTGTTCGCGGAAATCCTCGACAACTCCATGGACGAAGCGGTGGCCGGTCACGCCGACCGTATCGAAGTCATCATGGATGAGGACGGTTTTGTCTCCGTCAGCGATAATGGCCGCGGTATTCCAGTCGATCCGCACCCGAAATTCCCCGACAAGTCCGCGCTGGAAGTGGTGATGACCACCCTCCATGCCGGCGGCAAATTCTCTGACAAGGCGTACCAGACCGCCGGCGGTCTGCACGGCGTCGGCATTTCTGTGGTGAACGCCCTGTCCGAACTGGTCGAGGTGGAGGTCGCACGCGACAAGACGCTCTGGCGTCAGACCTATGTGCGCGGGCTGCCGCAAGGTCCGGTGGAGAAAGTGGGCGCCGCCCCCAATCGCCGTGGCACCACAGTCCGGTTCAAACCCGATGCTGAGATTTTCGGACCGCGCGCGGTCCTGAAGGCGCCGCGCATTTTCAACATGGCGCGCGCCAAGGCCTTCCTGCGTCGTGGTGTTCAGATTCGCTGGAAATGCCCCGAAACGCTGGTAGAAGGCACCGAAATTCCGGCCGAAACCACCCTCGCCTTCCCTGGCGGTCTGGCCGACCGACTGACCGAGCTGACGCCCAACTCCTCGCTCGTCACCGAGCAGTTCTCAGGACGTGTGGAGCGTGACGGCCGCATGGGCGCCGTTGAATGGGCGGTCGCCTTCTCCGAAAATGGCTTCGGCCCCGATGACAGCTTCTGCCAGAGCTATTGCAACACGGTTCCCACCCCCATGGGCGGCACCCACGAACAGGGCTTGCGCGCCGCGCTGTCCAAGGGGCTGCGCGCCTATGGCGAACTGGCCAATGTAAAAAAAGCCGCCCAGATCACCGCCGATGACGTCATGGGCGGCGCGGGCATTCTGGTGTCGGTCTTCATCAAGGATCCCGAATTCCAGGGCCAGACCAAGGACCGCCTGTCCACCGCCGAGGCCGGGCGTCTGGTGGAGCAGGCCATTCGCGACCAGTTCGATCACTGGCTCGCCGGCCGCCCCAAGGATGCCGCCCGGCTTGTTGAGTGGGCGGTGGAACGCGCCGAGGACCGCCTCAAGCGCAAACGCGAAAAAGAAGTCAAACGCCAGTCTGCGACGCGCAAGCTGCGCCTGCCGGGCAAGCTGGCGGACTGTTCGCAGAACTCCGCCGAGGGCGCCGAGCTGTTCCTGGTGGAGGGCGATTCCGCAGGCGGGTCCGCCAAGCAGGCGCGCGACCGGAAAACACAAGCCATCCTGCCCCTGCGCGGCAAGATCCTGAACGTGGCTTCCGCCACGGCCGACAAGATCGCGGCGAACCAGGAAATCTCGGACCTGCTGCTGGCTCTGGGCGTGCAACCGGGCAAGAAGTTTGATCTTGAGGATCTGCGCTATGAGCGCGTGATCATCATGTGTGACGCCGACGTGGACGGCGCTCATATCGCGGCCCTGCTCGCGACCTTCTTCTATAAATTCCTGCCTGGTCTCATTGAATCAGGCCGCCTGTTCATGGCCCAGCCGCCGCTCTATCGCCTGACCCAGGGCGGCAAGACGCTCTATGCCCAGGACGACGCGGAAAAAGATCATCTGCTCGAGACCGCCTTCAAGAAGGGCAAGGTCGAGGTGGGCCGCTTTAAAGGTCTGGGCGAGATGACGCCGCCCCAGCTCAAATCCACCACCATGTTGCGCGAAAGCCGCTCGCTGGCCCGTGTGGTGGTGACGCCGGAGATGCGCGAAAGCGCGGACGCTCTGGTGGAGACCCTGATGGGCAAGAAGCCGGAACTGCGCTTCCAGTTCATTCAGGACCACGCGCCGTTCGTGGAGGATGTGGACGTCTGATCCCAGACGCCCACCTGCCCTGATCACTCGATCCGCGCCGTCACATCGCTGAGCAGACGCTCGGCCATTTCGCGCCGGAAGGTGCGAATGCCGCTGAAGCTCGATGCTTCTGCATGCAGGGCGAAAACAATGGGCGCGCGATCTTCGCGGACCAGATAGCCCACATACCAGCCTTCAAACCGGCCATTCATGTCGCTCAGCTCAACAGGGCCGGCACCTGTCTTGCCGTGCAGCGCGCCGTCCGGACGGTCACCCGAAAGAGAGACGTCATCGAGGGCCTGAAAGCTGATCTCGCTAACGCCCAACTCACGGCTCAGAAGGCGGTCGAGAAAGTCGACCTGCTCGCGCGGTGAGATTTCCAGCGTGTGATCCAGCCAGAACAGGTCCGAGCCCTCCGCGACTTCAGCATCGCCATAAGCCCAGGCCGAAAGCCTATCACGATAGACGTCGCTCCCGACCTCTGCGGCCAGGTCGCGAAAGGCCCAGGCGGCGGAGCGTTGGAATGCAGTCTGAAGCGTCTGGTCCTGTCGCCAGTCCTGCGGCCAATAGCCGGATGCAGGACGGCGTGCTGGATCCCAGGGCAAATCCGTTTGAAGGCTCTCGGCCGCGCCGGTCTCCAGAGCGATGATCAGATTAGGGATTTTGAATGTCGACCAGGGCGTGCGGCGCACATCGACCGAACTCCCCTCCAGCACATAATTCGTTCCGGTTTCGAGATCGCGCGCCATGAAGCTGACCTGTCGATCGCCGATCTGCTCAGCGTGGGGAGAGCGGTCCAGCTCGACTGCAGACTGCGCCAACGCAGGTCCGCTGAAGCCAAGCGCGACGAGCACGCACAGGCGGCATAAGAGTGACGTCATCGGTGTATCCTCTGGCTCATTTCCATCCCGGATAAGTGGGCATCAAGGCGAAGACAGGGCCAAACTGGCGCTTTCACAAGGAGAATGCGCCTCCGCTGCCGCCAAACGTTATCAAGTAACCCCTTCCCTCACCCCTTGGAAATAAGCCAGTCTGCGACCTTCGCGATCCGCGTCTCGCAAATGACGCGACAATAAGGGGAGACTTCTGTGCACAGAACACTCAAAGCGCTTGGCGCGTCGATTGCGGCTCTGTCCGTATTCGGCCTCGCCGCGTGCTCGTCAGAAACCGGATCCAGTTCAGGATCCAGCGGCGATGTCGACGTCGTCCGCTATGAGACCAACCCGTTTCCGAGCACATATGAGCCCATTCCGTCCGGCGTCACCCTGATCACCGGCGCGACCGTGTTTGACGGCGTCGGCGGCGAGCTGGAAAACACCGACATTCTGATCGAGAACGGTCGTATCGCCGCCATCGGCCAGGGATTGCAGGCGCCTGAAGGCGCGAGCGTGATCGACGCGGACGGCCGCTATATCACGCCAGGCGTGGTGGATATTCACTCGCATCTGGGCGTGTATCCTTCACCGGCCGTGAACGCGCACTCCGACGGCAATGAAGTCACCAGCCCCGTCACCGCAGAAGTCTGGGCCGAGCACGGCGTCTGGCCGCAAGATCCCGGTTTTGACACCGCGCTGGCGGCGGGCGTGACCACTCTGCACGTCCTGCCAGGCTCCGCGAACCTGTTTGGCGGACGCGGCGTCACCTTGCGCAATGTGCCGTCACGTTCGGTGCAGGGCATGAAATTCCCCGACGCGCCCTACACGCTGAAAATGGCGTGCGGTGAAAATCCCAAGCGCGTTTACGGCAATCGCGGCCAGGCGCCGGGATCGCGCATGGGCAATGTGGCCGGATATCGTGAAGCCTGGCAGCGCGCCGCTGAGTATCGCCGCTCCTGGAACGAATACTGGGAAGCGGCTGAAAACGGCGAGGACGCCAATCCTCCCACGCGCAATCTGGAGCTGGACACGCTGATGGGCGTGCTCGACGGCGAGATCCTGGTGCAGATGCACTGCTATCGCGCGGACGAGATGGTGCAGATCCTCGATATGGCCGATGAGTTCGGCTATCAGGTCACCACCTTCCACCACGCCGTCGAAGCCTACAAAATCCCGGACGTCCTGGCCGAGCACAACACCTGTGCGGCCGTATGGGCGGACTGGGGCGGCTTCAAGATGGAAGCCTATGACTCCATTCGCGAGAATCTGCCGCTCACTCATGCGGGCGGCGCCTGCGCGATGATCCACTCCGACAGTGATCTGGGCATTCAGCGCCTCAATCATGAAGTGGCCAAGGCGCTCTCTGACGGACGCCGGATGGGTCTGGACATCTCCGATGCGGATGCGGTGAGCTGGTTCACCTCCGCGCCGGCCCGTGCGCTCGGCATTTTTGAAGAGACCGGCTCCATCGAGGAAGGCAAACGCGCCGACATCGTGCTGTGGTCGGGTCATCCCTTCTCCAGCTACGCGCTGGCGGACAACGTCTATATCGACGGTGCCCTCATGTTTGATCGCGCTGATCCGGACCGTCGCACCATCCGCGACTTCATGCTGGGTCAACCCGGTGAAGGAGACTATTAATGAAAAAGCTCCTGACATCCCTAATGCTGGCCGCCGCCGTCATGGCGCCCGCCAGCGCTCAGACCATCGTCGTCAATAATGGCCGCGTGGTGACCAATACGGCGACCGGCGTCATCGAGAATGGCGGCGTGGTCATACGTGACGGCGCTATCGTCGATGTTGGCTCCAGCGTCTCCATTCCTGACGGCGCCGAGGTCATCGACGCTCAGGGCGGCTGGATCACGCCGGGCCTGTTCCACCCGCACACCCAGCTGGGTCTGATCGAGGTGGGCGCAGAGCCTTCCACCCATGATGATGCGGCGGACGAGTCCAGCTTCACCGCGGCCATCGATGTGGCGGACGGCTTCAACCCGTCTGGCACGCATATCGATTCCGCCCGAATTGAGGGCCTGACCCGGTTTGCGGTGCACCCCAATACCGGTTCGGCCATTCTCGCCGGGCGCGGCGCACTGGCGGACGCCAGCGGCGATCCGGACAGCCTGTTCGCCACGCGCCAGTTCATGCTGGTGGACATGTCCCAGTCCGGCGCCCGCACGGCTGGCGGCTCTCGCACGGCGGCCTGGGCCTTCCTGCGCGCCGCCATCGAGGACGCCCGCTTCTACCCGGGACGCTTCATGTCTCACCATGAAGGCGACGCCATTGACCGCTATGACGCCGCAGCGCTCGTCGGCGCTGTGCGTGGGGAAATTCCGCTGGTGATGATCATGGACCGGGCGGCGGATATCCGTCGCGCCATCGCCTTCGCCGCGCAATATCCTGCCATCAGCATCATCATCGCCGGCGGCGCGGAAGCGCATCTGGTGGCCGACGAGCTGGCGGCGGCGGACATCCCGGTCATCTATGACCCGATGCGCAACCTGCCCGACAGCTTTGACACCCTCGCCTCCACCAATGAAGGCGCGGCGATCATGCATGCCGCAGGCGTCCAGCTGGCCTACACCACGGTCGGCTCTGACCTGTACTTCAACCCGCGCCTTCTGGCCCAGCACGCCGGCATCGCCGTCGCGCACGGGGCGGATTGGGATGACGCCTTCCGGGCGATCACCCTGACGCCGGCTGAAATCTACGGCGTCGGCGACCAGTATGGCGCGCTAGCGACGGGATATGTCGCGGACGTAGTGGTCTGGGACGGCGATCCACTCGAAGTGATGAGCGCGCCAACTCACGTGTTCATCAATGGCGAAACGCAGAGCCTTGAGACCCGTCAAACGCGTCTGCGGGACCGTTACGCCCAGGTGACTGACGATCATGCCTACGCCTATGAGCACTAAATCGCGTCCCTAAAACGCCACACTAGGGCGATTTAGTCACAGAAAAGGGCCGGCCGCGTTGACAGCGCGCGCCGGCCTTTTATGTTCGCGCCACGCAGATGCGCCGGAAAAGTCGGCGCCGGTATGACGAGATCGACCCCGATCTTGGCCGATTTAGCGACTTCAGAGGCGCATGACGTTTGAAGACCTCGGGCTGAGCCCCGCACTCCTTTCAGCTATTGCTGACGCTGGTTACGAAAAGCCCACCCCGATCCAGGAGGGCGCCATTCCGGTTGCGCTGACCGGACGGGACGTGCTGGGCATCGCCCAGACCGGCACCGGCAAGACCGCATCCTTCACCCTGCCCATGATCGAGCGCTTGTCGCGCGGCCGCGCCCGCGCCCGCATGCCGCGCTCTCTGGTGCTGGCGCCGACCCGCGAGCTGGCGGCGCAGGTGGCTGATAACGTCAAGCTCTACGCCAAGAACCACAAGCTCAACATGGCGCTCCTGATCGGCGGCGTCTCCTTTGAGCCGCAAAAGCGGATTCTGGATCAGGGCGCAGACATCCTGATCGCCACGCCGGGACGGCTGCTGGACCATTTCGAACGCGGCGGCCTGTTGCTGACCGGCGTCGAAATCCTCGTCATCGACGAAGCCGACCGCATGCTGGATATGGGCTTCATTCCCGATATCGAACGCATCCTGAAACTGTTGCCGCCGCGGCGTCAGACGCTGTTCTTCTCGGCCACCATGCCGGGAGAGATCAAGCATCTGGTCGACAACTTCCTCAACGATCCCGTGCGGGTCGAAGTGGCGCGTCCGGCGCAAACTGCAGAGCTGATCACCCAGTACATCCTGCGCGTCCCGGACAATCAGGCGCGGACCAAGCGCGAAGCCCTGCGCGCCGCGATCAATCGCGACGGCGTGAAAAACGGCATCATCTTCTGCAATCGCAAGCGCGATGTGGATGTGGTCGCTCGCTCGCTGCAGCGTCACGGCTTTTCCGCCGCCCCGATCCATGGCGACCTTGATCAGAGCCAGCGCACAAAAACCCTGGCGGACTTCAAGTCTGGCGAATTGCGCCTTCTGGTGGCGTCTGACGTGGCCGCGCGCGGTCTCGACATTCCCGCCGTGAGTCATGTGTTCAACGTGGACATTCCGCGGAACGCCGACGATTACGTCCACCGCATTGGCCGGACAGGTCGCGCGGGTCTGAAGGGCGAAGCGGTGACGCTGGTCTCCGCTGAAGACGCCAAGGCCCTCGCCAAGGTCGTCAAGCTGATCGGCAAGGAACCTGAAGAGCTCAAGCTCGACGGGTCTGCAACCGGTGCGCCTGCAGCTGAACCCGCGCCTGAACCGGCTCAGACCGGCTCCTCCGAGGAAAAACCAAAGTCTCGTCGCCGGTCGCGCTCGCGCAACAAACCGGAGGCCAGCAAGGTCCAGGCGGACGCCTCTGAGGCCCCTGATCTGGCGGCTTCAGAAGACGCACCAGCGATGGCTGAGGCCCCTGTGGAAGCCCGTGACCATGAAGAGCCTAAATCCTCTGAGCGTGCTGCGCCCAGAGAGCGCTCCTCGCGCTCACAACGCGGCTCGCGTCAGGACAGGCCGTCGCGTCACGATCGCCATGAGCGCGATACGTCGCCGGTTGGATTTGGCGACCATGTGCCCGAATTTTTGCTTCGACCCGCGTTTCCGTAGGCAAAAAATGGCCGGCGTTTACCCGATCTTTTGATTCGGAGGGCATACTTCCTGCCAAGAACCGCAGAATAGCGGTCCAAGGTCAGGGATATGCTTTGAACGGTCGTTTACACGCTGCTGAAGGGATCGAAATCGGGCGCAAAGCGCTGGATTTGATGGCGAGTCTCGGACTTGTTCCCACGCCTCATAACTATGCGGTCTTCACGGCATACGTGTCTGACACCATTCCTGATTTATGCTCGGTCATTCAAAGGCATATTGATCGGGACGAGCCCTTGTCCTCTGAGCTTCTCGAAGATCTTTACGACACGCATTTCAGCTTCAAACGCATCCAGAGCGCGGTTCTGGGTGCAGGTGGGGCCATGAGCCGCGAGCTGGGCTCTGTCGTTCAAACCCTGCAGGCTGCTGAACGCGACACCGCCGCCTATGGCGCGGAACTCGCAGGCGCCACGGGCCGCCTGGACAAGGTCACAGACGCCAACGCAATCAAACAGATGGTGGAAGGCCTGGTCGCCGCCACGGCACGGATGCAGCGCCGGTCACGTGATCTTGAGCGCCGCCTCCAGGAAACCAGCCAAGAAGTCAATCAGCTCCGCAGCAATCTCGAAAAAGTTCGCGAGGAAGCCATGACCGACGCCCTGACCGGCGTCGCCAATCGCAAGCGCTTTGATGAATCCATGCGCAAGTCGCGCCGGGACGCTGATCTGAACGGGTCGCCCTTTTCACTGGTCTTGTGCGACATCGACCACTTCAAACGCTTCAACGACACCTGGGGCCACCAGACCGGTGACCAGATCATCCGCTTCGTCTCCGCCTGTCTGGCGCGCTATGCGTCCGACCATCATGTGGTGGCGCGGTATGGCGGTGAAGAGTTCGGCATCGTCATGCCCAACACGTCTCTTGAAGACGCCAAGGCGATCGCGGAGAAAATCCGTCAGGTCGTTGAGAGCAAACGCCTGCTGCGCAAGTCCACGAATGAGGACCTGGGCAATATCACGATCTCCATGGGCGTCTCCCAGTTCAGGCCCTCTGAAGTGGTGGAGTGCCTGATCGAGCGCTGTGACGCCAATCTGTACAAATCCAAACAGCAAGGCCGCAATCGGGTCACTGTGGACGGCGATCAACTGCCGAACCGACAAGGCATCGCCGCCGCCTGATCCCTCTGACGGTCGTATGAAGACAAAACGCCCTCAAGCGAAAAGCTTGAGGGCGTTTTCATTTCGGAGGCCGCTTAGGCGCCAGACGGCGGGCGGGTCTGTTCAAAACTGGCGCGCTGGTCCCAACGCGCCGCAAAAGTCGCGAGCTCGGGATAGTGCTCACGCCAGTTCAGTTCAGCAAACCTCAGATCCAGATAGTGAAGCGCGATGGCGACGCTCAGGGCGCCCAGATCCACCGAGCGCTCATATTGGGAACGGTCCTGGTTTAAGGCGTCCAGAGTACGCCGCACGCCGCGCTCCCAACGCTCTGACCAGAAATCCCACTGCTTGTCGGCGTCACGCTGCATCTCGATCCGGCGACCGATGGTCAGGTCGATGAGCCCGTCCGCCAGCGCCTGCTGACGCATGACCAGAATCCGGCTCTCGCCGCGCCGCGGAATCCAGTTCTCTTCGTCCATACTGTCGATGAATTCGCAGATCAGAGGAGAGTCCATCAAGGCCGGGGCGCCGTCACGGTCAAGCGCTGGAACCTTGCCCAGCGGGTTGATGGCGAGGAGCGCTTCAGGATCACTGCGCGGATCGCATTCAATCACTTCGATCTTGCGCTCAAGGCTTTTCTCGATGATCAGCGCCCGGCATTTACGCGCATAGGGCGAAGTGGGAGAGACATAAAGTTTCACAGCGCCAGTCCTCTGTTGGGAGCGGCATGTGGCCGCGCTGCCCGCTGAAAGGCAAGTGGAGGATGCAGGCGTCGGCTTAATCCGCCAGCTGTGCAGGCACCAGAGTCACACTCTCCCCACAACCACAGGCATCGGTTTCATTGGGGTTCCGAAAGACGAATTTAGCGTGCAAAGGCGTGATTTCATAATCAATCTGCGCCCCCAGCATGAAGAGCAGGGATTTGGAATCCACCACAATCTCCACGCCCTGATCCTCGACCCGCTCGTCCAGCGGATCAGGCTCGCTGACATAGTCCATGACATATTCCATGCCAGCGCAGCCGCCATTTTTGACGCCCACGCGCAGATAGCCGGCGTCACCGTCCGCCATCAGTTTTTTCACGCGCTCAGCGGCGGCTTCAGTCAGGGTGACGGCTTTGGGTCTTTGTCGGGCCATGATCGGCTCCTTAAAACATGTTCAGCGTCAGCTTGGCTTCGTCAGACATGCGATCCGGCGTCCAGGGCGGATCAAACGTCAGGGTGACATCGGCCCGTTCCACGCCTTTGACCGTTTCACACGCATCGCGGACCCAGCCCGGCATTTCACCGGCGACCGGGCAGCCTGGCGCCGTCAGCGTCATTTCGACCTTCAGACTGTGATCAGGCTCCAGATCAACCTGATAGATCAACCCCAGCTCGTAAATGTCGACCGGGATTTCCGGGTCAAACACCGTTTTCAAAGCCTCGATCACGTCATGGGTGATGCGCTCGATCTCTTCTTGCGGAATCTCGGACTCCGCCGCAGCATCATGCGTCGGTTTCGCATCAGCCGAAGTCGGCGCATCCAGGGTCATGGACGGGGCGGCGCCCAGATCCATCATGTCGCGTTCAGAGCTTTTGTTGTCAGTATCCATGCTCGTCATACTCTCTAGATGAGAAAGCTCTTGGCTTTTCGCAACGCCTCAAGCGCCGCATCCACATCAGCCTCGGTGTTGTAGGCGGCGAAGCTGGCGCGCAGCGTGCCCGGGACGCCAAAGCGTTGCATCAGCGGGTGGGCGCAATGATGGCCCGCACGCACCGCAACGCCATACTTGTCCATGAGTTGCGCCAGGTCATGCGGATGCGCGCCCTCAAGACCGAACGAGGTGATGGCGCCCTTGTCTTGAGTGCGGCCGTAAATGGTCGCGCCCTCAAACTCGGCGAGCCCCGCTTCGAACCGGTCCATCAGCTGACGCTCATGCTCCATCAGCGCGATCCGGTCGAGGCCGCACATCCAGTCCAGCGCCGCGCCCAGACCGATGACCTCAGCGATCACCGGCGTGCCGGCTTCAAACTTGTGCGGCACGTCGGCGTAGACCACGCCGTCTTCGCGCACTTCAGCGATCATTTCACCGCCGCCCTGATAGGGGCGCAACCGGTCCAGCCAGTCGCCCGCCGCATAAAGCGCGCCGGCGCCGTTGGGGCCATAGAGCTTGTGGCCGGTCACCACGTAGAAGTCACACCCGAGCGCCTTGACGTCGACCGGCATGTGAACCGCGCCCTGAGAGCCGTCCACCAGCACGGCGGCTCCGACGGCATGGGCTTTGCTCACAATCGCCTCGATGGGCGAAATGGTGCCCATCACATTGGACATATGGGTGATGGCGACCAGCTTGGTGCGCTCGGTCACAAGCGCATCGAACGCGTCCATATCCAGCGCGCCGTCATCGGTCACCGGCGCCCATTTGAGCACCACGCCCTTGCGTTCACGCAAGAAATGCCAGGGCACGATGTTGGAATGGTGCTCCATCTGGCTGAGGATGATCTCGTCACCCTCGCCCAGCGTCGCGCCAAAGCTGTCCGCGACCAGATTGATCGCTTCAGTGGCGCCGCGCGTGAAGACGATCTGGTCGGCATGATCCGCGCCCAGAAAACGCGCCATCTTGCCCCGGCTCGCTTCAAAGGCTTCGGTCGCCTCATTGGCCAGCGTATGAAGGCCGCGGTGGACGTTGGCGTAGGAATGACGCCACACATCAGCAACGGCCTCGATCACCGCCTCGGGCTTCTGAGCGGACGCGGCGCTGTCGAGATAGACCAGCGGCTTGCCGTTCACTTCGCGGCTGAGGATCGGGAACTGGGCGCGGATTTGCGCCACATCCAGACCGCTCACAGGTTTGCGTTCAGCTGACATCAGAGCGCCTCCAGCGCCGCCATCAAGCGCGTCATCAGGCGCTCGCGGTCATCGTCATCACGGATGCGTTCGATCGGTTCCGCCAGAAAGCTTTGCGTCAGAAGCGCACGCGCTTTCACGTCCGGCAGGCCGCGCTGGCGCATGTAGAACAACGCGTCTTCGTCCAAGGCGCCAAAGGCGTTGCCATGGGCGCAGACCACATCATCAGCGTAGATTTCAAGCTCGGGCTTGGCGTCGATCTCCGCGTTTTCGTCGAGCAGCAGGCCGCGATGCTGCATCTGGGCGTCAGTTTTCTGCGCCGCCTGCTCCACATGGATCTTGCCCTGGAACACGCCCTTGCCGCCCTTGGCGGCCGCGCCCTTGAACAGCTCTGAGGTCGCGCCGTTCGGGCCCACATGGCGCACGACTGACGTCTGATCGAGATGCATCCCCTCGCCCAGCACATAAGCGCCGTTCAGTTGCAGCTCTGCGCCCTCGCCAGCATGATTCACATGGGTTTCAAGACGCGCCAGCTTGGCGCCAAACCCCAACGTCGTCTGGTTCAACGTCGCGCCCGGCGCCAGATCGATCAGGCTGGTGACCACAAGCGCCCCGTCCGGCGAGGCGTCCTGCTCGATGATCCGCTCCAGCTCCGCGCCGGGCATCACCACGATCACAAGCGTCAGGTTCGCAAACCCGTCCGCCTCCACGGCGTAGCTTTCAATCAGCTCCGCCTTCACGCCTTCCGGCACAAGCACCAGAACCTGTTGGTGAGCGAAACCCTTGGTGGCTTCGACGCCCAGCTCCAGCCGTTCGCCGTCTTCCAGCGTGTAGACCTGAATGTCCTCGCCTAACGCTGAAGCGAGGCGAGGCATAAGGAGGCCCGGCTCTTCGTCCTGCTCGGCCCAGGCGTCAGGCTCGCGCGAGATGGTGAAGGTCAGAACGCCCGGCTCGGCGGGCAGTTTGCCCACCACCGTGCGCAGATCGGTCCATTTCCACTCTTCCACGCGGCGATTGGGCAGGCCCTGTTCGGAGAGGAGAGCGCGCAAGGGCGCGTCCTCGGGCAGCTGACCAATCAGCGCCGTCTCCATATCAGTCAGTTTGACAGCCGCACCCATTACGCCGCCTCGCCTGCGTATTTGTCATAGCCTTCTTTTTCGAGCTTGTGCGCCAGCTCCGGGCCGCCGGTCTCCTGGATCCGGCCAGCCGCCATCACATGCACCACATCCGGTTTGAGGTAATCGAGAAGACGTTGGTAGTGGGTGATCACCAGCATGCCGCGCTCTTCATTGCGCAGAGCGTTCACGCCGTCAGCGACGACTTTCAGCGCGTCGATGTCGAGGCCGGAATCCGTCTCGTCGAGGATCAGGAATTTCGGCTGCAGCATCAGCGCCTGGAAAATCTCCATGCGCTTCTTCTCGCCGCCCGAAAAGCCCACATTCACCGGGCGCTTGAGCATGTCATTATTGATGCTCAGCTGAGCGGCGGCTTCGCGCGCCAGCTTCATGAAAGCCGGCGCCGGCACTTCATCCTCGCCGCGCAAACGCTTTTGCGCATTCAGCGCTTCCTTCACAAAGGTCAGCGTCGGCACGCCGGGGATCTCCACCGGGTACTGGAAGGACAGGAACACGCCCGCTGCGGCGCGCTCTTCCGGGGCCATCTCTGCAAGGTCCTGACCGTCAAAGCTCATCGAGCCGCCGGTAATCTCATAGCCGTCGCGGCCCGACAGCACGTAGGACAGAGTGGACTTGCCGCAGCCATTGGGGCCCATGATGGCGTGCACCTCGCCCGCCGGGACTTTCAGGCTGACGCCCTTGAGAATTTCACGGCCGTCGCCGTCTTCCGCATCCACACGCGCTTTGAGATCGTCAATCACCAACATGGTCGTCTTCCTTGTCGTCGCGCCGGCGCATGAGAGGGAGGCCGGCTCGAACCCTTATTCGTTTCGGCGCTCGCCCTGGGCGCGCGCCATCTCGTCTCGTCCTACAGCTCCGCCTCACAGGCGGTCAGCAGGGTGTTTGCATCCAGCCCCGCCGCGTCAAACGCCGGGCCGGGGGTCAAAACGCAGGCGCGATCCGCCAGATCGCTGTCCAGCGCATAAGCCAGAACCAGCCCGTCATCAGAGAGCACATAAGCGTGGTAGCCATATCGAACTGCAGAGCTGCGCGAGGCGATGCCCAGAAGGCCCGTATCCTCATCGCGCTCAAGCCCCAGACCGCTCACTTCGCCAGCGGGCTCGAAGCGCCCGTCAATCAGCTGCCGGATGCGGTACACCGTGTTCACATTGCCGGTGAAGTCCGGGATGATCAGCTCAGGATCGCCATCTTGATCAAGGTCTTCCAGTGACGGCGCCGACATGGCGTCGCCATGCTCTTCGTCAAAGCTCTGCAGCTCCGCGCCGTCTTCCAGCGCCAGCAGACGGAAGTCATAACCGCCGTCAGTGGCCGTATAGATCAGGCCCATTGTGTCGTTGACGGATTGAACGCAGCCTTCCGCAAGGCCCTCGCCGCACATGGCGAGGCGGGGGCTGGTTTGTTCCACAGACGGCGCCGGAGCTTCGGCTTCAGGCGAGCTGCAGGCCGTGATGAAGGCGGTGAACGCCAGGGTGGCGCCAGAGCAAATCAACTTACGCTTATCCATGCTCGCGCCCTCTTTCGACGTCGCCAGCCCGGTATTGCGCCACGGTGCGGTTCGGGTCGCCCTTGCTGACGGTCGCCAGCATAAGCGTGCCTACGCCAAACGCTGTCAGCATGATGAACGGGATAAGGCTCATCACCAGGCCAGCCCCGAGCCGTGCGCTTTCAAACAACAAAAGCACGCCCAGAGCCATCGCCCCCAGAAACACGCCGACCACGGCCCAGCCCTGCCAGACAATGGGGTAGAACCGTCCCTTGAAGGCTGGCCTGCCGATATCTTCAGCGCGGCGACGTGCGAACCAGTACTGGGTCATCGCTTAGCCCACACTCCCTTCGAGCGAGACTTTCAGGAGCGCCTGGGCTTCCACAGCGAATTCCATTGGCAGCTCCTGCAGCACTTCGCGGCAGAAGCCGTTCACCAGCAGCGCCACGGCGCTTTCTTCATCCAGGCCGCGCTGGCGCGCGTAGAACAGCTGTTCTTCTGAGAGCTTGGAGGTAGTCGCCTCATGCTCCAGCGTCGCCTTGGGCGTCTTGCATTCGATATAGGGCACGGTGTGCGCCCCGCAGGTATCGCCGATCAGCAGGCTGTCGCACTGGGTGAAATTGCGCGCGCCCTCGGCTTTTGAGTGGACCGAAACCAGCCCGCGATAGGTCTGGTCCGATTTACCCGCCGAGATGCCCTTGGAAATGATGCGCGACTTCGTATTGCGGCCCAGATGGATCATCTTGGTGCCGGTGTCGGCTTGCTGACGGCCATTGGTCACGGCGATGGAATAGAACTCGCCCTGGCTGCCATCACCCTTCAGGACGCAGGATGGGTATTTCCAGGTGATCGCAGACCCCGTCTCAACCTGGGTCCAGCTGACCTTGGAGTTCCGGCCGCGGCAGTCGGCGCGCTTGGTGACGAAGTTATAGACCCCGCCTTTTCCATCCGCGTCGCCCGGCCACCAGTTCTGAACCGTGGAATACTTGATCTCGGCGTCATCGAGCGCGACGAGCTCCACCACGGCGGCGTGCAGCTGGTTTTCATCGCGCATGGGCGCGGTGCAGCCCTCGAGATAGGACACATAGGCGCCCTCGTCCGCGATGATCAGCGTGCGTTCGAACTGGCCGGTGCCTTCGGCGTTGATCCGGAAATAGGTCGACAGCTCCATCGGGCAGCGCACGCCCTTTGGCACGTAAACAAACGAGCCGTCCGAGAAGACCGCGCTGTTGAGCGTGGCGAAGAAATTGTCCGTCACCGGCACGACTGAACCGAGATATTTCTTGATCAGCTCGGGGTATTCGTGAACCGCCTCGGAGATCGGCATGAAGATCACGCCAGCCTTGGATAGCTCTTCCTTGAAGGTCGTCACGACCGAGACGGAATCAAACACCGCATCCACGGCCACCTTGCGCTGCGACCCTTCGGTGCGCGCATCGGCGGCGCTGGCGTCCGCGCCTTCAACGCCGAGCAGGACTTCCGCCTCTTTCAGCGGAATGCCAAGCTTCTTGTAGGTGTCGAGCAGCTCCTGAGGAACCTCGTCCAAGCTCTTGTATTTAGCGGAGTCTTTCGGCGCCGCGTAATAGTACGCGTCCTGATAGTCGATGGGCGGATAGCCCACTTTCGCCCAATCGGGCTCCTTCATCTGCGTCCAGCGTTTGAACGCTTCAAGACGCCACTCAAGAAGCCATTCAGGCTCGCCTTTCTTGGCCGAGATGAAGCGCACAGTGTCTTCGCTCAGACCCTTCGGCGCGCGCTCTTGCTCGATCTCGGTGGTGAAGCCGTACTTGTACTTGTCAGATTCCAGCTGACGAACGTCTTCGATGGTTTCCTTGACCGCAGGCATAAGCCGCTTCCTTTTTACTCTCAGACCGCCGCGCGGGGGCGCAGGCGGGTGTATTCACTCAGCCAGGCGTTCGCGAACGCCTCGATATCGTCTTGGGTCGTCGTCCAGCCCAGCGAAATGCGCAGCGCGCTCTCCGCGTCTGCAGATGACGCCCCCATGGCTTCCAGCACCTTGGATTTGCGCACCTTGCCCGACGAGCAGGCCGATCCGGCGCTGACGGCGAAACCGTTCAGATCGAGCGCGATCACCTGGATCTCGCTGGGCCAGCCCGGCGCGGACAGACACAGCGTGTTGTCGAGCCGGTTCTCGCGTTCACCCCAGATCGTCAGCTCGGGAGCGCCCGCCTGAAGCCGCACTTGCAAAGCATCCCGCAAGCCCTTGATCCGGATAAGCTCTTCGTCGGAGCCCGCTGCAGCCACAGCGGCGCCGAAGCCGGCGATCCCGGCCACATTTTCAGTGCCCGCCCGTCGGCCTTTTTCCTGGCCGCCGCCAATTATTTGCGCCGCAACTCCAGTCTCGCATGACACCGCCAGAGCGCCGACGCCCTGAGGGCCGCCGACCTTGTGCGAAGACAGCGCGGCGAAGTGCGCCATGGAGCCCGCAAAATCAAAGCCCGCCTTGCCCAGCACCTGAACCGCGTCGATGTGATACAGATGGCCCGCCTCGCGGATCATCCGGCCTGCCTGCTCATATGGCTGGATCACGCCGGTCTCGTTATTGGCCGCCATCAGCGCGAACAGGATCGGCGTTTCACCTTCTTGCTCAGCGCGTTGCAGGCGATTTTCAAGCCAATGGATGTCCGCTGTTCCGTCAGCCGTCACCGGCCAGACTTCACAGGGCACGCCCAGCGCGCGTGCAGCAGCGCCGACCGCTTCATGCTCGATCGCGGACACGATCACACGCGTCGCGCCTGCCGCGATACCGGCCTTGAGGCCGAGATTGTTCGCTTCGGTGCCGCCGGAGGTGAAGACCAGGTCTTCGGCCCGCGCGCAAATTGCCTTGGCGATCACGCTGCGCGCCGTCTCGACGCGCGCACGCGCCGTCCGCCCCGGTCCATGAACCGAAGACGGATTGCCGGCCGCGCCAAGCGCGTCGAGCACGCTGGCGCGCGATTCAGGCCTGATCGGCGCCGTGGCGTTATGATCGAGATAGACCGTCACTCCGCCGCCGCCTCCAGGGTCGCGTTAGCCGTGCGGCGCCCCATCGACAGGCCCATCACCCGGCGTTCCAGCACGTCTTCCAAAGTCACATCGCTCAGGAAGAGATGGATATGCCGGCTCAGCTCATCCCACAGGTCGTGGGTGACGCAGCGTCGTCCGCTTTCCAGGCAGCCGGCCGCCTTGCCCTGGCACCGGGTCACGTCCACCGGCTCTTCAACCGCCAGCATGATGTCGGCGATACGGGTTTCATTGAGCGCTCGACCCAGCTTGTAGCCGCCGCCCGGGCCGCGCACGGATTTGACGACGCCGGCGCGGCGCAGCTTTGCGAACAATTGCTCTAGATAGGAGAGCGAGATTTCCTGGCGCGAGGCGATGTCACCCAGCGGCACAGGACGCTCTAGGCTGGCCTGGGCGAGATCGACCATGGCCATCACTGCATAACGCCCCTTGGTGCTCAGCTTCATGACATTATCGTTGGCTAACCCGTACAAATAAGCGCGGCGCGCTCGCATTGTGCGGCCCGGCCGTGTTATGAGGCCGATCCGATTGTCTAACAGCGCTCGCGTATCAGGGAGCTAGTATCCCCAGCGCGAGAGTCAAGTATTAGGACTTGGTTTTCGCATACCCCTTGCACCACCTGGAAATCAATTCCTGAGTGCAGAGCTAGGGAAATTGAAGCAGGACCCGTAAGCTTTCCATGCCCGACGTTATCATTCCCGGCCCGGCCGGCCGCCTTGAAGGCAAATACAGCCCGTCCAAGACCCCTGGCGCTCCTGTCGCACTGATCCTGCACGCCCACCCGCGCGGCGGCGGTCATATGGACACGCCGGTCAGCACCATGATGTATGACGAGTTCAAGGAACGCGGCTTCTCTGTGCTGCGGTTCAATTTCCGCGGCGTCGGCCGCAGCCAGGGCACGTATGACCAGGGCCTGGGCGAACTGTCAGACGCCGCCACGGCGCTCGACTGGGCGCAGGCGCACAATCCCAATGCGTCGTATTGCTGGGTGGCCGGGCATTCCTTCGGCGCCTGGATCGCCATGCAGCTTCTTATGCGCCGCCCGGAGATCGCCGGCTTCATCTCGGTGTCTCCGCCCACCAACATGTATGATTTCAGCTTCCTGGCGCCCTGCCCGGCGTCCGGCCTGATCGCGCATGGGGAATCAGACGCCATCGTCCCGCATGACGAGATGGAGCGCGCCATGAGCAAGGTGCGCACCCAGAAGGGCATCATCATCACCCATGACATCATCAAGGGCGCCGGCCATCTCTTCACCGATCATCTGGAACCGTTGGAAGCATCGGTGAAGACCTATCTCGACAAGCGCCTTCCTGAAGTGGATATCGAGCGCGCCGAGATGGCGAACACCGGCAAGCGCTAGGCCGCCGGTCGACTCGCCAGCACATTTCAAAAGCCCCGGCCTGTCAGGCCGGGGCTTTTTGTTTGCGCTCCGAGGTCAAACGCTCAAGGGCGCGCGATCCGGCCGCCGGTGAGCGGCTGCGCAATCCCCGTGGTGCCCGGAAAGCTGAGCGGCAAGCCGCGCAGCGTTCGCGCCGCCAACACCGCAAAGGCTTCCGCCTCGATCAGATCGCCGCGCCAGCCGATCGCTTCCGCGCTGCAGACCGACATCCCTGTGACTTCGCTGATACGGCGCAAAAGATCCGCATTCTTCCGACCACCACCGCAGACGACCAACCGCTCGGGACGTTCAAGACAAGCCGCCAGCCCCTGGCCAATGGCTTCAGCAGTGAACTGGCTCAGCGTCGCCGCGCCATCTTCCACCGTCAGATTGCGCGCCGCATCGAGGGAAAAATCCCAACGGTCGAGCGATTTGGGGCCTTCCAGCGCGAAATGCGGGTGCGCCAGCAAGTCCTCGAGCCCCGCCTCATGCACGCGGCCTTCAGCCGCCAAGGCGCCATCCCGATCCATCGACTGCCCCGTGCGTTCCTCCACCCAGGCGTCAATCAGTCCGTTGCCGGGCCCGGTGTCGAACGCGTCCAGCGATCCGTCCGCGCGGATCAGGGTCAGATTGGCGACGCCGCCAATGTTCAGAACGCCCAAAGGCCGTTCAAGACCCGACCCTTGCGCCAGCACGGCGTGATAAATCGGCGCCAGCGGCGCGCCCTGCCCGCCAGCGTCCATGTCAGCGGTGCGAAAGTCATACGCCACCGGCACGCCCAGACGCTGCGCCAGCGCGGCGCCGTCACCCAGCTGACGGGTCCGGCCCGGGCGCCCCGGCTGTGGCGGTATATGGATCACCGTCTGGCCATGAAAGCCGACCAGATCAATCTCGGCCAATGTCAGCCCGGCGCGTTCGGCCACAGCCTCCACAGCGCGGGCATGGGTCTGGGTGAGCACGTCTTCGGCCTGCTTGAAAATCTCAGGCTCGGCGCCCTCAAAACGCCAGTCGAGCGCAGCATCGACCGCCGCTTTCAACACCGCGCGCTCTTGCGGCGAGAACGCGGTTTCCGCTCCCGGCCCGAACCGCGTGATGGTCTCGCCGTCCGTCTCAAGCAAAGCGGCGTCCACGCCATCCAGCGAAGTGCCGCTCATCAAACCGATGCTGATCATGGCGTATCCTGTTGAGGCTCATCCCGGGGCGGGTCGGCAGGGTCTTCAGCGGCCACCGCCGGTTCGTCCGCAGCCGCCTCTTCGCGATCTTCG
>NZ_DEMB01000008.1:0-6548 GCF_002354675.1 Oceanicaulis sp. UBA2681 | reverse complement strand
CTTCGCGCGCTTGCTCCTGTTCAGCGCGGCGGTCCGCCTCCAGCGCCTCAAGCTCACGCTCCGCAGACGTACCTTCGAAGATGCGGCGAAACACGCCCGGTGCGAGCGCGGACAGCGGATTGGCGCTGACGCGCGTTTCACTGAACGGTCCGCTGACCGAAAACGTCACGCCGATAACGCCCTCCCCCCGGCGCGAGGTCAGAAGCTCGCCCAGAACCGGAACCGAACCCAGAACCGAATTGACGCCGTATGAGGGCAAGAGCGTGCCGTTCACCGACATGCGTTCATCGCTGAAATCCACAAGCCCGTTCCAGGTCGCGCCGAGAGACGCCCCGGCGACGCGCGCTTCACGCATTTCAATGATGCCGTCCTGCCAGACAAACTCGCTTTCCAGCCGCTCAAAGCCGATGCCCTGACCGCTGAGCAAACCGCCCAGCCCTTCCAGCGAGCCGGCCGCCAGAATGCGCGCCAGCAAAGGCATGCGGTTGAGTGTGAACTCCGCCACTTCAATGTCGCCGCTCACACCGCCCGGCTGTCCCAGAGGGGGCGCTTGCCCGTTCAGCCTCAAGGCGCCGCCGTAAATATTGTCAAACCCGGCGAAAGCGGAGAGCAGAAGGCCCGCGTCAGGGCCCAACGCGCTCAACCGACGCACGCCGGTGTCCGCTTCAGGTTCGAAACGCACGATGACCGGGCCCTGCGCCGCATCGGCCTCGAGAACAAAACGTTCAACACCTTCCGGCCGCACATTCAGCACCAGCCCCACATCCGTGAAACGCTGATCACGCACCAGAACCCGATCCAGAACGCCCTCAAAATTCACCGATGCGCCCAGGGTCGCGCCGCCGCCAGACGGCGCAGCGATCCCGAACAGGTCTTCAGCGTCCATGAAAGGGCCCTGAACCACGATCTGCAGCAATCCTTCCGGGCCGTCAGGACGGGAAATCTCTGCGCTGAGTTCCAGCCTGTCGCGAACGAACACCCGAGACGCCTGCGCGGCCAGCAAACGCCCATCCGGCGCCAGTTCAGCACTGGTCTCGAGCGCCACGTCTTCGCCGGTCAGCCGCAGACGGTCGAGCTGCACCGCGCCGTCTTCCGTGACCCCCGCTTGCAGGGAGGCGGCGGCCGGCTCGCCGGCGGGTTTGTCCCACAACCCCGCAGGCAGGGCGATGGCCGCGTCCTGTAGATCGAGCTCCAGCGCCATTTGCGAGAAGGCGAGACCTCGACCTTCGATCGTTGCGTCAACGCCCACCGCGCCATCCATGAAACGCCGCAAGGGCAAGCCGATCTGGTCCAGCTCCCGCGCGGTCATGACAGAGGTCACACGCACTTGCGTCGAGTTGACCTCCGGGTCGAGCCCGAACGTCTCCGTCCATACAAGATGAGCATCCGCCGACGCGATCTGTGCATCCCCTTCCGCCCGCAATCCTTCAGGATTGATCGTCAGGGTCACTGCGCCCTCAGAGAGCGCAATGCCGGGCGGCCCAGCCGGGCCAGAGACATCCTCAAACCGGCCCGTAATGTCAAAACCCAGATCTTCGGCCGGCACGGTGCGCAACATCGGGCGGCGGATTTCAAACTCCAGCTCGCCCTGCCCCCCAAAGGCTGCAGGATCAAACCCGTACTCCGTCGAGAGATTGAGCGGCGGCTCACTGACGAGCGCCAGGAAGTCAGAGACGCCGCCCAGCCCCGTGCCGCCAAAGCGAGCCAACGCGCCTTTCGGGTTCAGCCGCGGGATGTCCACATAGATCCGCGTCGCCTCCAGCTCACCGATGGCGCCGCCCGCGCCTTCGAGGCTGAGCGAATTGCCCCGCAGCACCGCTTCCCCAGACAGCCCCAGCAGCGGCGTCATCGTGCTCATATAGCGCACATCCGCATCGGAGAACTGGAAGCTGAGCGTCAGGTCCTCGTCCGCAATCGTTTGTGCGGCCAGCGCCTGAGCCGTGAGATTGAGGTCCAGCGTCGCACTGGTCACCCGACCGTCCAGAATGCTGTCTCGCACCCAGTCCCGGGCGCCGAGCGCAAAATCGACAGGCCAGTGATTAAGCACGTCTGTCTTGGTCAGCTCGCCTTCAACCGGGCCGCTGAGTTTGACGGTCGGCAGCAGCCCCGCAATCGTCTGCTCCATCGCCAGGGAGCCCGTCATTGATGCTCGGGCGGCTGGCAGCACCGCGTCCAGCGTTTCAAAGCTGATCAGGCTTTCTTCAAGGTCCAGCGTTCCCGCCAGTTCGGCTGACCGCCATTGCAAGGGCTCGGGAAAGGCGCCGTTGAGATCAAGACGCCCTGCGCCAGAGCTCAACTCGTAGCGGGCGCGCGCTGGAATCGCATCGTCATAGTCGGAAAAGTCATAAAGCGCGCCGCTGAGCGACAAGGACAGAAGATCGGAATCCACATCCAGCGTCCGCAGATCAAGACGTCCCGCATCGACATCCAGCGCTGCGTCAATCAAGGCCTGGCGTATCTCCGTCTGCCCCCCGGCCAGGCGGACAACGCCGGACTGCGCCGCCATTTGCAGACTGGCCTGGCGCAGGCCCTCCTCTCGCGAAGCGTCAAATACAAGATGCATGTCAAACGGCGCGTCCAGCGCGGAGACGCCCGCGAACGGGCCCTGCAAGGGCGCAGAAGCCGCAGGCACCAGATTGGACAGCCGCGCCTCGACGAACACGCTCTCCAGCGAACGGCCTGTCTGCACATTCAGGGTGATCGGCGCCATGCCGGCGGAGGTGACCAACCCGCCCTCAGCCCGAAGCGACACCACGCCGTCCGACAGGTTCATCGCGCCGCCCATGCCCGTGAACAGCCCCGTCCAGTCATGATATTCTTCACGCACCTGCAAGGTCACGTCAGAGACGTCCACCATCAGCAAACGCGAAAACACCCGACTGGCCTGATCCATGTCGAAATCCGGCGAGACGCTGTCGGTGTCCTGAGCAGCGCCAAACCGGTCTTCCAGCGCGCCCAATCCCCCCGTCAGACGACCAAGCTCGTCGCGATACAGCCAGAGCGTGCCGCCGCGCGCTTCAAGGCTCACCGGCGCAATCCGACCTGTCATCAAAAGGTCCAGCGCCAGCCCCGCCTCGATCAGGTCTGAGGAGATGACAACTTCGCCGCCCTCACGCGTGATGCTGACATCACGCGCGGTGACAACCAGCGCGGCGAGCGCAGGATCAAAGCTCAGTTCAAGATCACCGATCGCAGCCGCATCACCCTGGACTGCTTCCAGAAGCACTTCCGTGACCACTGGGCGCATCATCTCGGCGTTGACCGGGCCTTCGGCGAGGCGCCACAGAGCTGCGCCAAACGCCACCACAGCCAGCGCCAGAAGCGCAGCGATGGCTTCAAGCACATACAGAAGGGACAGGCGGGCGATACGGCGCATGTGAACTCAAAGTCGGGTCGCGACTGGACGTGGCGGGGCGAATTGACAATCTTCCGGGCCAGAGCTTCGGAAATCATCATCAAGGACGACACTCATGAGCGAGCTTAAGCCCGGCGACAAGGCCCCAGACTTCACGCTTCCTGCAGATGGCGGCCGACAGGTGTCATTACGTGAGCTGAAGGGCAAATCCGTCGTCCTGTATTTTTATCCCAAGGATGACACGCCTGGCTGCACGAAAGAGGCCATCGGCTTTTCCGAGCATATTGACGCATTCGACGCCGAAAACACGGTGGTCATCGGCCTGTCCAAGGACACCGTAGCCAAGCATGACAAGTTTCGCGACAAGCATGAGCTGAAAGTCATGCTGGCGTCTGACGAAGACGGCGTCGTCACCGAAGCCTACGGCGCCTGGGTGGAGAAGAACATGTATGGACGCAAATACATGGGCATTGAACGCTGCACCTATCTGATCGGACCTGACGGCGTGATCCAAAAGGTCTGGCGCAAGGTGAAGGTCAAAGGCCATGTGGAGGCGGTTCTGGACGCGGTGAAGTCTGCGTGACGGAACAAAACTCCAAACCGTGCGTGATGGAGGCGGCTGCGCGCGTGGTCGCCACCCCCGCCCCAGACGACAAGACCCGACTGGCGCGGGAGACCGCCGCCGCTTGGCGGGCGGGCGCCCTCGCCTTGCCGGACAGGGACGCCCCCTGCCGAGCTCCGGATGCTCCGGGGCGGCCCCCGCACCCGGAGCTGAAACCACCGGGACAGACGCCGCGGCGGCGATTGGGCAGTCTTGAAGGCCGCTTCGCCCTGATGCATGCGGTGGCGCATATCGAGTTCAACGCCATTGATCTGCATTTTGACATGGTCGCCCGTTTTGCAGGCGATCCCAGGATCGCTGACGACCAACGCGCCAGCTTTGTGTCAGACTGGGTCAGCGTCGGCGATGACGAAGCGCGTCATTTCACCTTGGTGCGTGACCGTCTTCAGCAGATGGGCGGCGATTATGGCGATCTGGCCGCCCATGACGGCCTGTGGGAGGCGGCGCAGAACACGGCGCATGATCTGGCGGCCCGACTGGCCGTCGCCCCTCTGGTGCTGGAAGCGCGCGGGCTGGACGTCACGCCGCAGATGATCGAGAAGCTGACGAGTGTCGGCGATGCTGACAGCGTCGCCATCCTCAGTGTGATCTATGAAGAGGAAGTGGGCCATGTCGCTGCAGGGGCGCGCTGGTTTGATCATGTGTGCCGTGATGAGACCGACACGCCTGAACACTGCTTTCATCGGCTGGTCTCCACTTATTTCAGCGGCGCGTTGAAGCGCCCCTTCAACGATGACGCCAGGGCTGCTGCGGGCTTGCCGGGCTGTTTCTACGAACCTCTGGCTGAACAGCTTTCCTGAAACCAGGGCTTGCATCTGATGCCGACGCACCGGACATTTTCCAATGCGTCCCATAGGGACCGGAACAAGGCTTGCAACGGACCAGTTGATAAACGATGCGTTATCATGCGAGATAGCGCATCGAGGGGCGAGGATAGCGAGGCGAACGCAGTCGGATGGTGAAACGACTACTGGCCGGGCCGTGGGAGCAGATCAAGCAACGCTTCCCTGATCGGCAGATCTATCACCGGACCGAGGGTCAGGTGAGATACTTCGCTATCACGACCGAGATGCAACTCTCGGCTATCGGGGGCGTGTGTCTGCTAGCGGTCTGGCTGTCTTTGACGACTGTCGGCATGCTGCTCGATGGTCGCGCGGATCAGCGCGCCAAACAGCAATTCGCCCAGATCGAAGCCGAATACCAAAACGAGGTTGATGAAGCGCGCGCCGCCGAGGCCGCAGCCATCGCCTATATGGAATCGCGCACGGACGCCTTTGACCGCACGGCCGGCGAATTCCAGATGCGCCATGATACGCTACGCCGTCTTCTCGACTTCGCCGACGATCTGTCTGTGGGCGAAGAACGCGAAAGCCCCAGCCTGGATGAGGGCCGGATTCTGATGGCCGCCTCACCCGCCGATCCCGATCCGCGCCAGGCCCTGGTTGACCCTGTTGGTGAAGAAGCCTTCGACGGCCTGGCTGAAGAGCGCGTCGCTGCGCTTCTGGCCGATCAGGAAGCGGCTCTCGCCGAAGCCGAGAACGCCGCAGAACGCCGCCTTGAGAATTTGCGCGCGGTTCTGCGCCTGACGGGCATGCGTGTGGATGAAGCCATGCAGGAAGGCCCGCTGGAAGATGAAGATGGCGGAACCGGCGGCCCTCTGATCAGTCTGGACCAGGCGCCGCTGTTCAGTGACGCGCTCAATCTGGACGACCCGTTCAATGCGCGCGTCGCCCGCATCGCAAACCGGATTGTGGAGAGCGAACAGGTGGAAAGCCTGCTCAACGCCACGCCTCTGGGTCTGCCGATTGAAGGCCCGTTCCGCGAAACCTCGCGCTATGGCGCTCGCATCGACCCGTTCACCCGCCGGCTGGCCATGCATGCCGGCAAGGATTTCGCCGCCTTTAGAAACGCACCTATTGTGGCGCCTGCGCCCGGCGAAGTCGTTTACGCAGGCTGGCGGGCCGGGTATGGTCGCACCGTCGAAGTGGATCACGGATACGGGTTCCGCACACGATATGGCCATCTTCACGCGATCGACGTTCGCCGCGGCGATGAGGTGGAGCTGGGCCAAAGACTGGGGGGGATGGGATCGACCGGACGTTCCACCGGCACGCATCTCCATTATGAAATCTGGTTCCGCGGCGAACACATTGACCCCGAAGATTACATAAGAGCCGGACGCTATGTTCACTAAAAAAGATACGCCCCCCAGCGACAACCAAGCCGCCGCCGTTCCTGCTCCGACCAAGAGGTCCGCCATGAAAGCCAAAGCCCCATCCATCCTGAGCGCTGATCTGAAAATCACCGGCTCCATCGTGTCCGACGGCGAAGTTCAGCTCGACGGCTCTGTGGAAGGCGATGTGCGCGCGACGGATCTCACCATCGGCGAGGAAGCCTCCATCAAGGGTGAAGTAGTCGCCGAGAACGTGGTCATTCGCGGCCGCGTCGTCGGCTCCGTGCGCGCGCGCCAGGTGCAGCTTTCCGCCACCGCCCGTGTGGAAGGCGATGTGATCCACGCCACGCTGGCCATTGAAAGCGGCGCCTTCTTTGACGGCCTGTGCAAGCGCTCTT
>NZ_DEMB01000007.1:130746-131166 GCF_002354675.1 Oceanicaulis sp. UBA2681 | reverse complement strand
CTGCGATCGAGGACTTTCACGGCACCATGGGACGGCTCCAGCGTGAGACCATCGTCTTTGTTCTGGAAATGCGAGAGGTGCTGACCCCCGAGCAACAGGCGCGCTTCGACGCGACCGTCACGGCGACCCTGACCCAGACCGGGCAGTGATGCGCGACGCCGATTCATCGGACGGCGACCTGGCGGCCAGGGCGCTCGCCGGGGAGGACCGGGCGTTCACCCTGCTCATGCGCCGGACCAAGGAGCCGCTATACCGGTTTGCTCGCCGCCATATCGGCGATGAGGACCTCGCCTACGATATGGTCCAGCAGGCGTTCGTTGCGGCCTGGCGGTCTCTACGCAAATACGATCCCGCCTATCCCTTCGAGACTTGGATGCGCACCATCGTGCGCAACAAGTGCCGCGACGAACAGCGAAAGGC
>NZ_DEMB01000007.1:123166-130643 GCF_002354675.1 Oceanicaulis sp. UBA2681 | reverse complement strand
TGCCGCGACGAACAGCGAAAGGCGCGCGTGCGCCGCTGGATCAGCCTCAGTCCGGTGACCAGTTCCGGCGCAGAATGGGACGCGCCGCAAGACACCGCCGACCCGGAACGCGCAACGGCCGACCGAGACCAGCTCAAGCGGGCGAAGACGGCGATCAGTGCTCTACCAGATGGGTTAAAGACCCCGCTCATCCTCACCGCCTTCGAGGGGCTCACTATGGCCGAAGCCGCCAAAGAACTCGGCCTTACGGAGAAGGCGGTGGAGAACAGGCTATACCGGGCGAGAAAGAGATTAACCGCAGCGCTGATCCGCAGAAATTGATTAGCCCTTGTGCGGTTCGGGGTCGCATTCAACGGCCGCTGAAGAGACCCTCGCGTCCTCGCTAGCAAATTTCGTTGCACGCCGCAGCTCTTTTCTGACACTCCGCGCAGCCGGACTATAAACAATCGCAAAAGAAACCCGGCTCAAAGAGCCCGGTCCTTCGGGTGTAAGCCACCCCTGAAATCGATTTGACCCATATGGGGTCGATCAGCCTTCAAAGAGCTTCGCCGAGATCGCATCAACCGCTGCGGCGTCGGCCTCCGGATCGCGGAAAAGATAGCCGTAGATGTCGAACGTGACCTGAATGGAGCTGTGGCCCATCAACTCCTGGATGCGCTTGGGCCCCATGCCCTGCTCGATGAAGAGCGCAGCAGCTGCGTGACGCAGATCGTGGAAACGAAAAGCGGGCTTCTCGACCTTTCTGCCGGTGTTGCCAACGACCTCGGTCGTCAGGCCGATAGCCCTCATCGCCGGAATGAAGACACGTTGCCTGATGTTCGAACCACTTTCGACATTCCCGTTGCCGTTCGGGAAGACGAGGCCCTTGCCTCCGACCGGGCACTGCAGTCGCCACTTTTTTAGCTCGAGACCGAGGACACCACTGATCGGGATGTCTCGATAGCCGCTAGCCGACTTCGTGCCCTTCACTGATCCGTCTGAGCGGCTGGCCTTGCGCACGCGGATGATGCGGTTATCAAAGCGGACATCATCCCATGTCAGAGCGCGCAGTTCGCCCAATCGCATGCCGGTCAGCATCGCGGCCATCAGAAGGACTTGCCCCTGGTCATCCGTGTTCGCGAGTAAACCGCTCAACTCATGTCGCTCCGGCATCCGCTTTACATACGGTTCGGCGCGCGGAGCCTTGATCGACTTGTCGGCTATGATGTTACGACCCACGAGGTTACGGCGCTGCGCTTCCTTGATCACCCGGTTCAGCGTGCCAAGCACGCGTTTGGCCATGGCCGCCGACCGCTCTTCGACGACGTCGTCTAGAAATTCTTGGATCATCGGCTCGGTGAGCTTGGTCAACAGCACGTGGCCGAGGTGCGGTTTTATGTAGAGCCGGACGTGCTGCTCGTACTGGTCCTGCGTGCCCGGTTCGAGCGCGCGGACCGAAGCGCTTCCAAGATGCAAGTCTGCTGCCTCGGTGACGGTACAGGTGGCCTTGTCGTGGACGAACGTGCCCTCGCCAAGCTGGCGGCTAACCTCTTCTAGAAAGGCTTGCGCCTCTTTTTTCCGTCCGAAGTTTTTGTATCGCCATTTGCCCTGAGTGTCCTTGTACTTCGCCGTCCAGCGTTTCGCACCAGCGGGGGTGGTGATCGAATAAACTGCCATCAATTGTTCCTTATTGTCAGTCAGCGTTGATTTCCTATTGACGCAGATAACAATGTTAGGCATACATTCCCGCGCCGCCCATCGAACAGTCCGGTGGGCACGCGGATACATTCCATTGTCTATGAGAGGCGTCAAGATGAGTTTGCTGGACAGAGAGAAATTTTCCGATCCCGACTGGGTGGCGGACCAGCTACGGCTGGACTGGCGTGAGCGTCAATTCTTGACCGATGACGAGGCGACCGGCGCACCGCTAAAGGATGTGGCGACGCGCAAGGGCAAGGCAATCGCTCACGGTGGCGGAACCCTGTCTCGGTTCGCGACCGAGGCGGCGCTCAAGCACCTTCAGAGCGCAGGATGGATCACTTGCCAGAAGTCTCGCAAGATCGACCTAGACACCTACACGCCGGTACGCGGCTGGATGCGGCTGTGGGAGCTGGATCAACTGCTCAAGGCCGAGATGGTTATGACGTTGGCGGATTTCGCCGACCTCTCGTTCCTGCGGCTTGCTGATCTGCTTGCGGCCGTGCCTGGACCGCAACTCGATGAAAACGGCGATCCGATACCGCTGGCGATCAGCCTCGCAGAGCAATGGGTCGATTATGTGCTCTACTGGTTCGGCCTCGACAGCGGTGATGCCGCTGCGCGACGGGAAGCAAAGCAGGGAATCTCTGCAGCGCCTGCGAGCCAGATTGGTGCTGATCGCTCCCAGGACGCCCGGCTTCTTCTAATCGACCGACGCTGGCTTTTTGCGCGAGTACGCGATCTCCCGGACAGTCTTGGCGAGCCTGAGCTTGGTAAGAACAGCGAAAAGCTACTGCCTGGAGACGGCTGGCTTTTGCTCGCCGACATCCGCTCGCTTCGGTCCGCGAATTTCGACCTCGACTGGCTTCTGCACGCCTACCAGAGACATCGGACGGACGAGGGTACGTTTTTCTACACCTTCACAGACTCGCGCTGGGACGAGGCGCAGACCGCTCGCAAGCATGCGGCGGTCCGCATCGAACTCAACTTAGCCGAGCCACTGCGCCGCTTTATCCACCGCAACAGAAAGGAGGTTGAAGAACAATAAGTTACCTACCGCCTTGACGCTCTGAAAAGAACTCGCGCAAGGATCAAACCTATCTGAAAACCATTATGAAGGGAGCTTCAAAACTCAAATGCTAAACAAGAAAATCATCGACGGTGAGTACATCGCCGCTCTCCTCAACCTTGTCCCCCACCCGGCCCGCGATCTCCAATTGGCGTCGATCAATCATCAAGACCATACCGCTCACGAGGGGGAGGTCACCTGATGATCATGACAATGACTACTGAACTGTCCCAGGCCTTGTGCGGTGGCAGCGACTATCTCTGGGGCGCTAAGGCTATAGCCGAGTATCTCGGCCTGTCTGAGCGTCAGGTCCGTTACGCAGAAGAACGTGGCGAGCTGCCCATCGGGCGCTCTTGCGGGAAGCTGTTTGCTTCGAAGCGCTTGCTCGACGGACACCTCGAAGAACTCGCCTCCGGACTGCAAGGGTACAAGGAAGGAGGTGCGGCATGAGTCTCGACCTGATAGAGCGGATTCGCACGACCCGTCGCCGCATCCATGAGCAACTACGCCCTAACCAGCCGTTCATTGAAGAGAGGCCGCCGAAAGGGGGCGCTCATGAGCGCTTCATGCGTGACAATGATCAAGTGGTGGTCGCTGGTACGGCGATCAATACGAAGGAACGCGCTCACTGGCTTCTGAAGGCCTTAAAAGTTCCCCTTGGCGAAGATGGGCTGCCGCAGCAGGAAACGGATATGGAGGCGAAGCTGAAGCGTGAACGCGCGAGCAGCTGGATCGACAGGAATGGCGATCTGGTCCATGCGCCGCCACGTGCTCGTGATTGCTTCGGGCTGCCGCGGTTCGCCAAGCGGAAGTGGAAATGCGACGATTGTAGACATAGGGTCACCTGCCAAGACGTTGTCGATGCTCGGCTAACCTTTGGAGGGCGCCAGCAGTTCGACGAACTGCTGGACGAGAACGGTCGGTTCAATCCTATCAATGCCGGTGCTCTCGGGGCTATTTCCATCCTTCGCGGCTGGGAGCCCCAGCTCGGAGACTGGCGCCTTCGTCGCGACGTTGAAGTCCAAGCGCGGTGGCGGCAAAAGATCGAAGAAGATGCGCTCGAACACAAGCTTGCATCCAGCATTGAGCGGCAGAAGCGTAAGGACCAGTTTCAGGCGCTGGTGGCGCAGTCCCTAGACAAAGCCGCAGCTGAATTTGAATCCAAGGAGATCGAGCAGAAGCTCACCCTCCTTGCGTCGTCTGGCTGGGTTCGCAATGCCTCGACCCGCCGCGCACTGACTGACCAGTTCGACCGGACCTGTGCGGTATGGAAAGCGGAAAAGACTGTTGTGTTGGCTGGAAAGTCACCCGACAAAAGGGGCTTCGTCGCAGAGGTCGCCAAAGCTTACGCCACCATCTCCGGTGATAGCCGAACTATGCAGTCTTGCCGCAGCACCGTGCAAGGAGCCTTGAATGCTCTGAACATACTTCGCGAGGCCGGAGAAGATGTGTAAAAAAAGCGGAGGGTGAAATGCCCTCCGCACACCTCCATGGAGATCAAAAACGGTACCGAAAAAGCTTCTTCTTATATATAGTATTATATTATATATAATAATTACTATAATTATATTTATAATTTATTATATAATAAACGAGGCCAGATTCGGTACCGGCCTTATCCACCCAACACTGACTCTTCTTTACAAGGCGCAATACTAAGCCATCCCTCCGGTCGAGACATATCCGGTCATGGCATTCGGTCAAACCAGAGAAGAAAACACCTCATTCGCATTGCAGCGCTCTTGGCTCTCCTGTTCACCCTCCCGGTCTCCGGCTGCCAGAGCTTCGTTCAGAATATCTATGACAAACAGGAGCGCCATGACCTGCCCGGCATCGAGGCTTTGTGAGCTTGCATCCACGGCCAGGAACGCGAACGCATCGAGCGGAAAAACCTGAAATCAGAGCGTGGCCCCTTAAAATGCCGCCATTCGCCCCTCAGAAGCTCACAGAGACGCGTTCTCCGCCCCGGATAGACATACCTACCCGAAGCAAAGAATTGCTCTCAGCGGCCATCTGAGAGCGAAATTTGGGAATTAGCAAAATATAGATTTCCCAAGAGACATTCACATTACTATGAATACACTTTCCTTCGCGACGCAAATTTACGCGTTTCTATTTAAAGCTGAAGGAAAACATGAGAAACTCCAATTTAGATCGCCATCAAGACATCAATGACGTTGATGCGAGCTCTGCGCTCGCCGAATGGCTGAACGAGAACCTGAACGAGCGGTCGGGCCTAGCAAACGACGAGATCGCCACAGAGCTTGGCTATAAACGCGCCAACATCTGCGCAATGTGGAAGACCGGAAAGGCCCCCATCCCGCTTCACGCGCTGAAGCGGATCGCCCAGCTCACGAACACGCCGTTGGAACAGCTCTTTCCGATGTGGGTAGAACAATACGCGCAGGAGAAGCGCATGAAGGCAAAGCCCTACAGGGAGATGCTTTCGCGGATCGTCACGCCCGCCGAGTACAAGCTGGTTGAAGCTGTCCGAGGAGGCGGCCTAACGTGCGAACACCTGACCGACGACGAAAAGCACATCCTGTCGCTGATGCTGATCGGCCCGACAAGGCGGGCGGAGCTGTTCAGGGAGGACTAAAGGGGATTACAAGGCCGGAAGCTGAGGAAAGTTGTATAGAAGTATCGGTTTTTTCTCCGCTTTCGGCACTCCTCGGCAACCAGCAGCATCGCCACTCGCACCCTGCTGATCTTGGGCGCGCATTTTGAAGTCACCAGCTGGTCTGAATAGCAAACCGCGGCATGCACCCTGTGAGCCTCTAGCGAGGGTCAAAGGTGTGTAAGTCTGTTTTCTAGATTGCTGTGATGCGCATTCACGCGTCACAAAGCGCTTTATCGTAACGTCGCGTCGTTATTGTCGCCCACACACTCGGGAATCGCATAGTCCTTTAACTCCGCGCTGAGGCTGACCATTGGCCACGCTGACACATGGCGCGGCAACAAACCGAAATCGACGTGCAAACCAAGATTTCGCGCGATAGGGTCCCTGAAAACACCCAATTCGCGAGTCCGCAGACCACATGACTGATAACCTGGCCAGCCTGATCTATTCCCTGACCCCTGAAGATGGCTCCTCCATCGGCAACGGCGCGATGATTGCGCTGAGATTGCAAGCGCCTTACAGGCTTCCCGAAATTGGAGAGTTCCTGCGAGACTTATAATGGCCTGTCTGCAATTAGCGCTTTTTCGCAGACGAGAGGCGCGCTGAAATAGTTTTGCGCGCAAGCTAATCACACCATTCCATGCAGCATCCGTGCAGCACGGAGCAGCCGTCGACGCGTGTAAGTCGTTGGAATCGTGTGGAACCGTGCAGCACTCTGCAGCAGGTAGCGCTCCACATCCCCAACGGGCATCGCAACGCGATAAGCGTTTGATTTTATTTAGGGAAGAATGGCGCGCCGGGGAAGATTCGAACTCCCGACCCCCAGATTCGTAGTCTGGTGCTCTATCCAGCTGAGCTACCGGCGCCTGTGTCGCTTGCGGGAGCGCGTTGCGTCCCTGTCGGCGAGGCGCGGAAACTAGCCAAGGGATTTGGCCTTGGCAAGCGTCCTGACTGCGCTTTTCTCACCTTTACTGCAAACGGGCCGGCCGCAGCTGAGACCTGGGGTCTCTTCACTGCGACCGGCCCGCTGAAAAGCCTTACGCTGCGCGGACAGCGGAGAGGAATTCGCGCACCCGGCTGGCCAGCCCGCCCGCTTCCTGGCGGACAGTGGCGGCGGTTTCCTGCACGGTGCCGGCCTGACCGCTGGTCTCGTCCGCAGAGCGGCTGACCTGTTCGATATTGGCGGACACGCGCTGGGTTTCAGACGCTGCGCTCTGCGCCGAGCTGGCGATCTCGTTAGACGCTGCCCGCTGCTCGTCAATGGCCGCATTGATGGCCGAGGCCACGTTCAACATTTCCTCGATCACGCCGCGCACTTCATCCATGGCGCTTTCCACGGCGCCGGTGGCGGACTGGATCTGGGTGATCTGATTGGAGATCTGCCCGGTCGCCCGGCCGGTCTGTTCGGCCAGCGTCTTCACTTCACTGGCCACCACAGCGAAGCCCTTGCCGGCTTCGCCGGCGCGGGCCGCCTCGATGGTGGCGTTCAGGGCCAGCAGATTGGTCTGCTCGGCGATGTCGGAGATCAGCTTGACCACCTGGTCGATTTCATTGGCGGCGCTGGTCAGTTGGGTCATCTCGGAGGAAGCGCGCTCCATCCGGTCCTTGGCCTGGCCCGACACATCGCTCGAACGTTCGACCTGGGCCGCGATCTCGGAGACCGAGGCGGAGAGTTCTTCAGCCGCCGAGGCCACCGTGGCCACAGCTTGGGACGCCACGGCGCCGGCGCCGGACACTTCGCCTGCGCGGCTGGTGGTGTTGGCGGACGCGCCAACCAGCACTTCAGCGGTCTCCTGCAGCGCGCTGGCGGACATGGTCACCGCTTCCAGCGTGCGTTCCACTGCAGAGTCAAAATCAGCCGCCAGGGTTTCAATCTTGCGTGCGCGTTCAGCCTCGGCCTCGGTTGCGCGTTGACGCTCTTCTTGCAGCTTGAAGGCTTCCTGACCGCTATTGCGGAAGGTCTCAAGCGATTCAACGATCGAACCGAGTTCGTCTGCGCGCTTGAGAGAAGCCACTTCGACCGCGAAGTCGCCGCCCGCCAGTTTCTGTGTGGCGTTCGCGATCTTTTTCACCGACTGGCTGACCGCCCGGCCAAAGCCGAAGGCGACCCC
>NZ_DEMB01000007.1:101034-123000 GCF_002354675.1 Oceanicaulis sp. UBA2681 | reverse complement strand
AGATTGACGATATCCGCGTTCATTTGTGCGAACACTTCATCAAACGGCTCGACAAAACCGACGGCGCTGGCGAAATCCATTTCCAGCATGGAGCCCACGACCTCAAGGCCGCCGGCGTAAAGCTCCAGCTGTTCGTCAAGATTGGCGAAGACGGCCTGACTCTCCGGGCCGGCTTCGGCGCCCATCAGGGCGAAGCTTTCACGCAGCTCCCCCACGCGGGCGATATAGCCGTCAAAAGCGGCGAATACGTCCACCGACTGCCCCGCTGCGACAGCGGTCAGCGTCTGGTAGACATCAGCGTTCAGGGATTCGGTTTCAGTTCTCAGGGAATCGAGCGCAATGACGCCCGTCAGGCGCTGGACGGTTTCTTCCTGGCTTTTGGCCACCCCGTTGAGGGCGAACCCGCCCATCAGGGCGATGCCGATCAAGGCCAGAACCGCCAGAGCCGGCGCGACGCCAAACTTGAGCGAAAATGGCCAGTCATTAAATCTCAGACGCTTGAACATGATAGCGCGACCCCTTGTAATCCCAGCGCGAGCATATGGTTATCACCAACCTAAGCCTGATAGTTTAATAGGTTATGGATGCTCGTTGCGGCATCGCCGCCCCGTCACAGACGAGGCGGCGATACAATCAGGCCTTTTAGAAGTTCGCCCGCAGGCTCACCCAGTACCGCGCCTCGGTCTCATAAACCGGGGTGGTCAGCTCGCCATCATCGAAGTTGACGTTCTGGGCCGTCAGGGACAGGTCCAGATTGTCGGTGAGGGCGTAGCTGGCGCGGCCAGAGAAGGACACATGACCATCGATCTCACGCGATGACACCAGGCCGAAAACCGGCTGGAACGGCATGGTCGTTTCCGACACATAATTCATGTAGCCGTCCAGGCTCAGCTTGCCGCCCGTCCAGCCCACATGGGCGTTGAAAGTATGCTCGGGCGTCACGCCTTCAAAGTCCGTCAACGTCGTCGTCGGGAACGGCGTCAGATCATCTTCAACAGACTTGTAGGTATAATTGACGTCCCAGTTCACGCTCTCGCCGATCATGCCCGCGAGCGAACCTTCAAAGCCCCAGATGCGGCTCTCGCCACGATTGCCGAACACATAGGCTGGCAAAGGCGCATTTGGCGGGAACAGCTCAGGCGCACCGCCCAGAGACGACTTCACGTCATCAGTGTTCTGCCAGAACAGCGCCGAGCGCAGCTGAACGCCATTGGACAAGGTGCGATCATACGCGACTTCCAGATTGTCCACGATCGCCGGCTGGATCGACGGATCGCCGATCAGGACCGCAGTGCCAACCGGCAGCAGGAAGCCCATGTCGAACATGGTTGGCGCCTGAATGCCGCGGGCGGCGGAGAGGCGAACCGTGCCGCCGAATTCCGGCGTGTAGACCAGAGCCGCGTTATAGCTGAACTCTTCGATGCTGACGTCAAAGTCAGCTTGGGTATACGGATAGAGCGCCGGGTTCGGTGAGCCGTCACGGCTCCAGTCCACCATGTCATAGCGAACCGCCAGAGTGGTCTCCAGCGAGCTGGAGAACTTGTGGTTCCACATGCCAGAGAACGCCAGGGTCTCATAGTTCAGATCACCGGCCGTCGGATCCGGGAAGGATGCGGTCTGCGCGGTGCGAAATTCGACCGCCACGCGGACCGTATCATTCGTACCGATCTTGATCAGATCCTGCAGCTTGAACGAAGTCAGTTCGCCTTCAAGATCGCCGAAGCTGTAGGCAATCTCGGAATCGTTGCGATACGCGCTGAACGTGATGTAGCCAAAATCAGTGTCCGCCCCGAGCTCGCCTTGATACGAGGTCAGATCATATGAGTTGGCGACAGAGGTATAGACCGAGCTGAGCTCAAGCGTATTGGCTTCAGACTGGGTGTATTCGAAGGTCAACCCAACCTTGTCGGTGAACTGAACCGTACCGCCGAGTGCGAAATGTTCGCGCTCGAAATCAGGGTTGGCGGCGCGCAGGGTGTTGGCTTCGATCGCGTCCGGCTCAACGTCAAAGTCGCGAGCATCCGTACGGCCATAGCTGAAGCGCAGAGCGATCTGGTCATTGAGCGCGCGACCGCCAGACAGGCGATATTGCTGGTAGCCGTTGGTGCCCACTTCCGCCGTACCGTTGGCGTAATCACCATAGGCCGGGTTGCGGGTGATGATATTGATCACGCCGGCCACAGCGTTGAAGCCGTAAAGCGCCGACTGGGGCCCTTTGACCACTTCGATCTGCTGGATCTCTTCCAGGGTCACCGGCAGGGTCGACCAGGCGGTGTAGCCATAGCTGTCGAGATAGACTTCGCGGCCGTTCACCAGCACCAGAAGGCGCGGAGTGTAGGGCGTGGCGGCGGAGCGGATGCCCACTTCGCCCTGGCCCATGGAGAACCGGGCCACATCCACGCCGCTGTAATGGCGCAGAATGCCGGGGAGGTCGTATTCCGGCGCACTGGCGATATCATCTTGCGTGATGATGATCATCGTTGCGGGCACTTCGGTGGAGCGCTGCGGCGCACCGGTAGCGCCGGTAGTCACCGGCTCGCCGAACATGTCGCCCATCACCTGATAGTCGATGGACTGGGCGTTGGCGGCTGCGGAGGTCGCGATCAGCGCCGCCGCGGAATAAAGCAGGGTATTTTTCATCGTCTCGATTCCTTAGGAGGCGGCGTTTAGATTTCTTCGACCATCATGGCGAAAGCGGTGGAGAAGCTGACGGAGGCTGAGCTAGCAGCCGCGTTGTTCACCACAATGCGCACGGAGGGCTCGCTCTGGACGCCCATCACGCAATTGCCGGCCTGCACGCAGGCCATGTCTGTAGAGACTGTCATCACGCCGGAAGAGGTGGCCGCTTGCACGGCGCCCGCGTCAGAGGCTGCCCCCCCGACGAACATGGCGGCATGTACGCCGCTGACCGCCTGGCCCAGCGGGACAAGCTGACCGTTCAGGGTCACGCGGCCTGCGCTGAGACCGCCGGCCATGGCCGCGTTCAGTGCTTCGGCTTCCGCCTGGCTCGCCGGATCAAACACGATAGCGACGGTCCGGTCAGAACCGGACGCGCCCTCAAGGAAGCTGAGAGCCCGACCGACCACAGCCAGGTCGCGCTCGGTTGTTTGCGCGGTGGCCGCGCTGCTCAGCAGCAGGGCCAGGCCGGCTGCACTTAAAATGCGGATCATTCTCAAACCCCAACACAAGTATAGTGAACTCATTCACTGCAGGGATGGAGCAAAGCCGTGAACAGCCTCTTAATCGAGTGTTCCCCACTCAGGGGAATTGGGGAAAAGCCCTATAAAAAACAAATGTATACAGAAATGCTTTTTTAGTTGGGGAGTTATTGTCGCATTCATCAAGGTCGTGCTTGATGCACCGCACGGGCGATTGAACGCGTTAAGCAATCGGCTGCCAGATTTCCCAACCGAGTCAGTGTATAGGCTGACGGCTCGGGCAAATCCCGGCGTTCGGTCGACAGAGCAAAGACCACATCACCGTCGAACGGGGCATGTACAGGACGAATCGCCCGCGCCAGTCCGTCTTGAGCCATCACAGCCAGACGTTGTGCCTGATCCTTGGTCAAGCGCGCGTCCGTCGCGACCACAGCAATGGTCGTATTTCCCAACGGACGTCCATCGAGCTTCGCCGCGCCCCACTCGCCCGGCTCCATCCGGAAATCCGGGGCCGGACGCTGGCCGCCAAACTCGCCGTCAATCTCATAGGGCCAGGCCCAGAACGCCTCACTGCCCGGCATGTAGACAGAGCCGAAACAGTTCACGCAGGCGAGCGCGGCGATGGTGATGCCGTCCTCGGTTACAATACTGGCCGACCCGGTCCCGCCCGGATGCGCGCCGGCTTGCGCGCCATATCCCGCACCCGCCCTCCCCTGGCGCAATGGCTCCTCGCCCGCCATGCGATACGCGGCGGCCCCAAGCCCGGCGTAAGGGGGCGCATTGCTCCAGGACTTGTCCCCACCATTGGCGAGATCATAAAGGATTGCGGCGGGCACGATCGGCGTCGGCGGCACGCCCTCCATCTCCATCAGGGCGAAACCCCGGCCATCCTTGCAAAGCTCGGCCGACACCCCGTCCGCCGCCGCCAGGCCGAAGGCGGATCCGCCCGACAGGCACACCGCGTCCACCCGTTCCACCAGACGCCCCGACGCCAGCGCATCAGTTTCACGGGTTCCCGGCCCCCCGCCCGCCACGTCCACACTGGCGATCGAGGGCGCATCGCAGACCACCACCGTCACACCTGTATTGACGGCCTTATCCTCGACCTGACCCACGCGCAGGCCGGCGATGTCGGTGATGTCATTCTTCGGGCCGGGACGGGCCATGGCGCACTCCTTCATGTCAGGCGCGCAAAGACTAGCGGCGCCGCGATAAAAAACGACCCCCGCCAGAGCACTCTGACGGGGGTCGTGGTCACAAGCAGGTGTGCGCTTACCAGGCGTAGCGAATGCGTCCGTAGATATAACGTCCCGAGAAGCCGAACGGGCTGAAGCCGGAGAACGGGAAGATATCCGAGAACGTCCCCGCCAGGTTGGGATCAAGCGACGTGGCGTCGGGATACTCGTCAAACAGATTGTTCGCCCCGAAGGACACGGTCAGGCCTTCAAAGACATCTGCAGAGAATTCCGCGTCCACAATGGTCTTGGGATCCAGCACTTCATCGCCCGATCCATCCGCCGCCGAGCCCGGATCGACCGTCTCGCCGAAGCGGGTAGCGCGCAGCACGCCGCCAAAGGCGCCGCGGGTCCAGTTGACCGAACCGATCAGCTTGTCATCCGGCTGGCCCTCTTCAAAGCGCGCGATTTCCCGACGCGCGAACAAGGTCACGCCCGGAAGCACTTCAGAGCTTGGCGCCTGGGTGACCTCGGTGTCGTTGCGGTTATAGCCCAGAGTGAAGTTGAAATCACCGAACCGCTCGGTGTCCACGCCATAGGTCGCCACCACATCGACGCCGCGCGTCTCGGTCTCGACCCCGTTGATGAAGAAGCGCGCACGGGTCACGCCGTTGACGCCCGCCGCCTGCAGGAGGCTCTCCACCGTCGCGCCCGAGAGGTTCTCAGACAGGACGATGCGGTTGTCGATATCAATGGCGTACGCGTCCACGGTCAGGCTGAAAGCGCCCTGGGTGAAGACAACGCCGCCCGAATAGTTCATCGACTCTTCAGCATCGAGCGGTTCACCGCCCAGCGCAGCAGCGACGGCGCTGTCAGCGGGGAAGGTGCCCACTTCGACAGGCGTGGGCGGCGTCCCAACAAAGACGGTCGAAGTGGACGTGAAATAGGCCTGCTGCAGCGACGGCGCCCGGAAGCCGTTGGAAATCGCGCCACGAAGGGCGAGGCTGTCACTCAGCTCATAGCGCGCAGACACGCGGCCCGTCACGGTCTCGCCGAAGTCTGAATAGGTCTCAGCCCGCACGGCGCCCGTCAGCAAGAGCCGGTCTGTGACATCAGCTTCGAGGTCGAGATAGACGCCAAAGGAATCGCGGTCTTCATCGACCTCATTGCCCGGCTGGAAGCCTGGAAAGACCTGGCTGCCGCCCGCTTTGGTCGGATCGCCCGTGATATAGCTGGCTTCCTCGCCCGCTTGGATTTCATACCCTTCAAGGCGATATTCAGCGCCAAACGCCACCGAGAGCGGTCCGGCGAATCCATCCAGATCATAAGAGCGGACGAAATCGAGATTGCCGGTGATCTGGTCATAGATCAGCGAACCGGCGTCAAACGACGTCGGGCTGGATGCGCCCAGGGACGTGTTGAGCGAATTCTCCACGCCATAGGCCAACTCGTTGCGGCCATAGCCCAGGGACGCGTCCCAATCCCAGCCGCCAATAACGCCGCGCGCACCGCCCACAGCTGAGAAGTCCTCGATATCGGTGGTGATCAGCGGCAGGAAGCCGTCCGGATAGATCGCCAGCACATTGCGGCTGTCCTGAGCGCGGCGATAAAAGCCGGCCGCCTCGCCTTCGCGGGACTGATAGCCCGCCCAGCCGTAAAGCTCGGTCGTTGCATTGATCGGCAGGCCTGCATTGGCGAAGAAGGAGAACGCTTCCGCGTCCGCCAGGCCAAAGCGGTGATTGATGCGATCAAAAGTCTGCTCACGCGGGTCGAGCCCGCCGCCAGGCAGGCTGGGATATTGCTGGCGCGGATCGGGGCCGGCGCGGTTGGTGGGCGCGCGATCAAGATATTCCGCCGACAAGGTCAGGAACCCGTCTGCGCCGAGCGGCAGCCCCACCCAGCCCGAAAGGTTGACGGTTTCGCCGTCGCTGGCGGAGCGCTCGCCCGTAGTCAGCGGAATATCCGTGGCGTAACGGCCATAAGTGGCGCTGACCTGTCCGCCTTCGCTGGCTTCACGCAGTTGAACATCAATCACCCCGGCGATGGCGTCAGAGCCATATTGCGCCGAAGCGCCGTCCCGCAGCACCTGCACCTGGCCGATCGCGGCGGTGGGAATGGTGTTGAGGTCCACAGCGGCGGAACCACGCCCGACCGAACCGCCCAGATTGACCAGGGCCGAGGCGTGACGACGGCGCGAATTGACCAGGACCAGCGTCTGGTCCGGCCCCAGGCCGCGCAAGGTCGCCGGGCGCACATGGTCAGTACCGTCGGTGATGGAGGGGCTTGGGAAGTTGAACGACGGCAAGCTGTACGCCAGCGCCGCGTTGAGTTCGGTGATCCCGGTGTTTTCAAGCGCGCTGACATCCACCACGTCAACCGGCGCTGTGGTTTGAAGCGCGGTCCGGCCCTCGGACCGGGTTCCCACCACCACGATGGTGTCGTCAGTGTCAGCGGATTGTGCGTAAGCCGTCGCAGCCGTCAGCGCAGCTAATGATACGGCGCCCAAAATCTTTTTCATTGTGTCACACCCTTTTGCTCAAAAGACACAAAACCAGTGCACCCCTCAATGCACGCACACCTTCGTCATAAAATATACCTGCTATATCAAATGGCAGATATACGTACGACGATGGATCAAGCGAAACGCTGAACGATGTCGCAGCGCAACACAATTGAGCAACACTGAAGATGGATTTAGAAAATCTAACTCTTAGCCATGCACCGCCCTTGCCGCTCAACGCCTTGCGGGCGTTTGAGTGCGTGGCCCGTCACGGAAGCGTGACCCAGGCGGCCGCAGAACTGGGGGTGACGAGCGGCGCCGTGTCTCAACAGATCCGGCTGCTGGAAGAGCTGATCGGCACGAAACTGACCGTCCGCGCCGGGCGCGGCGTGGCGCTGACCGCCCAGGGACGCGCCACCGCAGAAATGGTCCATGACGCGTTTCAGCGGCTGCGCGAAGCCAGCGTCCGGTTAAGCGCGCATCAGGACCCTGGCCTGATCCGGCTGGGCGCGCCTGGTGCGTTCGCGGCGCGGTGGCTGTCATCTCGCATCAATCGCTTTGAAGCCGAGCATCGCGACTATCGGGTGCAATTGGTGACGGACCCCGCACCTGAAAGCCTGCACCGGTTCCAGCTGGACCTGGAAATCCGGTTTTCAGACACACCCCCTTCTGGTGTCCAGGCGCTGGAGCTTTTGAGCGAAAGCCTTACGCCTGCGCTTTCACCGACCCTGCTGGGACCAAAACCGGACCTTGTGAACTGGCGCACCGCCGTTGAGACCATGCCGCTGGTCCATCATGAGCGCACGGGCGGCGAACCGGTGGGCCCCAGTTGGGCGCAATGGCTGGCTCAACGCGGCGTCAAACGCGCCGACACGCTGAGCGGGGACCGCTACAACCGCCACGACCATGTGCTGGAAGCCGCCGTTCATCAGCGCGGCCTGGCGCTGGCGCGACGCAGCCTGGCGGAACCCGACATCGCCGCCGGTCGTTTGGTGTTCTTGATCGGCTCTGGCGTGACCCCGCTTGGTTGGGGGTATCATATTGTCTGGCCAGACGGTCGCGCGCTGCATAGCGCTGCACGGCGATTGAAAGACTACTTGATGGACGAGGCCCGTCCGTTCGAAACTCCCGGCCTGTAAAACGGCCCAGACGCGAAACCGGCCTCCAAAGGGCTGTGAAAGGACTCCATGACCCGCTTCACCTTGCTGACCGCCGCCTCCGCCTTCGCCCTTGCGGGCTGCAATGCGCCGTCCGAAACAAGCCCGGCGCCGTCAACTGAAGCGGAGGCGCCGACCGCCACGGCGCCGGTGGCCGGCATGGTCGCCGCCGCGAACCCGGACGCCGTCGAGGCCGGGCTCGCCGCCCTGCGCGCCGGCGGCGATGCGGTAGACGCCGCCATCGCGGTGCAGACCGTGCTCAGCCTTGTGGAGCCGCAAAGCTCGGGCATTGGCGGCGGCGCCTTCATGGTCCATTACGAGGCGGATACCGGCGAGGTCAGCGTCTATAACGGACGTGAGCGCGCGCCGATGAGCGCGGACGAAGACCTGTTCATCAATCCCGAAACCGGCGCCCCCTACCCTTATGTTCAGGCGTGGCGCTCGGGCCTGTCCACAGGGGCGCCCGGCGCCATCGCCATGCTGCACATGGCCCATTCAGAGCATGGCGAGCTGGATTGGGCGGAGAATTTCACTTTCGCCATCGACCTCGCAGACACCGGCTTTGAGGTCGCGCCGCGCCTGAGCAATATCTCCCAGCGCATGGCCGGCTTCACCGACATGGAAGAGAGCGGCGCCGCAGCCCGCTATCTGTTTGACGAAAATGGCGAGGCCTGGCCCGTCGGTCATGTGCTGACCAATGCCGATTATGCCGACAGCCTGCGCCTGATCGCGCAGGACTGGCGCAATTTTTATGAAGGCGATCTCGCCCAGGCCATCGTCGCCACGGTCAATGAAGCGCCCCGACCCGGTTATCTGACCGTGGAGGATCTGGCGAACTATGAGCCTGAAAAGGTCAGCGCTTTGTGCTCGCCCTATCGCGGCTATCAGATTTGCTCGGCTCCCCCGCCCGCCTCGGGCGGGATCGCGGTCGGCGCCATTCTGGGCATGCTGGAAACCTTCGACATGAGCGCGCATGGCCCTGAAACAGCGGACGGCTGGGCGCTTTTCATCGAGGCGAGCCGGCTCGCCTATGCCGATCGCGATCATTATGTGGGCGACACGGCGTTCGTGGACGTGCCGGTCGAGGGGCTTCTGGACCGCGACTATCTCGCCGCGCGCGCCGGGCTGATTGATCCCGCCCAGGCCATTCCCGCCGTCACCCACGGCACGCCGCCGGGCGCTGACGAGCAGCCCGACGACGCCACCGATGATCGTCCCGGCACCAGCCATTTCGTGATCATGGATGCGGACGGCGATGTGGTCTCCATGACCACCACGGTGGAAAGCCCGTTCGGGTCCGGTCGCATGGTGGGCGGGTTCTTCCTCAACAACCAGCTGACCGACTTCTCCTTCATCGCGCGGGACGAGGACGGCCGCCTGCTGCCCAACGCCGTCCAGCCGGGCAAGCGCCCGCGCTCGTCCATGTCGCCCACCATCGTGCTCGATTCAGACGGCGCGTTTGAACTGGCCACCGGCTCGCCGGGCGGCAATTCGATCATCGCCTACACGGCCAAATCGCTCGTCGGCATGCTCGATTGGGGGCTCAGCCCGATCGAGGCGGCCGCCCTGCCCAATGTGGTCGCGCGCGGGGACACGGTGAATATCGAAGAAGGCTTTGATGAAGCCCTCATGGCCGAGCTGCGGGATCGCGGCTTCACCATCCAGGGTGGACGCGGGGAGAATTCCGGCATCCATATCATCCGCGAACTGGAAGACGGCACGCTGATCGGGGCCGCCGACCCGCGCCGGGACGGCATCGCCGAACAACCTTAGTTCGGCAAGCCGTGTCAGACGTGAGAAAAGGGCCGCGCGCTGCGCGGCCCTTTTGCATTCAGCGTCCGGCGGACAGACGTTTTTCCAGCCGGGTCGAGAACCAGTCGACGATGGCCTTCCACAGCGCGTCTTTCAGCACCGCGCCCTCGACAGACTGCTCCAGATTGGGGTTGTCATTGATCTCCATGACCATGACGCCCTGATCGGTCTGTTTGAGGTCCACGCCGTAAAGCCCGTCGCCGATCAGCCGAGCGGCGCGCACGGCGGTTTCGACAACCTCCTGCGGCGCGTCTTCGATGGCGAGGGTGGATGTGCGCCCCGCGGTCATCTTGCCGTTCTCGCCATGCTTGACGATCTGCCAATGCCCTTTCGCCATACCATAGCGGCAAGCGAACAAAGGCTCGCCGCCCAGCACGCCGATGCGCCAGTCAAATGTGGTCGGCACAAAGCCCTGCGCGATCAGAAGCGCGGTCTCGCCGAACAGGCGTTTCGCGCCCGCCTGCAATTCCTCAAGCGTATTCGCCTTGACCATGTCCAGCCCGAACGAGCCGTCCGGCGTTTTCAGGATCACCGGCGCACCGAGGCGCTCAAACACCTTTTTAAGGTCTGACTTCTTGTCGATGACTTCCGTGGGCGGGATGGGCACGCCGGCCTTTTCCAGCAATTCCTTGAGATAGACCTTGTTGGTGCAGCGGATCATCGACACCGGATCGTCGATCACCGGCATGCCTTCCTGATCGGCGCGACGGGCGAAGCGATAGGTGATGTTGTCTATGGCTGTGGTCGCGCGAATGAACAGGGCGTCAAACTCGGCCAGGCTTGGCAGGTCGTTGGTGTCGAGCACCTCCACATCCACGCCCATCCTGCCCGCGACCTCCACAAGGCGGTTGATGTCGGAGGGTTGCGAGGGCGGGGTGTGTTCGTTGGGATCGACCAGCACCGCCAGCGACCATTTCGCCACGGCCCGCGCCTTGGGCGATCGCACCGCGCTGCGCGTATAGCCCGCCAGCGACTCCAGGAAGAAAGCGCGTTGTTCCGCGCTCATCTTGTGAAGCGGGACGGGCCGGATGCGGGTGATGCGCGGCGTGCGCTCATGGCTGATCTCAAGCTCCAGCGCCGGCGTGCGGAACCAGTCACTGACCTCACGCGCCAGACGTCCATAGCCGCTGTGCGGCGTCTTGGAGAAAGCGATGAACACCTCTTCCACAGGCGCGGCGCCCTTGCCCAGAATATCGGTCAGCCGGGCGTTGAGGTCCGGCAAGGCGTGCGCGTACAAATCCTTGCGCGACAGCTCCACCATGGTCTGCACCGTCGGGCTGACCCGGTGGCCGCGCGCCTCCGCCAGCAGCGCGGCGTAATACCCCGCGCCCTGATAGGCGTAGGATCGCGCGAGATTGAGCACATAAGGCCGCCGCGCCGCGAACAGGGCGGGGCTCGTTAGATAATCTGACACCCGCATCACCTTGTGGGGCGTTTCGGTCTGCTTGAGGTCTGACTCGCTCTCAACCAGGATCAGCCAGTCCGTCATCGTGTCTGTGTCTCCGCAGGTCCGCTCGGGACCTCTTTGTCCATGATCAACGCAGCTGTTCCGTCCGCGTAATGCGCGGGCATGACGCCGCGATCCTCAAAGCCGCACTTGCGATAGAGGCTGCGGGCCGCGGCGTTGTCGGGACGCACCTCAAGACTCACCCGCGCGCAGCCTGCGCGCCGGGCATAGGCCAACGCCGCCTCCACCAGCGTCCGCCCGACGCCGCGCCCCTGAGCGCGCGGATCCACCGCCAGCGAATAGAGGCGCATCGTCTGCGATCCCTTGCGGGTCAGCACGACCGCCGCCCCCAGAACCTCTGTCTCAGCTGTATCCGAAACCGCCACGACAACGCATCCCCGGCGCGCGATGAACCGCCGCCAGCTAGCTGCGGAAATCCGGTCGCCTTCAGTGAAGAGCGTTTCGAGATGCATCAGAGCAGGAAGGTCCGAAGCCGTTGCGGCGCGGACGCTGACGCCTTGCGTCATGGACGCCAGAACTCCACAAGCTGACAGTCCGGTCCGCGCGCCCTCGCGCAGCTCCGCCATTGCGGCGGTCAATACGCCCGAAGCACGAAGCCTGCAACTGAAAACAAGGGCAGACCCGGATTTGAAACAATTTGTTTTCAGGCGCTAAAAAACTCCACTTGCCGAAAACAGAGTTCAGCCGTCATCTATTGGACGTGACGCCGCTCGCGTCGCGACGCCGTAGCATTCGCCGGCGCCTATCTTGTTATGGAGAGTGTGCGCCATGCGCACGCAATATCAGTCCTCAATCGCCAGCTCGGCCCGTTCGGCCATGTTTGGTGGTGAAGCCGCCTCTCTTTACAGACCCAGCAGCTCTGACGCCCGCCTTCATCCCGGCGCGGAAACTCCGCGACCGCGCAAGGTTCGCGCACGCGATCTGTGGGCCATGCTGTCCGCCGTCGGCCGATAACCACCGACCGGACGCCTAACGGGCGGGCCTCAGACCCGCTCGGTTTCCAACTCTAAACCTTCAGGATGATCGGCCATGGCCGGATTGAAAAAAACGGGCCCCGCCCAGAAAGCCAAGAAACGTCGCGCCACGCCGCCGTGGACGCCCAGCTATCCGTTCGAAACGGATCGCTCGGCGCGCTTCAACCCGCATCGCCGGAATAGCGTCGAGCACCGCTATGATGCAGAGTTTGACGAGCTCTAGGCTCTGAATGAGCGAGAGGACAGACCGGACAGGGTCGCCGCCTGTCTGGTCTAGCCGCCCATGGCCGGAAGGCGCACTTCAAAGACGGCTCCCGCGTCGGAACTGGTCTTGAGATAGACATCGCCGCCCATCACCCGCGCCAGCTCGCGCACGATGGACAGGCCCAGCCCGGACCCGCCCCTGGAGCCCGTACGCCCGAACGGCTCAAACAGGGTTTCTGCAATCCGGTCCGGCACGCCCGGCCCGGTGTCGCACACCTCGACCAGAACATACTCTCCCTCGCGCGACAGACGGGCGCGGACATGGATCAAAGGAGAGTCAGATTTCTCCATCGCCTGCAGCGCATTGCGAAACAGGTTGAGGAAGATGCGGTGCAGATGGTCTGGGTCCGCCTGGGCCTGCAGACTCTCGTCAATCTCATTGCGCCAATCCGCTGCGCCAGTCGCTGCGAAAGCGTCGCCCGCCGCATCGTCCAGCGCCGCGCGCAAAACGACCAGCTGCAGCTCGGGCGGACGCTCTTCAGACCGGCCATATTGCAGCGTGTCCTCACACAGGCGGATGCCGCGATCGACCGCGCGCACCAGACGCGCGCCCATGGCCGCTACCCGGTCATCGGCATTGGTGGCCAAACGATCGGAAATCAGCTGGGCGCTGGTCAGCACATTGCGCAAATCATGATTGATGCGCGCCACCGCCCCGCCCAGCGCCGCCAGCCGTTCACGCTGGCGAAAGGCGGTGCGCACTTCATCCTGCATCGCCGCCAGCGCGCTTTCGGCTTCGCCGATTTCATCAGAGCGACGGGACAGCGCCACGGTGCAGGCGGGATTGCCGGGGTCTTGCTGGAACTGGGTCATCGCCTGGGCCAGCTTGCGCATGGGGCGCACGAACATGAACATCAGGCACAGATAGATCAGGCCGCCGGTCATCACCGCGATGAAGATCGACAGCCAGAGCACCCGGCCTGAATATGCGTAGAGATCGCGCTTCAGCCCGGCTTCAGGCACCACGACGCTGACCAGACCCACCTCGCCCGCCATGGGTTCGTCAATGATCAGCAGATACCGCCCCTCAGGCGCCAGGAACACGCCGATCGTGTTGAAGATGCGCTCAAAGAGGTTCTCTTCCGCCAGCATCACTTCCATCACCGGCGCCGCGCCGATGCCGCCGGGGCGCGCCAGCAAGGGCACGTTCATGCCGTCATAAACCCGGCCGACGATCACGGCGTCCGCGCTGGTGAGCAGATTGGCGATCATCTCGTCGCCCAGCCCCATCTCGTCCGCGGTCTCCACCGCCAGCGAGGCGAGATAGGCGTCATCGGTGCGCTCTGTGAGCCAGTCAGACCGGTAATTGGCGGCGGAGGGGAAGAAAATCAGGATTTCCGCCAGCAGCACAAAGCCGATGGACAGGCCCAGCAACTTGCCCGGCATGGACAGGACCGCCTTGCGCACGGCCTTGATCGCCTGGATCGCAGCGGCCTGGCGCGCGGCGCCGTGCTGGTTGTTGACCCTGATCTCCACGCCGCCTCCCCAGCCGGTCTTGGGCTTTAGTGAAACGCGCTCAGCACGCGGGCGAGCAATTTCGCCATCGCGCCGAACACCACCGGTTCATAATAGGATCCCGCCGCACGCTTGAAGATCTCGCCGCGGGTCGGATACGGCGCCACCGGGCTGGTGAGATCGCGCACCGTACCGCCGCGCGACATCACGCCGCCAGCGATCTGGATCAGATCATCGGCGCGGGCGCCGGCCGCATGCGCGCCCAGCACCTTGCCGCCCTTGCCCAGGATCAGCTTGACGCCGCCGCGCACGTCCGATTCCGCAATGGCGCGGTCATTATCGTCAAACCCCCAGCTTGCAACTTTGATTTTATCGCCATGCTCGGCCCGCGCCTGCGCTTCGGTCAATCCGACCTGGGCGATGGGCGGATCGGTATAGACCGCGCCGGGAATGGGCTGAGAGGACTGACCGGTGCTCAGGCCATAATAGAGATTGCGCAAGATCACGCTGCCATGCCAACCCGCCAGATGGGTCAATCCGCCCTTGCCCGCAATGTCGCCCGCCGCCAGCACGCGCTTGTTCGAGGTGCGCAAACGGTCGTCGCAGACAATGCCGCGCGCATCGGTTTCAACGCCTGCGGCCTCCAGATTGAGACCGTCCAGCACCGGCTTGCGACCGGTGGCGACCAGGATATGGCTGCCGGTGACGCTTTGGCCGTCTGACAGAGTGACCGTGACACCCGTATCGTCATGGCTGACCTTTGTGGCGCTGAGGCCCGCATGCAAGCTGACGCCGTCGCTCATCAGGGCGTCGGTCACCAAAGCCGCATGTTCAGACTCAAACCGCGCCAGCGGCACGCCGGCTTCGATGATCGTGACGTCAGATCCCAGACGCCGGAACGCCTGTCCAAGCTCTGAGCCGATCGGCCCCGCGCCCAGCACGATCAGATGCTCAGGCAGGGTCTCCAGCGACCAGATCGTCTCATTGGTCAGATAGGGCGCGGCCGTCAGGCCGTCGATCGGCGGAATGAAGGCGCGCGTGCCGGTGGCGACCACGATGCGCTTGGCTTTCACCTCGACGCTGTCTGAGACGATCGTGTCCTCGTTTTCAAACCGCGCGTACTCGCGCACAACCTTGACGCCGAAGCCTTCAAACCGCTCCTGGCTGTCATTGGGTTCGATGGTGGTGATGGCGGTCTGGATCGTCTCGCGCACCTTGGCGAAGTCCACGCTGGGTTCGCCGACGGTGATGCCGTACCTGGACGCTTCACGGATGGCGTGAACCTTGTGCGCGGCGGTCAGGATCGCCTTGGACGGCACGCAGCCATAATTGAGGCAATCGCCGCCCATCTCGCCCGCTTCAAACAGGACAACCTTGCGGCCCAGTTGTGCGGCGCCGGACGCGGTGACGAGACCCGCCGCGCCTGCGCCGATAATGGCGAGATCGGCCTTGATGCGTTCGCGGCTCATGCGGCGTCTCCCTTGGACTGGGTCATCCGGCGATACACCACCGGCAGAACCGCCAGCACGGCGAACGCCACCATGGCGAAAATCAGTTCAGGCGTCAGAAGCGACCCAAAGGACGGCACGCCGGTATCGGCGGCGCGTTTGATGGTCGCGCCGACGGTCGCATACACATAGGCGCCGGGGATGACGCCCACCAGCGTGCCCAGCGCATAGGCGCGCACCGGAACGTTGAGCAAAGCGGTCGCGATATTGATGCCGAAGAAGGGCAAGACCGGGATCAGCCGCAAGATCACGACATAGGTGAAGGCGTCGCGCGAAAACCCGTCCTGCAGCTTTTTCACATAGCCGGGAAATTTCTCGCGCACCCAGTCAGCGAACGCGTAACGGGCGGCGAGAAAGATGATCGTCGCGCCGGCGGTCGCGCCGATCACGGCGACGCCGGTCCCCAGATAGGGGCCGAACAGGAAACCGGATCCGATGGTGAACCACAGCGCGCCCGGCACCGAAATGGCGACCGCGAGCGCGTAGAAGATCATGTAAGCGACGAGCGCCAGCACCAGATGGTCCTGAACCCAGCCGTCCACGCCGCGCAAAACGCCCTGTGCGCGCTCCGCATCCAGATATTGCGGCCCGCCCAGCGCGAAAAAGGCGACCAGCCCCGCAATCAGGACCACCAGCGGCGCCAACCGGCGCCAGAGCGGCTTGGCCGGCTTGGCCGCAGTCGGCGCGTCTTCAGTGGTGTGCTCGTCCGTTTCCATCGGGAAATCCCTTTTCTCGTCTCAGCGTTGTGACTGCATATAGACCGCGGTGTCGAGTAGGGGAAAACCACATCCCCACGACCGGGCATCACCTTGGTGTGAAAGTTTATTTCAAAATCACGCGCTTATGACGGGCCTGCGTAATTCTACGTGCGCAATGAACCGGATACCGCTCCGCGCCGTCACACGGCAGCTAGGTGCGCACAGGCGGCCCCACCGCCCTTTCCCAACGCGGGCGTGATCGCGCCCTGACAAGAAGGACGCGCACCATGTCATATCCCGATATCCAGCTTTTTACCGCAGCCACCATGAATGGCTGGAAACCGCTGATCTTTCTGGAGGAAGCCGGGGTGGAGTATGACCTTGTCAGCGTCGATTTCTCCACCCGCGCGCACAAGGCGCCCGACTTTCTGGCGCTGAACCCCAACGGCAAGATTCCCGCCCTGATCGACCGGGGCAATGATGATTTCGCCGTGTTCGAATCAGGGGCCATGCTGTGGTATCTGGCCGAGAAATACGGACAGTTTCTCTCCGAAGATTCCAATACCCGTTCTGAAACCCTGCAATGGCTGATGCTGCAGATGGGCGGCGTCGGTCCGGCCATGGGTCAGGCCATGTTTTTTGCGCGTTTCGCGGAAGACGCCGGTCAGGCCAGCGCAGCCGCGACCGCGCGCTTCACCGGCGAATCCCGCCGCCTGTTCGAGGTGCTCGACACCCGTCTTCAGGAGCGCGACTGGCTGGCAAGTGACGCCTATTCCATCGCTGACATGGCGATGTTCTCCTGGGTACGATGCCATTCCTGGGCGACCATTTCCATGGACGGGCTGGACCATCTCGCCGCCTGGATCGAGCGCCTGGATGCACGCCCGGCGGTGGCCCGCGCACTGCAACTTCCCAACCCGGCGCCGAAATTTCTGGCCCGGTACGACTGAAAAGCATGCTAAAAGTGCAGTTCATGGCCGCCTACAAAGGCGGTGGGGCGCTTGACTCAAGGCCCTACCTCCCGTATCCACCGCGGCTCGAATTTTGAAGCGCCGGGGGCCCGGCCGCTGATCCCAATGGGAGCCGAACCGTGAAACGTACATTCCAGCCGTCCAATCTGGTCCGCAAGCGCCGCCACGGCTTCCGTGCCCGCGCCGCCACCAAAGCCGGTCGTCAGGTTCTGGCGCGTCGCCGCGCCAAGGGCCGTAAGCGTCTGTCCGCCTAATTCAGGCGACAGTCGACACGACGATGTATCCAGATCGCGCCGCACGGATTACCGAGCGGCGCGATTTTTTGCGCGCGCGTGAAGCGCCGCGCATCGCCAGGCCGTCTGTTGTCATTCAGATGCTTGCGCGCAAGGATGACCCCGACGGACCGACCCGTGCGGGGTTCACCGCGACCAAGAAAATCGGCAACGCTGTGGCGCGTAATCGCGCCAAGCGCCGGTTGCGCGCAGCTGCGCGCCTGTTACTGCCCCTCCACGGGCGGCTCGGAACCGACTATGTGTTCATTGCGCGCGCTCAAACAGCGAACCGGTCCTGGCCGGCCTTGCTTGACGATGTCAAAGCCGCGTTGATAAGCCTCGCGCGGCGTGAGCGTGGATCGACGGGCGATCTGCGGGATCACACGCCCTCAAAGACGTAAGGGATCGTTCCTCCCATGGGTGAGAACCGCAACTTCCTGCTCGCGGCCGTCATAGCGATCGGCATCCTGCTCTTGTATCAGGTGTTCGTGCTCGATCCGATGGCCCGCGACCGGGAGGCCGCTGAAGCGGCCATAGCCGCCAGCCAGGCTGAAACCACCAACACGGACGACGCCCCTCAGGCGGAACCCAGCGCCTTCGCGCCCGGCAGCGGCGAGAACGGTCTCAGCCGCGAAGACGCGCTCGCCCGTTCCCAGCGCATTGAAATCCGCACCGAGGCGGTGTCCGGTTCGCTCTCGCTCACCGGCGCGCGCCTCGATGACCTGCAATTGCTGCGTTATGACACCGAAGTGGATTCCGGCGAAGCCGTCACGCTGCTGAGCCCGGAAGGCTTTGACGGATATCAGTTCGCCGCATCCGGCTGGCTGGGCGACGCCAATGCGCCCCAGGGCCTGCCGGGCCTCAGCACGCAATGGACCCTGGCGGAAGGCGATGTGCTGACGCCGGACACGCCCGTGGTCCTCGAACACCAGGCCGGCGACCTGACGTTCCGCCGCACCATCACGGTCGACGACAATTACCTGTTCACCGTGTCCGACAGTGTTGTGAACAATGGTTCGGCGGCGGTGTCGCTGCGTCCGTATTCGCTGGTGCGCCAGCATGGCGTGCCGCAGGACCTGCAAAACTTCTTCGTACTGCATGAAGGCGCGGTCGGCGTCGTGGACGGCACGCACTTCTCTCGCAAGTTCAAGAAATGGGAAGATGAAGGCCTTATCGAGCGCTCCGGTCCCGGCGGCTGGATGGGCATCACCTCCAAATACTGGCTCGCCGCCGTCGCCCCGCAGGATCAGGGCAATGTGCGCGCCCAGTTCCGCGTGGTCTCGCGCCCTGACCGTCCCGTTTTTGAAGCCAATTATCTCAGCGATGCGCAAATCCTGGCGCCCGGCGCCAGCCTGGAAGCGTCGAGCTATGTGTTCGCCGGCGCCAAGAAACAGCCCATCCTCGCCGCCTATGAAAACGAGCTGGGCATTGACCGGCTGACCATGGCGATCGACTGGGGCATGTTCTGGTTCCTGACCCGGCCCTTCTTCGCCGCCCTGCATTTCTTCTACGGCCTTCTTGGCAATTACGGCCTGGCGATCATGGTCGTGACCTTGCTGATCAAGCTGGTGCTGTTCCCGCTGAACAACCGCGCCTTCGCGTCCATGGCCAAGATGCGGTCCGCCGCGCCGAAGATGAAAGAAATCCGCGAGCGCCATAAAGACGACCCCCAGGCCCAGCAAAAGGCCATGATGGAGCTCTATCGCAAGGAGCGGATCAATCCGGTGGCAGGCTGTCTGCCCATCCTGCCGCAGATCCCGATCTTCTTTGCGCTCTACAAGACGGTGTTCATCTCGCTGGACGCGCGCCATGCGCCCTTCTTTGGCTGGATTCAGGACATGTCCGCGCCGGACCCGACCATGTTCGGCAATCTGTTCGGCCTGCTGCCCTATGACCCGTCCGGCATTCCGCTGATCGGTCAGATCCTGGCGATCGGCGTCTGGCCGCTGCTCATGGGCGTGACCATGTGGGCGCAGCAATCGCTGAACCCGCCGCCGCCGGACAAGATCCAGCGTCAGATCTTCGCGTTCATGCCGATCATCTTCACCATCATCATGGCGCCCTTCCCGGCCGCCCTGATCATCTACTGGTCGTGGAACAACACGCTGACCATCGCCCAGCAATACCTGATCATGCGCCGTCAGGGCGTGGTGACCGAGCTGGACCGCAACTTCTTCAAGGTCCGCGCCAAGCTCACCGGCTCGGCCGTGCCCGCAAAATACCAGGGCGAGGACACCCCGACCGCCACCAATCAGGTGATCGAGGGCAAGGTGGAGGAAGCCGTCACCGAACTGGCGGAAGACGCCAACGCTGACGCTGCGATCACAGACGGCGAAACTCCGGCCAACCCCGAGACGCCCGCGACGCCGGGTCGCCGGGTCAGCTCCAACCCCGCGGCGAAAAAGCCGCGCGGCGGCAAGAAGAAATAGGAGGCGGCCCTGACCGAGCCCTCTCCAGACGCCCAGGCTGAAACAGCGGCCCGCCTCGCGGCGGGCCGCAAGCTGTTCTCCGGCGAGATCGACTTCATGCTGGGCGTGGTGTCCATGGACACCTTGCCGGATTCCGACGTCCCCGAGATCGCGTTTGCGGGACGGTCGAATGTGGGCAAGTCCTCACTGATCAACGCCCTGACCGGCCGCAAGCAACTTGCTCGCGCCTCCACGGAACCGGGGCGTACGCGGGAGCTGAACTTCTTTGACATGCAAGGCCGGCTGCGCATCGTCGACCTGCCAGGCTATGGCTTCGCCAAAGCCCCCAAGGAGGTCGCTGCGCGCTGGACGCGGCTGACGCAGAACTATCTGCGCGGCCGGGTCAATCTCAAGCGGGTCTTCTTGCTGATCGACTCCCGGCACGGCATCAAGCCGTCAGACGAAGCGATCATGAAGGTTCTTGATAGCGCCGCCGTGGTGTACCAGATCGTTCTGACCAAGACTGACAAGCTCAAGCCCAGCGAAGCGCAGAAGCGCCTTGAGGAAACCTCGCAGAAAATCGCCCGGCGGCCCGCAGCCTTCCCGGTGATCTCAGCGACTTCAAGCGCCAAACGCGACGGGCTGGACGAGCTGCGCGGGGAAATCTCCACCCTGGCCCTGTAGCGGACCGGGACCACGCCCGTACTATGCAAAACGAGCGTGTGGAGCGACGGGAGCCTTGAGATGCTGAACCGGATCATTCTGGCCCTGGTGTTGATGCTGGGCTTTGGCGGCGCCGCCCAGGCGGGACAGGTCTGTAATGAGACCAGCTTCATGGTGGAGGCGGCCAAGGCCTGGCGCACGCCGTCAGGATTGGCGGTGGAAGGCTGGGCGAGGATCGCGCCGGGCGGCTGCGCCGAGATCGGCCCCGCCACCGACACCGAGCAATACCTCTATGCGCGCACCACCCGCGCCTATCTGGGCGGGGTGCGCGAATGGCGCGGCAGCCTGGACATCTGCGTGGATGAGGCGGACTTCGCGTTTGAGGGCGTCGCCGATTGCGAGACGCTGGGGCTTGAAACGCGCAAATTCCGGCAATTGACGGACGCCGAACGCGAGAGTGCGGTGCTTGTCGAAGTCGCCGATTTCGGCGACCGGGCCGAAGAGGCCGGGCTACAACGCCTGTTGCAATCGGCCGGGTACGACATCAACGTCATCGACGGCTATGCCGGTCGGCGAACGCGTCGTCAGGTCGCCGCTTTTGAAAGCGATATTGGCCGCAGTTTCGGCGCGGATCGGAGCGATTTGATCCAGGCGCTGCATGAGCGCGCGCTGGAGCGCAATACAAGCCTGGGCCTGCAAGTGTGCAATGATGCCAATCTGCCCGTCGGCGTCGCGGTGGCGCGGGCGGTTGGCGACGGATTTGAAACCCGCGGCTGGTGGCGCATCGCCCCTGGGGGTTGCGCCCAGACCCTGTCCGCCCAGCTGACAGGCGATGAGACCTATGTCTACGCCCAGCTGATCGACGGCGACGCGCTGCGTCCGCTGGCGTCCGGCACGGAAGCGTTTTGCATCACGCCCGCGCGTTTCACCAGCCAGACCCGCGGGGAGTGCGAAGCGTCCGGCTTTCAGCCCGCCCTGTTCCGGGCCGCGCCTGCCGCTGAGAACGGCGGCAGCGTGATGCGGCTTGATCTTGATGACTTTGAGGAACCCCTTCCGTGAACCGAACCCCTGACCTGCACCATGTGGACACCTGGGTGTTCGACCTTGATGAGACGCTCTATCCCGCCGACGCGGCGGTGATGAGTCAGGTCATCGACAAGATGACAGACTGGGTTCAGCGCGAGTTTTCAATGACGCGCGAAGAAGCGCACGCCCTGCAGCAGCATTACTACACCACTCACGGCACCACGCTGAACGGGCTGCTGGTCAACAATCAGGTGCGCGATCTCGCCGCGTTTCTGGATTTCGTGCATGACGTGGATCACTCCGTGATCACACCCGACCCTGAACTGGCCGACCATGTGGCCGCCCTCAACGGTCGCCGCATCGTCTACACCAACGGCTCGCGCAAGCATGCCGAGAAGGTTATCGACCAGCTGGGGCTGAACGGCCTGTTTGAAGACCTTTACGACATCGAAGCCGC
>NZ_DEMB01000007.1:98456-100910 GCF_002354675.1 Oceanicaulis sp. UBA2681 | reverse complement strand
GTGATGTTTGAGGATTCGGTCAAGAACCTGCAAACCGCCCATGAGATCGGCTTCACCACCGTGCTGGTGCATCCCCCTGTGGAAGCGCTGGCGGATGGCGCGACGCCCGAACCGCTGATACATCCCGATCATATTCACTACGCCGTGGACTGCCTGCGCACCTTTCTGGGCGACTGGCATGTGGCTGCGGACACAGCAAAGAAGACGACGCCATGAACCATGATGCGCTGAAATCGGTCATCGACGCCGCCTGGGAGATCCGCGACCAGCTCACCCAACAGACCATGGGCGAAATCCGCGATGCCGTGAACACGGTCCTCAACCAGCTCGACAGCGGCGAAGCTCGCGTCGCCAGCCGTGGCGAAGACGGCGACTGGGTGGTTCATGAATGGCTGAAGAAGGCGGTGCTTCTGTCCTTCCGCCTGAACCCGAACCGGATCATTCCCGGCGGCGCCGATCATGGCCCGTGGTGGGACAAGGTCGCCTCGAAATTTGAAGGCTGGGACGCTGCGGAGTTCGAGCGCGCGGGTTTCCGCGCCGTGCCCCCCGCCGCCGTGCGCCGCGGCGCGTTCATCGGCAAGGGCGTGGTGCTGATGCCGTCCTACGTCAATATCGGCGCCTATGTGGATGAAGGCACGATGGTGGACACCTGGGCCACAGTCGGCTCTTGCGCCCAGATCGGCAAGAATGTGCACATCTCCGGCGGCGCCGGCATTGGCGGCGTTCTGGAGCCGCTACAGGCCAATCCGGTGATCATCGAGGACAATTGCTTCATCGGCGCCCGCGCCGAGGTCGCCGAAGGCGTGATCGTGCGCGAAGGCGCCGTGCTGGCCATGGGCGTGTATTTGAGCGGCTCCACCAAGATCATCGACCGGGCCACCGGCGAGATGTTCCGCGGCGAGGTGCCGCCCTACGCCGTCGTCGTGCCGGGCAACCTTCCCGGCGAAGACGGCAAGCCGGGGCTCTACTGCGCCGTCATCGTCAAACGCGTGGACGCCCAGACCCGCGCCAAAACCTCGATCAACGCGCTGCTGCGCGATTAGACCCTAACTGACCTGTCAGGCATGGCGCCGCGCGCGAAAACGCCCTAAATCTGCGCCATGCTTGATCTGTCTTCGCTCACCGACCCTATCCCGCTCGCCCGCCGCCTGATTCAGGCGCCGTCCGTGACCCCCAAGGACGCGGGCGCACTCGACGTGTTGTCAGAGGCGCTTGAGGCGCTCGGCTTTGTCTGCCAGCGGTTCAAGTTTGAAGAGGTCGACAATCTCTACGCGAGGCTTGGAAGCGCCGCGCCGGTGTTCTGCTTCGCCGGTCATACCGACGTGGTGCCCGCCGGCGATGACGCCGGCTGGAGCCGCGGTCCGTTCGAAGCGGAAATCGCCGATGACGTCCTGTGGGGGCGCGGCGCATCCGACATGAAAGGCGCCATCGCCGCCATGGTCGCCGGCGTCGCCCGGCATCTGCAAAGCCAAGGCGCGCCTGCAGGCTCGATCGCCTTCCTGATCACCGGCGACGAAGAAGGCCCGGCGGTCAACGGCACCAAGAAACTGCTCAAGGCGATCACCGACAAGGGCGAAAAGCTCGATCATTGCCTGGTCGGCGAACCCACAAACCCGCATCACCTGGGCGATACAATCAAGGTGGGCCGCCGCGGTTCGTTGAACGGGGTGATTACGGTCACCGGCCAGCAGGGTCATGTGGCTTACCCTGAGAAGGCCGAGAACCCGATCCCTGTCCTGATCGACCTTTTGAACCGGCTGACCACGCGCACCCTGGATGAGGGCGCACCGCATTTTCAGCCCTCCAATCTCGAAGTCACAACAATTGATGTGGGCAACGCCCCCCATAACGTGATCCCGGCCAGGGCCAGCGCGAAGTTCAATATCCGGTTCAACACCGCCCAGTCCGGCGATGATCTGAAACAATGGATACGTGAAGAAGCCGCCGCCGCTGAAAACGGCACGTTCTGCGAGATTGATCTCGATCTCACCGTCACCGGGGACGCGTTTCTGACCAAGACCGGCCCGTTCACCAGCTTGCTCCGCGACGCGGTCAAGGACCACACGGGACGCGAACCGGCGCTGACCACGGGCGGCGGCACGTCTGACGCGCGCTTTATCAAGGATTACTGCCCGGTGGCCGAATTCGGCCTGGTGGGCGAAACCATGCACCAGGTGGATGAGCGCGTGCCCGTCAGCGATGTGACCGGGCTCGCCGCGATCTATGCAGACGTGCTCGACCGGTATTTCAAGACGTTTCCATGATGAACCAAGCCCTCAAGGATATGCGCTCTGGCGTCGACGGCGTGTTTGCGCTGATGATGTTCAAGTCAGACTGGCGCAAGCACTTCGACATGAGCGTGACCGGCGTCGGCCGGTCCTTCATCGGCGTCGTTCTGGGCCTGCCCGCCTTCATCTTCCTGATCTACGGCATCAATTACTTCATCGCCGACAA
>NZ_DEMB01000007.1:89659-98283 GCF_002354675.1 Oceanicaulis sp. UBA2681 | reverse complement strand
TTCTGGCTGGTCTTCCCGGTGGTCGCCATGGGCATGGTGATGGTTCTAGGCGTCAAGGACCGGTATGCCAGCTGGCTGGTGACGCATAACTGGACGGTCTTGTTGCTGGTCCATGTCCAGGCGCTGATGCTGGCGCTCTACCCTGCAGGGCTCGCGGACGCGGGCGCCATGGGGCAAATCACCTCGCTTTATAATTTCCTGCGCCTGTTCGTGCACTGGCGCGTGGCTCATGGCGCCTTGGGTCTGCCGCCCATGCTGGCCGCGGCTGCGGCGGGCGTGCCCTTGATCATCGACTGGATGATCATGACCGTGACCTGAAGCCCGCACCGCGCTAGTTTCCCCCTCACATCGTCCTGGGGAGGGATTTATGATCCGCACGATTTCACTGGCCGCGCTGTCCTTCAGCGTTTGCTCGCTGGCGCTGGGCGCCTGTTCCGAACCGCTCGACCCGCAGGTTGCGGGTCCTGACGCCGCTAACCGGGTGTTCACCGGCGGCCCGATCTACACCGGCGTCGAGGCGAGCCCCACTGCCGAGCTGGTGGCGGTTGATGACGGACGAATTGTCTTTGTCGGCAGCGCTGCGGACGGCGCAGCGTTCATCGGCGAAGACACGCAGACCGTAGACCTGGCGGGCGCAACGCTGTTTCCCGGTTTCACTGACGCCCACGCCCATGTCATCGGCGTCGGCGAGCGCGAACGGTCGCTGAATCTCGAAGGGACCGCCTCCGTCGCGGATCTGCAGGCCCGCGTCGCGGAAGCCGCCTCGGACGCCAGCGCCTCGATCATCTCCGGCCGTGGCTGGATCGAGACCCATTGGCCCGAAGAGCGCTTCCCCAACGCCGCTGATCTGGATGCGGTCGAGGCCGAGCGTCCGGTGATCCTTGTGCGTGCGGACGGCCATGCGCTGGTCGCCAACACCGCCGCGATCGAAGCCGCCGGGATCACTTCGGAGACGCCGGACCCCGAGGGCGGCGCTATCCTGAAAGATGAAAGCGGCCAGCCCAACGGCATGTTCATCGACACCGCCATGGCGCCTTTCGCGGCGCTGGCGGGCGAGCCCGACGGCGAGGAGCGTGAGACGCTGTATCGTCTGGGCGCGGAAGTGATGGCGTCCCAGGGCTGGACCAGCGTGCACGATATGAGCGTGCCCTATGCGGACGTGGACATCATGGCGCGCCTCGCAGAGGATGGCGCCTTTCCGATCCGCGTCTCGGTCTACGCCAATCCTGAAGACTATGACGCGGTCGCCGCCCAGGCGCCCCGGATCGAGGGCGATGGCCGGGTGATCGCACGCGGCGTGAAATTCTACATGGACGGCGCGCTCGGCTCCCGCGGCGCAGCGCTGCTAGAACCCTATGACGACGCGCCGGACACCACCGGCCTGTTCCTGTCTGAAGAAGAGCGCGCGGAAGCGATGATGCAGCGCGCCTTGCAGGACGGCGTCCAGCTCGCCATTCACGCCATCGGCGATGCAGGCAATCGCGAAGTGCTCAACTGGATGGAGGACAGCTTTGACGCCGTTCCCGCCGAGGCGCGCGCCGTGGCCGAGCCTCGTTGGCGCGTGGAGCACGCCCAGGTGCTGCACCCCACCGACATTCCGCGCTTTGGCGAGATGGAGGTGATCGCCTCCATGCAGCCCAGCCACGCCATAGGCGATCTGCACTTCGCCGCCAGCCGCATCGGCCTGAACCGGCTGGACGGCGCCTATGCCTGGCGCACCCTGATCGAGGACGGCGCGATGATCGCGGGCGGCTCTGACGCTCCGGTGGAGCGGGGCGAGGCGCGGATCGAATTCTACGCCGCCGCCGTGCGCCGCGATCTCAACGGCTTTGCCGACGAGCACTGGAATCTCGATCAGGCGCTGGATCGTGAAACCGCGCTGAAGCTGTTCACGATCTGGCCGGCCTACGCCACATTCCGCGAGGACGAGCTGGGCACGATCGAAGTGGGCAAGCTGGCGGATTTCTCCGTCTTTGACCGCGATCTGATGACCGTGCCGGACGCCGAGCTGGCGGAGGCCCGTCCGGTGATGACGGTGGTCGACGGCGAGGTCGTCTGGCGCGCGGAGTAAACTCAGTCCTCAGCCCGGCGCGGTGAAGACGCCGCGCCGGCGAGGATGCCGCCATCCAGATGCAGATCTGTCCCGGTCATGTAGCTGGAAGCGCTTGAGGCGAGAAAGAGCGCCGCATCCGCCACTTCTTCAGGACGGCCGAAACGGCCCATGGGGATGCCAGCCTCCACATCCGCGACGGCGCGGTCGCGGGCGTCGCCTTCGCCCAGCATGTCCTCCCACATGGGAGTCAGCACGGCGGCGGGGAGAATGGCGTTGCAGCGAATGTCATAGCCTGACTGGGCGCAATAGAGCGCCACGGTGCGCGTATGGTTCAGGACCGCGGCCTTTGACGCCGCATAAGCGGCCGCGGCGGGAATGCCCACCACGCCCGAGCGCGAAGACAGATTGATGATTGAGCCGCCCTTGCGCGCCTTCATCAGCTTGATGGCCCATTGGCAGCCCAGCATGACGCCATCGGTATTGACCCGATGCACGGCGCGCCAGGCGTCCGGCGTCACATGCTCGGGGTCGTGAAGGCTCGGCGCCTCACCGCCAAAACCCGTGATGCCGGCGTTATTGACCAGAACATCCAGCCCGCCCCAGCTTTGCTCGACCCACTCCGCCGCCGCTGACCAATCGGCTGGCTCACCCACGTCCAGAGTTCGCGCGTGCGCCCGCTCGCCCAGTCGTGCGGCCAGCGCCTCGACGCCGGCGCCGTCAATATCGGTCAGAAGCACCTGAGCGCCTTCAGCCACGAACGCTTCAGCGATCGCAGCGCCAATGCCGCGCGCAGCGCCGGTGATCAGAGCGGTCTTGCCGGTCAATTGAGCCATGGGGCATCTCCTGTCGTCAGACAGGCTGCTTACCCGGTTCCAGCGCGTTGCGGAACCGGGCGCTCAAGCCAATGACTGAGCCGATACAGCCATCCGGCGCTTACTGGCGCGCCTGACACTCGCCCTCATGCACGACGCTGGCGCCCGCAGCGGCGGCGGTGCAGGCATTGCTGTAGGTCTGGCCGTCACAGCCGCAGACCGGGCGATACTCGCGGGTGCACATTTGCGGGCGCGCGGTGCAAACGCCCATCTGGTCCGCGGCGCCGCATTGGGCCGTGGGCGCGTAAGCGCAATAATTGGCTCCGGCGTCTGCGCCTTCGCACCTGACGCCCGCCATGCCGCCGCAGGCTTCGCCCAGCCCAACGACACGCCAATCGCCGCCCCCAGGGCCGCCATTGACCGGGCCGTCACCCGGCGTCGCAGCGCTACAGGCGCCCAGCACCAGAACCGCCAGTAAAGTCAGAATAGTCCGCATGTTCGTCCCCTTTGAAACGCCTCAGCCTTCGCAGCCTAGCACGGCTTTCTGACCCCTGCCTGAACGGCGCGCCATCAGAAAGCTGGCGTCCTGTGATTTGACGCGCGACACTGAAACGCACAGCGAGAGGATAGGTTCGATTATGACTGATGACCGCCAGCAGCCCGTCGACAGCCCGTTTCACATGCGCTCCACCGCCAAGGAGGTCGCCCAGGCCGCCGATCTGGCCGGAAAGACCGTGATCGTCACAGGCGGTTATTCCGGCATCGGGCTTGAGACCACGCGCGCCCTGTCTGACGCAGGCGCACGGGTGATCGTCACCGTCAGGACGCTAGACAAAGCCCGGTCCGCTCTGGACGGACTGCCCGTCGAAACCGTGACGCTCGATCTGATGGAGCCCGACAGCGTCAAGACAGGCGCGCAAGAGATCCGCGCTCTGACGCCGGACGGGATCGACCTGCTGATCAATAACGCCGGCATTATGGCGACGCCCTTGCGGCGCAACTCCAAGGGTTGGGAGAGCCAGTTCGCCACCAATCATCTGGGCCATTTCGCGCTGTTCGCGCAGCTTTCCGACCTGCTGCTCGAACGCCCCGGCGCCCGCGTCGTGGCGCTGTCCTCGATCGCGCACCGGATCTGTGATGTGAACCTTGAAGACTGGAACTGGGAGGCCGGAGACTACGAGAAATGGCCCGCCTATGGCCGTTCAAAAAGCGCCAACGCCCTGTTCGCGCTGGAGCTGAACCGCCGCTATGAGGATCGGGGCCTGAAAGCCTATTCGGTCCATCCCGGCGGCATCATGACCGAGCTGCAGCGCGATCTCGCCGATGAGGAGATGCGCGCCATGGGCTGGTTCAACGAAGACGGCACGACCAAGGATGTCTTCAAGACGGTCGAGCAAGGCGCCTCCACCACGCTGTGGGCTGCAACCTCAACCCTGCTCGAGGATCGGGGCGGGGTCTATTGCGAGGACTGCAATATCGGCGCGCTGAACCCGCCCGAAGGCGTGTTCTATGGCGTTCAACCTCATATCCGCGACGCCCAAACCGCACAAAAACTCTGGACGCTGAGCGAAGAGATTACAGGGCTGAAGGCGGTGTAAGGCTTTTACTCCGCCGCACTTCGGTCTAGGTGCAGGCCCGTAACCTGACAGCATTGATTTAGAGCCATGACCTTACGCCTCGCCTTTATGGGCACCCCTGAATTCGCCGCCGCCTCGCTCGCCGAGATTGTCGGCGCCGGTCATGACGTGGTCGCGGTCTACACCCAGCCCGCCCGCCGGCGCGGACGCGGTCAGGCGACGGTGAAAACCCCTGTGCATCAGCTCGCCGAGCTGTTCGGGTTGACCGTTTATACGCCCGAAAGCTTCCGCGACCCTGAGGTGATCGCCCAGTTCGAGAGCCTCGATCTCGATGCGGCGTGTGTGGTCGCCTATGGCCAGATCCTGCCGCAGCAAGCGCTCGATGCGCCGCGGCTGGGCTGTCTCAATCTTCACGGTTCGCTGCTGCCGCGCTGGCGCGGGGCGGCGCCGATCCAGCGCGCCATCATGGCGGGTGACGAGGTCACTGGCGTCCAGATCATGCAGATGGAGGCGGGGCTCGATACAGGCCCGGTGCTGATGAGCGAAGTGGTCCCCATTGCAGAGACCGACACCGCCTCCACCTTGCACGACCGGCTGATGAGCACGGGCGCCCAGCTCTGGCCGCGCACCCTCGCCGCCCTGGAGCGCGGCTCGCTTAGCGCAACGCCGCAAAGCGAAGAGGGCGTCACCTACGCCAGGAAAATCACCCGCGAGGACGCGCGCATCAACTGGAACAAGCCCGCCGGTGAAGTCGCCGACCAGATCCGCGGCCTGTCGCCTGTTCCCGGCGCGTATTTCGAGCTGGAGAGCGAGACCAAGCCGGTGCGCGTGAAGGTCCACTTCGCCCAACCTGAAAAAGGCGACGGCGAGCCCGGCGAGGTGCTGGACGACGCCTTACTGATCGCCTGCGGGCGCGGCGCGGTGCGCCTGACCCGGCTCCAGCGCGAGGGCAAGGGCGTGATGGACGCGAAGGCGTTCCTCAACGGCACGGACGTGCCCGCCGGGACGGTTTTGCGCTAATCATGCCGCGCTACAAGCTCACGATTGAATACGATGGCGGCCCGTTCGTGGGCTGGCAACGTCAGAAGAACGGGCCTTCCGTACAGGGCGCGCTGGAACACGCGGCGGAAAAGCTTGATGGCGCCCCGCGCGAGATTTATGGCGCAGGCCGCACCGATTCCGGCGTTCATGCCCTGGGCCAGGTCGCGCATGTGGATCTGGACAAGGATTTGCTCGCCGACAAGGTCCGCGATGCGCTGAACCACCATCTCAAACCCCACCCGATTGCGGTGGTGGAGGCCGAGCGCGTCAGCGATGATTTTCACGCCCGCTTCAAGGCGAACCGGCGCGGCTATATCTATCGTCTTCAGGCCCGCCGGGCGCCGCTGACCCTGACCCGCGGCCAGGTCTGGCGCGTCTCGCAAGCGCTGGATGTGTCGGCCATGCACGCCGCCGCCCAGTATCTGGTCGGCACCCATGACTTTACGACATTTCGCGATTCCCAGTGCCAGGCGGACAGCCCCGTCAAATCACTCGATCAGATCGCCGTGTTCCAATCGGGCGCGGAAATCCATGTGACGGTGGAAGCAATCAGCTTCCTGCACCGTCAGGTGCGCTCGATCGTGGGGTCTTTGGTGGAAGTGGGCTTCGGCAAATGGACGCCAGAGGATTTCAAGGCGGCGCTCGACGCAGCGGACCGCACGCGTTGCGGCCCCGTCGCCCCTCCGGACGGGCTCTATCTGGCGTTTGTGCAGTATCCAGGCGGGTTTGAGGCCTAGTCTTCGGCGCCCCAGGGCGCAGGCGGGGTCTCGACCGGCTCGGTGAGGTCAAACTCCACCGCGAAATGCCGGTTCGGACGGTCCAGCGCGTAGATGAAGCTGTCCTCGGAGAGGGTGATCGACCAGACATTCGCCATGGAAACCGGAATGCCTTCGCGCTCGAACAGCGCCTGGCTTTCGGCGTCCGCGGGGAAATCGGCGCGGATCGCGCCGGCAGGGCCGACCGTATCGCCGCCATACTGGGTCAACACGTCTTCAGAGCCGTCTTCATGACGGTGATCATGCTTGAGGCGCAATCCGCCTTCAGGTAGGCGTGTGATCACCCAGGTGCGCGAGCGATCCTCGCCCACATGAAACGGCACGCGCAGCTCGGTTTCGCCGCATTCGCGCACATGCATGACAAGGCGTTCGGACGCGAAATCCGCATCGCGCTCATCTTCTGACGTGACTTCGCCCTCAAACGCCTGACCGCAATAGGCGCTCAAGCGGTCAAACAGGTCCGGGTCTGACTGCGCGGCAGGCGCACAAGCGACAAGGATGAGCGGCGTCGCCGCCATCAGAACACGTGACAGGGTCATTCCGCCGCCTCTGCGGGCGCGCCGCGTTGCTTGACGAGTTTCTGGACTTTCTTGACCGCCCGCTCGCGCTTGAGACGCGACAGATAGTCGATGAACACCACGCCTTCGAGATGGTCCATCTCGTGCTGGATGCACACGGCGAACAGGTCTTCGGCGATCAGCTCGCGCTTTTCGCCGTCATAGTCGAGGAACTCGACCTTGACCTTTTTCGGCCGCTCCACGCTGTCATAGATATCAGGCACGGACAGGCAGCCTTCCTGATAAGGTTTGAGATCTTCTGTCAGCGGCGTGATCACCGGATTGACGAAGAAGCTCGGCGTGGTGCGCTCATCGGTCAGGTCCATGACAATGACGCGCTTGTCCACGCCCACCTGGATGGCGGCGAGACCAATGCCGTCCGCCGCGTACATGGTCTCGACCATGTCATCCATCAGGTCGCGAAGTTCATCATCCACCGCGTCGACCGGTTTGGAGACCAGTTTCAGGCGCGGATCGGGAACGGTGAGGATTTCTCGAATAGCCATGTCGCTTAGGTAATCGTGCAAAGGGTTAGGTTCAAGTTTGTCTGGCTGTCGCAGCGCCCCGATCAAACAAAGCGCTGGCTAACCTCGCCAGACGCGATAGCGTCAGGCTGCAAGTTGAGGGGATCATACCATGAAGGCGTTCATTCTGGCAGGCCTGCTGGCCGCTGCGTCGCCCGCCGTCGCATTGTCTCAAGCATCGCAACCGGTGTCCCAGAGCAACATCGTCATTGGCGAGAGCTTCATTCTGGACGCGCCAAGCCTGGGCGATGAGCGGGAGATCAATGTCTGGCTGCCCCCCTTTTATGAAGAGCTGGAAGAGCCTCTCAACGTGGTCTACCTCATTGACGGCGCGCAAGATCAGGACTTCGTCCATATCGCAGGGCTGGCGCAGCTGGGCGCGCTGAGCTGGCAGTATGAGCCCTTCATCCTCGTCGGCGTGCAGACGAAAAATCGTCTTCTCGAGCTGACGCGGCCCGCGGCCGATCCGCGCTATCAGGACCAGTTTGCAGACCAGGGCGGATCGGAAGACTTCCTCGCCTTCCTCACAGAGACGGTCATCCCCTTTGTCGACAGCCGGTATGAGACGTCAGAGCGGCGGGCGGTGATCGGGGAGTCTCTGGCGGGATTGTTCGTCACCGACACCTTCCTGAACGCGCCGGCGAGTTTCACCGATTACATCGCTGTCAGCCCGTCATTGTGGTGGGATGAGCAGGCGGCGGGCCAGGCGGCCGCGACCCTCCTTTCCGCCCATGATGACGCCGAGCGAAGCCTCTACCTCACCATGGCCGATGAAGGCGGGACCATGCAGGCCGGCCTTGATCACCTTCTGGAAGCTCTGGAAAACCACGCGCCGGAGGGGCTCGACTGGATCTATGTGGACCGCTCACAGACTGAAACGCATTCCACCATCTTTCATCCGGCGGCGCTGGACGCGTTCCGCACCCTGTTCACCCTGCCGCCTTATGAGTATGGCGAGGCGCCCTGGTATCTGGTCGAAGGCGGCGAACCGCCTGCAGAAGTAGATGCGCCCGATCAGCCCTGATCGGTCTCCGGCGCGGACAGAAGACGCGGCGATTCATCGACCTGGGCGGGCGGCTCCACCAGCTTCATCTGGCCGTTGAGCTGGGCCATGTCGCGCGCCTTGGGCAGGACGCGGCTGTCAAACGAGCCCACGGCCTTGTTGTAATTGAGCGTCGCCGTCTTCAGCCCCGCGCCCACGCGGCCCAGATGGTCTGTGAACGTGGTCAGGCGGCTATAAAGCTCATCGCCCAGCGCGGCGACTTTCTGGGCGTTCTGTTCGAG
>NZ_DEMB01000007.1:51718-89487 GCF_002354675.1 Oceanicaulis sp. UBA2681 | reverse complement strand
GGCGTGGTGATGATCACATTGGCCTTGATGGCGTCGTCAAACAGGCCCGGATCTTCCTCGATGGCGGCGGAATAAAAGCTCTCGCCGGGGATGAACAGCGCCACAAAGTCGATCGCGCCGTCCACGCTGGCGGCGTATTCCTTCTTGGCGAGCTGTTTGACGTGGGTCTTCACCTGAGCGGCATGGCGGCGCAGGGCGTCGCGGCGGGTGGCTTCATCCTCGGCTTCCACAGCATCGAGATAGGCGGTCAGCGCCACCTTTGAATCGACCACAAACCGGCCCCCGCCCGGCAGCTTGATGACGAAGTCCGGCCGCAACGCCGCGCCTTCGCTGTCGCGGGTCTGATGCTGGGCGTCGTAATCAATGTTCTTGGTCAGCCCCGCCAGCTCGAGAATATTCTCCACCGTGCGCTCGCCCCATTGCCCGCGCGTCGTGGATTTGCGCTGCAAGGCGTTCACCAGCTTGGAGGTTTCCTTGTGCTGGTCGTTGAGCCCCTGAGACAACTTGGTGATCTGCTCGGCGATCGCGCCGGAATTGCGGGCGCGCTCCTGCTCCATCTTGTCCACTTGCTGACGGAACAGATCGAGGCGTTCGCGGATCGGATCGACCAGGGATTTCACACCGCCCTGGGCCTGCTCATGCTGGGTCTTGAAGTTCTGCTGCGCCTGTTCGAGCAGCTTTTTCGACGAAGCGTCCAGCGCTTCGTCCGCCAGCGTCTTGAACCGGTCCTGCATCTCCTGGCTCAGCGCCGTCAGGCGCTCGCGCTCGGCTTTCACCGCCGCTTCGCGCTCTTCCAGACGTTCCTTCAGCGCCTGCAATTCAGACGACGCTCGCTTTTCCGCCTGCCGCGTCTCTTCAAGCTGCTCTTCCAGCCCTTCAACGCGGGACGCCCGTGTCCGCGCCTCGGCCAACGCCTGCTCGGCCGCGTCGCGCATGGCGCGTTCGCTGGCGAGCTCCGCTTTCAGCTCATTGACACGGCGCGCCTCGGTCTGCGCTTCGCGCAACTCAAGCTGGGCCTCAGACAAAGCCCTCTGGCCGTCGCTCAACTGGGCGCGCAAGCCATCCGCCTCACCCCAGGCCTTGCGCAGGATCAGCGCGCCCACGCCTCCCAAAACGAGACAGGCGCCGCCCAGGGCGATCAGGGCGATTGAAACGGGATCCATGGTGCACCTCGGCGTCAGAGCGGAACGAAACAGGACCATACATGAGTCCCGTTCGGCGCGCGCCTTGCATTTTCACCTGAAAGAAGACTTCAGGGGGTGAATGTGCGTCTGTTTGATACGCCTTTATCAGCACTCGGGAGCCGCGATCTCGATCGGTGGCGCGAACTCGCTCACCCGGGCGGCCGACTGACCAGCCCCTATCTCCTGCCCGATTTCGCCCAAGAGGTGGACGCCCAGCGCCATGACGTGCACGTCATCATCGCTGAAGAGAACAGCGCCCCGATCGGTTACTTCGCCTATCATGCGCCCATGGGCGGCATTGCGCGCCCCGTCGGCGCGCCGCTGTCAGACTATCAAGGCTTCGCCGCCATCCCCGGCTTCAAGGTCGAGGAGAAAGCCCTTCTGTCCGCCATGGGCGCAGACGTTCTGGTGTATGACAATTGGCAAGGCGAGGCGCTAGGCAAGGTGCGGACTGAAACCCGCTCCTCGATCATTGATCTCAGCGAAGGCGTTGACGCCTGGATGGCGCGCAAAGAGCAGACCCAGCACAAGCATTTCAAGAAACTGCGCCAGCGCCAGCGCAAGGCCGAGCGCGAGTTCGGCCCGATCCGCATCGTTTTCGGCGACCCGCTGGGCGACCGCTTTGAAACCCTGCGCGCCTGGAAGAGCGCTCAATACCGGCAGACGGGGTTGCTGGACCTGTTTGATATTCAATGGGTGGACGGCGTGATCCGCAATTGCGCGTCGCGCAGTTTTGGTCCGTTCCGGGGCCTGGTCGCGTCGCTCTATCTGGGCGATCAGCTGGCCGCGGTGGAAATGGGGATTGTCGCCGGCGATATCTATCATTCGTGGATGCCGGCCTATGACCCGGCGTTCAGCGCCGTCTCCCCTGGCCATCTTCTGTTGCAGGGCATTATCGAGGCCGCGCCCAATATGCGCATAAACCGCATTGATCTGGGCGGCGGCGAGTACGCCTATAAAGACGCCTACACCGATTATGAGACCGTGCTGCAGGGCGGTCGCGCCATGAAACCCAGCGCCGCCATGGCGGGCCTTCTCGCCTGGGACAGTGCGGAAGCGGCCTGTAAAATCCTGCCCGGTCCGCTCTCGAAAGCGCCGCTGAAGCTGCGTCGTCGCTGGGCGCATACGGCGGCCGCAGAGCCTGTGCTGACCCGCCGCGTCAAACGCATGGGCGAAGCCTTCCTCAAAGCGCCCCTGCGGCTGACAGCCTGACGCTTCAAGCCGATTGCATGTTTCATTTGGCGTCTGATCGCCTATCTTCCCCTCAAGTCAATTAGGGGAGAACGCCATGATCCGTTTCGCCGCCGCCAGCCTGAGCGTGCTGGCTCTGTCGTCCGCCAGCCATGCGCAGGATGTCATTGAAAGCGAACAAGCCGACTTCATCGTGGAAACCGTCGCGGGCGGGCTGGAATATCCCTGGTCCATCGCTTTCCTGCCGGACGGCGCATACCTGGTGACCGAGCGCGAAGGCCGGTTGCGGGTCATTGATGAGAATGGCCTGCGCGAAGCCCCGGTGAGCGGCCTGCCCGATGATCTGCTGGTCGAACGCCAGGGCGGCCTGCTGGACGTGGCGCTGGCGCCTGATTTCGCCACCAGCCGCACGATCTATTTCAGCTATGCTGAAGGGACCGCGGAGGCGAACAACACCGCCCTCGCCCGCGCTCAGCTCAGCTCAGACCTGACCACGCTGGAAAACGTCGAAGACATCTTCCACGTCAATTTTGAAAAAGCGCGCGGCTTTCACTTTGGCGGCCGCATCCTGTTCAATCCCGACGGCACGCTGTTTCTGACCCTGGGTGATGGCGGCAATTATCAGGACGAAGCCCAGAACCCGGAAAACCATCTGGGCGCGGTGGTCCGCCTCAATCTTGACGGCTCGATTCCAAACGATAATCCAGAGATCGAGAACGGCGCGCCGGGCGTCTACAGCTTCGGACACCGCAACGCCCAGGGCATCTCCCGCAATCCCGCCACCGGCTCGGTCTGGGAGCTCGAGCATGGCGCGCGCGGCGGCGACGAGATCAACATCCTGGCCGCAGGCGACAATTATGGCTGGCCGGAGATCACCTACGGGATCAATTACGACGGCACCATCATCACTGAAGACCGCGAACGTGACGGACTGACCCAACCGATCTGGTACTGGAATCCGTCCATCGCGCCGTCCGGCATGGATTTTTACACCGGCGACGCGTTCGAGCACTGGCAGGGTGATCTCTTCGTGTCCGCTCTGGCGGGCAGCAAGGTCGAGCGCCTTGAAATTGACGGAGACCGCGTCATCAGCGTCGAGCCTTTGCTGGCGGATATGGGCCAGCGCTTCCGCGATGTGCGCACCGGCCCGGATGGCGCGCTGTACGTGCTGACCGATGATTTTGAAGGCTCGGTCCTGCGTCTGGTTCCGGCCGAGGCGGACTAGCCCCTCGCCTGCCTTCAGGGGGGTACCAACAAAAGAAAGCCCCGCCGGTTTGACCGGCGGGGCTTTTTCGTCGGGTCAGGCCTTGGTCTAGAACTGCTTGCGCAGCGTCACGCCATAGGTCCGAGGCTGGTTCGGGTAGCCCGAGAAGGAGCCGGACTGAAGCGTCGTCGGGAAACCTGAGGTGTAGTACTCGTCTTCATTGAGGTTGCGGGCCCAGAGGAGCGCTTCCAGACCGTTATCCAGATTCACGCCGACCGCCGCATTCAACGTGCCGACCTGACGCGTGATGGTGTCAGGCAGGTTCTCCAGCAGTCTGACTTCTGACTCGTACTGGTAATCAGCGCGGACAAACGCCTCGCCACCTGAAAACGGACGCATATAGGTGAAGCCGAAGGATCCCGCGAACTCCGGAATTCCCGCCACAGACTGGCCGGAGAGGTCGCCACGACCGTCAGCGACTCCATCCGCCAGATCAACCTGACTGCCCGTCACCACAGGCGCGCCTGGATAATTGTCATATTCAGCGTTCATCCAGATGCCCGACAGGGTCAGGGTCAGTCCGGGGATGGCCGGCGGATTAATGGTGCTGTCAAATTCCAGACCCTGGCTGGACTGCTCACCCGCGTTGATGACAGCAAACCCGGCGCCCTGGAAGACCGAAGACTGGAAGTCTTCAATGGTCTGATCAAAGAGCGCCACATCCAGGGAGCCCCAGGAGAAGCGCGTCTTGAAACCGACTTCCAAAGTGGTCGTGATTTCAGGACGGGCGAAGCGTTGGTTGCCCGCAACCCCAAGCGCTTCCGCCGTATTCACCACGGTCGGAAGACCCAGCGCATTGTCAGCCGCCAGTTCGCCAGCAGCGCGCAAGGCGGCGATGTCGTCGGTGTCGGGCCGCGTATCCGGCGTCAGATTCCACGACGAGGCTTTGAAGCCACGCGCATAGGAGACGTACACGTTCGTCCGGTCCGTCGCGTCATACGCCAGGCGGAAGGTGTAGGGCACGTCATTATCGCTGGTTTCACCCGACTCGACCGAGTTGGGGAAAGGGGTCAGCGCGCCCAGCGGCTGCAGGCCGAGCTGGAAGAAGTCCAGAAGCGGGTTGGCCAGAGGCAGACCGGTCAGCGGATCCACCACCACACCGTTCACCAACACGCCGCCATTGCCCAGAGCGGTAGAGTTGAACGTGGTCGAGGCATTGACAAATGCACCGAATACGCCGGGTTGAGCGGCCGCAAATGCGCCCACTTGCGTGGGGTCATTGGGATTGACGCCCACGCTCTGCAGGAAGCTGCCCAGACCCAATTGAACGAAGTTCAGGTCCGAGAACGGGTTCGTGCGGATCACATTGGTGAAATCAACTTCCTTGTTGGTTTCGAAGTAAGCGAGACCCGCAGTCAGAACCAGACGCTCGGTCAGATTGAAATCCACCTGGCCGAAAATCTGGAACTGTTTGTCCGACTGCTCCGCCGTGAACCGCGTGCCGCCGCCTTCTGCATAGAAGGTGCCCGGCGCAAAGCCGAGCGGGGTTTCAAACGCCGCCAGAGCGCCGCCGGTGAGAATGTCCACATAGGCGCGCGCGTCGGCGCCATAGATGCGGGCGTCCTCGACATTCATGCTTTCATCGGAATAGAACGCGCCCAGCAAGAAGAAGGCGCGATTGTTCCAATCCCCGGTCAGACGGAATTCCTGGGTGAAGGTATCCACATCAAGCCCGCGGATATTGGTGCCCAGAATATCAAGATCGGTGAAGTCGCCTTCATAGTCGACAAAGTCTTCATACTGACGGAAAGCGGTGATGGAGCTGAAGGTCAGGCTGTCGCTGAGCTCCCAGTCCGCCTGCAAGGAAATGCCCGAGTTTTCAATCTGGTTCTGGTTCGCCACATTCGTCGCGATCTGATACTCGAAATCCGGGCCAGCAGAGGTCTGGCCGCCCAAGAGCCCCCGGATCGCCGGACCGGCCGCTCCGTCGGTGATCCGGTCCGTCCCGCAGCACTGCTCGTCAATTTCATCGTAATCCACGATCAGACGCAGTTCGAGATTATCGGTCGGCAGCATCAACAACTGGCCGCGAACCGCCCAGCGATCGCGATCATTGTAATCGCCGCCCGTGCCGACATTGTCATAATAACCGTCGCGCTGGTTCATGCTGCCGGACAGCGAGAACGCAACATTCTCAGACAGAGGCCCGGTCACGGAGCCCTTGAGTATGGACTGGCCGTAATTGCCGAACGTCACCTCGCCCTGACCGCCCCATTCAAATGCAGGCTGCTCGGTGATGATGCTGACAACGCCAGCGGTGGCGTTCTTGCCAAACAGGGTCGATTGCGGCCCGCGCAGGACCTCGACGCGCTCGATGCCCATCAGGTCAGATAGAACAGAGCCTGCACGCGGGCGGAAAACACCGTCGATATACACAGCCACGGACGGCTCGATGCCCGGATTGTTGGCGCCGTTGCCCTGTCCGCGAATAATGAAAGTGGCGTTCGAGCTGCGCTCCAGCTGGCTCACCCGCAAGGACGGGACGACAGACTGAAGATCGATCGCGTCGATGATCTGTGCGTTCTGGATGGTTTCAGCCTGCACGACGGACACCGCGATCGGCACTTCCTGCAAGGTCTGTTCACGCTTCTGAGCGGTCACTGTAATGACATCAGGTTGCTGAGCTTGAGCGATGCCGGTCAATCCGGCGGCGAGAGCGGTCGCGCCAAGCGCGACCGACCTGATCGAGTGCTTCATAGTGTCCTCCCCGTCGCCCGGCAGCTTTGGTGCTGCACACTTTGTTTTGGCGATAGCAAACGCAGGATAGTAATATCATCATTACGTTAGCAAGCAGGGAGCCTTATTATTGCTCAAATTTGGCCTCGGTGCGCCATTGATGCCTCAGCAGCAGGTGCAGCAAACACACTATGCTTAATCTCAGTGTCGATTGAAAATACAGAGAGAAACAGCGCTTCGCACTGCACGATCCGGCGCCTCCCGTTGCGAACTGGTCCGGGTCTCTACTCGACACACTCACGCCAGCAAACGCCGCTTATCCCTCCCGACAGGACTGCGTAGAAAGCTAGAGCCAGCCCTTGCGGCGGAACCACCAGACCAGACCGCCCGCCAGGCCCAGACACGACGCGCAGACCAGGGCGAAGGCATAGGGCCAGTGCGCGCCGGGAAGGCCGCCCACATTGATCCCGAGTAGCCCGGTCAGAAAGCCCAGCGGCAGGAACACCGCCGCGACGACGCTCAAGAGCAACATGGCGGCGTTCATCTCTTCAGCACGCGCATCCAGCATCTGATCATTGAGGATGGAGCTGCGCTCTCGGATCATGTCGAGCTCCTCCACCAGACGGGCCAGTCTGTCCGCGGTTTCACGCAAAGTGACCCGCACACGGGGATGGTGAAGCGGGCCCGCATCCTCCAGCGACAGGCGCGCCAGAATATCGCGTTGCGGCGCCAGATAGCGCCTGAGCGTGATTGTGGTGCGGCGGATCTCCGCCAGCTCGCCGCGCAGCCGTGACGCCCTGTCCACGCTGCGCTCTTCAAGATCGTCGATCTCATCGACCAGCGCCTCCAGCACCGGCTCCATCCGCGCCGTTAATCCTTGAGACAGCGCACATACAAGATCGGCTGGCGTCGCGGGAGCTGAACCCCGGGCCATCTGCTCGGCCATCTCAGACACCGCCATCAGACGGCGCAGACGTGTTGTGATCACCAGCCGGTCCGTCACCCACAGCCGAAGCGACACCATGTCCTCAGGATCGGAATTGGGGTTCAGATTGACCCCGCGCATGATCAGGATCAGCCCGTCCGCATGTTCAGCCATGCGCGGGCGTGCATCGGCGCGCATCAGCGCATCCGCCACCACCGGATCAGCCTGTTCGGAGATCCAAGCAAAGGCGTTCGGGTCGCTCAGGTCCAGATGCACCCAGCGATAGCCGCCAGCTGGCGGGCTCGTGTCCAGGTCGGTGACCGCCTTGGCGGCGCCAGCCTCGGAGACATCATACGCGTGAATGGGTTTGGGAGCAGCCATGAGACATCCTGACGACGAGGACGAGGCGCCTAGAGCGCCGCATCAAACAAGGACAGCATCCTCGCCCAGGCGGCGTTCGCCGCCAGAGCGTTATGCTGGGTACGCTGGCTGCACATGAAACCGTGAGCAGCCTCATAGCGATAAAGCGACAGCTCGGGCTTCACCGCAAGCATGGCTCGTGTCACCTCATCAGGCGTATGCCGGTCATTGTGCGCCAGATGAACCTGAACCTGACCCTGCGGCGCGCCATCCAGATGGTCCGCCATGCGTGTGGGATAAAACAACGCCGCCGCCCGGGCAGGATTCCGGCACGCCGCACGCCAACCCTGCCCCCCGCCCCAGCAAAATCCGATGACCGCGGCAGGCTGTCCCTCCAGCGCATTAAATGCAGCGGCTATGTCCAGGTCCAGCAGGGCCTGATCGGTCTTCTCCACAGCCGCCAAGCCAGCTTCCGCATCGTCATATGAGATCGGGCGCGAGACGCCGGTTCGCGCAAACAAATCCGGTGCGATCGCCAGATATCCCGCCTCGGCCAACCTTTCGCAGATCTGGGTGATGTGGCCGGTCAGGCCGAAAATCTCCTGCAAGACCACGACGCCGCCTTTCACCGCGCCGTTCGGCTCGGCGCGCCAGGCGGAATGCTCAAAGTCATCCTCAGAGATCAGACTTTGAAAGCGAGCGTGCATGATACCCTCCTGCCGAATACGAAAAACCCCGAGCCAGGGCCCGGGGTTTTTCAGTCAGACATGTTGATCGCCTAGGCGCTGGCGGCGCTGATCTCGTCAGCCGGATCGCGGAGCACATATCCGCGGCCCCACACCGTTTCGATATGGTGATCGCCATTGGTGGCCGAAGCGAGTTTCTTGCGGAGTTTGCAGATGAAGACGTCGATGATCTTCAGCTCCGGCTCGTCCATGCCGCCATAAAGATGGTTGAGGAACATTTCCTTGGTCAGGGTCGTGCCCTTGCGCAGGGAGAGCAGCTCCAGCATCTGGTATTCCTTGCCGGTCAGATGCACGCGCTGGCTGTTCACTTCGACGGTCTTGGCGTCGAGGTTCACGGCGATGTCGCCCGTCTTGATGATCGACTGGGAGTGACCTTTGGAACGGCGCACCACAGCGTGGATGCGCGCGATCAGCTCTTCCTTGTGGAAAGGCTTGGTCATGTAGTCGTCAGCGCCCGAGCCGAGGCCGCGCACCTTGTTGTCGATGTCGGCATTGCCGGACAGGATCAGGATCGGCGTATCCACCTTGGCCACGCGCAGGGTTTTGAGCACGTCAAAACCGGGCATGTCCGGAAGATTCAAATCCAGAAGAATGATGTCATAGTCGTAGAGTTTGCCGAGATCGACACCCTCTTCGCCAAGGTCCGTCACATACGTGTTGAAGCCCTCGGACTTCAACATCAGCTCGATACCTTGCGCTGTCGCGCGATCATCTTCGATCAGCAGAACCCGCATCGGTTCCCTCCCATGTCCGACGCACGAATCACCGCCTTCGTACGACGTCACAACCGTTAACCTTGTTCGCTATCAGAGGCGAGAAACCCTTATGGGAAGTTAACGACTGTTTGACTCATCGGATGGAATCGAGTCCTGCGCCACGAGTCTCGTAATAAATCCTATTTTAATCATGAGCTTGGTTTTTTCTGAAAAAACTCACGAATCGTAAAAAAGCGCCTGCGAGGACCCCGCAGGCGCTTTTGAAAATCGTGGAAAACTCGGAAAAGTTCAGGCGTTATTCCGCCGCCTGCAAGAGCGCCGGAGCGAGCGCCGCCAGTAGCGGACTCCACTTGTCTCCGGCGTCATGAACGCGGCCGTCATAGAGGATGCGATCCTCGTATCCGCTGATCCACAACGCGTCCGGATTACGCCGCGCAATGACGATGTCGCTCTGGCGATCCGAGTACGGAGTCCTGTGGAGACGGAAGATCACCAGCCCGTCCGCCAGGGCCTCTCCCAATTCGCCGCCCAGCGCGCGCAAGCGCTCATCCCCGTCAATGACGGAGACCATCTCCATCTTGCCCGCCTCGGTGGACAGGGCGAAGCGCGAGCGCTCGATCCCTGACAGGCCGTGCTGGCTTTCAGCGTGGAGCTTCCAGGCTTTCTCCACCGGCACGGCGAAGGCGCGAAAGCCCTCGATCTCGCGGCACTGGAAAAAATAATGGTTGTTGACGCCCATGCGCTTCAATTCGCGCTGCATCAGGCGCAAAGCGTCCGCATCGTCATTGACCCCGTCAATGATCGGCGTCTGGTTCTCAAGCGTCACGAAGGGCCGTGATTTGAGCCGGGTCGCCGCCCGCTCCACCAGCGGGTTGCGCAGATAACCGCCACGCTCATTGCGCACATACTCGCCCGCATCGTTGAGGCGCAGGAATTCATCCGCGTGGGTGAAATGAACCATGAAGGCGACCAGCACATTGGGATGCACTTCATGGAACAGGTCCAGCATCTCAAAGAAGTTGTCGTCAAAGCGCTCGGGGAAGAACGCCATCTCCTTGGTGCCGATGCGGATCACCTCAACCCCGGCTTCGGCCAGGCCGTTCAGATAGTCAAAGAGGTTGCGGTTGGACAAAACCATAGGATCGCCGCCCGAAAGCAGCACTTCGCGCACTTTGGGTTTATCGGTGATCTCGCCGCGTTCGACCTTGGCGTTGTGGGTTTCGATATAGTCCTTCACCTCGTGGATCGAAGCGGTGTCCTTGCCGGTCTTGCCGGTCAGGAAATCGGACCGGTAGCAATACCGGCACCAGCTTGAGCAGGTGCGCACCACATAAACCAGGCACAGCTCGTATTTATGCAGCAGGCCGGGAATGGGGCTGTATTTGAGCTGGTTGGACGGATCCGCCTCGCCCGACAGATCATCCATCTCCTCGGGGCGAGCCTTGATCAGATTCTTGACGGCGTCCGAGCGCTTCGCGAGATCGAGATAATAGCCCGTCGCGCGCGGCGGCAGGCGATCAGACACTCCTGCCTCTTCCAGCGCGTCCAGTTCGTCAGAGGAGTAAATCGCGGCGCCGCCCTCGCTGAGATATTTACGATAGCGCGGCAGATCGTGGACGACGTAGCGATTGAACTTGCTTTCGTCGATGCGCGCATAAAGATTGTCTTTGTTTTGACGCGAAACGGCTTTTTTCTTCGGGCGCGATCCTGCGATGCGCACAGTCTTGGCGTTGAGCGACATGTGGCTTCCTCGTCGTCGAATACTCGGCGGCGGCGTCTGCGCCAGCGATGTGAACTAGTGAAAGACGCCGAACGGCGGTCTCTCGCACGCGCGTCAGAGCTTTTCTTGAAAGCCTCGATCAGCGGCGTATCGGCTCGCAATCAGGCGCGTGGTCGCGTCAGCGCGTCACGGCGGCCCCTAAAGCCAAGGGGAACATAGTCATTCGCACTCAAAAGAAAACAGTCCTACGGTAGAATCTTGCCACAGCGATTCATGCCGTTTGCGCAGCGACGTTTACGCGGCTGAAACCGCGTTTGGGTTAAGTATGGGTTCAAGTCGGGCAAAACGCCCGCAAGCAAACGCGAGAAGTGCGGTGGATAGCCTGATCGACCGGATCTCCAATCTGGAGACCCGAACGTTCAAAGGCCGCGTATCAGCGGTCAACGGCCTGTTGGTCGAGGCGGAGGGGCCGGCGATGGCGCTGACCCTGGGCGCACGCGCACATCTTGATGGTCCGGTGAAAGCCAGTTTCGAAGTTGTCGGCTTCCGGGGCGAGACCGCGTTGATGATGGCCTATGATGATCTGACGGGCGTGCGCCCCGGCGCCATTGCGACACTGGATCCCCGCGGCGCCGCCATTCGTCCGCACAAGGCGTGGCTTGGCCGGGTGATGGACAGCTTCTGCCGCCCGCAAGACGGGCTAGGTTTCCTGCCTGAGGGCGATGTTGAGTATGCGCTGAAAGGCCGTCCGCCCAGCGCCCATACACGCCAGCGCCTGGGCGAACGCCTGGATCTGGGCGTGCGCGCCATGAATGTGTTCACCCCGATGCGGCTCGGCCAGCGCCTAGGCGTCTTCGCCGGCTCGGGCGTGGGTAAATCCGTGCTCTTGTCGATGCTGGCGCGGGGCAGTGAAGCGGATGTCATCGTTATTGGCCTGATCGGCGAACGGGGCCGCGAAGCGCGCGAATTTGTCGAGGACGTGCTGGGCCCGGAAGGCCGCGCGCGTTCCGTCGTCATCACCGAAACCTCTGATGCGCCAGCGCTGGCGCGTCGCCGGGCGTGTTACACGACCATGGCGGCGGCGGAATATTTCCGTGATCAGGGCCTGAATGTTTTGTGCCTGATGGATTCAGTCACACGCTTCGCCCTGGCGCAGCGCGAGATCGGCCTGGCCGCCGGAGAGCCGCCGACGACGCGCGGCTACACGCCGTCTGTCTTCGCCGAACTGCCCGCGCTTTTGGAGCGCGCTGGCCCCGGCCCCAACGGAACCGGCACGATTACGGGCCTGTTCACCGTGCTGGTGGACGGCGACGACCATAACGAACCCATCGCGGACGCCGTCCGCGGTATTCTGGACGGCCATATCGTGATGAGCCGGACCATCGCCGAGCGCGGACGCTATCCCGCGATCGACGTTCTGAAATCAATTTCTCGCTCCGCGCCCGAAGTCTATGCGCCCGAAGAGGCGCCGCTCGCGCGTGAAGCTCGAAAACTCCTCGCCGCCTATGCGGATATGGAGGAGCTGATCCGACTGGGAGCCTATTCCAGCGGATCAAACCCGGAGGTGGACCGGGCGATTGCGGTCAATGAACCGCTCGAAGCATTCCTGGGTCAGGGCAAAGACGAGACCTCGTCCATTGATGAGAGTTTCGCAAGCCTGGCCGGGATATTGGGTGATGGATAGGGATAAGACATGGCGACACGTTCTCACGCACCGCTGATCCGGCTGGCCCGGTTCAAAGTGGAAGAACTGCAAAAGCAAATGGCCGAGATCGAACGGGCACGCGCCTCGATCAACGACCAGATCGACCGGCTTGAGGAAAGCGTTCCTGAAGAGCAGGCGATCGCAGATGAAAACCGTGACGGCTATCTGGCCTATGGCAGCTATGCCCGCTCGGTGATTCAGCGCAAGGACAAGCTGCGCACGTCTTTGGGTGAAGTGGACGCCCAGGCGGATGAATTGCGCGGACGCCTGGAAGCGGCCTTCGCCGATCTCAAGAAATACGAATTGCTCGAAGAACGACGTTTGCTGCGCATTCAGGATGCGCTCAAGGCCGCCGAGCAAGCCGAGATGGACGAGATCGCAAGCCAGATGCGACAGCGAGCGCAGTAAGGCTCTCTCGCGCCACACCTGATTTCCGAACATCGCCTGACGCGTGTCAGGAGAGTTTTAGCTTGCCCTCATTTGTTACCAAGGTATTAATTCCTCCGGGGATGAATGACTTGGGCAGGTCTATGACGGGGCGGCGCATATTGGAATTAAGTCTGGCCGCCATCATTGGCGGCGGCGGGCTTTTTGCGGCTTTTGCTCCAGGCGCCGCGCCCGAGGCGCCTATCCACGATCTCAGCCCCGAACTGACGGGCCGCTCTCTGCCCACGCCGCGGCTCAACCCTGCCTCACTTCAAAACCCTGACTTTTATCGCGACTTACGCATATCTGACGCCTCACGCCGGGTCGCCAACGCGATCATGGCGCCGACCAGCAGAGCGCAGACATTCACCCCCCGCTCCGAAACTAGAACGCCCGAAGCCTCCATGGAAGGCTTCGCCGTCTCGCCGCGGGCCCATTCTGAATCCGGGGATGGCTGGTCTGCGACCGCTCTGGGCATCCAGGTGCGTGTTTCACCCGATACCGGCGCAGCCGAGCCGAACTGGTGGATTGTCGGCGGCGCGGGTCGGGAAAGCTATGCTGTCTCACCTGAAGGCTTGCGCGAATACACGCTGGCGCCGTTCTCATCTGAAACGGTGATCGGCGACACCCATCTGGGCGTCGCCGTCAAATTGTCAGACCGCGCCCATGCGAGTTTCGGCTATGTACGCGAAAAGCGTGAGTTTCATCTTGGGCGTGAAGACTGGGAGGAAGAAGAGCACTTCCTCGGCGTCGGCCTGCACGCGCGCTGGTAGCCCCGATCAGGCGGCGTTGGTCAGCTTCGCCGCCATCGCCGGCTTGGCGTAAAGGCCGCGATGGCCGCTGATCGGACGCAGATTGTCCGTCAAACCCACCACCGTCTCAGCGGCGCCGAGCAGCAAGAAACCGTCATCGGCCAGCAGCGACGCCAGACGATCCAGGATTTTCGCCTTGGTCTGGATATCGAAATAGATCAGCACATTGCGGCAGAAAATCACGTCCATGCGACCAAATCGCGAAAAATCGTCAAGCAGGTTGGCCTGCTCAAAACGCACTTTCTGTCGCAATTGCGGTTTGATCCGCCAGGAATCGCCCACCTGATCAAAGTTCTTCACCAACCGCTGGATCGGCAAACCACGTTGCACTTCAAACTGGGTATAGATCCCCGCCTTGGCCTTCTCCAGAACCGGCGCGCTCATATCGGTCGCCAGAATGTCTGCGTTCAGGCCGGGAATCTCGTCCAGAAGCATGCCCAGAGAATACGGCTCCTGGCCGGAGGAGGCTGCGGCGCACCAGATTTTCAGGGACCGTCCCATCCGTGCTGACTTCAGCGCCGGCGCGATGACGTTTTCAAACAGGTCGAAAGGCGTCTTGTCGCGGAAGAAAAACGTTTCATGGGTGGCCAGCGCTTCACTCGCCGCAACGCAAATCCGGGTGTCGCCGCGCATCATGGCGTCAATCAACGCCTCGACAGACGCAAAGCCTTCCTTCCGCGCAAGCGGGCCCAGCCGACTATCGACCAGATAGGCTTTTTCCTGCCCCAGAACCAGGCCGGAACGCTTGCGAACATCCTGACAAAGAAAGTCAAACTTGTTGGAAGGAAGAGCGCTCATAGCGGTCCTTTCAGGCGCCGGGACAGCTCCGGGCCAATGTCTTTCAGGCTTAAGATCTGATCTGCGAGTCCCGCTTCGGCCACCGCGCCCGGCATGCCCCAGACCACGCTGGACGCCTGGTCCTGCGCGATCACCTGGCCGCCGGCTTCACGGATCGTGCGAGCGCCGTCGCGTCCATCATGCCCCATTCCGGTCAGCACGACGGCGAGCACGCCGTTGCCTGCAACCTTGGCGCAGCTGTTGAACAACGGATCCACGGCGGGACGGCAGAAATTCACGGGCGGGGATTGGTCGATATGGGTGCTGATCACCCCATTGGCGGACCGCAGGGTCATGTGGAAATCACCCGGCGCGAGATAGATGCGCCCCGGACGCAGCGGTTCGCCTTCCTTGGCTTCGGCCGCTGGCATTCCAAGCTTGCTCAGATGTTCGGCCAAAATCGCGGTGAACAGCTTGGGCATGTGCTGAGTGATGACGATGGGAACTTTGATATCCCGCGGCAATGCGGCGATGACTTCGCGCAGCGCCTGTGGGCCGCCTGTAGACGACCCGATCGCAATCAGGCTGGGCTTTCGGGCAGGCGCAACAGGGCGCGGCGTCGCCGGACGCACAGCCGCCGGACGCGGCGCGACGCCCGCAGACCGCGGGCTGAGCGCGACCAGCTTGTCGAGCAATTCCTTGCGATAGGCTTCCGCCCCGGCCACGCGGCCGGCTTCAGGCTTGGGCGCATAGTCAGCCGCCCCCAGAGAGAGGGCGCGCATGGTGATTTCGCCGCCCTTCAGGGTCAGCGTCGACGCCATCACGACCTTGGCCTTGGGGCACGCCTTGAGAATTTGCGGCAGCGCAGTCAGCCCGTCCATACGCGGCATCTCGATGTCGAGCACCACAATATCGGGCTGCAGCTCTGCAGCTTTGCGCACGCCCACTTCACCGTCCGCGCAGGTCGCCGCCACTTGCAATCTGGAGTCGGCTTCGATCCAGCGCGAGACCAGACCGCGCACGACGGCGCTATCATCAATGATCAGGACGCTGGGCAAACCGCTCCGGCCGGCTGGAGAAGGAGAAACGCTCACGAAAGCATCCGTTCTAGACCAGGCCGGTCTCTGCAAATTTGGATTCGATGATGTCGCCGTCAAACGGCTTCATGACGTATTCATCAGCGCCCGCGCGCAGCGCCTGGGTGATATGGGCCATATCGTTTTCAGTCGTGCAGAACACCACGACCGGTTTTTTCCCATTGGGCTCTTCGCGCAGTTTGATCAGGAAATCGAGCCCGTTCATCACAGGCATGTTCCAGTCGAGCAGCACAGCGTCCGGCATGGTTTTCTTGCAGAAATCCAGAGCCTGCTGGCCGTCAGCCGCCTCTTCACAAGTGAAGCCGAGATCTTCGACGATCTTGCGCGCCACTTTCCGGATCACCCGGCTGTCATCCACTACAAGGCAGGTCTTCATACCCATGCTCCTCGATTAAGCCGCAAGTCCGGCTTGCCAGGCGATCAGCGCTCTGATGTCCAGAACCGCCAAAAGGTCTTTTTCCAAGCGGTGCACCCCTTTGAGCAGGGCGCGCCATTGCGGGTCCAGGTGTGCGGGGGTCGGTTCGAGCGTATCGGGCTTCAGCCGCATCACTTCTCCGACCTGATCCACCAGCACGCCAAACAGCTCGGTGCCTTCTTCAAGGCCCAGCGCCATGGCCGATGCGCCAGGTTCACGCGGCGGCAAACCCAGACGATGGCGGGCGTCCACGGCGGTGACGATACGGCCGCGCAGGTTCAACAGGCCAGCGACCTCGCCCGGCGCCCGAGGCACGGACGTGACGTCTTGCGGAGAAAACACCTCCCGGATCTGCTTAACTTCGACGCCGAACAGCTGATCGCCGATCCGGACCGTGACGTATTCGAAGCTATCTTCAACAGACATGCCTGTTCTCCTCTAGGCCGCGCTGCGCGCTGCTTGGTCCAGCGCTGCGATCAGGCCGCCACGATCTCCAGCCGGCATGATGGCGACAAAGCCATCACTCGGCGTGGCGTAATCGTGCTCACCCACGCCCAGTCTAGGCACATTGGTGTAAACGCCTTCTTCCTGAAGACGCGCAAGTGCAGCCGGGTCGCCGACGAGCACATCATATTCCGCGCCCATGGTTGCGGCGTCGCGCGCTTCGTGCAGACCGCCCGCCACCGTCACGTCATAACCCGCCGCCGCCAGAAGCGGGGCCAGCATGCGCCGGGAGAAGGCGTCCGCCTCCACCAGCAGCACCGCATTGCGGCCCGTTCCGGTCCGGCCCTTGCGTTGCGGCGCGCCAGCCCAGGCGCGTTGCATGTGCCAGGCGATGTCGAGGACTTCGGTCGCCTTGCCCTTGATGATGGCCGAGCCGATCACGCCGGGACGCTCGGATCCCATTTCCAGGTCGAGACGTTCTTCCACCACATCGAGAATTTCGTCCACGGCCACGCCCGCAGACCGGCCATCCTCGGCGAACACCAGAACCGGCTGTCGGCCTTCGGTCTTGAAGGTATCCATGCCGCCCGCATGCGCCAGAGGCAGCAAGCGTCCACGATACTGAACCACGTAACGGCCATCAGTCTGTTCGATGGTGTTTGATTCAAAGTCTTCCAGACGCGTGATGAGGCTGACAGGAACCGCCTTCGGCTCTTCACCGCCCGCACGCACCAGCAGCAGACGCTGTCGGCCATTGGCGCCATTCGCTTCGGCCGCATCCTCTGCGGTCGCGTCGCTCTTCTCCTCATCCTCGGCGGACGAAGTTTCCTGAGCCAGACCATTGGGATCCAGGATCATGATAACCGAACCGTCGCCCAGAATGGTCGCGCCGGAGAAGACATTGATGCTGCGCAGCGGCCCGGAGAGCGGTTTGACCACGATCTCTTCGGTGTCCAGAACATCATCGACCACCAGGCCGATCTTGCGGCCCGCCGCCTCCAGAACGATGACATAACCCGTCATCTCATCCGCAGAAGTCGGCGGAGCGGTGTTGAGGACTTCGGTCAGCGCAATCACCGGCAACAGACGATCCCGCAGGCGGATCATGTTCGCGCCGTTCAGCGTTTCGACTGCGATAGAAGAGCCGGCGCCCACACGGACCAGCTCACGCACGGAGAGCTGAGGCGCCGCAAAGCGCTGTTCGCCCGATTTGACGATCAGGGCGGAGACGATCGCCAGCGTCAGCGGGATCTTGATCGTGAAGGTGGTGCCTTTGCCCTGTTCGGAGAACAGTTCGATGGACCCGCCGATTTGTTCGATATTCGTCCGGACCACGTCCATGCCGACGCCGCGGCCGGACAGGTTGGTCACAGCCGCCGCCGTCGAGAACCCCGGAGCGAAGATGAAGCGCTGGATCTGCGCCTCGCTCATCGTCTCCATTTCGGCTTCGGTGGCCAGGCCCTTCTCAAGGACCTTTTCACGAATTTTGACAGCGTTCAGACCCCGACCATCATCCGTGATCTTCATGATGATGGCGCCGCCTTCGTGATAGGCGGACAGTTTCACAGTGCCCATTTCGCTCTTGCCGGCGGCCACCCGTTCCTCGGGGGTCTCCAGGCCATGATCGCAGGAATTGCGGATCATGTGGGTGAGCGGGTCACGGATCAGCTCAAGGACCTGGCGGTCAAGTTCGGTGTCTTCGCCTTCCTGAACCAGGCGAATCTTCTTGCCGACTTCCTGGCTGACGTCGCGCACGATGCGCGGCAGTTTACGCCAGGCGTCGCCCACGGGCTGCATTCGGGTCTTCATCACCCCGTCTTGCAGCTCTGCAGTGACGGAGGACAGGCGTTGCAGCGGCGTCTTCAGGGCTGAATCGTCGGAATCGCGAACAATCTGGTGCAGCTGATTACGCGCCAGAACCAGTTCGGACACCGTCGTCATCAGGTTCTCAAGCGTATCCACATTCACGCGGATCGTCGCCTGGGAGCGGTGCGAGGTTTGCTGTCCAGCATCGTCATTGGCGGCCGCCTTGGCCGGCGCGGCCGGCGCCGCAGCCGCCGCCTTCGGCGTAGGTTCAGCTTCAGCTTTCACCTCAACCTCAGCTTCGAGCTCTTCCGCTTCTGCGTCGTGTTCAGCTTCAGAATCCGCGTCCGCATCAAACTCCGGTCCCGGCGTCGACATGAAGGCCGCTTCCAGATCAGCCAGAGAGACTTCGCCGGGCCGCAAATCACGCCCCAGATCAGCGTCGAAGCCCGTAGGCGCTTCTTCAGCAACCACTTCAGGTTCGGGTTCAGGCTCAGGCTGCACTTCCGGCTCTGGCGCCGCTTCAGCGACCGGAGCCGCAGCCCCGCCAGCTTCTCCCGGATCGCCCTTGCCCATGGACAGCGCTTCAAGGCGGTCGATCAAGTCGCGGTCTTCGCCCGCAGGCTCAACGCCGTTCTGTTCGAGGCCGTTCGTGATCTCTTTGATCCGGTCAAGCGATTTGAGAACCACGGTCACCGCCGTGGAGTCCGCGATCATGTCGCCGTCGCGGAACTTGCCCAGCAAGGTTTCACCAGCGTGGGCGATGGCTTCCAGTCTTTCCAGACCCAGGAAGCCGCACGTTCCCTTGATGGTGTGCAAGAGCCGGAAAATATTATCCAGCGTCGCGCGATCCGTCGGATCTGCTTCAAATTTTACAAGCTCTTCGTCAATGACGTCGAGGCTTTCCGACGTCTCTGCGAGAAACTCGCCGATCAATTCATCCATGGTCAGCCCCGGTGTTACAAAGCGGCTTTGTCACCTAGACTGTCACGGGCAGAGTTAACGCAAGGTTGGGAACCTGCGCATTCCGACAAAAGATGTAATGTTTTATTCAGCGGCCTGAATCTGAGCGCCTTCAGGACCGATCAAAGCCGCCAGCTCGACCCGGTCGCCTTCCAGCTGCGCCTCGGCCCGGCCACCGCTCTCACGAGCAATCAGGCCCGCATAATAGGGCTGCACGGAACGACCGTCATAACCGTCTTCAGGCCGCTCGCCACGGATGGCTTTCTGATAAGCCTCGTCCAGTCTCAGACGCGCGCCCTTTGCGATGACGCGCAAACGCGCGCCGCCGTCGGCGCTGGCGGACGCCTCAACAATCACATCACCGCCTCGCGGAAGGCTGTCCACGCCGATCCAGATCAGATTGAGCAACACCCTTGCCGCAGTCTTGCTGATGGCGCCGCCATCAGACGGCCAGACCAGGTCCGGGCGGGAATCCTCGAACATGGGGGTGGCCAGCGCCTTGATCTCGGACAGAGCGACTTCACCGCCCCGAGAGCCCGCCGCGCCGAAACAGACGCGGGCATATTCCAGCTTGGCCCGAATCTGCTTTGCGCCCGTGCGCAACAACGCAATCGCGTCGTCACGCATGTCCAGCGCACTGTCATCGTCCAGAACGGACAGAGCCGCGCCCATAGCGCTGGTGGGCCCCGCAATGTCATGGCAAACGCGGGAGGACAGCAAAGCTGCGAGTTCGGCGGCGGTGGGGGCGATCTGAGTGCTCATGGAGATATGTTTAATGCGATTCTCGACGGAAAAAGGGTTAACGGCCTGCGTCAAAATCAGAGGGCTCAGGCGCCGTCATCCAGATCGTCATGCCCGCTGCGACTGGAATGAAACACCAACGCCATCAGCCCCACGCCCAGCGCAGCCGTGAGGACGACGCCCAGCCCCATGGCCAGCCAGCCATGCCAGCTGATGCTGAACGCCACATCCCCGCCATCCATGCTGGTCCAGATATAGACAGAGACCCAGAGCGCGCCCGCCAGCAAGAGACCCAATACGAGACTAAGGAGAAGAACACTCTTCATGGACAAACCTTTCCTGCGGCCCGACGCAACGGCTCGCATTCACTATCTTTGCAACCTGTTAAGCGATGCATCCTAAATGCGAAAGACAAAGCTAACTCTTTGTCACGTCTTTGCGCGTGCGCCATGCCTAACTGGAATGAAGATTGCAGCTTAAGGCACTTCCAGATGCGTTTCAGGCGCGCTAGCATTCCCCGGCTGCTGGGGAGCAACGAGGGAAAATCTGCGTACATGTCCGGATTTGATGTGCACTTGGCCGACGCCCGGCGTTCACGCTCGTTAATCTTCTTTGTCGCCGTCGGCGCTGCGCTAGTACTGACGGTCGGCTTTCTGATCAGCCGCGATCAATCTGATCCCCGTCTCTCCGCTCAGGCCCAGACTGACAGGGTTGAGCAGATCGAGACCGCCGCCGATACGGCGCCCCCCGCGCCCACGTCCGCTGTTACAGCCGCCCCCCAGTCACTCCTTGATACGCCGCAAGCGCTGGTGATGTCTGAACATGCTTTGTTCACGAACGCCGATGTCCGCCCTGACGTTCAAAGCCGGGACGTCACCGTGCGCCGCGGCCAGACTTTCGCCAGCGTGCTGGCGGACGCCGGCGCGGACCGCATCGACGCCGCACGGGCGATCAATGCGCTCGATCCGCTGTTCTCGGCCCGCCTGTTGCGCGCAGGCCAGGACCTGACCCTGTTTTTTGAAACGCCGACTGCCTCAGAGCTGCAGCTGGCCGCCGCAACCGATGCGCCCGTCGCTGAAACGCGTCTGGCGGGCTTTTCTTTCCGCCCGGACCAGGAACGGACGCTCACGGTCTCGCGCGACGGGGACGGCCAGTTTCACGCCCGCGAAGCCACAGCCAGCCTGCAGCGCGAAGTGGTCCGGGTCACGGGCGAAGTCAGCTCGAGCCTTTATCTGTCCGCCATCGAGCTGGGCGCCACTGATCGTGTCGTATTCGAACTCGCCAACATTCTGGGCTTCGCCGTCGACTTTCGAACCGTGCAGCCCGGCGACCCGTTTGACGTGGTCTTCGAGCGCTTTGTGAACAGTCGCGGCGAGACCGTGCGCACCGGGAACATCTTGTATGTGGTGTTTGACGGGCGCGGCGATCCGCTGGAATATTTCCGCTATGAAATGGAAGATGGCGAAGTCGGCTATTACACCGGAGAAGGCGAAAGCGCCCAGCGCCTGCTGATGCGCATGCCTATCAACGGCGCACGCATCTCCTCTTCCTTCGGCATGCGTTTCCACCCGGTACTGAACCGCAACCGGCCTCATAACGGCACCGATTTCGCAGCCCCGCGCGGCACGCCAGTGATGGCGGCGGGCGCAGGCATTGTCGAACGCGCCAACCGGTTCGGATCCTTCGGCAATTATGTGCGTATCCGTCACAGCAATGGTTATGAGACCGCCTATGCGCACCTGAACGGTTTCGCCAGCGGCATCCGCTCGGGCAGCCGCGTCCAGCAAGGTCAGATCATCGCTTATGTGGGCACGACAGGTCGCTCAACCGGTCCGCACCTGCATTATGAAGTGCATCTGAACGGCAATCCCACCAACCCGATGAGTCTTGACCTGCCTACGGGCCGGCGACTGGAATCTGACGAATTGTCAGACTTCATGAGCGCGCGCGATCAGCTGATCGAGATCCGCGACAGCGCTCCCCCAGCGCTAGAGACCACTGACTCTGCGCCGTTTCTGACCGCAGATAACGCCGGCGACGCCTGAGCGTCTTCTATCGGTTGGTCTGCAGACGATGGCTGAGAAAAGCCAGCACGTCCCGCGCCGCCTCATAGGTGGGCTGGCCGTCCTCGGCGATCAGATCCTTGGTCAGCACCGCATGCGGAAACGGATTGCCGTTCGGGTTCTTCGCCTCATCAGGCAGCACCCGCGTCTCCAGCTTGTCGCCCAGCACTGCTTGCAAGGCCGCGAACCGCCCGGCCTTGCACGACGGATCGCCGTCAAAGCGCAGGGCCATCACCTCAAGGTCATCGCGCGCGGAGAGCGTCTGGGCCTCATCGGGATCAAGATGCACGGAATGAGCAGCGTTGAACGGCAAGGCCGGTTCGCCCGCTACGGCCGCAATAACGCTGGGCTCGACCGCCACTGACCAGGCGAAATTGCCCGTCAGGCACAAACCGATCGCGCCCACGCCGGGACCGCCGCACTCTTCATGGATTTCGCGGGCCAGCGTGCGCAACCAGTCTGAGATGGGAGAGCCGCCGGTGCGCGCAAACAGCCGGATTTCCCGGCTGATGCAGGCGCGCGCCATGCCGCCCACCTTGCCATGAACCTGAACCAGTTCTTCATGCGGCGTGCCGACCGGGTCATAGAGCGCAGGCGCATAGACCCGGAACCCCGCCGCGACCAGCCAGTGCGCCAGACGCCAGAACTCCGGCACAAACCCCGGCAGCTCATGCATCAGAAGAAGCCCTGGCCCCTCGCCCGCCACCAGAACAGGGTGGGCCATGCCCTGCGCTTCCCAATCAAACACGTCGGTGAAAGGGGTGCGGTCATCAAGAGCCAGCACGTCAGCAAACACAGTATGGCTGAATAGGTCTTGCGCCTGCTGCATCGGGGCGGCCTCTTCTGATGGTGTCCACGCGTTGAGTGTGGCCTCTTTCTACAGCGACGGACAGAGCCGATCGGGGAATGAGCGCGTTTTGCCGTCAAAGGGAACGCTTGACCTGCTCCGCTCCAGGGCGTAAATCCCCCGCCGGGCTGGAAGCGCCCGCCGTCCGCAAGACCCATGGGTCTTTGGTGAAGTCTTCTTTTTCTTGTGCATGTCGTGCAGCTCATCAAGCGGCGCGGCGGCAATGCGGGCCCCGCCGAACAGGCCGCCTTGATGAAAGGCGCACACCATGACGACTCAAATCCTGCCCGACCTCACCGAGCTGAAAGCTCAGGCCAAACGCCTGCGCGCAGCCTTGGAGACCGAGGGCGACTTCATCACCCATTCCGAAGCGCTCGAGCTGATCGCCCGGCAATATGGCCGCCGGGACTGGAACACGCTTCACGCTCAGGTCGGAAACCGCCCCAGCGAACCCTATCATATGGGCGGCCAATGGGCGGGCACCTATCTGGGACAGCCCTTCACGGGCGTTATTCACGCCTTGAAAAAACTCGATGACGGGGCGCACTACGAAATCAGTTTCGACTTTGATGAAGCGGTGGATGTGGTGAAATTCGATAGCTTTTCCGCCTATCGAAAACGCGTGACGGTCACAATGGACCGCCAGGGACGCTCCCTGCAAAAAACCTCGGACGGTCAGCCTTATCTGACGCTGGCGAGGTGATCGCGCAAAAAAGAGGCGGAGCATGATGCTCCGCCTCTTCTCTTTTTGAGGCTCTCACGGGCCTATTGAATGACCGCAGCCTTGGGCGGCTGGGCGTTCCGGCTCACGGCCTTGCCGTTCACCATGAGCGCATCGCCTTCAGTTGAGACTTTCAACGTCTCGCCGTCATGCAGGCTGCCTTCCAGGATGAGCCGGGCCAGCGGGTCCTGCAGCTCTTTCTGGATCACCCGTTTCAGAGGCCGCGCCCCGTAAGCGGGGTCATAGCCCTTGGTCGCCAGCCATTGCCGCGCGCCGTCATCAAGCTCCAGCGTCATGCGGCGATCTTCCAGCAGCGCTTCCAGACGCTTGAGCTGGATGTCGACAATCGCGCCCATATGCTCCTCGGCCAGACGACGGAACAGGATGATCTCGTCAATCCGGTTCAGGAATTCTGGGCGGAAGGCGCCGCGCACCACATCCATCACCTGATCACGGGCCTCCTCGACATCGCCGGACAACAGGAATTCCGAGCCGAGATTGGACGTCATGATCAGGATGGTGTTGCGGAAATCCACCGTGCGGCCCTGGCCATCGGTCAGGCGGCCGTCGTCAAGCACCTGCAAGAGCACGTTGAAGACGTCCGGGTGGGCTTTCTCCACCTCGTCAAACAACACCACCTGATAGGGTCGGCGCCGCACGCTTTCTGTCAGCGCGCCACCTTCTTCATAACCGACATAGCCCGGAGGCGCGCCGATCAGACGGGCGACGGAGTGTTTCTCCATGTATTCCGACATATCCATCCGCGTGATCGCGGTTTCGTCGTCAAACAGGAACTCCGCCAACGCCTTGGTCAGTTCGGTCTTGCCCACGCCCGTGGGCCCCAGGAACAGGAAGGAGCCGATGGGACGGTTGGGGTCTTTCAGACCCGCGCGCGAGCGGCGAACGGCGTCAGAGACCGCTTGCAGCGCCTCTTCCTGACCGACCACGCGTTTGCGCAATCCGTCTTCCATCTTCAGAAGCTTCTCGCGCTCACCTTCCAGCATCTTGTCCACCGGCACGCCGGTCCAGCGGCTGACCACGGCGGCGATCTGCTCTTCGTCCACCACTTCCTTGACCAGCGCGGAGTCATTGGCGGCGCCGTCGGCGGCGTCCTCGGCCTCCTTGAGCTGTTTTTCCAGCTGTGGGATCTGGCCGTATTTCAGCTCGGACGCCTTGCCCAGATCGCCCCGACGCTCGGCGTCGGCGAGTTCGGCGCGCAGACGATCCAGCCGCTCCTTGATCTCGGTGGAGGAGGCCAGCTTGTCCTTCTCCGCACGCCAGGCGGCGGTCAGCTCGGCGGACCGGCCTTCCAGCTCGGACAGCTCCTTGTGCAACGCCTCAAGCCGCTGCTTGGAGGCGTCATCGCCTTCCTTCTTCAGCGCTTCGGCCTCGATCTTCAGCTGGATGATCCGGCGGTCGAGCTCATCAAGCTCTTCGGGCTTTGAATCCACCTGCATGCGCAAACGCGCCGAAGCCTCGTCCATCAGGTCGATCGCCTTGTCGGGCAGGAAGCGGTCGGTGATATAGCGGTTGGACAAGGTCGCCGCCGCCACGATGGCGCCGTCCGCGATGCGCACGCCATGGTGCACTTCGTATTTCTCTTTCAACCCGCGCAGAATGGAGACGGTGTCCTCCACGCTCGGCTCTTCCACGAAGACCGGCTGGAAGCGCCGCGCCAGCGCCGCGTCCTTCTCCACATGCTTGCGGTATTCATCCAGCGTCGTCGCGCCCACGCAATGCAGCTGACCGCGGGCCAGCGCTGGCTTCAAGAGGTTGGACGCGTCCATCGCGCCATCGGTCTTGCCCGCGCCCACCAGCGTGTGCATTTCGTCGATGAAGAGGATGATCTGGCCGTTGGCGGACTCCACTTCATTGAGCACCGACTTCAGGCGTTCCTCAAACTCGCCACGGTATTTCGCGCCTGCGATCAGAGAGCCCATGTCGAGCGCCAGGAGTTTCTTGTCCTTGAGACTCTCCGGCACGTCGCCATTGACGATGCGCAGCGCCAGGCCTTCGGCGATGGCGGTCTTGCCCACGCCCGGCTCGCCGATCAGCACCGGATTGTTCTTGGTGCGGCGCGACAGCACCTGAATGGCGCGGCGGATTTCCTCGTCGCGGCCAATCACCGGGTCGAGCTTGCCTTCACGCGCCACTTCGGTGAGGTCGCGGGCGTATTTCTTGAGCGCTTCATAGGTGTCCTCGGCCGATTGCGTATCGGCAGTGCGGCCCTGGCGCAGATCATTGACGGCGGTGTTGAGCGCCTGGGGCGTGACGCCCGCCTGGGTGAGGATTTCCTCGGCCTTCTGGCCTTTAACAAGGCTCAGCCCCTGCAACAGCCGCTCGGCGGTCACATACTGGTCGCCCGCCTTCTTGGCGGCGTCTTCAGCGGATGAGAATACTTCCGCGGTCTTCGGCGCCAGATAAATCTGTCCGGTCGCGCTCTCCACCTTGGGAAGCGCGCCCAGCGCCCGGTCGGTCAGGTCCGCGGCCAGATCGGGACGACCACCCGCCGCCTTGATCAGATTGACCGCCAGCTGCTGGTCGTCATCCAGCAACGCCTTGAGGATATGCTCGGGCGAAAAATGCTGGTTCTTGTTCTTGAGGGCGAGTCCCTGCGCCTCTTGCAGGACGCTGCGGGCCCGGTCGGTGAATTTTTCAAAGTCCATAATCATGTCTCCTGAGTGTCAGCGAGACAGGCGGGGCCGGTGACCTTCTTGGAAGCATCCCCACACCGCCCTGTCACCTCTCGAAGTAGGTGTTGCATATCCAGCACACAAGAGGCTGGGCGGGTAAAGAGGCGAACGGTCGCAGGGAGGAAGGGGCAGTGGCGTTAGAGCGGGCGAAGGCTGTCCCTCTCCCCTTGGCCAAGGAGGAGAGGGGAAGTGACACCCAAACAAAAAAGGCGGCGCAGTCGCCTGCGCCGCCTCTCAATCCTCATGCCTGGCCCTTACGCGATTTTCTCTGCGATATAGGGCGGCAGGGCAAAGCTGCCCTTGTGGATCTCGGGGCTGTAATACTTGGTCTTTATGTTCAGCGCCGCAAAGCGCTCGCGAATGGTGACGATATCGCGATCAAAGGTCGCGCCGTCATTCGTGGCGAAGCCCAGCGCCATGAAGCCGCCCGAAAACGCCGGCACGCAGATCAGGTAAAAGCCTGAATGCGCAAACAGCGCCTTGAAGCTGTCGGAGGTGGATTTCACCGGCTCGGGGTGGATCGCGGCGAGCCCGGACTGGGTGACGATGACGCCGCCCTCGTTCAGGAGCTTGGAGCACGCGGTATAAAATTCACGGGTGAACAGCACCGCGCTCGGCCCGACCGGGTCCGAGGAGTCAATAAGGATCAGGTCGAACGTGTCGGTGGTCTCCTCGACATATTTCGAGCCGTCCGCGATCACCACATTGACGCGCGAATCCTCGAACGAGCCCTGGGAGACGTCCGGGAACCATTTTTTCGAGAACTCGATCACATCGGGGTCGATCTCGACGAGGGTGATGGACTCCACACCCTTGTGCTTGAGCATTTCGCGCATGGCGCCGCCATCGCCGCCGCCCACGATCAGCACGCGCTTGACCGCGCCGTGCGACAAGAGCGGCACGTGGCTGACCATCTCGTGATAGATGAACTCGTCGGCCATGGAGACCTGGACCAGACCGTCAATCGCCAGCACGCGGCCGTTCTCATTGTTCTCGAAGACGATCAGGTCCTGAACGTCGGACGCTTCGGCGTACAGAAGCTTGTCGATGCGCAGGCCGTTGCCGATGCCCTCGCTCAGGGATTCCCGGAACCACAGATCGCCATTGGCGTCGCGATAGGTGTGCTTGGGGGTGTCGGTCATGAAACTCTCCTGATGGCGCGTGCAGGAACGCTAGGGGGCGGGACGCGGGGTTTACTCGCGCCCACGCCGCGTGAAGGCAAGGAAAAATATGAAAAGGAGCGGCTCCTCACAGAACCGCTCCCCTATCAGTCAGCCCGTCGGGCGAAGTGCGCTTACGCGCCCTCGCCGCGCAGGATTTCAGTGACGCGCACCTCGGCGGCCTCAAAGGCTTCCTTGAGGATCGCCACAGCCTTGATCGGCTGGGCGTCGCCGCACATGAACACGTCGAACGCCGCATAATCACGCTCGGGCCAGGTGTGGGTCGAGATGTGGCTTTCCGCCAGCACCGCCACGCCCGACACGCCGCCATTGGGCTCGAAAACGTGCGTATGGATGTGCAGAAGCGTTGCGCCGCAAGCGGTCACGCAATCGCGGAACGCCTGCTGGATGCGGTCTTCATCGGTCAGGTGACGCGCGCCCATCAGATCGATGATCAGATGGCGACCGGCCACCTGTTTGCCGTCGACCATGATGAAGTGATCAAGATCGTCTTTGGCGTTGGCGTCGACCGGTTCGAAGTCGGTGTTGTACTGGGGGCTGTCCGCCAGGGTCAGTCCGTCCATGAGAAGGTCCCTTCCATGTGGGAACGCGGCGCGTCGGCCGCGCTCAGTCCCGTGTTCTAAAAAGCGTCGTTGAAAAGGTCGGCGAACCGACGGCGGGGGCGCTGTTTCCAGGCGCCGCGGTGATAGACGTCCGAGACGATGACCGGAGCCACAGTGGTGGCTTCGGCGAACACCATCTGCTCCAGCGCCACATCCACCTTGCCCCAGGAACACGCTTCCTTGAGGGTCGAGGACGAACAGGCGCCGTCGCGAACGTCGGCCACGGTGATCTGCACCGCGTATTTGTGCATTTCCACGTCTTCGTGGCCGAGGATTTCTGCACAGACGACCGTGTCTTGCGCGAAGTTCTTCGGCACGCCGCCGCCCACCATGAACAGGCCGGTCGAGCCCGCCTTGATCTTGATGTCGGTCAGTTCGCGGAAATCGGCGACGGAATCGATGGACACATAGCCCTCGCCCGCCTTGATCCGGTTCACCTGGTGTTTGACGAGGCCGAACCCGGCCGAGCAGTCAGAGAACGCCGGCACGAAGATCGGCACGCCATGGCGATAGCACTCTTCAATCAAAGAGCCCTCTTTCTTGGCGTTGCCGTCCGCGAGCCATTTGCCCATCGCCTTGATGAAGGCGCGTGAGCTGATCGGACCATTGGGCAGGCTGTCAGCGATGTCGCCGATGATGTGGTCGCACGCCTGCAGGTCTTCCTCGTCGATATAGGTGTCGTAAATGCGGTCGATATAGAGGTCGCGCAGCACCCGGTCGTCAGGAATCTCTTTGGCCTGGTAGTGCTTGAAACCCACCGCCTCGAAGAAATCCATGTCCACGATGGACGCGCCCGTGGCCACGACGGCGTCGACCATGTTGTTGCGGATCATGTCCCGCCACACATGCATGCAACCGCCCGCGGACGTAGAGCCCGCCAGCGTCAGGATCACCGAGCAGTCGGGATCTTCCTGCGAAGCCTGCAGGATGCGCGCAGCCCGCGCCGCATCGCGGGAGGTGAAGCTCATCTTCTCCCAGGCGTCGATGATCACGCGGCCATCAAAGCTCGCAATGTCGATATGTTCGACCGGGCTGGAGAGCAGCTCGGCCTTGCGGTTTGAGGTGTCAGCCATCCTCAACGCCTTTTCATGATGCGGTTACGACGACGCCGGTTGAGGCGCGGAAAAGAGACCACGCGGTCGCTCTCGTCATCGTGTCCCATGGCGACATCCGCCACCGGACGGTCATAGACAGAGGCCCAGGGGAAGTCGGACACCGTTTCGGTCTCCACCTCTCCGAATCCATTGAAACGGGTGGCCATGGCGACCCCGTATGCGCCCATGAGCGCAAACTCGATCACATCGCCCTCGGACAAATCCGCAGGCAGCTCGATCGGCGCCGCGACCGCGTCAATGGCGTCACAGGTCGGCCCGTACAGACGGAAGGCCGCGGTCTGAGCGCTCGGCTCCCCCTTGGGACGGTGCACGCGGATCGGATAGGGCCACTTCATGTGGACCAGATCGAACAACGTGCCGTAAGCGCCGTCATTGAGGTAAACCTGATCGCCCTTGACCAGCTCGACGCGGGTCAGGATCGACGTCGCTTCCGCGCACAGCGCCCGGCCCGGCTCGCACCACAGATCGGCGTTCTCGAGAACCATCATCTCCTCGAACGCGTTCTCGATAGCGGCCACATATTCAGACAATGGCGGCGGCGTCATGCCGGGATAGGCGACAGGGAACCCCCCGCCCACATCCACGATATCCACGGTGACGGCCGCGCGCTTGATCAGGCGCGACACATCCAGCATCGCTGCGCGATAGGCGCTCGGCGCCATGCACTGGCTGCCCACGTGGAAGCTCACGCCCAACTCGTCGGCATAGGCGCGAACGCGCTGGATCAGGTCCACCGCAACGTCTTCGGACGCACCGAACTTGCCCGCCAGCGGCAGGGTCGCGCCGTCATTGGAGACAGCGATCCGCACCACCAGGGTCAGATCCTTGGCGTAGCCGGTCTCGGCGAGAATCTTTTCAAGCTCGGCCTCGCAGTCGAGCACGAAAATGCGCACGCCATGATCAAAATAGGCCGAGTGAATAGCCCGACGGCTTTTCACCGGATGCATGAAGGCCATGGTGGCGTCCGGACAGCGTGACGCAATCAACTCAACTTCGTTGAGCGACGCCACGTCGAACCAGCGCATGCCAGCCGCGTACAGAGTATCAATCACCCACGCAGACGGGTTTGACTTGACCGCGTAGAGAACTTCGCCGGGAAAATTGTTCTGGAACCAGGATGCCGCAATCGTCAGTCGATCGGGCCGCGCGCAGGCGACCGGGCCTTCGACAGGCCGAGAGCGGACCAGGTCCAGGGGCGTATGGTAATGAGACAACTCACGGAACCCCCTGCTTGTTGTTAACCCAATCCGGCATCGAGCGGATCGCCTCCGCCGGGACGGCGCGAATTAAATCCTGTGACCCGTCATGTAAAGCTGAAAATCCGCGCGCCATAATTTTTTTTCGTCGGGGCCTGAGCCGTTTCATCCCTGCCTGCTTGTGTCTGCTTCACAAAGGGGTCAACTAATCAGACCCTTGGACGTTTCAAGCGTGGCGCGTGACCTCTGCGCCATTGCGCCGTCAAGAATGGCTTGCACGCCCGTCATAAAACTGATGCATCCCTCACGTTAGAAGAACCAACGCCGCCGACGATGAAAAGTTCCGGGAGAGACGCCATGCCAAAATTCCGCGCCGATCGCCTGCTCCTCGTTTTCGCAGCGCTCAGCCTGATGGCCTGCGGCGAGCCGCGCGAAGACATAGTGCTGCTTGATGAACCCGCGGCGCCAGCCGCAACCGCCCGCACCGAATCCCAACCCCTGGGCGCGGGCGTCGGCGGTCGCGATGGTCTGCGCATGGTGGGCTCGTCCACCGTCTTCCCCTTCGCCACTGCGGTGGCTGAGAATTTCGGCGCGAAGAGCACCTTCCCCACTCCGGTGGTGGAAGCCACCGGCACGGGCGGCGGGATGAACTTGTTCTGCGCCGGTGTCGGGCTGGGCTTTCCGGACCTGACGGGGGCGTCGCGCCCCATCAAGGCGACCGAGTATCAGCTGTGCCAGGACAATGGCGTGGTCGCCATCACCGAGATCCCGATCGGCTATGACGGCATCGTTCTGGGCAATTCAATCAGCTCGGACGCAATGGACATCGAGCGTGTGCAACTGTTTCTGGCGCTCGCCGCAGAAACCCCGATGCCGATCACGGAACAAGGCGAGCCGCTTTTCGACGACCAGGGCGCCTTGAGCGAAGGGCGCAGCTTTGGCGAGATCGCCGGCTTTTCATGCCACAGATTCATTCCCAACCCCTTCCAGCGCTGGTCTGACATCTCCTCTGATCTGCCCGCGGAACGCATTGAAGTCTTCGGCCCGCCGCCCACGTCAGGCACACGCGACGCCTTTGTCGAACTGGACATGATCATGGGCGCGCGGGAAGTGGAGTGCCTGTCAGCCCTGTCCGAAAGCGACGAGCATATGTTTGAGCGTCTCGCCTCTCGCATCCGCGAGGACGGCGCCTGGGTGGATGCAGGCGAGAACGACAACACCATCGTGCAAACGCTGGCCAATTCCCCCACCGCGTTCGGAATATTCGGCTATTCCTTCCTGGAGCAGAATGGCGACCGCATCCAGGCGGCCCGGATCGACGGCATCACCCCGAGCTATGAGAACATCTCCAACGGCGTTTATCCGGGCTCGCGTTCCTTGTTCGTCTACGTCAAGAACCAGCATGTGGGCGTCGCGCCAGGCCTTCTCCCCTTTGTCGAAGAGCTCACCAGCGAGGACGCCTGGGGTCCGTTCGGCTATCTGGCCGAGCGTGGCCTGATCGCCTTGCCGGAGATGCGCCGTCAGGAGGCCGCACAAAGCGCGCGCGCCCTGACGCCCATGCAGACCCCGGAGCAGTAATCGCGCGACGCCCTGTCCCGCGTCCTGCGTTATGACAGGGCGGACTTGCAAGGACGCGGCCTCGCCAAGGCTGTGCGGGCGTGTTAGGCCGAAACCGTATTGCACGGTTCGAACTGGGGACACCTATGGACGCGATGGATCTGAGCCTTTTGACGGCCTCTCTGGTCACCTTTTTCGTGGTGATCGACCCGATCGGCGTGGCTCCGATTTTCGCAAGCCTGACCGAAGGCTCCACCCCGGCGCACCGGCGAGTGATGGCCATCAAGTCGGTCCTGATCGCGACGGCTGTCCTGTTTGGCTTCGCCTATCTGGGCGAATGGCTCCTCAGCGCTCTGCATGTGAGCCTGGACGCTTTCCGCGCCGCGGGCGGCGTGCTTCTGTTCATGCTCGCGCTCGACATGATTTTCGAGACCCGCTCCAAGCGCCGTGAAGAACGCGCGGAAGCGCTGAATGAAGCGGATGAGGAAATCGCGGGCACCAACGAAGACATCTCCGTCTTCCCCATGGCCATCCCCATGCTGGCCGGTCCCGGCGCCATCGCCTCCATCATGCTGTTCATGAATGAAGCGGAAGGCCTGGGCGGCCAGGCCATGGTCTTCATCGGCATGGGCGCCAATCTTGTTCTGTGCCTCGGTCTGTTCCTGGCCGTGGGCGCGATCATGAAACTGATCGGCGATACGCTGGCCGCGATGATCACCCGTATCCTGGGCGTGATTCTGGCGGCGCTGGCGGCTCAGTTCATCTTTGACGGCATCAGAGGCGCGCTTCTGGCCGGCTAGGCGCGTCGCTCTTACCAATTGTTAGCGGGTGCGGGTGTAAGCTCTCCTTCTGTTGATGTGGGAGCCTGCATTCCGTGTCGTTCCGTCTGATCATACTCGCCTTCGCGGCGATCACCGCCATTGGCGGACTGCTGGCGGGCGCGCTCAGCTTGATGGGCGGGGCGCTGGATCAGGCCGTGGCGTTCACCTGGCCCGGCCTGGCTGGCGCTGTAGCGCTGGCGCTGATCGCCCCCGGTCGTCCCGCCAAGTAGTCTAGCCGCGGTCTTTCCAGACAATCCGATAAAGATCGAACCGGCGGTCGCGCAGATTGCGCACCGTGCCCGACCGGCGCGCCTGCACGAGGTCATCCAGGTGCAGGTCCGCCACGGCGATCGTCTCCACGTTCTCGCTGGTTTCAGCCGCAATGCCGTCCCGCGCAAACGGGAAGTCGCACGGCGTCAGGATCGCGCTCTGGGCGTAGTTGATGTCCATGTTCTCGACGCCGGGCAGATTGCCGACATTGCCCGCGGTGACGACGTAGAGCTGGTTCTCGATGGCGCGCGCATGGGCGCAATAGCGCACCCGCAAATGACCGCCCCGATCATCGGTGGCGTAGGGGGCGAAAATGATCTTCGCGCCTTCATCAGCGAGGCGTCGGGCCAGCTCAGGGAATTCGGTATCGTAACAGATCAGAACGCCCACAGGACCGCAATCGGTAGGAATGGTGGCGACCGCATCGCCGCCCTTGATGTTCCACCAATAGCGCTCGTTCGGCGTGGGGTGGATCTTCTCCTGTGCGTGCACCGAGCCGTCGCGCAGGAAGACATAGGCGACGTTCTGGATGTCGCCGTCATCGGTGCGCGTGGGGTGGGAACCGCCGACAATGTTGATGTTGTAGCGCACGGCCAGCGTGCTCATCAGCTCGACGAAGCCCGGCGTATGACGCGACAGGGCGGCGATGCTTTCCTCGGGCGTCAGCTTGCGCTTTTCAAGCGCCAGCAGGGCCACGGTGAACATTTCAGGAAAGACGCAGAAATCGGCGCGATAGTCGGAGCAAACCTCGACGAAATATTCGACGTTGCGCTCAAACTCCTTGAGCGTCTCCATCGAGCGCATAGCCATCTGGATCGCCGCCACCCGCACGGTGTTGGGCGTGGGCCGGTTCACCGGGCCATTGCTCTCCACATACATGGGGTTGCGCCAGACCATGCGCGCCGCGGCGCCGCCTGAATCCGCATCGTCGGGCAGATAGCCCTTGAGGACGCCTGCGGGCTCATACCCCATCCGCATCTGGAAGTTCAGAACCGGATCGCGCAGTTCATTGTTGACCACGGCGTCGAGATAATCCTGCGGGGTCGGGTATTGCTTGCGCTTGCGGCGAAAGCCCGCCATGCGGCCGCCAAACACGACGCCCTTCAGCCCCCATTCCTCACACAGAGCCTTGCGCGCGTCATAAAGGCGCTGACCAATGCGCAACCGGCGGCGGCTGGGGTCCACCGCCACTTCCATGCCGTACACCCAGTCGCCATCGGGATCGTGTCGAGCCGCAAACCCACCCCCGGTGATAGACGCCCAGCTATGGCGGGAGAACGCAGCCTCTTCATCAATGATGAAACTGGCGCACCAGCCCACCAGGTCGCCTTCGTATTCGACCACGAACTGGCCTTCGGGGAAGTTCGCGATCTGACCGCGGATCATGGCGGGGGTATCGGGATCCCAGCCCGGATAGGCGCGCTCCTGCAGGTCCAGAATGGCGGGCACGTCAGACAATGTGGCGGTTCGGACCAGAAGTTTTGCGGAGCGGCGGGTCTGGGTCATCAAAAGTCCCTTCTGGACACCATAAACGGCGCTGCGCCTCCCCGAAGGTCGCGCCGCGCCGCCTTGAATTCATCATGTCGGCGCATGCCGACTTCAGCCTACAAACGCACCAAGCGCGCAAAGGTTGCCCGGCTTGCGCAGCGCCTAGAGATACAGGTCCGGCCGCCGATCGCGGAAGAAGCCCCAGGCCGCCCGAAAAGTATCGAGGTCCTTGCGGTTGAACGTGGCGGTCAGAACCCCGGTCTCGGTCCGCCCCAACTCGGCCTTCACCGCGCCAGTATTGTCGGTGATGAAGCTGGTGCCGTAGAAAACCTGTCCGTCCTCGTCGCCGATCCGGTTGGCGGCGCCCACGGGGATGCAATTGGACACCGCGTGTCCCTGCATCGCCCGGCGCCAGGCCGCCGCCGTGTCCATCTCCGGCGCCTGGGGTTCAGCGCCGATAGCGGTGGGGTAGAGCAGCATTTCAGCGCCCAGCAGCGTCATGGAACGCGCAGCCTCAGGGAACCATTGGTCCCAGCAAATGCCCACGCCCACCTTGCCGAACTTCGTATCCCAGACCTTGAAACCGGTATCGCCGGGCCGGAAGTAATACTTCTCCTGATAGCCCGGCCCGTCAGGGATATGGCTCTTGCGGTAAACGCCCAGCGCCTGGCCGCCCGCATCCACCATGACCATGGAGTTGTAATACTGTGGTCCGTCACGCTCATAGATCGAGACGGGGATGGCCACGTCCAGTTCCTGGGCGAGCTTCTGCATGGCGATGACGCACGGATGCTCCAGCGCCGGATAGGCCGTCGCGAACCAGTCCTCGACCTGGGTCTTGCAGAAATACGGTCCCTGGAACAGTTCGGGCGGCAAGATCACTTGCGCCCCCTGCCCGGCCGCGTCGCGCACCAGCTCTGAAATCGTCTTAATATTGTCGTCCATGCTCGCGTTCAGCGACGCTTGCAGAACGCCCATGGTGAAAGTGTCGGTCATCATCTCATCCGCGCGATGGCGTCATCGACGAAGGCCCCGGGGCCGTCGCCGGTGCGCATGTCCATAGCCGTCGGCCACAGCAGACGCGGCAATCCCACATCCGCATTCCATAAAGCGACGAAGGCGAAACCGGTTTCAGGCTCCAGCACGACCTGCGAGCCATAGCCCGCCAGCGCGCCGCCATGAACGATCAGGGTGCGTTCGCCCTGCCAGTCATAAATGCGCCAGCCCAGCCCGTAAGACGTATCCTGAACGCGGCCCAGACGGCGCAGATTGCGCGTTTCGCGCAAGGAGCGGGTTTGTGGCGTGTGCGCACGCTCCACGCCCAGTGACGACAAGCCAAAGCCTTCAGGGTCCATCTGCGCCTGCGCCCAGATGATCAGATCATTGAGGCTGAGCGACACGCCCGCCGCCGCCGGCAGGGTGTCGTAATCGGTCGCAGTCCCGCCCAGCCTTTGCCGACGCCCGAAATGCGGCGCGGCATAGCTCTCCGCGCGCGTCAGGTTTTCCGCGCCGAACCCGGCGCTGTGCATGCCCAGCGGATCAAACAGATAGGTCTGGACCGCCTCGGGATAGCTTTGCCCGGTCGCGTCCTCGATCAGGTCACGCACCACGTCAAAAGCGACGTTCTGATAAGTATAACACGCGCCCGTCTGACACAGCAGAGGCACTTCGGTCAGTCGCGCCCGCACGGTGTGTGCGTCCTGCCCCGCCTCGATCAGATTGTCATAAGCGTTCGGCGGCAATCCGGTCTGGTGGCTCGCGAGCTCGCGCCAAGTCGGTTGGCGGGCGCCGCCAAGATCCAGCACGGTTTCAGGCACGCGCGCATCCAGACTGACCAGCCCCGCTTCATCCAGAAGGCCCAGCATGGTGCCCGCAAAGGTTTTCGAAACCGACGCCAGGCGGAACACCGTATCCGCCGTCACGGCCTCGCCCGAACCGCGCACTGTTTCCCCGGAGGTGTAGATCGCCACCGGCTCGCCATTTTCCAGGATCGCCGCGGCGAAGCCCACCATACGATCATGGCGGGCGACATCAGCGACTTCGAGCTGGAAAGCATCAAGATAGTCAAGGGCTTGCTCAACAGCCAACATGGGCTCTTCGAGCTCCGGCGTTGGCGTCGTCGCCGCCGTATCGGAGAAAGCCAGGGTCAGAGCGCTGAGCGGTAAAGCAAGAGCAATCAATGTATCATCCAGCCTGATCGGGTTGATTACACGTGACGCAATGGAACGCGCCGCCACCTGTCAGGATATGGTTTGCCGGGCTGGCGACAACCTCATGATCAGGAAAAGCGTGGGAAAGTGCGCGCACCGCCGCCTCGGAATGACGGTTATAGGCCGGCATCACCACATGGCGCGGCCCGATGATCCAGTTCATGTGAGACGCGGCGGCCGGGCCGCCATCTTCGCCTGCGACAAAGCCCGGCGAGGCAATTTCAATCACTTTCAAAGACCGGCCTTTGGCGTCCGTGGCCGCTTTGAGCGCGCGAATTGTGCGGGCATAGAGTGCGGTGTTGGGATCGCCCAGCCCTGAAGGACGTTGGGTCACAACGACGCCCGGCGCTGCGAACCGCGCCAGATTGTCGATATGACCGTCAGTATGATCGCCTGCCAGCCCGTCATCAAGCCAGATCACTTTCTCCACGCCGCAAACGCGTTTCAAATCGGCTTCGACCTGAGCGGCTTTGAGCTTGGGGTTGCGATTGGGGTTGAGCACCACATCACGCGTGGTGAGCACAGTGCCGTCGCCATCAAACTCCAGCGCGCCGCCTTCACAGATCCAGTCGAGCGTCTCGACCTGCGCGCCCGCCTGTTTGGCGATCACGGCGCCAATGGTCTCGTCGCCCGGATATTCGTACTTGCCGCCCCAGCCGTTGAACTTGAAGCGAAGCGCTTTCAGCCCCTCTGAGGAGGTCACGAACACCGGGCCAGTGTCGCGAGTCCAGACATCGCCATAGGGCGCGCGTACATAGGTCGCGCGATCTCCCATGGCGCGGCGTGCGCTCGCCTCGGTCTCGGCGTTCGCCACATAGATCGTCAGCGGCTGCGCCTTGCCTGCAGCGCCCGGCGCGGCGGCGAGGGTCAGAAAACGGGCGAACTCCTCGCGCGCGCCCTCCAGCGCATCGGCCCAATCCTCATGATAGGGCCAAGCGGTGTGAATGACGGTTTGAGGGGCGGTTTCGTGGGGTACGGAGCGTGTGGTCATAAAACGCCAATATCACGCGCCGCACCCCGGCAATAGCGGATTTATCGCT
>NZ_DEMB01000007.1:0-51537 GCF_002354675.1 Oceanicaulis sp. UBA2681 | reverse complement strand
GGCGCATACCCGTCCCGGCGCGACACGTCACCCACGACCCGCAAATCCACCTCGGCGCGCTCTCGGCTCAAACGGATCAGGCCATAGCCCTGCTCGCGGGTGTCGAAATGCTTGATATGCGGATTATTCGGCAGGAAGGCGGCGGTGCTTTCATAACCGCCGCGCTGGCTGGTGACCGCCGTGGTGACAAATTCAGAGGCCACGGTCGCCGAGTTCATATCCGCAAAATCGGCCTTCACATCGGTGACCCAATAGCAATGCGTGTCGCCGCCCAGAATGATCGGGTTGGCGTCTTCACGGCGCGCCAGAGCGTCGATTAGGCGTTGACGGGCGAGCGGATAGCCGTCCCAGCCATCGGTCCAGATCATGGCTTCGCCGGTTTGCGGGTTGGAAAAATTGAACGGCGAGAACAGGGTCGGCTGAACGATGAAGCTCCAGATCGCGCCGGATCCGGCGACGCCGCGCGACAGCCAGTTTTCCTGTGAAGCGCCCAAATAGGTGCGGGTCGGGTCTGTCAGCTCTTCACAGCTGGCCGGCACGATATTGCCGCCGCGGTCGGTTTCGGACGGGCACGCCATCGGCGTCTTGAACTGGCGGCCGTCGGTCATGTTCACTTCCGCCAGGTCGCCGAACACGGTCTGTCCGTAAATGCGCATCCGGCCAGACGCGCGCTCCAGCATGGAGCGGCGGCGCAGGGGCATGTTCTCCCAATAAGCCTGATAGGCGGCGAGGCGACGCGCGCGGAAATCTTCCGCCGAGACAAAGGGCTGCTCGCTGATATCGCCCGCGTAATCGTTATCCACTTCGTGGTCGTCCCAGGTCACAAGCCAGGGCGCGATGGCGGCGGCGGCCTGAAGATCGGGGTCGAGGCGATAAAGCGCATGCACCCGGCGATAATCTTCGAGCGTATAGGGCTCGGGCGTCACATGGCGGCGCACCTGCGGTCCCCAGCTGGATTCGTAGATATAATCGCCGGTGTGAACGATCAGGTCCGGGCGCTCTTCAGCCATATTGCGATAGGCGTGGAAATAGCCCTGCTCGTAATGCGCGCACGAACACCAGGCGATCTTCATCGCGTCCACGCCCGATCCATAGGCCGGAGCGGTCAGCGCGCGACCGGTCGGGCTCGTCACGCCGCCCGCATGAAAGCGGAAGAAATACTCTCGTCCCGCCGGCAGGCCGTAAATCTCGGCATGGACGGAATGACCCCAATCGGGCAGCGCCCGCTCGACGCCGGAGCGCACGATAAGGGTGAAGGCTTCGTCTTCCGCCAATTCCCAGCTCACATCGACGGCTTCAGGCGCCATGCCGCCATCGGGATCGAGCGGATTCGGCGCGAGGCGCGTCCACAGCACGAACCCGTCAGAGGTCGGCTCGCCCGACGCGACGCCCAGGGAAAACGGATCATTGCGAAAGACCGGCGCGGAGCCTTGCGTCACCGGCATGGTGCAGCCCGCCGTCAGGGCGGCGGCGGCGCCGGAGGCGGCGGAGGTCAGGACGAAACGGCGTGTCCATGCAGAAGCGAGAGTGCGGACCATGATCTTTTCCCATGCCAAGAAGCTGTCAGCGTGGGCTTTCAATACCGCGCAGGGGTCACAGTTTTGCGACGACGGGACGCGGATGAGCGCCTGGCGGGCATAAAAAGAAAAGGGCGGCCCGAAGAGCCGCCCTTTCCCGTAATCCAGCCGTATCGGCGTTGGAGTTCTTAGAACTCGTAACGCAGGCCGATGCGGATTTCGTAGACCGAGTCGTTGCGGTCCAGCTCGTTGATGTCGCGGCCCGCAGCCCGGAAATCGTTGTAGCGGTACACGCAAGACGCTGCCGTGGTGCAGGTGGTGCGGATGTCGTCACCGCGCAGAGCGGTGGCGCCGTCAACACCATTCAGAGCCACGTCGGTCGCCGACACCAGGTCCGCATCAACAGCGGTGAACTGACCGAAGCCCGGACCGTTGGTCTGGGAACCCCAATCGGAGTTCAGCAGGTTCGGGAAGTTCACGATGTCCATCACGAACTCGAAGTTGTTGTCGCCGACAAAGCGATCAATACCCGGAATGCCCGGCAGTTCCTGCGTGAAGCGAAGGTCCCATTGCTGGTTCCAGGCGCCAGACGCGCTGTTCACCGGCATGATTTCACCTTCTGCGGCGCCTGCACGGTTCACCAGATCATAGAAGCCTGCCGTGTCGAAGCCGGTTGCGAACACAACGTTCGCGTCGCCGGTCCGGGTCGGGACGTAGATCGGGTTGTTGTCGTACGGGCTCTCGCCTGCGCCGGCGCGGCCGAACAGGGAGTTGGAACCGCTGACGTCATAGGTCAGGAAGTACGGGGTGCCCGAACGGATCTGGCCGAACACGTCCACGCGGGAGGTCAGATCAGAGATGATCTCACGCTCATAGGACAGGCCAATCTTGAAGGAGTGCTCGATCTCCCAGAAGGAGGTGCGCACTTCAGGATTGTTGCGGTCGATCGCAGACAGGCCGCGCCAGTTGGAGATGCCGCGCGAAGAACCGCCCTCGGAAACCCAGTCCACATCCTGATAGGCATAGCTGGTGTAGAAGCCGAAGCCGTTTTCGTAGTCTTTCTGAACAGCGACAGAGAAGACGTGGCTTTCAGAACCGTCAGCATTGCCAAGCTCGGTCAGGTTGGCGAAGCCAAGATCATCAAGGTCCGCATAGATGGTGCGGCCATCAGGCGCCACGCCGGTCGGCAGAGCCGCCGCCAGGTCCGTCTGAGCGCGGTTGCGCCAGATGAAGGCGTCCTGCGGGGTGGTGTAGAGCCAGGAAGCGGACAGCAGGTAGCCGTCGCCCAGGCCCAGGGCCTCAAGGTTCAGATCGTAATCAACGCGCAGCGACGCTTTCCAATCGGACGGGATCTCGAAGTCGTCAGCAACAACGTCGATCACGCTGCCGGTGGAGCCTGCAACGCTGTCCAGCAGCGGCTGAGGCACGGTCAGGCCGGCGGTCGGGGTGCCGGAGCTCTGGCGAGCAAAGCCGGTAGCGCCCTGGAATGCGTTGGAGATCCAGACTTTCGGCTCACCGCCGGCGAACAGGCCGAAGCCGCCCGTCAGAGTGGTGCGATCATTCGGCTCCCAGCGGAAGCTGGCGCGCGGCATGATCAGGTCCAGGCCGTCCAGGTTCTGGCCGGTGGTGTTTGCACCGTACAGCGCATCCACATCCGCGCTGAGCGGCGGAACATCGTCCTGCTGATAGGTCTCGTAGCGCACGCCGAAGCCGACTTCGAGATTGTCACGAACCTGCCAGGTGTCCTGGGCGAAGAGGGTGATCTTCTCAAGGCCGAACGCAGCCGCTGCGTCATCAGCATTGTTGGTGTTGGCGTTGACGTAGTCGATTTGCGGGGTGTTGTTCGCAATCTCGTCAAGCGAGCGGTAGATGAAGCGGCCATTGGAGCCCGCAACAAACAAGTTGAACAGCGAGTAGTCTTCATACTCGGCGCCGAAGGTGATCAGGTGATCGCCCAGGATGTAGTCGCCTTGTGCGAAGAGCTGCAGACGCTCGTCGTTAAACTCGTTGGCGTGACGGAAACGGTCACAGCCGCCCACGAAGGTTTCTTCGCCATTGTCGATCAGAAGTCCTTCCAGCGGAGAGCCAACCAGATCATCCGGCGTCAGGCGGAATTCCAGGTGCGCGGTGTCGGAACCGGCGCGGCAGAGCTGGCCGCGGGAGAATTCCTTGTAGGTGGCGCGAACGGTGGTGGAGAAGTTGTCGCTCCAGTCAGAGAACACTGAACCGGAATAGGAGGTCAGTTCGACAGGAATGTCGTACCAGGCCGATTCAAAGTTCTGACGACCCGTGGAGGTGCCGCTCTCTTCAGTGGACTGGTAGGTGAACGACGCACGGTGGTTGTCGTTGATGTTCCAGTCGATCTTGCCGATCAGGCGCTCGGAGGTCACCGGGTTGGACGTGACGGTCGGACGGCCGCCCATGTCGTAGCCCAGATTGTCCAGAACGTACTGGTTCAAGGCGCCGTAGAAGTTGGTGTCGATGCCGTCATTGCTGTCGCCGACGGAGTAATCCGTGCCGGAGCCGGATTCAAACTCGTCATAGGAGACGAAGAAGAACAGGCGGTCTTCGATGATCGGGCCGCCCAGGGTGATGCCGTATTCTTTTTCGTCAAACGGGGCGATGTTGACGTCTTGGCCGTCGATCCGGTCGCCGAAATACTCTTCGTCCTGATAGTAGTAATACAGAGCGCCGTCGAACTCGTTGGTGCCCGATTTGGTGGTGATGTTCACCAGGCCGCCGGTGAAGCCGGATGCGGTCACGGAATAGTCGGACGCCACCAGAGACGCAGATTCAACAGCGTCCAGGGAGATCGGCGAACGCTCGGTTGCGTAGGTGTTGGAACCGAGACCGAAGTCGTCCTGCTGCAGCGAGCCGTCAATGGCCAGGCCGTTGAAGCGCGGGTTCACGCCGGCGACGTAGAGCTGGCCTTCGCCGTCGGAGAACGCCAGCGGGTCGCGCACCAGGGTGCCGATCACGTCGCGGTTGGCGGACGGCTGGTTAGCGATGTCGTCAGCGGAGAAGTTGGAGCCGACGCCGTTGTTCAGGTCCGTGGTGTTGATGGCCTGACCGGTGACGACGATCACGTCAGCAGCTTGCGGGTTCAGGGTCAGGGTCAGCGGGGACTGGTTGCCCGGACGCAGGTTGACGCCGTCCAGAGCTTCGCCCTGGAAGCCCGGCGCTGCAACGATGATGCTGTACGGACCGCCAACGCGCAGACCGGACTGGAAGAACTGACCCGTTTCGTTGGTCACAGCGCGCGAAGCGGTGCCCGACGGGCTGTGGATGATGGTGACGGTCGCGCCGGACACAGGAGCGCCGGACGCGTCAACAATCTCACCACGCAGGTTTGCAGAAGTGGTCTGTGCGTGCACGGCGGCAACCGGCGCCAGCGCTGCAAGCGCGGCTACCGAAGCGCCGTAAGCGAACTTTTTGAACATCGCCATTGTGGAGGGTCCCCTAAAAATCGACCTGATGAAAGGCAGGGGCACTACGCCCTTGCTTCGAGGGGGGCCTTAAAATCCGGTGCTAACGATTGCGTGACGGGTATGTGAACGTTTTGCGACGGCGCTCAGGGCGCCAATCCGTCAACAGAGCGTCCCGTGTGCGCCGTTAACTCAGTATTAGCGTGTGCTCGCAAGGAGATTCAGGATCGGCTTGCAGGCCCATTAACAACGGCAGGGTCGAAAACCCTGTTAGTCGTGTTTGTTGCTCTGCACCAAGGCGTTTTGGATCGTTGCATATAGGCCACGCTTTTTGAACGGTCAGGCAAGGGCTTTGACAGACCGGCGGCGCAGCCGCATGAAGCCTTTCATGGAAAAGTTCAGCCCCACACCCTCAGATTCGCCCTCACGCAGCTGGATGCGTATGACCGTGCTCATCCTGGGCGGTCTTCTTGTCCTGCGCATCCTGGCTTTACTGGCTGATCCCAACAGCTTGTATGCAGACGAGACCCAGTATTGGCTCTGGTCGCGTTCGGTGGACTGGGGGTATTTCTCCAAACCGCCCATGATCGCCTGGATTATCGCAGCGACGACCAGCGTATTCGGTGACGCCGACTGGGCGGTGCGGCTGGCCGCGCCCTTCCTGCATACGATCACCGCAATGATGCTGGGTTTAACCGCGGCGCGCCTGTTTGACGCCAGGGTCGGCGCGTTCACCGCTCTGGGCTGGGCGACGATGCCGGCGGTCTGGCTGTCCTCCACCATCATTTCCACCGACGCCGTATTGATGGCGGGCTTCAGTACGGCGCTCTATGCGCTGGTCAGGCTGCGCGAAGGCCCGGACTGGCGCTTTGCGCTTCTGCTCGGCGCAGCGGCGGGCTATGCATTCTTGTCCAAATACGCCGCCATCTATCTGTTGATCGGGCTCGCCGTCAGCGCCGTCATCGACGCGCCGTCGCGGCGCGCGCTGATCTCGCTTCAGGGCGCCGCGGCGGTGGCGCTGTTCGTCATCATCATTGCTGGCAATGTGATCTGGAACGCCCAGCATGACTTCGCCACGGTCAGCCATACCGCCGCCAACGCCAACTGGAGCGGGACGCTGTTTCATCCCGAAGAGTTGGCGGACTTCCTGTCCGGTCAGCTGGGTGTGTTCGGCCCGGTCTTCTTCGTCATCCTGATCGCGGCGGTGATGACGACGTTTCGCGCCACTACGCTGGCGTGGAACACGGCGCGCCCGCGCCTGATGCTCGTCGCCTTCTGCCTGCCGGTGCTGGTCATCGTTTCCGCCCAGGCCTTCATAAGCCGGGCGCACGCCAACTGGGCCGCTTCCGCCTATCTGACCGGTTTGATCCTGGTCATCGCGTTTCTCTTGCAAGGCCCGGCCTGGCGGCGCTGGGCGCTCTATGGCTCGCTGGGGCTGCATACGGTCGCCGGGCTGGCCTTGATGGCGTTCGCCGCCTCCACCCCACTGTCAGACGCCGCAGGTCTCGCCAACGCCTTCAAACGCGTGCGCGGATGGCCGGAAACCATGCAGGCGGTCGAGCGCATCGCACAAGAGCAAGGCGTCGCCACGCTCGTCTATGACAACCGCAACGACTTTCACCAGATGCAACGCTATGGCCAGGGGTTTGACGGCCAGATGTTCATGTGGGTGCGCGCGGAACATGCACAGAATTTCGCTGAGCAGACATGGCCCCTGCCTGACGGCTTTGCAGAGCCGGTGCTCGTCATCTCGGAACGGCCCGAAGAGACGCCGCTGATGGAGTGGGACTTTGCGCAATTTGAACAGGTGGACGAGGTTTCGATCCCCTTGGGCGGGGACCGCTATCGCACCTACCAGGTTTTCCGGGCGCAAGGCCACCAGCGGCGCGAACGCGATGCGGCCTATGAAAACCGCGTCGCGGAGCTACGCGCCGGATCGGACTAGCGGCTACTCGACGTCGTTCCAGATCTGCCGCAAACGCGCATCGCGGCGACAGCCGAAGCGATAGCGCTGATAGCGCGCCGGACGCTCCAGATAATAATCCTGATGTTCGGCGCCCGCCGGCCAGAAGGTGGCGAGGTCCTCGACAGGCACGATGATCGAACGCTCAAAAAGGGCCTGCACCGATTGGCGGGACGCTTCGGCTGTCGCGCGTTGCTCGGCGTTGGCGGCGTAGATCCCAGGCGCATAGCCTGATCCGCGATCACAGAACTGCCCGCCCTCATCAAACGGGTCCACATTGCGCCAGTAATGGTCAAGCAAGGCCTCATAGCTGACCACGCTGGGATCATAGATCACGCGCGCCGCTTCATGGTGGTCGCTGCGTCCACGAGCCACGTCGTAATAATCGGGGTTTACTTCCGTGCCGCCAGCAAAGCCGGACACCACTTCGACGACGCCGTCGAGCTTTTCAAAATCCGCTTCCGTGCACCAGAAGCAGCCCGAAGAGAACACGGCGTGGGCCAGCCCGTCCGGAAGATCGGCGCCCGCCGCCTCGGCCGGGCGAACATAGTCGTCTGATTGCGCCAACGCGGCGCCGGACAGGGCGAAAGCCGCGAACGCGGCGGTGAGGACAGCTTTCATAAGGGCCTCCATAGGGGGTTTCCCTATAGATGTGGGCCAAAGCCGCTCACCGCCAAGTCACGAAGCCGTCAGTTTTGCTGCGGCTTGAAGCCGGGCAGCGCCAGTCCCAGACACAGATTCTGCATCGCCTGCACCGCGGCGCCTTTGAGGAGATTATCGAGCGCGCACACCATGACGCCATGGCGGCCATCCTCGCTCAAGGCGAACCCGCCCAGAACCGCGCCAGGATTATGCGCGCCTTCAATGACTTCCGGCGCCTCATCCTGAACCCGGATCAAAGGCTGAGCGCCAAAGGCATCCTCATAGGCTGATCGGAACGCGTCCGCCGTCACCGGCTCGGAGAACTCCATCTGCGCGGTCAGCACGATGCCGCGGAAAAACGCCGCCACATGAGGGCTGAAACGCACTTCATGGCCCAGATGACGGCTCATCTCGCGCTCATGGATATGCCCCATCAGCGCATACGGCATCAGATTGTCTTTCAAGGCCTCGACATCATTGCGGCGGTTAGGCGTGGTGCCGGCGCCGGAATAACCCGAAACGCCGAACAGATGCGCAGGCCCCGCCAAAGCTTTGCGCATCGGGGCGACCGCCAATTGCCCGGCGGTGGCGTAACAGCCCGGATTTGAGATGCGCGTCGCGCCCTTGATCGGACCTTCGCCGTACAATTCCGGCAGGCCATAGACCCAGGTCTCGTCAAAGCGGTAATCAGCCGACAGATCGACGATGACCGTGTCCGGCTTCACCGCCTCGATCGCCGCCACATAGGGAGCGGCCTGACCATTGGGCATGGCGAGGATCACGCCGTCGCACTGGCGTTGAGCCACCTCTTCAGGGCTCAGCGCCTCAAACAGAAGGCCCGCAGGCGCTTCCGGGGCGAGAGCGGTGACCGGTTGGCCGTCCATGGCTCGAGACACGGCGAAGGCGAGCGACAGATCATCGCGCTCCGCGATCAGTCGGATCAGCTCGCGCCCGGTGTGCCCGCGCGCGCCGACCAGTCCGAGGGTTTTCATGAGCCGCCCTCCTCAAGAGTCGCCGGCAGCGCAGCGATGCGCTCGACCCGCGCCGGGATTTTGGACAGATCATCCTCGCCGCGCCAGAACACCGTCCACGGCCCCGATTTCACCGCGCCATGACAGGTCGCGAAATAGAACTCATTGACCGGATTGTTGGTGCGTGAGCGCCAGTAGAGCCGCGGCGCATACTCGATCAGACGCCGCCAGACAGCGCCGCCCAGACCCTCGCCGCGCGCTTCATCGAGCACGGCGAACTTGTCGAGATAGACCATGTCGTCCAGACGCGTGGTGATCGCCGCCGCCCGGTAGTTTTCGGTGACGAAGGCATGATCAAAGTCGATGCTATCGAAATATGAGGTGACCGGCGCGCGCCCGAACGCCTTTCGGATCAATTGCCGCGTGCGCTCTTGATCGAGCTGATCCAGCGTCTCGAGTTCCAGCATGCGCTCGCCGCGGCGCACCAGCGTGCCCGCCCCGGCATGAGTGAACAGCTCTTTGGCCAGTTGATCCGGCCGGGTGATCGACACCGAGCTTGAGAGCGGCAAGTCATCGAGCAGGCGCTTGATCTCCTGCAGCTTCAGCCGCATGCCGCCCGCCACCCAGTCTGACGCCATCAGGTCATCATAATCGGTGGCGAGGTTGATCGCGGAGATCGGTTGCTTGTTCGCGTCCAGCAACGCGCCCGTTCCGGTCAGGAAGACAACCTTGTAGGGCTGAAGCTTGTGCACCAGCGCGCGGACAGCACTGTCAGCGTTGATGTTCACCAGACGTCCGTCCGCGGTGTCGCCCAGACAGGTCAGGATCGGCGCCTGGCCGGCTTTCGCCGCCGCCGCGACAAGGTCCAGCCGCACGCCGGTGGGCTCGCCCACCCGGCCCAGCCCGGCCTCGTCGATCAGCTCGGCCTCAAAAACCCCCGAGGGCACCGCCGCCGCCCGGCCGCCGCAATCGCGCACGGCCTGCACCAGTTTCACATTCACCGCGGTCAGCGTGTCACGCACGACGCCGATCGCTTCAGGCGGGGTGATGCGCAGGCCATCCTTGCGCTCTTCAGGGAAGCCCGCGGCCTCAAGCGTGGCGTTCAGTTGCGGGCCGCCGCCATGCACGACAATGGGCGCGAGCCCCACCGATTGCAGGAAGGCGAGCGCGGCGGCGAGCGCATCAAGGTCTTCCTCGATGATCGCGCCGCCGACTTTCACGACCGCAAAGCGTTCCTGGTCCAGCTCGGAAAAGCGGTTGAGATATTCGCGGATTTCCTTGCCGTCGCGCATATTGGACAACAGCTGAACGATGGCCGACCGGACCGGCGCATTGGCGCCGCCCCGTTCGGGAAACGATTTCACCTCAGTCATCCATCAGAATCCTGAACCAGGCGCTCCATCATCGCCTTTTGAACATGCAGGCGGTTCTCCGCTTCCTCGATGCCGAGGAAGGCCGGACTGTCGACCACGGAATCCGCAATTTTCACATTGCGGCGCATGGGTAGGCAGTGGCTGACGGTCGCATTATCGGTCAACGCCATCTTGGCGTCGTCGATCATGAAGCCCGCCCCTTTGGCGCGGTAGGGGGCTTCCCCCTCCCAGGCGCCGTAGAACGGCAGCGCGCCCCAACTTTTGGCGTAGACCGCATGCGCGCCAGTATAGGCTCCTTCAACGTCCGTGGTGACGGAGAAGCGGGCGTTGTTCTCGCCGCAGAAGCGCTCGGCGGCGTCCATGTAGCGCTCATCGAGCTGATACACGTCATCGGGGATCAGCATCCGCACATTCATGCCCATCTTGGACGCCATCAGGATCGCGGAGTTGGCGACCGCGGTGTTGAGCGGCTTGGGATGGGGAACCCAGGTCAAAAGGAAATCTTTGCCCGACACATCGCCATGACGGTCCTGCAGCGCCAGCATCATCGCCAGCTCCTGACACGGGTGAACGATGGTCTCCATATTGATCACAGGCACCGTCGCATGCTTGGCGTAGGCCGTGATCAGCGGATCTTCTCGCTCGGCTTCCCAGTCCTGGAACTTCGGGAAACAACGAATGGCGATCAGGTCGGCATAGCGCGACAGAACGCGCGCGGCTTCCTTGATATGCTCTTCAGGGCCGCCATCCATGATAGCGCCCTCTTCAAACTCCACCGGCCAGGTCTGGCCCTGCGCATCGAGAATGATGGCGTGACCGCCCAGCTGATGCACGCCGATGTCAAAGCTTGAGCGGGTGCGCAGCGAGGGATTGAAGAACATCAGGGCGACCGACTTGCCCTTCAGCGCATCGCCCATCGGGCTGGATCGGAGCTCTCGCGCACGATCAAGGATCGATTGCAATTCATTCCGGGACCAGTCTTCCGTCGACAGGAAATGGCGCATGGCTGCGGACCTTTGTCTGAACAAACAAAGTCTGCGGTGTAGTCAGAGACGACGAACTTGGCAAATACCGTGTGTAGACAGGCCGCCCTGAACGGCTCCGCCTGTCAGGGCGAAGGGACGGCCCCCGGCTCGGGCTCATTTTCCAGCTCGGTCCCCGGCCCAGCCTCCAGCTCACTCTCCGGCTCGCCCTCGACTTCCTCGTCAGCCTCGGCCTGCCGCTGCTCGGGCGGGATATACAGCGGCGGGTCCGACAAGGCTGCAACCAGGGCCGCATCACGGTCGTACACGTCATGAATAAAGCGGATCCGCCCCAGCTCATCAGACACAGCCGTAAAATAAAGGATATGAACCGGAACAACATTGCGAAGCCGGATGCGCCGCGTCTGGCCGGAGTCAAAGGCCCGGACCACCTCTTGTGCGCTCCAGCCCTCGCCCGCCAGAATCCAGATCGCAAGGTCTTCGGGGTTCTGAACCCGCACGCAGCCAGAGGAGTCATCACGCTGGGCGTTGGCGAACAATTCGCGATGCGGCGTGTCGTGGATGTAGACATTATGCACATTCGGGAACAGGAACTTGACCCGGCCCATGGCGTTGTTCGGTCCTGGCACCTGAATGACCCGGTAGCGCCGGTTCGCCCAGTCCGCTTCATAGGGGTTTGTCCGCGCGCCGGTATCGAGATCCACCAGGCGATACCCCTGAGACAGAGCATAAGCGGGATTGGTGCGGAAACTGCGCAGCCAACGCGAGCCCAGGCTGGTCGGCGTCAGCCAATAGGGATTGATCTCGATGATGGACATGTCTTCAGAGAAAATCGGCGTGCGCGAATAGCGCCGCCCGATCATCACCTCATGGGTGCGCACAACCGCGCCGTCTTCCCACGCCTCCAGACCATAATCGGCGATATTCACCCGGATATGGCGCGCCCCCAGCTCAGAAGGCAGCCAGCGCCATCGCTCCAGATTGACCCGGATCTGGTTGATGCGGCGGGCGTCTCCGGCGTTCAGCTCCGCCAGGGTGGACGCCCCGGCCTCGCCATCCGCCGCCAGATTGTGGCGGGTCTGAAACCGGATCACCGCGCTTTCAAGCCGTGCGTCAAACGGCGCGCCCGGCGCGGCCTCGCCCGACAACAAGCCCAATTGCCGCAAGCGGGCGCGCAAGGCGTCAACCCGCGGTCCCGCATCTCCAAGGCTTAGCGCTCCCTCGCCAGGGGGCACGCGTATTGGCGCGTCCTGCAAGGCCATGCGGCGCACAAGCTCGGCCCGCAAGGCCTGATAGTCAGGATGAGACGGCGCCAGCGCTTCAAGGCTTTCATATATCCCCGCCCCTTCGCGCGCCTCGGCGTAAACCGTGAGCAAGTCCACATCTTCGATGGGCGCGGTCCAGTCAGGATCGAGCGCGCGCGGATCAACCACGCCAAAGGCCAGATCTTCAGCGAGGGCGAACCAGACGGCGCGGGCGCGTTCATCACGGCTTTCGCCATAGGGTAAGGCACGCAAGGCGTCTGGGTGCGGATAGGCGGACGGATCGAGTCCATGCGTCCACGCTTCAGCCAATGCATAGCCCAGCGCATCCACTTCCGCATCGGTCCAGCGCGCCGTCCAGTTGCGGCCCGTCGCCTGCGCCTGGCTGGCGCACAGCCAGATCAGCAGCGTGAGACCCGCAATCCAATTTCGCCAGACCATGATTGGTACGCCCCCTCAGACGGGCAAGTCTTAACAGGCGTTAAGGTCTCACTCCAGCAAGCAAGCGTCAAAAAAAACGCCGCCCCAGCGGAAATGCCAGGGCGACGAGTGAGGCAAGCTCAGAACTGAGCTGTGAGGTTACTCCGCAGCCCCGGCCGCGCCCTCGGCCGCCACGGCGTGAATATAGTCCCGGCGGGCCTTGGCGGCGTCCACCTGGCCGGTGCGGTCTCCGTCGATTTCACGGGCGATGCGCTCGTCTTCATCCTGCAAGGCTTGCGGGTCCAGCTCGGCGAAGTGAAGCACGCCCATATCTTCATACGCGCGTTGAATCTTCGGCCCCCACAAGCCGATATCCTTGACGATCGGGACGATGCGCTGAAACAACATGGTGCGATAGAGTTTGACGATGTCGGAATTCTCGGTGAATTCCTGGCACTCTTTTTCGGGCAGACCCAGAACCTCATAGATTTCCTTGGACTGTGTCATGCGATCCCGCATCAGATAGCAGGCTTCAACCAGAAACTCCTCGCGCTCATCGCGTTCCTTCTGGGTCAGCTGAGGATAGTAATCGCGCAGCGATAACCGGCCGAAGGCCACATGCCGCGCCTCATCCTCCATCACATAGGCGTTGACCATGCGCGCCAGCGGGTTCTGCGCCAGATCCCGGATGGTGCCGAAAGCGGCGAGCGCCAACCCTTCAATCACCACCTGCATGGCGAGATAGGTCACATCCCAGCGCGAATCTGACAGCGCGTCATTGACCAGCCTTTGCAAGGGATCGGTCATGGGATAGGCGACGCCGAACTTGCCCAGCAGCTTGCGATACGCCTCCACATGGCGCGCCTCGTCCATCACCTGGGTGGCGGCGTAGAATTTGGCGTCGAGATCGGGCACCGCCTGTACGATCTTGGAAGCGGCGAGAAGCGCTCCCTGCTCCCCTTGAAGAAACTGCGAAATATTCCAGGCTTGGGTGTGGCGGCGCAATTCAATGCGCTCGGCCTTGTTCATCTTGTTCCAGACATCCGAGCCATAGATGGAGACCGCCTCGTCGGGCATCTCCATCGGGTTTTCAGGGTCCAGGTCCAGCTCCCAGTCGATGCGGTCCACCGCATCCCACTGCATGTCCTTGCCCTTTTGATACAGGTGCATGAGCGTGGTGCGGCCTTCGTCGAAGCGCCAGTCGAACACGGACTCAAATTCGTTCGGCACATGCCAGTGCGGGTCAATCCCGGGCATGGGATAAAGGTCACGCAAAGCCGTCATCAGGTCCTCCTGCCTGTTGCGAGAGGAGCCTGCGCGCCCGCGGATCTGCGATGAGCCGGACGCGCCAGCTCCACGCCGTCTGCTTGTCTTCGGCAAGCAATGAACGGCGTTCACTTCTCGACTTTGGATCAAGAGGCCGCTCTGTGTCCAGCACAAGACCGGGCATTTTCAATAAAAAAGGGAATTAATTTCGCCGCATAGCAGCATAGAATTACAAGGCGATCCACGCTGTGCGTTGATCAATATCACTCTTCTTGCTTGCTGCACTGCACGCCTATTCGGCGGCGACAGGCGGATGCTTGTCAGACCGCGATGAAACGTCGCCCCCTTGTTCTTCCTGCCAGCGGGCTTTCAGCATGGCGGAGGTGTCCCGGCTGCCATCCGGTGACCATCCCGGCGGTCCAAGCCAATAGCCCAGCACTTCGCGTGGCGAGCGCGCCGTGCGGACATCCTTGATGATGCCCCACCATTCATGCAGACAGATCGTCAGCGGGTTGTGGGTGCCCAGATTGCGAACGATGCCATAGCGGATCTCTTCTTCGTCGGTTTCAGGCTCGAACGTGCCGAACATCCGATCCCAGATGATGAAGACCCCCCCGTAATTCCGGTCCAGATAGCGCGGATTGGTAGCATGGTGGACCCGGTGATGGCTGGGCGTGTTCATCAGCCATTCCACAGGCCCAGGCAAGCGTTTGATCGCCTCGGTGTGGATCCAGAATTGATAGATCAGGTTGAACGCCGCCACGAAGGCGATCATGGCCGGCGGGAAGCCGATCAAGACGAGCCAGCTGCCCAGAAAGATGAACTTCAGGGTCAGCGGATTCAGCCAGGGCTGCCGCAAAGCGGTCGATAGATTGTAATGCTGGCTGGAATGATGAACCACATGGTCCGCCCACCACCAGCGCACGGTATGCGCCCAGCGATGGCTCCAGTAATAGACGAAATCATCCAGCACGAAGGCGATGACGAACCAGTACCAGGCCCAGCCAATGTCCAGGATCGCAAACTGTTCGACGAAGACGAACCAGGCCACAACGATCCCGCCCAGAAGCACACCGGACACGGTATTGCCCAGCCCCATAATCAGACTGCCGGCCGTGTCGCGGGGCTCAAACCGGGTCCTGCCTGTCATCCGCCCGTAAATCATCTCGGCGATGACCAAAAGGATGAAGCCGGGAATGGCCCATAAGATCGGATCAGGCAGATTTGGCATAACGCGCCTCATTTCCGGGTGCGCCGCCTGGCGCACGCACAAAGTCTTGCAGACGGTCCGCCCAGTCTGTCGCCTGACCGTCCCGGCCAAGCTCCAGCACCGCACGCGGCAAGGTGTAATCATAAAGCGTCAGCGTCAGGGTCGTCCCGCTCACCTGGACCGAGCGCACCTCCCCAGGGCGTAGCGCGCGCACGACAGCATTATCACCGCGCGCCAGAACCAGGCCCACGCGCCCGCCATCCGCCTCAAGACACAGATAACCGCACCGGTCAGGGGTCAAGACCTGTTGCCCCCCGACCTGGAAACCCATGACATCGCGCTTGAGAAAGCGTTGCGCCTCACCTTCGGTGTTCAGACGCAAGCGTGTCCAGCCAAGGGCCATGTTCAGCAAAATGATCAGGCCGATGCCAAACGCCGCCCCGATCAAGGCGAGAACATCTGTCATGCTTTCATTCATGCCAAAAATTGAACGCTGTTCACCTCAAAAAAGCAAGGGGTAATGCAAGGGGTCCTCACAAAGAGAAACGGCGCCGGAAAACTCCAGCGCCGTTGATCCATCACTCGGTGCGCATCGCCTAGAAGCGGGCGCGCAGGGTCACGCCATAGGTCCGCGGGTCGCCGGGATAGATGTTGAAGCTCGATCCCAGATAGCCCACCGACGGGAAGCCGCCCTTGGCGTAGTCTTCCTCGGTGAGGTTACGGCCCCAGAACTGCAGCGCCCAGCTTTCATCCGCCGCCGACAGCGTCACAGACGCATTGTACAAGGTGAAGGCGTCCTGATTGGCGATCGCCCGCGGATCCAGGCTCGCCACCAGATTGAAGTCCGACGTGTGCTGGGCTTCACCGCGCAGGATCAGGTCCAGGCGATCATTGACCGGGTGGGTGTAGGTGCCCGTGAAGGACGCCACCAGCTCAGGATTGCCGCGCTCGACGCCAGACAGGTCATTGAACGTGCCGGACTGGCCCTGATCATTGACCCGCGGGGCGTTACAGTTGGCGAAGGTCGGATCGGCCGGATCCCAGACCGGGCCGAACAGCGGCGAGCTGTCCGGGCAAGGGGCGAAGGGATATTCGCCGAACTTGTCATCCAGCAGATAGGTGCCGCCCAGGGTGAAGAACAACCGGTCGGTCGGCGCATAGCTGAAATCGAACTCGATGCCGCTGACTTCGATGGAGCCGGCGTTGTCGAGCGCGAAGCCCGTGCCCACAAAGGCCTCGGACTGGAAGTCTTCGATTTCCTGGTTGAAGTAGGTGACCGCATAGACGAGCGAGCCGTCCAGAAGCGAACCTTTGGCGCCCAGCTCCCAGGACGAGGCGGTTTCATCCTCGAACTCGAAAATGCCGGTTTCCGCCGCTTCATAGGACAGGTTGAACCCGCCCGGTTTGAAGCCGGTGGAATAGCTCGCATAGATGTTGAACGTATCGGTCACATCATAGCTGAGGATGGCGTTGTAGGAGAAATTGTCGTCCGAACGAGACGTCGGATACTGGCTGGCGTCCACGGGTCCAAAATTCTGGAACGCAGCGAAGCCGTTGAGCAGGTTGAACGGCGTGTTGGCCAGGAAGGCCGCCACTGTCGGATCATACACCACGAACGGATTGGCGAGCGTCGCGCCAGGAATGCCCGAGGCCTGAAGCGCGCCTTCCAGCTGCGCCGCAAGGGTCGGATCGCCCGCTGCTTGCTGCGCCAGAACCGTGGTCAGCAGGAACGGACAGGAATTGCCATCCGGGAAAGACGGGCAGAGCGACGCCTCAGGCAGGCGCAGATTGGCGCCCAGAGAGGTGAAGCTCAGAGCCGAGATCGGATCATTGATATTGATCCGGGTCTCCATCTCCTTGTCTTCTTCGGTGTAGCGACCGCCAATCGTCAGGGTCAGACGGTCGGTGAAGTTGATGTCAAACTGACCGAAGGCGGACCAGGACGTGGTGTCGTACTGGTAGTTCTCCTGCTCAACGCCTTCACCCGCCTGCAAATATCCGCCCGCGGGCAGCAGCGGCACATTGTTGACGCCAAGCTGATTGTTCGCGCCCACCAGGAATTCGGTCAGTGTTATGCCGCCGGTGCCGGCCGGCAGGCCAAAGGCGGCGACCAGGTCAGCCACTTGCCCTGCAGACGCAAGGTCAAAGAACGCCTTGGTGTCCGCGCCATACGCAAGATTCTGATTAAACTCGAGTTCGTTCTTGTAATAGAAACCGCCAAACATCCAGTCGATGAACTCGCCGCCATTGGACGTGAAGCGCACTTCCTGAGTGAAGCTGTTGTATTCGTTATCGATATTACGCGCGCCCAGCAGATCGATATCGGAGAAGTCCGCATCGATGTTCTGGGATTCGTCATAGGTGCGATACGCGGTGATCGAGGTGAAGGTGAACCCGTCAAACTCATGATCGATCTGGGCGGACAATCCGGCCGTATCGAGCTGGGTGTTCACATTGCCGTCGACCGCCATCTGACCATCAAAGGGATCGGCGGGCAGCGCCGTTCCGCCCAGAGCGAGGATCGCGCCCTGGTCGATCGGGTCGTAATATCCGAACGGCGCCGCGCAGCAATTTTCATCAATGACGCCCATATCGGCGATGATGCGCACTTCGGTCGCGTCGGTCGGATACCACATCAGCTGACCGCGATAGGACTGGCGATCGCGGTTGTTGAGCTCCTGGCGCTGCGCCACAGGCGACACATTGTCCAGATAGCCGGTATTGGTGTGCGTGGTCGCGTCCAGACGGAAAGCCAGCACATCCTCGATGATCGGCCCGGTGACCGTGGCCTTGGCCACGAACTGACCGAATTCGCCAAACGTCACTTCCGCATCGCCGCCCAGCTCGAACTCGGGCTCCTTGGTGATGAAGCTCACCACGCCCGCCGGCGTGTTGCGGCCGAACAGCGTCGATTGCGGACCGCGGATGACTTCAACGCGCTCGATGGACAACAGATCGTTGATCGCTGCGCCTGCACGCGGGCGGTACACGCCGTCCACAAACACGCCCACAGAGGGCTCCAGCCCCGGGTTGAAGCTCGACGTGCCGATGCCGCGCAGACTGAATTCGGTATTGGTGGAGGAGGCGAACTCGGCCACGCGCAGAGACGGGACAAGGGTCTGCAGATCCGCAGCGTCGCGGATTTGCGATTGCTGGATCGCGGTATCAGTGACAACGGCCACTGACACTGGCGTTTCCTGCAAAGTCTGTTCGCGCTTTTGCGCGGTGACGGTGATCACGTCCGGCTGCTGCGCCAGCGCTGGCGCAGCGACAACGCCCGCAGCGAGCGCCGTCGCCCCGAGAACGGCTGCTTTGGTCAAACGGTTCATACAGGTCTCCTCCCCTGATAGGTCTGGCGTCGCGATATTCTGTGTAGGATCGCTGTCCGCACTTACGCTTAGCTTATGCAGGCTTTGATCATTTTGTCATGCAAACTTCTTCTCAAGACCAGCCAAGCGTTGCGCAAACAGCACAGGCGCAGCCATAGCGTGCAGCGCAGCATTCTCTTTATATGCTTGAGATAGCTGATGTTTTTTGAGATAATGATTTTATGCTGCGCACAATAGATCATGCTGTCAGGCATGACAGGCATTCATCGCCGCATCATGCGCCTTGAGACCCTGCCGCCATCGTTCGGCTTAGGAATCAGTCTTTTATGCTGAGTGTCCAGTCCGAGGCGGCGCGGTCAGAAGCACGAAAACCACCCCCGCAAGGCCGCCCATGACCGCCTGGGTGAGCAGACCCGCCATGCTGCGCGCGCCCGCAATAACCTGCACCCCGAAAAACACCTCTTTCATCAAGGTCAGCATCACCAGCATGCACACCAGCCCGGCCGCGCTGAACACCCATCCGCGCGGCACGGGCAGCACGCGTCCGGCCAGCGTGGCGACCGGCAGGGCGATCGCCAACCCGAGGGCAATGAAAATTGCATAGAGCGGCCCCAATCCGGTCAGGTCATCAAAGATCATGGAGAGCGCATCCGCTGCACCGATTTCCGCGCCGACCGCCATCAACCCCGCCAGCACGAACAGGCTTTGCGCGATGACGGCCAAGGCCACCAGAACCAGCACTGTCGCCAGATAGGCGCCGAAAACCCGCAATATCGTCATGGCCCATTCCCCCTTTGCGCGCACCGGTCATAGCGCTCATAGTGCTTTGAACTCGCGATTAAAGCGAGAGTGCCGCAAACACACGCGTGAGGGAACCATCATGATTCGGCTGATCCAATCCGTCATCGCCCCGACCGGGCTCGCGCTTGTTCTCGGCGCCGTCAGCGCCTGTTCCCAAGCGCCTGAAGCGGCGCCGCCTGCAGATGATCTCGACCCTGCAAGCTATCAGGTCGAACTGATCGCGGACGGCCTGCTCACCCCCTGGGACATGGCCTTCCTGCCCGATGGGTCCGCGTTGATCAGCGAACGCAATGGCGGCGTTAAACACCTCCGCGATGGCGTGCTGAGCGATGTGCCGGGCGGCCCGGATGACGTCTTCGCCGAAGGACAGGCCGGACTGTTCGACCTGGCGCTGAGCCCGGACTTTGAAACCTCGGGCGTCGTTTATCTCAGCTATGCCTCCGGTACGGCGGACGCCAACACGCCGGCGCTCTATCGCGCCAGGTTCGAGGCGGGACAGCTGTTGGACGGCGAGACGGTTTTTCGCGCCGATCCCTTGCGCAGCACAAGCGCCCATTACGGTGCGCGACTGGCCTTTCTGCCGGACGGCACGCTTTTAATGACCGCCGGAGAAGGCTTCGCCTATCGCGAAGAGGCTCAGGTGCGCAGCAACCATCTGGGCGCCGTGCTGCGGCTGAACACGGACGGTTCGGCGCCGACCGACAATCCCTTCGCCGATGAAGGCGGGGCTGCGGCCTATGTCTACAGCTATGGCCATCGCAATATGCAAGGCATCGCGCTGGACGCCGCAACGGGGACGATCTGGACCCATGAGCACGGCCCGCAAGGCGGGGACGAGCTGAACGCGCTGAACGCCGGCGCCAACGCCGGTTGGCCGATCGCCACCATGGGCCTGGATTACAACGGCGCACGCATTTCGCCTTTCTTCGACCATGAAGTCTTTGACGCGCCGGAATGGGTATGGACGCCCTCAATCGCCCCCAGCGGGATGGCGCTTTATGACGGCGACCTCTTCGCCGACTGGCGTGGCGATCTGCTGGTGTCAGCGCTGGCGGGCCAGGCGCTGCACAGGCTGGATCTGGAAGACGGCGTCGTAGTTGGCGAAGAGCGCTTGCTCGCCGAGCGCGGGCAACGAATCCGACAGGTGCTCAATGGTCCGGATGGCGCAATCTGGCTGCTGGCGGAATCCCCGGACGGGCAGGTTTTGCGCCTGACACCGGCGGAGTGAACGCGCGCCCGCGCAGACATGGACAGCCGGTTTTGACTGGCGCTCACTCTCTGAAAGGTGTTCACTCAAGGCTAACTGATTTGCCCGCCCCGCAGATTGCGGCGAGATCGGGCGAACATGTTCGGGGAGAGATTAAATGAAGCGTTTCCTGACAGCAGTAGTGGGCGCGTTGGTTTTGCTCGGGCTCGTGGGCGCAGGCTGGTATTACAGACCCTGGTCCGATTATGCGCCTGCCAAGATCCGGTCGCTGGACGACCCGGACCAGTATCCGCTGACCTATCAGCGCATGGACGAATTCCTGCCGAGCACCGGGATCGACGCCGTCGCGCCCTCGCCTTTCCCTCGCGACGTTCAATCGCTCGACATCACTTATGAATGGCAAGGCGAAACCAAAACGCTCGCCGAATACCTCGCCGAAGCCAAAGTCACGGGTTTGACCGTGCTGTCTGACGGCGAGGTGATCGCCCAGACCTATGCGTATGAGGCGGACGCCCAGTCACGTTTCACGTCCTGGTCTGTGGGCAAGTCCTTTGTCGCCACCTTGATCGGCAAGGCGCTGCATGAAGGCCTGATCGAGAGCCTGGACGACCGGGTGGACCGGTATGCGCCGCAATTTGTCGGCACTGATTATGGCGCGACCAGCCTGCGCCATCTCCTGATGATGTCGTCGGGCATGGCGTTTAACGAGGAATATAGCGCCGACGCCCCCTCCGATGTGCGGCCGCTCTTTTTCAACGCCTTCATCATGCGCCGTAATCCCGACGACATGATTGCTCTGATTGAGCGTGATCGTGAGCCGGGCGAGGATTTTCATTATATCAGCCCCAACTCCCATGTGCTGTCGGCGGTCGTGCGCGGCGTCTATGAGGGCCGCCTCGCCGAAATCATGCAGCGGGAGCTGTGGGAACCTCTCGGCATGCGCGATCCGGCGACCTGGCTGCAGCACAAGCCGGGCCCTGAAGGGGTCGCCATCGGCTATTGCTGCCTGCAGGCCAGCAGCGAGGATTATGCTCGCCTGGGCCAGCTCTACCTGCAGGACGGCGTCTGGAACGGTGAACGCCTGTTGCCGGAAGGCTGGGTGGATCTGGTGTCGACGCCGCCCACGCCGTCGCATGAGCCCGGCGCCAGCCGATACGCCCATCGCGGCTATGGGCTGCACTTCTGGATCCCGGAAAACTATGACCGTGAATTCTACGCCGCCGGCGTGTTCGGCCAGTATATCTGGATGGACCGCAACCGTGATCTGGTGATCGCCCAGAATGCCGGTGATGCGGACTGGGGCGAGCGGAACGTAGAAATGACAGCCGTCTTTCGCGCCATCGCCGAGACCGTCGCGCCGCTGACGCCTGCTTCGTCCACAGCCCCCATGTCGCCTCCGATGGAAGACGAGGTTCAGCCTCAGGACGGAGAGCCGCAATGAGCCGCGCAGAAGACATGGAGTTTGATTATGTGATCGTCGGGGCCGGCTCGGCGGGATGCGTGCTCGCCGACCGACTCAGCCAGGATCGCGACGTTTCGGTCTGCGTTCTGGAAGCTGGCGGATCCGACAACAAGGCCGTCATCAAGACGCCCATGCTGCTGCAGTTCGCCATCACCAACCCGGCGATCAACTGGGATTACTGGACCGAACCGCAGAAAAATCTCGGCGACCGCAAGCTCTACTGGCCGCGCGGCAAGGCGCTGGGCGGCTCCTCTTCGATCAACGCCATGCATTACATGCGCGGCGCGCTGGAGAATTACGACGATTGGGAAACCACATACGGCGCCGAAGGCTGGAATGGCGATGCGGCGCTGGAGGCCTTCAAGTCTGTCGAAAACAACGAAAACCATGGCGCGCCCTTTCACGGTCAGGGCGGCCCGCTGAACGTGAAGACCATTGGTCCGCTCAATCCGCTGACCGAGCGCTATTTCGAGGCCTGCCGCCAGCGCCAGATTCCTGACAATCCGGATCATAACGGCGCTCGGCAGGAAGGGTTCGGCCCTTACCAGGTGACCCAAAAAGGCGGCAAACGCTGGTCTGCGGCGGACGCCTTTCTCAAACCCGCAATGAACCGCCCCAATCTGACCGTCGTCACCGGCGCCCTGGCCCATCGCATCGTGATCGAGAAGGGTGAAGCCCAGGGCGTGCTGATCGAGACCGACGGCGAGATGCGCACCGTCACCGCCAAACGCGAAGTGATCCTGTCGGGCGGGGCGATCAATTCGCCCCATCTTTTGATGCTGTCAGGCATCGGTCCCGCCGACCATTTGCGCGAGCACGGGATCAGCGTCGAACACGATGCGCCCGGCGTCGGTGAGAACCTTCAGGACCATCTCGACATCCTGGCGCGCGCCCGTACGAAATCAGCGACCTCAATTGGCTATTCAGCGCGAAAATTTCCCGCCACGGCCCGCGACGTGATGCAGTGGGCGCTGACCGGCACCGGCAAGTTCACCGTCAACCCGGTCCAGGGCTGCGGGTTTGTGCGCTCCAGCCGGGCGCGGGATCTGCCCGACATCCAGCTGGTGTTCATCCCGGCGCTGGCCAGCCCGCATGGACGCGACACGCTGACCGGGCACGGGATCAGCCTGCACGCCTGTCACCTCTATCCGCAAAGCACCGGCCGGCTGAGGCTGGACAGTGCGGACCCGCGCGCGCCGATCCGCATTGATCCCAACTATCTCGACCATGAGGAAGATGTTGAGGTGATGACGGACTGCCTGGAGATCGCGCGCGACCTGCTGCTAAGCAGCGCGTTCGATGGCGAGTTTGATCATCTTGACCTGCCTGCAGACCCCAGCGCGGGCCGGGCCAGTCTGACCGATGAAGTCCGCCAGCGCGCCGAAACCCTCTACCATCCCACCTCAACCTGCGCGATGGGGGGCGGAGCGCTTTCCGTCACCGATCCGCAATGCCGGGTGCGCGGCGTGAAACGCCTGCGCGTGGTGGATGCGTCCGTCATGCCGCGTATAGTCGGCGGCAACACCAATGCGCCCACCATCATGATCGCCACACGCGCCGCCGATATGATCCGTGCGAGCTAGGAGACAGCCTCATGCCTGACACCAATATGCAGACCGCCACGGGCTCCATCGACGCCATGCAGGCGATCTTTCATCAGCAGAAGGCGGCGTTTGAAGCTGAACGCCATCGTCCGCTCTCTGACCGCAAGGCGGATCTGGAGAAGATCGAAGCGCTGGTCAAAACCCGTGGCGACGAGTTCGCCGCCGCCATCGACGCCGATTTCGGTCGACGCTCCAAGTCTGAAACCGCGTTGGCGGAGCTGGGCTTCACTATCGCCACGGCCAAACACAGCCGCCAGCATCTGACCAAATGGGCGAGCTCAAAGCCTGTCTCGGTGCCAATGACGCTGGCGCCGGGCAAGGCCTATGTGCGGCGTGAACCCAAAGGCGTGGTCGGCATCGTCTCACCGTGGAACTATTCCATGCAGCTGGCCTTCGCGCCGCTGGTCGCCGCGCTGGCGGCGGGCTGCCGGGTGATGATCAAGCCCAGCGAGTTCACCCCGCGCACCGCCGCATTGATCAAGTCCACTCTGGGCGAACTGTTCAGCGAGGACCATGTGGCGGTCATCGAAGGCGGCGTGGAAGAGGCGAGCGCCTTCACCGCTCTGCCCTTTGACCATCTGTTCTATACCGGCTCCACCCAGGTGGGGCGCATCGTCGCCAAGGCCGCCGCGGAGAACCTGACCCCGGTGACGCTGGAGCTGGGCGGCAAGTCGCCCGCCGTGGTCGCGCCGGATTTTGACGGCGCGGAAGCCGCAAAGACCCTGGCCTGGGGCAAGTTCCTGAACGCCGGCCAGACCTGCGTCGCCCCGGATTACGCACTGGTTCCGCGCGGGTCTGAGCAAGACTTCGCCAAGGCCGTGATGCATGAAACCGGCGAGATGTGGCCCGATGTCGCCACCAATGGCGACTACACCGCGATCATCTCCGAACGTCATCATGCCCGCTTGAGCGAGATGGTCGAAGAGGTGCGCCAGGCCGGCGCCGAGGTTCACCAGCTCGCTTTCAACAAGGCGGATGCCGGCAATACCCGCATCTTCCCGCCCACCGTGGTGGTCAATCCGCCGCTCGACTCCAAACTGATGCAGGAAGAGATTTTCGGTCCGATCCTGCCTGTTCTGGGGCATGACGGACTGGAGGACGCTGCGCGCTTCATCAATGAACGCGACCGGCCTCTGGCGCTTTATGTCTACGCCAAGTCCAAGCAGACCGCGCGCGATTTTCTGGGACGGACGATTTCAGGCGGCGCGGCGGTGAACATCCCGCTTCTGCACCTGTCAGTGGAAGACCTGCCGTTTGGCGGCGTCGGCGCCTCCGGCTATGGCAGCTATCACGGGGAGAGCGGATTTCTGACGTTCACCCATGAGCGCGGCGTGTTTGAAGCGCCGGTCTGGCATCCCAGCCGCCTGATCCGCCCGCCCTACGGCAAGATGTTTGAATTCTTCAAGAAGCTGCAAGCGGGCTAGCTTGCGATCGACCAGTTGATGTCAGAAATCGCCGGGGCGTCGTCCAGTTGCGGTTTGGAGAAATAATACCCTTGGAACAGGTGAATTCCCAGATCGAACAAGGCGCGCGCCTCGGCTTTGACCTCAATGCCTTCGGCGATGATCTTGATGTCAAAGCGCTCACAGATATCCACCATGGCCGACAGGATCGTACGCTTGACCGGGCTGATATGAACATTGCGAACCAACGCCATATCCAGCTTGATGATGTCTGGCATCACAGCCGCGAGAAGGGTCAGGCCCGCACCGCCGGAGCCGAAATCGTCCAGCGCCGTGAGGAAGCCCATATCCTTGTACGAGCGCACGATCATGGCGAAATGGTCGGGGTCGTTGACCGCTTCATGTTCCGTCATCTCGAACATGATGCGATTGATCGGAAACCCGTTCGCCGAAGCGGCCGCCAGGGTGGTCCGCAGGCACGTCGCGGGATCGTAAACGGCATTGGGCATGGTGTTCAGAGACAACAGCTCAGGCCGATCCGACAAAGCTGTACTGGCGGATTTGAGCGCCTGGATGCGGCAATGTCGGTCAAAGGCGTGCATGTTGTCTGCGGTGACTTTGGACAGGACCGAGCCGGCGGACTGCCCTTCCGCGCCGCGGACAAGGGCTTCCTGCGCAAAGATCGTGCGCGTTTTGAAATCAATGATCGGCTGAAACGCGAACCGGAGGCGCTCCGGAATCGGCTCCGCGCATCGGCAAACAGCTTCTTCGCAGACAGCAGCAGCGGGTTTGGGACCAGTCATGAAACACCCATGAGTTTTTCATGACCCTAACCCATACAACTTAATGAAGAGTATGACGCTTTAAGAACAGGGCGCCTGGATCAAAGCATCCCGCAACGCTCGATCAGGCCATCGGGGAGGCCCAACATGAAAACCTGGATCATTCGCATTCTATTGGCAGCGCTGGCGCTGGTTCTGATTACAGTTCTGGGCGTCAGCGCCTGGATGGTGGAGCGGTTTCACGCCTCCAAGCCCCGCCAGTCCGGCGAGATCACGCTCTCCGTGCTGGATTCCCCTGCACACGTGGTGCGCGACGCCAATGGCATCGCCCACATTTTTGGCGACAGCGACGCCGATGTGATGGCGGCGTTGGGCTATGTTCATGCCAGCGAACGCTTTTTCCAGATGGACATGGCCCGGCGCTATATGCGCGGCGAACTGTCCGCCTTGTTTGGCGAGGATTATCTGCGCGCCGACGCCCAGACCCGCACCTATGGCTTCCGTCGCCTGACCGAAGAGATCGTCGCCAACACATCCGCAGACACCCGCGCGATGATGCAGGCCTATATCTCCGGCGTGAACGCGCGCCTGGCCGAGGGCTCGGTTGCGCCTGAATACGCTGTGCTGCGCGCCGCGCCTGAAGCGTGGAGCCTGGAAGACAGCGCGGCGATTGTCGTGCTGCTGGCCCATGATCTGGCCGCTGGGGCGGGCGCTGACATGGATCGCGCCTTGCTCGACGATATTCTGTCCGCCGAGCAGCTCGCGCAGTTCACCCTGAACTTCCCCGACTGGGCGCCGACCATGCTCAAGGCCGAGGATATGCGCGCCCGCTTCGGCGAGGTGCAGACGCTGCCCCTAAACGAGCCCGCCCAGCCGAGCGCGCAACCCGACAACCAGCCAGGCTCGAACGCCTGGGTGGTCTCTGGCGAGCGCTCTGAAACCGGACGACCGCTGCTCGCCAACGACCCCCATCTGGGCCTGAGCACCCCGGCGATCTGGTACTATGTGCGGCTGAACCTGTCGTATGGCCCCGTCATCGGCGGCACCGTGCCGGGCGCGCCCTTCGTCATTCTGGGGCGCAACGCCCACGCCGCCTGGGGCTTCACCAATACCGGCTTTGACGTGATCGACATTCTCGAACGCGATCGCTCAGACGAAGAGATCACAAACCGCACCGAAACCATCCAGATCAAGGGCCGCTCTGAGCCTTATGAGCTGACCGTCGAGGAAACCCGCGACGGCCCCGTGCTGGACCCGGAATGGTTTGACCTGCGCGGCTTTGACGAGGACGCCATCGTGGTGCGACGCTCCACCGTAACCGCGCCGGGCAACCGCGTGGCGGACGCCACGCTGGCGATCATGCAAGCGGAGACCTTTGACGAATTTGTCGAAGCGGGCCGCGGCTGGACCGCCCCGATGCAGAACATGCATTTCGCCAGCGTGGACGGCACCATCGGCTACACCACGGCGGGTCTGTTGCCGATCCGCGACGAGAATGGCGAGTGGACGGGTTTCATCCCGTTTGACGAGCTGCCGCGCGTGCGAAACCCCGAAGGCGGGTTCATTGCGTCCGGCAATAATCTGGTCGCCGGGCCGGACTATCCCTACCCATTGCCGGGCTCGTACGCGACCTATCGTGCGCCGCGGATCGAACGTGAGCTCAACGCGCGTGACCGTCATACGCTGGAAAGCTTCGCCGCCCTGCAAATGGATGTGACCAGCGAGCAGGCCCTGCGTCTCTTGCCCGTGCTGCTGGGGTCCGAGCCTGAAAGCCAGCTGGGAGCTGAAGCCCTGGCGCGGCTGGAAGCCTGGGACGGCGCTCTGGATATGGATGCGCCAGAGGCGCTGATCTATTCGGCCTGGCTGCGTGTGCTCTCCGGCGCAATCTGGAACGATGAGCTTGATACGCTCGCCTCCGCCTTCAATCAGCCGCGCCGCGCTTTCCTGGAAGAGGTTCTGGCGGGTGAAGCCTCGGCCTGGTGCGATGACGTGCGGACGGATGCGGTGGAGAGCTGCTCCATCACTGCCGGGCTGGCGCTCGACGCCGCCATGGCGGAAACCGCAGACGCCTTCGGGCCTGACATGAACAGCTGGCGCTGGGGCGACATGCATGTGGCCGATTTCGACCACCCGTTTGATTCCCTGCCGCTGATCGGGTCCATGTTCGCCAACCGCGTGCCCGTCCCCGGCGACGGCGCGACGATCAATGTGGCGCATTTCAGCTATGACTCAGGCAGTTATGATGTCTTCCACGCCGCATCGCTGCGGGCGATCTATGATTTGTCAGACCTCAACAACTCGCTCTACATGTTCGCGCCGGGCCAGTCGGGCCACCCGCTCTCGGACCATCATGGCGACCTCGCCCCGCGTTGGGCGGCGGGCGAGTATTTCGAGATCCGGGATGACTGGGCCGTTGAAACCGCGCCCGAAGGCAGCCATGTGCTGACCCTCACGCCGCAATAGGACCCGCCATGATCAGCCTTGAGAACCAGACCCTTTTCGTCACCGGCGCCTCCCGCGGCGCCGGCGCCGGCATCGCCCGCCAGATCGCCGAAGCCGGCGGCAAGGTGATCCTGGGCTATGCCCGCAACTCCGAAGCCGCCAAGGCCATGGCCAGCGAGCTGGGCGATCAGGCCCTCGGTCTGGTGCAGGCCGATTTCTCAGCCCCGGACGCCGCCGAACCCGCCTGGAACGAGGCGAAATCCCTCGCTGACGGCCCGATCCACGGCCTGGTGCTCAATCACGGCGTTTTTGAAGCGTCCAACGTCCACGACCCCGCCGATATCTGGAGGCAGAACTGGGCGCGGACGCTTCAGATCAATCTGCAGAGCTGCGCCGATCTCGCCCGGTGCGCGGCGCAGGACTGGGTGGACAGCGCGCAGGGCGGATCGCTCGTGGCGATCAGCTCTCGCGCCGCGCATCGTGGCGACGACGCAGACCACCCCGCCTACGCCGCGTCAAAAGCCGGGCTGATCGCGATGATCAAGACGCTGGCGCGCGCCTATTCCGGCCGGGGGCTGCTCGCTTACGCCATCTCGCCAGGCTGGATCGACACGGAAATGGCGCCGCAAGACCCAGACGACCGCAAGGCCGCCCTCGCCGAAGTGCCCTATGGCGATATGGCGAGCCCGGATGAGCTGGGCCGCCTCTGCGCCTTCCTGCTGTCCGGCGCGTGCAAAAGCGCCACCGGCGCGACCTTTGACGTCAATGGCGCGAGCTATGTGCGTTAGGGGGCTGAGACAGAGCGAGTGAACTCCCGGGGGAGCGTCAGCGAAGCCCCCGGACCTCACTCCACGAAAAGCGCCTTATCCTGATGGAGGCCCCGGCTCTGCGCTGCGCTTGGCCGGGGTTTCACTTCTACTCCGCCGCCAGCGCTTCCTGTCGTCCGGCGCGCACCAGGCGTCCCGGACGGGCCTCCGTCACCTCGTCATTGCGCACAACGACTTCACCGGAGACAATCGTCGCGCGATAGCCTTCGGCGTCCTGCAAAAGGCGCTGGCCGCCCGCGGGCAGGTCTTTGACCAGGCGCGGCGGGTGCAGGCGGAGCTTTTGGTAGTCGATGACGTTGAGGTCGGCCTTCATCCCCGGCTTGATGCGGCCGCGGTCTGACAGGCCCAGATAATCGGCGATGTCGCCGGTCAGCATCTGCACCGCGCGTTCGGGCGCAATACGCTGCCCACGGGTCCGGTCGCGGGTCCAGTAGCTCAACAGATAGCTGGGGAAGCTGGCGTCACAGACCGTGCCCACATGAGCGCCGCCATCAGACAGGCCCGGAATGGCGAGCGGGTGCTGCATCATGGTCAGCACATTGTCATAGCTCAGCTCGGTATAGTTATAGATCGGCAGATAGATCAGCTCGCGGCCGTCGCGGGCGATCACCGTGTCAAACAGCTCCTCCCACACCGACACGCCGCGCGCTTCGGCCTTGGCGCCGATGGCGTTCTCAGGCGGCTGCTCGTAATCGGGGTTTTCCGACAGGGTGAAGAGCTTGCCCGCCACCATCTCCATGTTTTCGATCAGAAGATCGGCGATGGGCGGGATCGAGCTGCCGGGACCGGCGAGCTTGTCTGATTTCTGGCTGAGGATCTTCTTGCGGAAGGCCTCGGTTTTCATCACCGCCACGCGCTCATCGAGCGGCAGATCGGCGATCTCCTTATAGGCCGGGAAGCCCATGAAGGGATGGAAGGTGCATTGCAGCCCGAGGAAGACGCCGATGGCGCGCGGGGCCACCTGGGCGCGCACGGTATAGCCTTCTTCATCCAACGCCTCGAGCCCTTTGAGGATTTTACGCCATTGATCCGGCGCGAAATCGCGCTGCATTAGGGACATGGAGAAGGGCCGCCCGCCCGCGGCGCGGACATACTCCTCGACCACTTTCCACTCCTCCTCGAACCGCGACTGGTCGCGCTCGAGATCAAAGTCCGACACCGCCTGGATGACGCCATAGTCGCGGCCCTTGAAGGCGCTGGCGATGCCGGTGAGTTCCTTGGTGGTGGCCTCGCTGGCCGGGGTCCAGTCGCCATCTGCCGTGCGGTGCAGATCTGACCGTCCGGTGGCGAAGCCGATGGCGCCGGCGTCCAGCGCTTCAGAGACGAGGTCGCGCATTTTCGCGATTTCCTCGTCATTGGCCTGCTGGTCAAAGCTGGCGCGCTGATCCATCACATAAACCCTGAGCGGGTCATGGCCGACCATGGCCGCCACATCGAGGGTGCGCGGGGTCTTCTCCAGCGCGTCGAGATAATCGGGGAAGCTCTCCCAATCCCAGCTCAGCCCTTCGGCGAGCGCGGTGCCGGGAATATCCTCCACCCCCTCCATCAGCTTGATCAGGCGCTCATGGTCGCTTTCGCGCACGGGCGCGAAACCGACGCCGCAATTGCCCATGACGGCGGTGGTCACGCCATGCTTGATCGAAGGCTCCATGCGGTCGTCCCAGGTGGCCTGACCGTCATAATGGGTGTGTACGTCGATGAAGCCCGGCGTGATGATGCAGCCCTGAGCGTCGATCACCTCAACAGCGTCGCCGGGCGCATCACCGACCGCAACAATGCGGCCATTCTTGATGCCCACATCGCCGATATAGGGCGAGCCGCCCTCGCCCTCATGGATCATGCCGCCGGTGATCTTCAGATCATAGTCCGCCATGTCGTTTCCTCCCGCATGAAGCTACGGCGCCGTTTCGGCGCTCTTTTGTGTGCGAACCCAATCAAGCCCGCGATAGAAACCGGCGAGCGCGCCGCCGCTGAACAAGTGCCAGACCGCCCAGAGCGCGGTGATCGCCGCCGCCCCGCCCACGCCTTCGAACTGGCCCAGCAAGATCACCAGGCCCAGCCCGGTGTTCTGAATGCCCACCTCGAAGGTGACCGAGCGACGTCCCGCCACGTCATATTGCAGAGCGCGCGCCGACAGCGTCCCGACGCCGAACGCGACGGCGTTGTGGATCATCGCGATCACCAGCACTGTTCCCGCCGTCGCGGTGAACAAAGCCCAGTTGGAGGCGACCCCGCCCACAACCATCACCGCCAGCCCGAACAGGCCTGCAGCCAGAAAGACCGGGCGCAGCCAGTGAGCCAGACGCGGATAGCGGTGCGCAATGCCCATCCCAACCGCCAGGGGCACGGCCAGCAACACAGTCATCTGAAGGACGAAGGGAATAGGCGACACCTCGATCGCATCCACCAGCGCGTCAGCGGGCGCGTAAAGCGAGGTCCAGAACAGGATCGAGATCGGCGTCAACAGCGCCGCCGCAAGACTGGAGGTCGCCGTCAGCGAGACTGAAAGCGCGGTGTCGCCCCGCGACAGATGGGTGAAGAAATTGGAGACATTGCCGCCCGGGCAACACGCCACCACGATCATCCCAAGCGCGATGGAGGGGGGCGGGTTCAATACATAGAGAAGTCCAAGCGTCGCGAGCGGCAACCCCAGAATTTGCGCCGCCGCGGCGCCCAGAAATCTGACGGGGCGCTGTTTGACCATGGCGAAGTCCGCCACATGCACGTTCAGCGCAACCGCGAACATCAAAACGGCCAGCAGCATCGGCAAGATCACTTGCGATCCGGGCGCCAGCTCGATCTGCACGGCGTCTAACGCAGCTATGTCCATAGCGCGCTGTCTCCTCCCCTGTGACCGGGTCTGCGGTCCCGATCCGCCCTCGCCTCTGAAACGGACAAGTGAACGGCGTTCACTTAATCCTCGCATCCTTTGACGCGTCCTGTCGAGACCTCGTCATGCCGGGCTTGCACGCGTATGGGATCAATGCACGATGCAACGCAGATAATTTCATGTGGGGAGTCACCATGTTACGTTACTTAATAACGTCGAGCTTGGCCGCGCTGGCGCTGACCGCCTGCAGCCAGCCCGCCAACGCGCCGGCAACAGATGAGCAAAGCGAAGCTGCGCCCGCTGAAACGCAAGCCAGCAGCGCCTATCCGGCGCACCAGGCGAGCGATGCGGCCATCACCGAAACGGATTTCGCTTATCGGATCAGCGCGCTCGCCGATGACCGGTTTGAAGGGCGCGGCCCGGCGTCCGAACATGGCGAGCAGGCGGCGACCTGGATCGCCGAGGAAATGGACGCCGTCGGTCTTGAGCCTGCCGGAACGGACGGCTGGTTCCAGCCCGTCCCGCTGATTGAATCCACCCTGGATGAAAGCGCGTCGAACTTTGACATCAGCATCGATGGCGAGGCCATGGGGCTTCAGACCAATGTGGACGTGGTGTTCTGGTCCCAGAACCCTGAAGAACAGGTCAGCCTGGACGCCTCCGAGCTGGTGTTCGTGGGCTATGGCGTGGTCGCGCCCGAATATGGCTGGAACGATTATGAGGGCGTGGACGTCACCGGCAAGACGGTGGTCATCCTGATCAATGATCCGGGCTTCGCCGATCCCGACGCGGGCTGGTTCAACGGCTCGGCCATGACCTATTACGGGCGCTGGACGTATAAATACGAGGAAGCCGCCCGCCAGGGCGCCGAAGGCGCGATCATCGTTCACCAGACCGCGCCGGCCGCCTATCCCTGGGGCACCGTCCAGTCAAGCTGGACCGGGCCGCAATTCACCCTCGCCTCCTCCGCCGGTCAGGAACGCGCCGACGTTCAGGCCTGGATCACCGAGGACAAGGCCGTTGAGCTTTTCTCCGCGCTCGATCTCGACTTCGCAGAGCTCAGCGAAGCCGCCGTCAGCCCTGACTTCACGCCTGTGGATATGGGCCGAGCGACGATGAGCGCGTCCCTCACCAACTCGCTGCGCACCCTGACCTCCAATAATGTGGCCGGTCAGGTCACGGGCTCGGAACGACCGGACGAATACGTGCTGTTCATGGCCCATTGGGACCATATCGGTGTGCGTCTGAACTTCTCTGGCGACGACCAGATCTATAATGGCGCCATCGACAACGCCACCGGCGTCACCGCCATGCTGGAGCTGGCGGAAGCCTACGCCAAATCCGACACCCCGCCGGAGCGGTCCGTGATCTTTGTCGCGGTCACCGCTGAGGAGCAGGGGCTTCTGGGATCGGAATACTACGCCCAGAACCCGCTGGTCCCGCTGGATCAGACCGTGGGCGGTTTCAACTTTGACGGCATCCTGCCGATCGGCCGTACGGAAGACATCGTGGTGATCGGTTATGGCGCGTCCGAGCTGGAAGACCTGTTGCGCGCCGAAGCGGAAGCGGACGGCATGTATCTCAGCCCCGATCCGAACCCGGAAGCCGGCTATTTCTACCGCTCCGACCATGTCACCCTGGCCCGTCGCGGCGTGCCGATGCTGTATGCCGATTCCGGCTCTGTCGCTGAAGAAGGCGGCGCCGAATATGGCGCGCAGATCGAGGCGGCCTATCGCCTGCAGGCCTATCACAAGCCGGCGGACGAGTTTGATCCCAACTGGGATATGGGCGGTTTCGTGCAATCCACCGAGCTGGTCTACCGCGTCTCGCGCCGCCTCACCGACTCTGAGGACTGGCCGAACTGGTATGAGGACAACGAGTTCCGCGCCATCCGCGATGCGATGATGGACGACTAGGCGTTCTAGTCGCCGACAGCAGAAAGCCGGGCGGTCCTCCGCCCGGCTTTTTTGTGTCCGCCAGTGTCTTACTGCGCCGGATACAGCGTTGGCGAACCCGGGCCGACCGGCAAGTCGAGCACGAAGGCCCAGGTGAAGAAGAAACCCGACCAGGTCAGCAAGAAGAAGATCGAATAGGGCAGCATCATCGCGATCAACGTGCCGACGCCCAGGTTTTTGTCATAGCGCGTGGCCCAGGCCAGGATGAGGCCGAAATAGCTCATCATGGGCGTGATGATGTTCGTGGAGCTGTCCCCGATCCGATAGGCGGCCTGGATCACCTCCGGCGAATATCCGATCAGCATCAGCATGGGCACGAAAATCGGCGCCGTCACCGCCCATTGGGCCGAAGCCGAGCCCAGAGACAGATTGATCACCGCACACATCAGAATGAAGAAGAAGAACAGGGCCGGCCCGGTCATGCCGGTCTCTTGCAGGAAGTTTGCGCCCGTCACCGCGGTGATGGCGCCCAGATTGGTCCAGCCGAAAAACGCCACGAACTGGGCCGCAAAGAACACCAGGACGATATAGAGCCCCAAGGACGCCAACGCCGCGGCCATGGCGTCGATGATGTCGCGATCGGTCTTCATGGTGCCTGCGACACGGCCATAGGCGTAGCCCACGGCGATGAAGAAGATCAGGATCCAGACGACGAAGCCGGAAAAGAACGGCGACCGCATGACGCTGCCGGTGTCGGGGTCGCGCAACACCCCCCAACCGGGCAGGGTCTCCGGGACCGATCCGCCGGCCAGCAAGGGCATCCAGGCGGGAAAGCGAACATCGGGCAGCAGCGTGTAGGCCATGACCGCCAGTACGGCCAGGAAGGCGAGCCCCGCAGCGCCGAGCCCTTTTCTCTCCGGCTTGGCCAGAGGCTCCATCATGGACTTGTTCAGGATCGTCGGATCGGCACGCTCGGGATTATAAGCGCCGAGCTTGGGCTCGACGACGAAGATCGACACCAGCGAGCCTACAATCGTGATCAGGAAGGTGGACGCGATCATGAAAAACCAGTTCGCCGTCGCATTCACCGTATAGGCCGGGTCAACCAGTTGCGCGGCTTCTTCGGTAATGCCCGCCAGGAGCGGATCGACCGTCCCGATAAGCAGGTTCGCGCTATAGCCCCCTGACACCCCGGCGAACGCCGCCGCCATGCCCGCCAGCGGGTGACGCCCCAGCGCGTAGAAGATCGCGCCAGCCAGCGGGATCAGCACCACATACCCCACTTCGGAAGCGGTGTTTGAAACGATGCCGGCGAACACAACCGCCACTGTCACCACATGGCGCGGCGCGCCCAGCACCATGGCGCGCACGGCGGCGGACAGAAGGCCGGACTTTTCCGCGACGCCAACGCCCAGCATCGCCACCAGCACCACGCCAAGCGGAGCAAAGCTGGTGAAGTTCTCGGTCAGGCTGGTGAAAATACGCCGGACACCATCGCCATTCATCAGGCTGACCGCCCGGATCATGCCGTCCTCGGCGACGCCTCGAGACCCTGCAGGACGTGGATCCTCGACCGCCACGCCCATCCAGCCGAACACGCCCGAGAGAAGGACGATGCCCGCCGCCAGCAAGGCGAACAGGGTCACCGGGTGCGGCAACAGATTGCCCAGCCATTCCACAGCATCAAGGAAGCGTGTGAACGCGTTGCGCTTGGGCGCTTCAGGGGTTTGAGGCTGCGAATCCGCCATCTGTGACTCCATTGTGAATTTCAGGACACAATGAAGTCTGAGACGCCATGTTTTTCAACCGCAAGGAAACAAGGGATATTCAAGCCCCCTTCTTTTCTTGTCTCTTAACGGGTCAGGCGCAGGCGATTGATGTCGGCGGCGATGGAGGAAAACGCCTCGGCGATGTCGAGATTTTCCACCTGATAATAGTTCTGGGGCTTGTTGGCGCAGTTGCGCATCAGATCGCGATTGGTGTCGCCGCTCAGTTGGAACGCGATGGTGTAGATCTGCACGCCGTTCTCTTCGGCGACGTCACAAGCCTCGGCCATGTTCTCACGCGCCTGACGCGCCGAATAAATCTCATAACTGCGCGTGCCGGTCCGGCGACGGCCCCGCCAGTCGTAATAGGTATACTCTTCGGTCCGGTATTGCGCCGTGGCCTCACCGTCGGTCATCACGACAAGGATCTTGATCGTATCACGATCCGCATAGGAGGCTGGACGATCGGAGAAACTACCGCCCAGTTGCCCGCGCCAGGACGGGTCCAGCGCCCGAGCGCCCCACATTGTCGCCACGTCGAGACCGGTATTGCCGCTGGCGCGCAGGGAGTTGATCAGGCCGCGCAAACGCCCCTCATTCTGGGAGAGGAATTCAGATTCCATATTGCTGCGCGGGCAGAACGACGAGTGATTATTGTTCCACTGGATATCGCCATTGTACTCCGTGTACGCCATCTGCCGGTAAGGCAGCTCCATCTCGATCGGATAATCTGTTCCCATATCGACACAGCCTGACCGGCGTCGCTCATTATTGCGCCCGTCAATCAGATCGTCATTCACATCGCTCGGCGTCCGCACGCCGCCATTGTAGGGGATGACAGAGATCGACGTGCGTTCCGCCGCATCTGCCGCCAGCACAATTTCCACAAACTCGTTCGCCGCATCGATCAGCGCATTGATCTTGCTGCCGCCCATGGAGCCCGACACGTCGAGCACCAGGGAAATCTCCACATCGCGCACCTGTTCGATGGCTTCGGAGAAGTGTTCCAGAGTGAGAGAGTTTATGCCGACCAGGCCCAGAATGGTGGTGGGCATGGAGACGCTGGCGGTCGCCGTGACAACGCGTGAATTGAGCGAGATGTCCGCGTTCACATCCAGCTGAAGGCTCGCCAGCAATTGCGGATGATCTTCCAGCGCGGCTTCCACATAGGCGCGCACCACATCAGCAGGGGCGCGATCCTGGGTCAGGGACGCCGCCGCCAAGGCGCCGGAATCCAAAGCGCTTTGCAGTTCAGAGCTGACCGTGGCGCTGCGTGAATAATCGAGCGCGCCGCCCACCGCCGTCACCAGAACGCCCGAGCACAGCGCCATGATGATGGCCACATTGCCGCGGCGGTCCGAAGACCAGCAAGAAAGAAAACTCAGGAGCGCCTGCATCTGAACGCCTTCGCCAAAACCGTTCCAAGCCGGAACATGCGAAGGTGGAGCTTGCAACAAACAGACCAAAAACCAGTTAAAACAATGGTTTATGAAAGATTAACGCCTCTAGCGCGCCAGACGCAGGCTGTTGAGGTCCGCCGCAATGGCGTTAAAGGCGGAGGAAATGTCCAGGCTCTCGACCTGGTAATAGTTCTCGGTCTTGCTGGCGCACTCGCGCATCAAGGTGCGGTTGGTGGAGCCTGAAACCTGAAAGGCGATGGTGTAAATGTGCACGCCCGCGGTTTCCGCGTCGTCACACGCCGCTTCCATGTTCGCGCGTGCCGTAGCGGCGCTGTAAAGTTCGTAAGTGTACCAGTCGCCTTGCCAGTTTTGCGCCCGCCGATACTGGGCGGTGGCGGCGCCGTCCGTCATCACCACCAGAACTTTCATCGTGGATGTATCGTCATAGGCGGCCGGACGATCCGAAAAATCCCCGCCCAGACGTCCGCGCCAGACAGGATCAAGCGCCCGCGCGCCCCAGGCCGTCGCCAGATCAAGTCCGGTGTTCCCGCCTGCACTGAGCCCTTCGATCAGATCCAGCAAGACCGAACGGGTCTGCTCTAAAAACACCGTGGCCTCAGATTGATCCGGGCAGAATGAAGACGACCGCCAGCCGCGCTGGTCGCGATCCTGCCAGTCCAGCCAGTCATAACCATCAGACGCCAACTCCATCTCGACCGGGTCTGTGACCCCCAGCTCGATGCAGCCGCTATCATTGGGCGTGCCCGGCAAAAGGTCATTGGTGACCGTCGCAGGCAGGCGCACCCCGCCATTATAGGGGATCACGGACAGGCTGGTCAGACCGTCCAGATCAGGGTCCATCATCAACAGGACGAACTCTTCGGCGGCGTCGCGCAAAGCGGAAATCTTGGAGCCGCCCATGGAGCCCGAAATATCAAGCACCAGCGAAATCTCCAGATTGCGCACCCGTTCATTGGCTTCCGAGGTGCGGTTCAGCGTCAGCGCGTCATAACCGATCAGGCCCAGCATCAAGGTCGGCACGCTGATCACGGCGTCGGCGGTCACCTCGCGTGAATTGATCGCCGTGTCCGAGCTGACCTGAACATTCAACCGCTCCAGCACGCCGTTATGTTCTGACAGGGCGGCGGTGATGTAATTGCGCACGACCGTTTCAGGGTCTTCGCCCTGGGTCAGCGACGCCGCCGCCAGAGTGCCGGCGTCCATGGCCGACTGGATTTCAGAGCCGATGGTGAAGGTGCGTGAATAGTCCAGCGCCCCGCCGACGCTGACCACCATCGGGGCCAGCAGCATGGCGAACATCATCGCCACATTACCGCTTGCATCGCTGAAAAATTTCGCCAGAAGCGAGCGCATGTCCAGACCCTTATTCGCGCCCTTGCGCAAAACGGATCCAGACTTCGCTTACCCCTATTAAAACATTGAAAAGAAACAGGGTAAATGCTGCGTTCACCCTGTTTCCAATCAAGGCGTTAGCCCTTGGCGAAAAAGCCTTTCAGGGCGCGGGCGGCCTGGCGGATACGTTGCTCGTTCTCCACCACGGCCAGGCGCACATGGGTGTCGCCGCGCTCGCCGAATCCCAGCCCCGGCGCCACCGCCACATCGGTCTCTTCCAGCAGCTTCTTGGCGAACTCCACCGAGCCCAGATGCGCGAAGGGCTCAGGGATCGGCGCCCAGGCGAACATGGTCGCGGGGGGACTCGGGATATGGAACCCGGCGCGGCCAAAGCTCTCCACCAGTACGTCCCGGCGTTTCTTGTAGGTCTCGCGCGCTTGCGCCACATGGTCCTGCGGTCCGTCGAGCGCCGCCACCGCCGCGATCTGGATCGGCGTGAACGCGCCGTAATCGAGATAGGATTTCACCCGTTTGAGCGCATCCACCAGACGCGCCGAGCCCGCCGCAAAGCCCATCCGCCAGCCCGGCATGGAATAGGTTTTGGACATGGAGGTGAACTCCACCGCCACATCCTTGGCGCCCTCGACCTCGAGGATGGAGGGCGGCGGATTGCCGTCAAAATAGATCTCGGAATACGCAAGGTCGGAGATGAGAACGAGATCGTTCTCTTTCGCGATCCGCACCGCCTCCTTGTAAAAATCCAGATCGACCACCTGCGCGGTCGGGTTGGACGGGAAGTTCAGCACCAGCGCCGACGGCGCGGGAATCGAGCGGCGGCAGGCATGCACCGCCTCGCGCAGGAAATCCTCGGGATCCTTGAAGCCCACGGGACGCACCGCAGCGCCCGCGATCAGGAAGCCGAACATGTGGATCGGATAGGAGGGGTCCGGCACCAGGATCACATCGCCCGGCGCGGTGATCGCCTGGGCCAGGTTCGCAAGGCCTTCCTTTGAGCCCAAGGTCACGCACACTTCAGTGTCGGGGTTCAGCCCCACATCAAACCGGCGCTCATAATAGCGCGCCAGCGCCTTGCGAAGCGACGGTACGCCCTGGCTGGCGGAATAGCGGTGCGCGCGCGGATCCGCGGCGACTTCGGCGAGCTTGGCGATGATGTGCGGTGCGGGGGCAAGGTCAGGATTGCCCATGCCGAAATCAATGACGTCACGGCCTTCGGAGCGATAGGCCTGCTTCATCCGGTTCACTTCCGCGAACACATAAGGCGGCAAACGCCGCTCGCGGTAAAATTCTTCGTCGTGGGACATCGGTCAAATCGCCCTGCTGTACTGCAACATGCAGCCTACTCCGCCCGCCCCACAGGGCGTCAATGGGGCGCAGCTGTGGCGAAGCGAAGAATTGCACGGACAAAATCACGCCAGACTGGATTGGGCGACTAAAACGCCCCGCCCGGAGGCCGGGTATCGCGCAAGGCGCGCTGACGTCGCCGCTGATCCGGCATCAGCTCATCGAGGAAGCGATGAAAGCGCGGCGAGTGATCCATCACCAGAAGATGGCAGGCCTCATGCGCGCAGACATAATCAACCAGACTTTCAGGATAGGCGATCAGGCGCGCATTCATGCGGATCGAGCCGTCAGACGAGCATGACCCCCAGCGCGCCTTCTGTTCGCGCACGCTCACTTTCGGCCGCTTCGCGCCCAGCGCCTCGGCATAGGCCTCAAGCTTGGGCGTCATCAGATCGAGCGCCTCACGCTTGCGCCAGCGTTTCAGCGCGGCCAGCACCGCCTTGCGGCTTTCGGCAGGGTCGAGATGGCGGTCCACGCAGACGACCACCGCCTCCGCCTCGCGCATCACCGTGCTGCGCGCCTTGTCATGGGGGCGCACGGTCAGGCGCAACTCCTCGCCCAGCCAACCGATCATTTCGCCGTCCACGCCTTTCAGCGCCGGCGGCGTGCGCGCTTGCCGTCGCTCCAGCCGGTCGATCACCCAGGAGGCTTTCTCGCGCACGACAGCGTCCGCCTCCCGCACGCTGACGCGCACGGGCAAAGTCACCGTCAGGCCGTCCTCGCTGACTTTCAGACCGATCGTCTTGCGCCGGGACGAGCGTTTGAGCGTGTACATCAGCGCCCGGTCGGCCAGCTCGATCTGGCGCATCTGCATGTCAGGCCCGGCCATGCTGGCGACCGCCTAAGCCGTGCGCGGCGCGGTCAGCGCCACATAATGCAGCCCCAGCAGCATCACCGCCCCGCCCACATAGAGCCCGGCGAAGGGCGCATAGCCCACCTGCCCGACGACCAGCGCCATCACGGCCATGACCAGCCCGTACACCGCCAGCGCCAGAACCACGATCCGGCCGAGCGCTCGGTCTTCCGCGCCGCGCCAGCGCGCCCGCGAGGTCCAGGTCAGAACCGGCAACACCACGAGAGCAAGGCCCAGCGCCAGATAGGCCGGCAACCCCGCGCCCGCGAGCGCGCCCTGGGCCACAAGCCCGCCAGCGCCCGCCAGCATCATCAGAACGCCCCAGACCAGGGGATGATTGATACGTTTCAACATGGAGAGGAGCTTAGAACGTGTCGCGGACCCGCGCCAGATGAGGCGTTGGTCGCAGATGGGGAAAAGGCGCAGGAGAAACGCCCGCGTCCCGTCCTACTCGGTCGAGCGCACCGCGATCCGGTCCTGGGCGCGGTCGAGCACGCCTTGGGAAAGCCCGGCCCAGAGCGGCCCCTCAAGGCGGGTTTCGATGATCTCGGCCATGGTCGAGCCCGTGGGCTCAAGATCCTCGATATAGATGATCATCAGCTCTTCCCGCGCGGTTTCGGGGTCCAGCAAATGCTTCATCGTGGCGTTGATCGTCTCCGCAGGCAGGGTGTAGCCGGCCTCAGCCAGCACGGCGCGCATCATGGCGTTATCCGAGCCGGGCTCGGGCGCATCGCTTGCGCCTTCTCCGAAACGGGGGCGAACAAAGAATTCGGCCTCTCCCAGAGCGCGCGTTTCCAGATCCGAGAGGTGAAAGTCATAGCTCGCCTCGGGCCGTGTCGGCAGATAGGCCTCAAACTGGATCCAGTAGAGCCGGTCCACGATCCGGTCGGCGTCCGCCTCCACAAACAGATGCATCTCTGCATCCACAACATCATAGAGCGCCCAGCGCCGCCCGCCCGCATAGACCGCTGTCTCGGGCAACTCAATGCGCGCGTCGGGCTGATAGGACGAAGACAGTGTGGCGCCTTCGGCCTGACGCATGGGCGCGGGCCAGGGCGCGGCGCAGTCAGTGGCGGCGCACGCCTGCAGGGCGAAGGTCAAAGCCAGTGCGCTCAAGATCATGGGTCGGTCCGATGCTGTTCAAGTGTCGCGGGTGCAACCGTCAGCAGACCGGACAGGCTCAGCCAAAGCCAATGAAACATTGGTAAGATCAGGGGTGTGGGGCTCCGGTCAGAACCGCTTCAGCTTGCGCCTGGCAGCTTTCGCGCCATCACCGCCAAGCCCACAAAGCCGACCAGACCGCCCAGTTGCAGGCCGATGCCGATCACGGCGGGGCCGAAGAGCACGGCGGCGATGACGACGCTGACCAGCGCTGTCCCAAGCGCGGCGAGGCTGGTGCGGGTCCGCCACAGCGTCGGCGCCGCGCGCCAGCGCTCACGATTGATGAAGCCGATCCCCAAAAGCGCCGCCGTGCCGAGAAATGGCCCAAGCACAGCGCTCCAGTGCGTCGTCACCAGAAGGCCCGCCGAGGCGGTCCAGGCGAGACCGATGACGAGCAAAGCCGCCGCCAGCCAGTAAGGGGTCTGCAAAAGGCGTGTCATGGCCAGAGCCTAGGCGGGTTTGAGCCCCGCTTCCAGTGCGGAGGACTCCGCCAGCGCGCCCATCGCCCAGACGCTGGCGAAGCCCAGGACCAGTTCGATCCCGAAAGCAGCGAGCAGGCCTGCGTCTGGCATGCCGTCCAAGGGGATAGAGACCAAGCGCCCCAGCGCCCAGCCGAGCAGAATGAGGGCGCTCACTCCGCTCGCCGCTCTCGTCCAGAGCCCCAAGGCGGCTGAAGCCAGCACAAAACCGCCGCCCAGGGCCAAGGCGCCACCCGGCGCGCGCAATTCGTTGAGCAGATTGGGATCAGGGCTGAGCGTCACCCCGTTCAACGCGAACATGGCGTGCGGGTCGGAGATCAGCATCACCCCGATCCCTGCGAGCACGACACCGTTGATCCCCAGCAGCGCGCGAATAATCCCGTGTGTGTTCATGGCGTTTCTCCTGTCCAAAAGCCGGGAGGAGATTGCGTTCGCCGCTGCGAACAGGCCATGCTCGCCCGTCCGAGATAATTGACCCTCCGTCCGGGGTTTTCATGAGCACGCCCAACACAGACCCTCGCCCCCGACCCGATCCGCTGACGGCTCTGCTTGATCAGCTGAAGCTGACGGGGACCTTGTATTGCCAGACCGACATGGCGGCGCCCTGGGGCATCGCCCTGCCCGCGTTTGAGGGCTTGTCTCTGATCGCCATCGTCCTCGACGGCGCCTGTCAGCTGCAGCTGGACGGCGAAGCGCCTGTTCTGCTGAAAGCAGGCGATCTGGCGCTCATCCCCAATGGCGCGCGCCATGACCTTTTCAGCGATCCTGAGGCTGACAGGGTCCCGCTGGACAAGCTGGACGTGACGCCGCTGAGCCAGAGATACGAGACCCTGACGCTGGACGGCCCCGGCCCGCGTGCCCGCATCACCTATGGCGTGGTGCGCTTTGATCAGGTGCTGGGCGCGCAATTGATGGCGCATTTGCCCAGGCTGATCGTTTCAAGAGGCGCGCAAGACGAAGACAGCTGGATCACCTCCACGCTGGCGATCATCGCGCGAGAATCCGAACAACTCTCACCGGGCAGCGAGGCGATAATCACGCGATTGACCGATGTGCTTGTGATCCAGCTGGTCCGCAGCTGGCTCGCGACTGAAGCCCGCGCGCAGACCGGCTGGCTGGCCGCCCTGCGCGATCCGCATCTGGGCCGCGCCCTCACCGCGCTTCATGACCAGCCGCAACGCGACTGGACAGTAGAGGCGCTCGCGCGCGAAGCCGGGCTGTCGCGCTCGATCTTCGCCGCGCGCTTCACCGAACAGCTGGGCCGATCCGCCATCAGCTATCTCACCCAATGGCGGCTGCATCTGGCCCATCGCGCCCTGTCCGACACACGCACCCCGATGATCGAGATCGCCGAAGCTGCGGGCTACAGCTCTGAAGCCGCGTTCAGCCGCGCCTTCAAACGCCAGTTCGGTCACGCCCCTGGCGCCGTGCGGCGGGACGCTGACCCCGCCTAAGCGCGCTTCTCCTGCGCTTCCATGCCCGTCGCGGGCGGGAAGGGCACGATGTGGCGGATGGCGGTTTTGCGGGTCTCCCAGTCATTGAGGATCGCGGCGGCGTGCAGGCTGCCGGTGGCGGCGTAATGATCCTCGATCAGGGCGCGGCAGCGGGCCTCGGCCTCGCCCGCCAGCACATGCACCCCGACATTTTCAGGGTTGAGGCGCGGCTCCAGCCGGTTGGCTTCATCGAGCACAAAGGCTTCGCCCCCGGTCATGCCGGCGGCGAAATTATCGCCGACCTTACCGAGGATCACCGCCACGCCGCCGGTCATGTATTCGCAGCCATTGGCGCCGCAGCCTTCAACCACCACGGTCGCGCCGGAGTTTCTGACCGCAAAGCGCTGGCCCGCCCCGCCCGCGGCGAAGACGCGGCCGGACGTGGCGCCATAAAGCACGGTGTTGCCAATAATGGCGTCGCCGGGGCGATGCTCCTTGCAGCCGCCAAAGGGACGAATGGCGATCGTGGCGCCGGACAGGCCTTTGCCCACATAATCGTTGGCGTCGCCCTCAAGCTCGATCCGCAAACCCGTGGCCGAGAACGCGCCGAGGCTTTGGCCCGCCGAGCCGCGCAGGCGCAGGGTGAGCTGGCCGTCTTCGAGCCCGTCCGGGCCGAAGGTGCGCACGATTTCCGACGACACCCGCGCGCCCACGGCGCGGTCGGTGTTCTTCACGTCATAGACAAGCTGCATCTTTTCACGGCGCGAGAAGACCGGCTCGGCGTCTTTGAGGATCTGCTCGTCCAGCGCCGGAGCGACCGGATTGCGCTGGGTGCGGGTCGAGCGCGGGGGCCGCGCCTGCGGATCCACGCGCACCAGCAGCGGATTGAGATCAAGATCATCAAGATGATCCGCGCCGCGACTGACCTGATCGAGCAAGTCCGCGCGGCCGATCACGTCTTCCAGACGCTCCGCGCCGAGGCCCGCGAGAATCTCGCGGGTGTCGCGGGCGATGAAGGTCATCAGATTGACCACATGGTCGGCGAGCCCGGAGAAGCGCTTGCGCAATTCTTCATCCTGGGTGCACACGCCCACCGGGCAGGTGTTGGAATGGCACTGGCGCACCATCAGACAGCCCAGCGCCACGAGCGAGGTGGTGCCCACCCCGAACTCTTCCGCGCCCAGCATCGCCGCGATCACCACGTCGCGCCCGGTGCGGATGCCGCCATCCGCGCGCAAGGTGACCCGCTCGCGCAGACCGTTGAGCGAGAGCACCTGGTGGGCTTCAGAGAGGCCCAGCTCCAAAGGCGCGCCGGCGAACTTGATCGAGGTTTGCGGGCTGGCGCCCGTGCCCCCGACGCTGCCGGAGATCAGGATGATGTCGGCATGCGCTTTCGCCACGCCCGCCGCCACCGCGCCCACGCCCGCCGCCGAGACGAGCTTCACGCACACGCGCGCAATGGGATTGATCTGCTTGAGGTCGTAGATCAGCTGGGCGAGGTCTTCGATCGAATAGATGTCATGGTGCGGCGGCGGGCTGATCAGGGTCGCACCCGGCGTTGCATGACGCATCTTGGCGATGAAACCGGTGACCTTGAAGCCGGGCAATTGCCCGCCCTCGCCGGGCTTGGCGCCCTGGGCGACCTTGATCTCGATTTCGCGGCACTGGTTTAGATATTCCGCCGTGACGCCGAACCGGCCCGAGGCGACCTGTTTGACCGCCGAGTTCATGTTGTCGCCGTTCGGCATCGGGTGATAGCGCGCGGGGTCCTCCCCGCCCTCGCCCGAGACAGACTTGGCGCCGATGCGGTTCATGGCGACATTGAGCGCGCCATGCGCTTCCTGGCTCAGCGCGCCGAGAGACATGCCCGGCGTGACGAAGCGCTGGCGGATCTCGTTCACGCTTTCACAGCGCGACAAATCCACAGGCGTGCTCACGGGCCGCGGCTCCAGCAGGTCGCGCAGCTGGATGGGTTGGTCCTCATGATTGAGTTTCGCCACATAGGCGCGATAGGCGTCGTAATCCTCGTTGCGGACAGCCTTTTGCAACAGGCTGATCGAGGTCGCTTCCAGCGCATGCGCCTCGCCCGAGCTGCGCTGGCGATAGAACCCGCCCACCGGCAGGCGCACGGCGTCATCATGACGCCAGGCCCAGCGATGAAGTTCTGCGAGCTTTGATTCCAGACCCGCCAGGCCAATGCCGGAAATGCGGCTGGTCACCCCACCCAGATATTCGCTGGCCACGGCGCGGCTGAGGCCCAGTACTTCGAAATTACACCCGCCGCGATAGGAGCTGACGACGGAAATGCCCATTTTGGACATGATCTTGAGAAGCCCCGCATCAAAGGCGGTCTTCATGTTGCGCGCCTTCTGCTCAGCGCTCATCCCCGACAGAGTGCGCTCGGTGCGCGCGGCTACGGTTTCAAACGCCAGATACGGGTTCACCGTGGTGGCCCCAAGGCCCACCAGAACCGCCAGCGCATGCGGATCGGTCACCTCGGATGTGCGCGCATTGAGCGAGCAATAGGTGCGCAGGCCCTTGCGTGTGAGGTGAGTGTGCACAGCCCCCACCGCCAGCGCCATGGGCACGGGCGCAAAGCGCTCGTTCTGGCGCTCATCGGTCAGGATCAGATGCTGGGCGCCGCCTTCGCTGACCGCCGCCTCGGCTTCGGCACGAATCCTGTCGAGCGCAGCTTTCAGGCCCGCGCCGGAGCCGGTGGCGTCCGCGGCCGGCAAGGTCACGTCGATCAGCGCGACCCCCTCGCCCAGAATGGCGCGCAGGCGGTCATACATGCCGTTGGTCAGAACCGGAGAGTTCAGCACGAAGACATCGGTTTGCGCCGCGTCTTCCTCCAGCACATTGCCCAGGTTCTTGAACCGGGTTTTCAGGCTCATCACCCGGCCTTCGCGAAGCGGGTCGATGGGCGGGTTGGTGACCTGGGAGAAGTTCTGCCGGAAGTAATGGCTGATCGGGCGATAGCGGTTGGACAACACCGCCAGCGGGCTGTCATCGCCCATGGAGCCGATGGCTTCCTTGGCGTCCTCGGCCATGGGCGAGAGGATGATCTCGATCTCTTCCATCGTCATGCCGGCGGCGGCCTGGCGTCGGGCGCGCTCGGCGTCCTCAAAGAGGAGAGGCTCAGGACCGGGCCCGACTTCGGACTCGATCTCGCGGACGTTTTTCAGCCAGTCTTCATATGGATGCTTGGCGGCGAGCTGATCGAGCATTTCGGTTTCGCGCAAGAAACCGCCTTCGGCCAGATCCACAGCGATCAGGCGCCCGGGCGCCACGGCGCCGCGTTCAATGACGCGCGACGGTTCGAGCTCGGCCATGCCGGTTTCAGAGCCGACGGTCAGAAGTCCGTCTTCAGACAGGCTCCAGCGCAGCGGACGCAGACCGTTGCGATCAAGCCCCGCAATCGCCCAGCGACCGTCGCACGCGATCACAGCGGCAGGCCCGTCCCAGGGCTCCATCACAGAGTTGCAATACTCGTACAGCCCGCGCCAGGACCCCGGCATGATCTCGCCGCGCTTGGACCAGGCTTCGGGGATCAGAAGCGTTTTCGCCATGGGCGCAGAACGACCCGCCCGCACCAGAATCTCAAACACCTCGTCCAGCGCCGCGGAATCCGAGGCGCCAGGGCTGATCACCGGACGGACAACATCCTCGGCGTCCTTGAACGCGGAATGGGCCATGAGGATCTCATGGCTTTTCATCCAGTTGCGATTGCCCTTCAGAGTATTGATCTCGCCATTATGGGCGAGCATGCGGAAAGGCTGGGCCAGCTTCCATTCCGGGAAGGTGTTCGTCGAATAGCGCTGATGGAAGATCGCAAAGGGCGACACGAAGCGGGCGTCGCGCAGATCAGGATAGAACTGGTCGATGGCCTCGGCCAGGAACATGCCCTTGTAGACCACGTCGCGTGCGGACAGCGAACAGACGTAAAGCTCAGGCACGGCCTCGGCGCGGGCGCGTTGCTCGATGCGGCGGCGCACCAGATAGAGCGTGCGTTCCAGCTCGTCCGCGTTCCGGTCGGTCGCGTCTTCAAACAGGATTTGTTCAATCGCCGGACGCGTCGCCGCAGCCTTGGCCCCCAGACAGGACGGGTCCACCGGCACCTGACGCCAGCCAAACAGACGCAAGCCCGCGCGCAGCACCTCGGTCTCGACGATGGTGCGGCCCTTTTCCTGGGAGCCAAAATCAGTGCGCGGCAAGAAGACCATGCCCACGCCAATGGCGTGATCGCTGGGCTCGTGTCCCGTGCGGGCCACCGCCGCCTTGAAGAAGTCCTGCGCAATGCCAAGCCGCAGACCGGCGCCATCGCCGGTCTTGCCGTCCGCGTCCACAGCGCCGCGGTGCCAGACCGCTTTCAGGGCTTTCAGACCTAATTCCACGGTTTCACGCCGCGGCTCGCCCTTGATGTCGGCGATCAGGCCGACGCCGCAGGCGGAGCGCTCGCTCTCAAGCTCGTATGCGCCGGCGTCAATCAAGCGCTGGCGTTCGGTCAGATAATCAAACTGGCTCATTCGGCTGGCTCCGCAATCGGCTGCGCCTGCGCAGAGCGCGCGCCCGCCATCAGATCGGCATGGATGGTCTCAGCGGCGTCCAGGCCGTCTTTCACAGCCCAGACCACCAGGGAAGCGCCGCGCACGGCGTCGCCGCCCGCGTACACCCCTGGCAGAGAGGTGCGGCTGCGGTCGGTCACACGGATCGCGCCGCGCGGATTGAGCTCAAGCCCGTCCGCGCCCAGGGTCTGTGGGAAGTTCTCCGGCTCGAACCCCAGCGCCGCGATCACCATGTCGGCGGCGCGGTCTTCTTCCTGACCGGCCATCGCCACCGGACGACGGCGGCCCGAGGCGTCAGGCGCGCCGAGGGTCATTTTCTGAATGCGTACGCCAGAGGCGGTCTCGGCATCGCCGAGAATGGCGGCGGGAGCGCTGAGCCAGTCAAACATCGCGCCCTCTTCCTCGGCGTGGACCACTTCACGAGCCGAGCCGGGCATGTTCACGCGGTCGCGGCGGTATAGGCACGCCACGCTGTCCGCCCCCTGACGGATGGCGGTGCGCACGCAATCCATGGCGGTGTCCCCGCCGCCGATCACCAGAACGCGCTTGCCGCTGGCGTTCAGGCGACCGCCCTGTCCGCTCTCATCGCCAAAACCCGCCTTGTTGGAGGCGGTGAGATAATCGAGCGCCGGAACGAGGCCGCGCCCGCCGCCGCCCGGACAGGTCAGGGCGCGCGCCGCATAAGCGCCCGCCGCCACATAAACCGCGTCATGGCGGGATCGAAGTTCGGTCAGGTTGGCGTCCCGGCCCACTTCGAAATTGAGCTTGAACACCACGCCGCCCTCTTCGAGGCGCTGGGTGCGGCGCTCGACCACGGATTTGTCGAGCTTGAAGTTGGGAATGCCGTAGATCAGCAAGCCGCCCGCGCGATCCTGCCGCTCATAGATCGTCACGTCATGGCCATGCTGGGCCAGACGCTCGGCGGCGGACAAACCCGCAGGACCCGAGCCGACAATGCCCACGGACAGACCAGTCTTGCGCGCAGGACGGATCGGTTTGACCCAGCCATTTTTCCAGGCGGTCTCGGTGATGAACGTCTCCACCGAGCCGATGGTGACCGCGCCATGGCCGGATTGCTCGATCACGCACGCGCCTTCGCACAACCGGTCCTGCGGGCAGATTCGGCCACAGACTTCGGGCATGGCGGAGGTTGCGGAGGAGCGCTCATACGCCTCTTCCAGACGCCCTTCCGCAACCAGCATCAGCCAGTCTGGAATGTCATTGTGCAAGGGACATCCCGATTGGCAGAACGGGACGCCGCATTGCGAACAGCGTTCAGCTTGCGCCTCACCCTGCTCCAGGCTGAAAGGCGCATAGATCTCGTCAAAGTCGGTCCGGCGCTCGTCTGCGGACCGTTTGTCCGGATAGCGCTGGTCCGTGCTTGTGAATTTCAGCACAGCCGTCTCCTCATGCTGTCCGCGACGTCTTTGTGACGCTCTTTGTTCGGACTTTCTTGCTGCATTGCATCATGAGAAAGCCAGTTAGCGCAAGCATGAGGCCGTTCAATCAAACACGGTTTGCTTCAGAATCCAGTGAAACAAGGGCGTTTACACCTGTTAAACTTTTGGCAGTCGCGCCCTCCAGATCGCCGTTGACACTCATTCGCAAGAATGACTATATTAGTTGCGAATGATTTGCGTACACACTCGCAACCCGCATCACGGATCTGCTCCATGTATGTTTGCCTCTGCAACGCGCTGAAATGCACCCAGTTCAAAGCCGCCGCCAAAAACGGCGCTGGCGATGTGCCGAGTGCGTTCAAGGCGTGCGGCGCCAAGCCCCGGTGCGGCCGGTGCTTTGAAGAAGCGGCGCGCGTGATGGGTCATGACCGGGCTGAAACGGCTGGCGCGGCGGCCTGAGCCGATTATTCGGCTGGAAGCGGCGCGGCTTGAGGCTCAAGCGTATCTGAACGCTCAGACAACATGGACAACGACAAAGGCTGCACGAGCGGCAATCGCGTCAGCAAGGGCGCGATGAACGGTCCGCTATACCATCGCACGCCCAACTCCCTAAGCACCATGAAACTGGTCTGTCTCGCCACCGCGGCGGCATAGGTGTCAGCGCCCAGACGCGCTGCGCGCGCGACCAGTTGCGCCAGTTTGTCTTGCAAATCCGAGCCGATGGGCGAGCCCCGCGTGAGGTCCTTCATCGCGCCGCCGAAGGCCTGCACGCCGCAGCCCTCATAGCGCTCGATCTCGAACTCCAGCGTATGACACTGCACCAGGCATTTGATCTTCAAGGTTCTGAGCGTGCCGGTAATTTCCTGTAGTCGGCTGATGGGCGCGCCGTCCGGCGTGCCGTCTATGCGGATGGTCACCGCCTTGTGCAGATGCTCTGGCAAAGCGCGCAAGCGGGCATAGTATTCCTGTCTGTCATGAGGCTCGACCAGGGTGCGGTAATGCGGGGTCAGGCACACGGCGGCGGAATGCCCTTTCGCCCAGCACGCCTCCAGCGCGTCAAGCACCAGCATCTGGACGTCAAAGTCGCGCTGCGCCGTCACATGCGCCTCAAACGGGTATTCATGCCGGTGGCCAAACCGAAGCACGCCCCCGACATTCCTGACAGGCAGGCAAAACGACGAGATCAAGGCTTGGCGCGTCAGGTCATAGACCGGCTCATAGGCCACACGAGTGCGAAGGGTTTCAGGATGAAGCGCTTGCTCTTCCTTCTGTCCTTTTGAATCGCCCGGCTTTGTGTCTGAAACCTGACTGACGCCCTGGGCGGCGAAAAAGGCGGCGAGTTCGCTCTGGTCAAGCCTGAGCGCCCGAGAGCTGACCTTCAGCTTGCGAAAAATCTCATCGCCCACATAAAACCGGTTGAGCTCTTCGGAAATCCAAGCGGCTTGCGCTTCGGCCGCATTGGCCCGCTCCGTATCGAAAATGACGAGAAAGCCTTCATCACAACGGAACAAAACATCACTGGGTTGCAGGCGTCGCGCGATAAAGGCTTCGCTGACATCAAAAATTTTAGACTTGAGGTCTTCCCAGCGACTTCCAGCCACGTTCTTGATCAAGTCCAGATTTATGATCTGAAACTGACCCAAGGCGACACTTTTGGCGCCGCGTAGCTGCTCTCTAATAGAGGCAAGAACATCCGCCGGTCTCGGCATGTATATGATCCTCTTACTTTGAGGTAATCTGCCAGAATTTTGCGCCTCGGACCATCAGATTGGTGGGACATCGTGAAGAAAAGCTGACACCACCTGAGTATAGTGTCGGCTTTTGTGCAACTCAGTATCAGTGACGAAGATAATTGGCCCAAGCCCCTTCCCTCACAGGCCGAACTCGCTAGTTTCAAGTCCTGATTTTCAACACAATGGAGACGGCCATGAAGGGCGATCCCAAGGTTATCGAGCACCTGAACAAGGCGCTGCGCCTGGAACTGACGACGGTCAACCAATACTTCCTTCATGCGCGCATGTTCAAAGACTGGGGCTTCGCAAAGATCGCCAAGGTCGAGTACGAAGAATCCATCGACGAGATGAAGCATGCCGATGCGCTGATCGAGCGCATCCTGTTTCTGGAAGGCCTGCCCAATGTTCAGGATCTGGG
>NZ_DEMB01000003.1:454417-477676 GCF_002354675.1 Oceanicaulis sp. UBA2681 | reverse complement strand
CCTCATGTGCAGCGCCGAAACGCTAAACCCGAGGGCCAACCAAGGAGCGCGGTTTCTATAAGGAACCCGCAGCTTGGTCAACTCCAAATCTCAGAAGTTCTGCAGTCGGTTAGGCCAGCTGAAAACGACACGAAAGCATCGGTTCCAGCGAAGCGGCTTCGCCGGTTTTTGAACTCCTTCCTTTCGGAGAGGCTCAGCAGTATGGGCCAGTTCGCTGCGGCCGGCAAGATCAATCTTCAGAAGATTTTCACTGGCCGGCTGCGAGGTCGTGTGCCCGCCGCCGAGGTCGTGGGGTGTATCCCCGCCCCTCGACGGGCGCAACCCTTGTGAGCGGTTTTTGTGCATCTTTGTGCAGACGCGGCGACACTCCGCCTTCAGATCAAGAGCCGCCCAGACCGCCTGATGATGCGCCACGGCCAAAACCCACAAGACGGCGCGCCTGATCAGGCCCCTTCTATATAGGCCTTCAGGCTTTCCGCCTCCGCTTCGGTCTGGGCGATCTTGCGTTTGACCACATCACCGATCGAGACCACGCCCTGCATGTCAGAGCCTTGCATGATGATGATATGGCGCACCCGCTTCTCCGTCATCAGGGACAAAAGCGTATCAACCGTATCTGACGGGCCGGCCGTAATCAGACCTGTGCTCATCACGGAGCTGACAGGTTCAATGAGCGCAGATGCGCCTGACTGGGCGACGGCCCGGGCGAGATCGCGTTCGGAAAACACGCCGACCGGCTCCTGGTCCGCTCCCGTCACGATCACGGCGCCCACCTTGTATTGGGTGAGCGCGGCAGCGGCCTCTTGCAAGCTCTGCGTCGGGCGGACGGTGAAGACCGTCGCCCCCTTGTCGTCCAGAATACGCGCAGCGGTCATGGCGACCTCCCTGACTTCTTGTCATGAGAGTATAATCGTAAGACGGCTCGCCCTTCAAACGCTCTGCTTGAGCGACGCCTCTTTCAGACGTCGGGCCGGACACGCAAATAACGCACGAACACCGGATAGGCGGCCATCCCGACCAGAAGCCCGCCCACATGCCCGGCCCAGGCGAGCGGCACGGGGAATACCAGGCCTGCGAGGGCGATCGCCAGGTTGATCAAGAACCAGGGCACGGCGAGCCGGAGCATGCCGGCGCGCCCGCCCCTCATCCAGCCGGCCGCCGCCAGCAACCCAGAGATCGCGGTTGAAGAGCCCGCCATCATGGAAGGCGCGTTCATATGCGTCAGCTGATGCAGCACAGCGCCGCCAACCGCGCAGGCGAAAAAGAAAGCCAGAAAGCCCATATCGCCGCGCAATCCAGGACCGAACGGCGCCCGTGACACTGCGCCGAACGCTGCGAGCGCGCCCAGATTGATCAGGAGATGCGCCCAGCCGAAATGCACAAAGACGTGCAGTACATAAGGGCTGAGGCCGAAACCGGGCGCCGGGGGAAAGGCCTCTGCGGTCGCGCCGGTGCGCAAGGTTCCCGCCCAATAGATGAGGCCATGGGCGAGCCCGCCCTGCCCCGCCGCCATCGAATCAGCGATCTGAACGCCCAGCATCACCGCGCCCAGCACCAGAACGACGCCGGGAAACGAATTGAACAAAGGTTCGCGCGATTGCGGTTCCGGCCGGGGCGGTGGGGCAATACCGGACGGGTCGTCTTCGGAGTGCGGCGGCGGCATGGCGCTCATGGCGAATTTCCCTGGCAGGCGATCAGTCTGGCACGGCCATTGCAGCCTGAAACGCAAACCGTCTTCAAAGAGGACACTTAAGGCATGACCCGTCAGCTTAAAGTCTGGCTCTGCGCTTCCGGCGCCGCGATTTTTGCAGCCTCCGCCGCCCTGGCGCAGTCCACCGCTCCCAATCCGTCCGAATGGACGCGGCCCTATGGTCAGGCCTATGGCGCGGAAAACCAAGCCTATGTCGGCGCCCGCCGCGGCGGCAACCGGGTCGTGCTGAACGGCGTCATCCAGACCGGCGTCGGCGTCTCGGCCCAGGCCAGCGCCCTCGCCCAGAGCTCGGCCGGCGTCGGACTGAATACGCAAAACCAGTCAGGCCTGTTCGCCTCCGCTGGCGCCAGCGCCGTCGGCAACCAGCTCAATGTGGTGGTGTACGGCAATTACAACACGGTGGTGGTGAACAACCGCCAGACCAATACCGGCGACATTACCGCCAATGCGGGCGCCGTAGCCGCGACCGCAAATTCTCAGTCCACCCAAGGAGCGTCCGCCAATGATCGTTAAGCGCCTCCTCGCCGCTGCCGTGTCCGCTCTGACGCTGACAGCCTGCGCCACCTCGACGCCGGGGTCTGACGGGCTGTACGCCACGCCGACCGGCAGCGCGCCGGTGACCCCGAACCCGACGCCGTATTCCGATGCGCTTGTGTGCCTGTCCGGCTATGCGCGCCAGCATGGCCAGGCCGCGCCGCGCGTCGCCGTGGGGCGGATCGCGGACTATACCGGCCAGATGAACCCTGAAGGCGGCACCCGCGTCACCCAGGGCGCGTCCCTGATGGCGATCAGCGCCTTTGCGAAAGCGGGCGCACGGCTTGTGGAGCGTTTTGACACGTCGGTCGCCGAGCTCGAGCTGCGCTACGCCAACAACCAACTGATCGGCGACGCCGCCGAGCAGGACGGCTATCGCCAGATCTACGCCGGCTCGATTCCCGGCTCTGACTATTATCTTGTGGGCGGGATCACCGAGCTGAACGCCAATATCCGCTCGAACGGGCAGGATATTCTGGCGGGCGACAGCGTTGATTCCAGCCCGTCAGGCGTCTTCTCGCGCCGCATGTATGTGATGAATGTGGGTCTCGACCTGCGCCTCATCGATTCGCGCACGTTGGAAGTGGTGGACGTCGTCTCCTACCAGAAGCAGATCATCGGCCGCGAATTGTCCGCCGGCGTCTTCGCCTTCTTTGGCGATGTCGTGTTGGACGCGTCCGCCGGCGGCCGGTCGCTGGAGCCGATCCAGCTGGCCGTACGCTCGGTCGTCGAGCGCGCCGTACTGGAGATTTCCTCCCAGCTTTACCAGGTCGCGCCAGAGCAGGTCTGCTCCTTCAACGACCCGATCGGCCCGTCCAACATTACCGGCGGCGTTCAGTTGAACACCGCTTACGCCCCCACGGAGGCTCCTTATGTCCAGGCTCGCACGAGTGTTAATCGCGGGCACCAGCGCCGCGACTCTGATATCCGCAGCCAGCTTCGCGGAACCTATCAATAAGGTCGAGCTCGACCAGGACCAGACGGGCCCTGTCTCAAGTGAAGACAATCAGAGTGCGGACGGCGTGCGGGACATGATCTCCACGGCTGTCGCGCAGGGCAATTCCGGCACGGGCGCGCTCTCTGGCGACAGCGAAATCTCGGGCGTGCAAAATTTCGACGGCTCGGTCAGCGCCAGCTCGCTTCTGAGCGCGAACGGGGTGTGGGCCAGCGTCATCAGCACCGCCACCGCTCAGGGCAACGCCCTGACGGCGGGTGTCGAGGATGGCGCCCTGGCGATGGATCTTGAGCAGACCGCCCAAGCCGGACAGGTCAGCGCGCTGTCACGCCTGCGCATATCTGACTATGCCGCTCACACCGTGCAAACCGCTTCGAGCGCCGTCAATGCGATCCAGACGAGCGCGGAAGGCGGTCAGACCTTGTCGATTCGCCAGGCGAGCGCGGCGGACTCAAGCGCTGACGCGCGCGTGGAAGCCGCAGGCGCCGAGATCGAAACCAGCGTCGTCGGCGCAGTCGCAGCAGGCAACAGCCTGCTCTCCACCGCCGAGGACGAGGATTCGGTGCTGACGCTGGATCAGTCCCAATCGGGGTCAACGACCTCAACCGCTTATGCCGAGATCGGCAATGCCGACTATGGCGTCACGGCGGCGTCGCAAGCTGCGGGCAACACCGCCACCTTCCAGAACGATTATGGCGACAGCCAGGTGGGCGGCGTCCAGTCCAATTCCGGCGATGTGCGCTCTGAAACCGTCATTCTGGCGGGCGAATTCGCCAATGGCTACGCCACGGGCTCGGCGAACGCCGTGGGCAATTCGGTCCTGACCTCCACCATCGGCGCGAACACCTATTCCGGCGTTCAGCAAACCAATTCCGGCGATGTGATCGCCAACGTGTCCATGCTGGGCGGTTATGATGGCGGCTCGGGCGCAGGCCTGGGCTCTGTTCTGAACGCCACCGCCATCGGCAACGCGCAATCGGCCTATGTCTGCGCCAGCTGCCCGGTGGGCGTGACGGGCGAGATCAACCAGATCAATTCCGGCGCCGTCACCGCCAGCGCCGTCACGGTGCACAACGGCAAGGTGCGCACGGTCACAAGCTCGGCGACCGCCGTGGGCAACGCCGCGACCTTCGCGACGCAGACTCGCGGCAACTAAGCCACACAGAATACCCACCCAACTGACTGGCCGCCTCATCTCTGAGGCGGCTTTTTCTTGTTCAGTGTCAGGGCGCCCGGCTTCGACGCACAAAAAACCCCGAAGGCGGAACCTTCGGGGTTTGTCAGTCACAAAGACCGGAGACTTAGTGGTATCCGCCCACGCCGCCATCGAGCATCAGGGTCATCGAGCTGCGCTCATACCGTTCGCTGCGGCGTTCGACAGTCTCGGTATAATGTTCTTCATAGCGATACCAGATCAGCTTCACGCCCGGGCCGTGCAGGCGCAGAAGCGAGCGCTCATTACAGTTGCGGCGATGTTCCTGCGGCGCGCAGAACAGCTCGCCGCCGCGGCCATAGCGCAGCGCTTCGCCTTTCTGACACTGGATGGAGACGCCGTCGAAACGGTCCTCGCCATCTTCGCGCCATCCCAAAGTCGCCTGAAGCGCGGTGCCCGCGACGCAGCGGAAGATCTCGCCGTCAAAGTCAGGCGTCACGCGCTCATCAGGGTCCGGACGCGAAGCAGGATGCGGATTGCCGCTATCGTCCATGCAATAGGCGCGGACCAGCCGCCATTCCTCGACCCAGCGCGAGCGCTCTTCTTCATAGCTCTCGTATTCGCTTTCACCGGCCAGGCGCAGGCCTGAAACCATGCTCGCGGCCGGGGCCGTGCCGCGGCCGAAATATCCGCCGCCGCCATAATAGATCGTGGCGCCCGAACCTGATGACGCCGTGGCGGTCGCTCCAGCGCTGGCTGTCGCGCTGACATTGACGTTGACGGAGTTGTTCACCGTGACGCCGCCCACATTGACGGTCGTACCGCCCACATGAACGCTAGGCGCGCCGATATTGATGCTGGGCGTGCCGATCACAGGCCCGCCCGGATGGGTGCAACACGGAGGCGGCGGAGGCGGCGGGGCGCAACACGGGTCCCCGGCGCCAGAGCCGGTCAGGGTCACAGCCTGCGCCGGCGCGGTCATCGCCGCGGACGCCAGAAAGCCCGCCGCCAGGGCGGCCAGTGCAGAAGCGTATCGTGTTGAAACGCGCATGGCGGTCTCCGTTCTCATTCCCCGATCCACTTGCAAGACAGAGGCCGAACACGGGCGCCGCATTTCTCAACACGGAAAAACCGCCTGAGACAGAGGTTTGGCAAGCCCCTTGCAATCTGTGCCGTCAAGTTCGGCGCCGCGCCTTTTCAAGGTTCGGAAGAGGGACGCCAGACATGACGAAGGAAGAGGGACGGCGCGTGAAGCACCCCAACACAAAAACTTTGCTGGCCTATTGGGACGCTCGACGGCGTGGCGAGTCCGCGCCGCAACGCGCTGATATCGCCCCTGAGGATCTGGGTTCGTTACTGGCGAACCTGTTCCTGTTGCGCCGAATGGATCAGGGCCACCATGTGTTCCGGCTTGCAGGGACCGGGCTGTGCCGCATGCACCAGCGCGAATTCCGCGATCAGAACTTTCTCTCGCTTTGGCAGGGCCATGACCGGGCGCATGTCTCGGCGCTCCTGGAAGGCGCGCTGTCTACGCCCGCTCCAGCCAGCCTGGTGACTGAAGCTGTGAGCCTGGACAGCGAGCAGACGCAGGTGGAAATCGCGTTATTACCGCTAAAGGGGCCGGAAGGCTGGTTGGACCGGGTGCTGGGTCTGTACCAACCTCTGACGCCGAGACCGGCCAATAGCCGCCCTATCGTCAGACACCGGCTGCAGGCTTTGCATCCAGCGCAATGCCCGGATCCGCATTTCTCCGCCTTCACCGCGCCCAGCTTTGAAGCGGTGGGCCTGCGTGTGGCGAACGACAGCTAAACTAGCGAAATATTAAGTCTGCGCGCCCTAGTCTGACGTGTGAGTCGAGGGTGAGATGACGCGACCGGTTGATTTGAGCGCCCGGCTGGACCGCCGGAAAATCAAGATTGCCGCGCGCGGCGCTGAAGAGCGCCGCCGTCATCGTCGTGTGCGCCTGTCTGTGAATGGACGAGGCCTGTCGCCCAGCGCGGGCGAATTCACCTGCACGCTTGTGGACATATCCCCCGGCGGCGCCCGCATCTCCAGCAAAACCCCGCCGGCGAAGGGCGAACGCGTCGTCTTGTTGTTTGACGGCCTGGGACGGCTTGAGGGCGAGGTTCTGCGTGCAGGTCGCTCAGGTTTCATCGTCCGGCTGCAAGGCTCCCAGCGCAAACGTGACCGGTTGGCAGACGCCATCACCTGGCGTTTCAATATGCAACGCCTGGGTCTGGATGAAGACCGCACCGCACCCCGCAAACCAGGCCGCGGACGCGCGAAAATCCGGTTGCGTGACGGGGTGGTGATCCAGGCGGACGTCATTGACGTCTCCATCAGCGGCGCCGCCTTCGCCTGCCTCGAACGCCCCCGTCTGGGAGAGGCCGTTCGTGTGGGCGATATGCAGGGTCATGTCGCACGATGGCTGGACAATGGCTTCGCAGTAGCGTTCGATCCTTCTGCCGACCGGAGTTGAGGGCTCCGGGTGGTTTTTCACAGATCACGCATGACAGCGTCATCTTGAGACACCATATACCGAGGGGAACGGCCCGTTTCTTGCCTCTGAGAGGGTGACGCCTCAGGCAATAGGGCCCTTTGGCCGGGAGAATTATTGATGCCGCGCGACGACGGAATCGCCATGTCCTGGTTTGTGAAAGTGGAAGGCCGTGTGTACGGGCCTTACACCGGAGCGCAGATGCGCGCCTTCGTCGGCGAAGGCCGCGTAGCTGCGCATTCCACCGTATCAGAACAACGCGATGGTGAATTTCGCGATGCCCGCGACGTGCCGCAGCTCAAAGCCTGGCTGGATGAAGCCCGGCGCGCGCCGGGCGAACGCCGCCCCGCGCCCAGCGACGCCCGGACCTCCAATTTCGTCATCGTCGCCGACCTCAACTCTGACAGCCGCGGCGGGTTTGAAGCCGCGCTCAAGGATTTCGGGGATGTGGAAGCCATTACGCCCGGTGTCTGGTTGCTGCGCGGCGCTGCAAGCGCGGCACATTTGCGAAATGAGCTGAGCCATTTGCTGGCGCGTGATGACAAACTGCTTGTGGTGGACGCCTCGCGCGACCGCAGCGCCTGGTTCAATCTGGGCCGCACGGCGGATCAACGCATCCGCGACCTGTGGGGTCGCCGCGACTGATCCAAGGACTGCTGCGATTGCTGCACAGTATCGCCGGTGACATCACATCGCTGTCACAGGTCTGTTTTTATGCGTTGCCATGAATGCTGCGGATGCACATCTGTGCCCCAAAGGCTCTGAAGAGCCTGCACAGAAAAGCCATCCAAAGGATTGTTCATGCTCCGCACTCCCCCCCTCCTCGCCCATCTGGGGCTGGCCGCGGGCCTGGCTCTGACCACCGCCACCCCGGCTCTCGCAGGCGGCTTCAAGCTGTCGGAGTATTCGGTCCGGGATCTCGGCATGGCGGACGCCGGCTATGCGGCGCTGGCTGACGATCCCTCAACGATCTGGTCCAACCCCGCAGGCCTGGCGCGTCTGGACGGCTTGCAGGTTCAGGTCGGCGCGCACGCCATTATCGGCCAGGGCGACTTCACCAACGCGGGATCCGTGGATGTGCTGGGGCGCCCTCTGGGCGGCACCGAAGAAAACGATCTGTTCAACGACGCCGTCATCCCCAATTTCTATCTCTCCCGCCGCCTCAATGATCGGGTCGTGCTGGGTCTGGGCGTCACCGCACCCTTCGGTCTGGCGACAGAATACAATCAGGATTCCGTCACCCGCTTTCAAAGCGTGAAAAGCGCGCTGAAAGTCGCCGAGATCAACCCCTCCCTCGGCGTTCAGGTCACAGACCGTTTGTCGCTGGGATTTGGCGTATCCGCGCAATACTCGGAAGCCACGCTCGCCAACCACATCGATTTCTCCGCCGTCTGCCTGAGCCAGCTCAGCGCGGCGCAATGCACCGCGACTGGCTTTTTGCCGGGACGTCCCGAAGGCTATTTGCGGGTCACCGGCGATGACTGGGCGTTCGGCTGGAATGTGGGCGCGCTCTATGACCTGACCGAGACCACGCGCATCGGCGTCTCTTACCGCTCCAAAGTGGATCACACTCTGGAAGGCGAGGCCGATTTCGGCGCGCCGGCGAACGCCGCCCTCTTCCAGCCCGCCTTTACCGACACGCCTGGCTCGGCTGAACTCAACCTGCCGGCGGAGCTGGCGGTCAGCGTGGCGCACCAGGTCAATGACCAGCTCTCGCTGAACGCGTCCGTGGCCTACACCTTCTGGGATTTCGAGCGCCTGGTGGTCGAATTTGACAACCCCGCCCAACCGGCAGCAGGCGAGACCCTGGGCTATGACGGCGTGGCGCGCTACGCCATTGGCGGCGAGTATCGCTATAATACGCGTCTGACCTTGCGCGCGGGCCTGGCCTATGACGAAAGCCCGACCGAAGACGAACACCGCACGACGCGCGTGCCCGATTCAGATCGAACCATCGTCGCGCTCGGCGCTTCGTATCAGTTGACGGAAGCCCTGCAGCTCGACGCCGGCTATCAGCACCTGATGTTTGATGACGCGCCGATCAATCATGTGGGTTCCACCGGTGACCGCGTGATCGGCGAGTACGACAATGTCGCCGATATTGTCGGCCTGTCCCTGACCTGGCGCCGCTAGGTTCAAGCCCATCCCTACAATGACGGCGCCGCAGGAGCTCCTGCGGCGCCGTTGTGATTCAGTCTATCCGACCGGTTTCAGCCCCTTGGCGTAGCGCGCGGCGTTATCGGCGTAATGATCGGCGCTGGCCTTGAGCATCTCGGCCACCCCCTCACCAATCTCTTTCACCACCTTGCCCGGCGCGCCCATCACGACCGATCCGTCCGGGATCTCCTTGCCTTCGGTGATCAGGGCGTGTGCGCCAATGATGCAGTTCTTGCCAATCTTGGCGCCGTTGAGAATCGTCGCGCCGATGCCGATCAGCGAGTAATCGCCCACGGTACAGCCATGCAGCATGGCCTTGTGGCCTACGGTGACGCCTTTTCCCAAAGTCAGGGGAAAGCCCATATCGGTGTGCATGACCGAACCGTCCTGCACATTGGACTCTTCGCCGATGGTGATCAGCTCATTGTCGCCGCGCAGCACGGCGCCGAACCAGACTGACGCACGGGGCAAGAGTTTTACACGGCCGATCAACGCCGCATCGGGGGCGACCCAGGCGCCGTCATCACTGATCTCCGGGCTCACATCGTCCAGGCTGTACAGGGTCATTTGGGGCCTCCCCAGGTGTTGCGCCGCAATATATTGCGGTCTGAAAACATATTTATGTCGGCCATGAGACCTATGGACTCATACTTCGTTAGGCGTCCAACATCAGACTGTGCATGCGATTCGAGATCAAGGTTTCGATTCGCTTCGCACGCGCCGCAAGGCGCCGGATGTGTGAAGGAGGTCGCCATGGCGTACGCGCCACCGCAAGCTCAGATGACCCCGCCGCCGTGCGCGTCGGAATCGTCTGTGTCCTCAGCCTCCATCTCCACCGCTTTGATGACCCCTCCGCTGCCGCGTGAGGGGTTTTTTCTTGTCTTCTGGAGGGCCTGACATGGGCAGACGAGCCACCAAACGCCGCCAAGCCGGACAATTCAATGCTGACTCCTACGAGGAAGAGAAAGTTCGCTCGCTCTTTCCTGGAACCAGCTGGTCCCCGGACGACAAGGAGCCGATGCGCGACCAGAGCTATACCAAGAACGTCAAGCCGCGCTCTAAGAATCAGGCCGAGCTCATGGAATCCATTGATTCCCACAATCTGGTGATGGCTCTGGGCCCGGCGGGGACGGGCAAGACCTATCTCGCCGTCGCCAAGGGCGTGGAAGCGCTGGAAAACGGCGAAGTGGGCCGCATCGTCCTGTCGCGTCCTGCCGTGGAGGCAGGCGAATCGATCGGCTTCCTGCCCGGCGCCATGGAAGAGAAACTCGCCCCCTATCTGCGTCCGCTCTATGACGCGCTGGCGGACCGGCTGAGCCCCAAACGCCTGAAAGCGCTGATGGCGGAAGGCCTGATCGAGATCGCCCCGATCGGCTATATGCGCGGCCGCACCCTCAACAACGCCTTCGTGGTGGTCGATGAGGCGCAGAACTGCACCTACGCGCAGCTCAAAATGCTGCTGACGCGCCTTGGGTGGAATTCCACCATGGTGGTCACCGGCGACCCGGCGCAAACCGACCTGTTGCCCGAGATGTCAGGGCTTGCAACCATCGCCGACAAGCTCGAAGAGGTTGATCATATCGGGATCATCCGGCTCCAGCAGGAAGACATCGTCCGTCACCCGCTGGTCGCCAGCATGCTGACCGTTCTGTAAGGCCAAACCCGGGAACAAATGAACGGCCTCGCGCTCCGGCGCGGGGCCGTTTCGCGTTCAGGGCTCAACAGCGTCCAGGATCAGCTGAGCGGCCTCGCTCACAGGTCGACGCTCGACTTCCACAACGGCGTTGGCCTGCCGCATCAAATCCGCATCGATTGCGCCCAGGAGCGGCGCCAGTGCGCGGGCGATCGCGGGACGCTGCGCCGCTTCGGCTGACAGCAGGATCACAGCGTCATAAGGCGGCAGCGCGCCAAGCGGGTCCTCAAGCACGACCAGGTCATACGCCAGCACACGTCCGTCAGACGTATAGGCGGTGATCACGTCAACCGCCCCGTTCTGAACCGCGTCATACATGAAGGTGGAATCCATGCTGCGTTGCTCGACGCCCTCCAGACCGTAAAGGCTACGCGTGCGCTCCCATTCAGGGCGTACGAAAAACTCAGGGTCGGCCCCGATCGACAGCGATGACAAGCGGGCCAAATCTGAAATCGTTTCAAGTTCATTCGCGTCCGCAAACGTGCGGGTGACGGCGAATCCATAGGCGTTCTCAAATCCCAGCCGCCCCAGCGAGACGATTCCCGCATTGTCATACAGCCAGCTCGTCACTGCTGCGTTCATCAGATGCCGGCCTATGGGCGCATCCTCGCCCATGGCGTTGGCCCAGAGCGTGCCGGTATAGTCCACATAGACGTCGATCTCGCCCGAGCGCAGCGCGTCAAACACCACCGTGGATCCCAGATTGTCACGGCGTTCCGTCTGGGCGCCCGCCGCGCGGAGCCGGGATTCGATGACTTCGGCGAGGATGTATTGCTCGGTGAAGCTTTTCGCGCCCACCACGACGGGCTGGTCGCTGAGCCCGCTTTCAGCGCGCGCCATCTCTGCGCCCGCTCCGTCATTGGGAGTGCTGTTGATGACGCTGGCGGCGCCGAGGACCAAAGCCGGAACGAGAACCGTGGCGAGCGCCGCCCCGATCGCGCCGCGACGCTCACCCGATTTCAGCGCACGTTCGATGGCCGCGATCAGCTGGTCCAGCAGCAAGGCCAGTCCGGCCGAGCACAGACAGCCAAAGATAACCGCCGCCCAGGTGCGAGTCTGCAGGCCGGAGAAGATGTAATTGCCCAGGCTGGTCGCCCCTACCGGCGTCGCCAGGGTCGCCGCGCCCACAACCCAGACCGTCGCGGTGCGGATTCCCGCAATAATGGCCGGCGCCGCAAGCGGCAGCTCGACCTGCATCAGGCTTTGCGCCGTCGACATCCCGACGCCCCGCGCCGCTTCGCGGACCGTGACGTCCACGCCCTGAAGCCCGACAATGGTGTTTCGCAAAATCGGCAGCACGCCATACAGCGTCAGCGCGATGAAAGCAGGCAAAAACCCGATCATCCCGCCCAGCAACGGCACCATCAGCGCCAGCAAGGCGAGCGCGGGAATGGTTTGAAGCACGCTCGCCACGCCCAGCGCCGGACGGCCGATGACGGGCTTGCGCGCCGCGACGATTCCCACCGGCAAGGACACGATAAGCGCCGTCAGGATCGCGGCGACGGACAGGCGCATATGACCGCCCAGATAGGCAGGCAGGTTTTCAATCAGGCTGGGCAGAGCGTCAAACATCGTCGCGCTCCGCCTCGGCCTTCAGGGCCTGTACGGCGTCCGCTTCATGAAGCGGGCTTTCCAGCATGGTCCTGACAATGGCGTGGCCAGGCGCGTTCAGCAGCGTCCGGGGCCTGCCGGACTGGACGATCTCACCGTCATGCATGACCGCGATCCTGTCCGCCATCAACAGCGCTTCGGCCATGTCATGGGTCACCATGACCGCTGCGAACCCCATCCGCTGCTGCAAGGCGATGAAGTCACGGCGCAAGGCGTCGCGCGTAATGGGGTCCAGAGCGCCAAAGGGTTCGTCCATCAAGACGAGGTTTGAGCCCGCCGCCAGCGCGCGCGCGACGCCGACTCGCTGGCGTTGACCGCCTGAGAGCGTTCCGGGACGCCGATCGCGAAACTGCGCCGGGTCTAGCCGAACCAGCTCCAGCACATCATCCACTCTGTGTGAGATGTGTTCAGGCGCCCAGTCGAGCAGTTTGAGCGTGACGGCGACATTGTCGCCCACGCTCATATGGGGAAACAGGCCGTCGCCTTGCATCACCCAGCCGATCCGGCGCCGCAGCGCCACAGGATCAAGCCCGGCCGCCTCTTCGTCTTCAACGAAGACCCGACCGGCGCTCGGCTCCAGCAGGCGGTTGATGCATTTAAGCGTTGTGGTCTTGCCGCAGCCGGACTCGCCGACCAGGGCCACCAGCTCTCCCGCATCCACGTCGAAGCTGACATCGCGGACGGCTTTCACGCCGCCGCGATAGGTTTTTTCAAGCTGGTCGACGCTCAGGATCACGGGAGGTGATATCGCCAGTCAGAGCGACTGATCAGATACCTTCAAGGTCGATGTCGAGGATGACGATCTCGAAGGAGTAAGAGGTTTCGCCCTCTTCGACATTCTTGGACACGACGCCGAGCAATTCGGATTCGATGTAGATTTCCGCGCATTCGTCCGCGCGCTGGCGCAGGCGGACCGCCAGTTTCGGGTTCAGCTTGCTGCGCAGAAAGGTTTCGACTTTTTTCGCTTCAGCAGCGGTAAAAACGGGCGCGGACACGGCACTACCTCTTGTTCATTGATCGATGAGTCTGGCGCACCCTAGCGTTCTCCCCGCTCAGGGCAACACAAAGGGCGCAGGACTAGCTGTCGTCGCCGTTGGCGGGGAAGGTCTGGTCCATGGTGCGCGACGGCTCTGCGCATCGCCCGCCCACGGGCTTGGCGGGGACGCCCGCCACGGTGCAGCGCGACGGCACGTCCGATAAGACGACCGAGCCGGCTGCAATCCGCGCTTCCGCGCCGACGGCGATATTGCCGAGCACCTTGGCGCCGGCGCCGATCAGGACGCCATTGCCGATCTTGGGGTGACGGTCGCCGCTATCCGCGCCCGTACCGCCCAGGGTCACTTCGTGCAGGATCGAGACGTTATCGCCCACCACCGCCGTCTCGCCGATCACCACGGAGGTGGCGTGATCGATCATGATGCCCCGGCCGAGCTGTGCGGCGGGATGCACGTCGACGCCAAAGCGTTCCGACATCCGGCTTTGCATATGAAACGCCAGCGTATCCCGCCCTTCCCGCCAGAGACGGTGCGCGATGCGGTAGCAGAGCAGCGAATGGAACCCCTTGAAGTACAAGAAAGGCTGCAGCAGCGACCGGCAAGCCGGATCGCGCTCATCCACCGCCAGCATGTCGGCGGCGGCCTGCTCGACCAGATCATGCTCGGCTTCCAGCGCCGCCTTGGCCACATCATGGACCTGCAGGGCGTCGAGCTGGGAGTCGCTCATCTTGGCCGCAACCCGGTGCGCCAACGCTTCGGTCAGCCCGTCATGGCGCAGGATCGCCGCGTTCAGGAAACTCGCCAGCATCGGCTCTTCCGCCGCAGCAGAGGCGGCTTCCAGGCGCAGCCGGTTCCAGACAGAGCCCGCCAGGGGCGTCTCCGCGAAAGTCTGGGTTTGCGCGATGGTCATGGGCGGCTCCTGTGAGGGTCGCGAGTCAGGGCGTCTCAGGCTTTCTAAAGCCCAGACAGGATGGACCGGGAAAGGGCGGGGTCAAGTGCGCCAAGACGGGCCTTTTCAAACGCAGTCATCAGCATGATCAGAGTAAACCCGTCCCGAATAGCGCCAGAAGTGGCCATGGACAGCGCCTCGCGCAAGGGCAGACGCCGCATCTGCATGTCCGCCTCGCTGCCCTCACGGTCCGGCGCTCCCGCTTCAAGCCCCCAGGCGATAAAGCTATGGGCGCGCTCATTGGTGATCGAATTTGACACATCAAACTCAATCAGCTCGCACCAGTGAGACGCGCTCAGGCCTGTCTCTTCCGCCAGCTCCCGTTTTGCGGCGCCGAGCGGATCGGCGCCCACTGCGCCCCCGCCCTCGGGCAATTCCCACGAATAGGCGTCCAGCGCGAAACGATACTGCCCCACCAACACGGTATCGCCATTCTCAAACACGGGCAGCACGCCGATGGCGGCGTTGCTCGGCTCCACAACGCCATAAAGCCCCGGCGCTCCGTCAGGACGCAGCACGTCAAACTCTCGCACCCGCATCCAGGGATTCTCATAGCCCAGACGTTCTTTGAGGATCGTCCAGGGGCCGCGCTTGCGCTCCGTCATGACACAGGCTCCAGCGTATTGACGGCGGTGAGGTCTGGCCGGGCTTCAAATCTCGACAGCAGCACAAACGCCGCCGGCGCGAAGATCAGGGCCAGCAGCGCAGACCCCGCGACGCCGCCCGCGACGGCCGCCGCAAACGGCAGCCAGAAGGCGTCGCCCTGGATCAGCAAGGGCGCGAACCCGCCGATCGTGGTCAGCGTCGTGGCGATGATATGCCGGGTGGCGTCGACCACGGTCTCGCGAACGGCGTCCGGGTCGCCCTGACGCGCCTTGGCGTTGGCCTTCAGCGCCGAGAGCACCACGATGGAGCCGTTGATCGCCAGCCCCACCAACCCCAAAGACCCGACAATGGCGTTAAAGCCCAGCGGCGTGCCGAACATCCACACGCCGAACATGGCGAGCCCTACAGACAGGAAACCGACGCAGAAGATCACGCCCGCATAGCGGAAGGAGTTGAACGCCAGCACCACTGCAGCGACCATCAGGATCAGCAAGGGAATGGCGGTGGACATCAGATTGGCCATCGCCTCGCCCTGGTTTTCCGCTTCGCCGCCCAGAACAAGTCTGTAGCCCGGCGGCAAAGGCCGGCCATGCGCCTCATAACGCTCCTGGAAGTCCGCGAGCGTGGACGCAGGGAGGACATAGGGGGACAGATACCCGTAAATCTCATTCACACGCTCTCCATCCGTGCGCGTGATCACAGACGTCTCAGGCTCAAGAGACACCTCGCCGAGCGCGCCCACAGGTGTCGCACGGCCGGACCCGTCTGCGGTCGGCACAGGAACAGCGGAGATGAAAGACGCGGAGGCGCGCCGGTCTTGCGGGGCGACGACCCGAACGGGCAATTCTTCAACGCCCTCCAGCACCGATCCCCCAACCACGCCGTCAATATCGGCCCGGACCCGGTCCGCCAGATCGCCCAGCCGAACGCCGAACAGACTGGCGGCCGCTTCATCGACATTCAGGCGCACGATGGGCTCGCCCAGCGCCAGCTCCGCCTGGGTGTAGGTCACGCCCGGCGTCGAGCCCAGAATGCGCCGTATGTCATCGCCCAGCTGATCGAGCACCGCCAGATCCGGGCCAATGACGCCGATGACGATGGGCGCCGGCGCGGGCGGTCCCTGCTCAAACGGCAAGGCGAGGAATTGGTCATTGGGAAACTGCTCGCGGACCTGAGCCTGAAGCGCCTGCACCACGCGGCGCGAGGTCTGGGCGTCAGTCGCCCGCACAAAGCCCTGGGCGAAGTTCGGCCGCCCCTCCTCGGATCCGAACATGTTGTAGTAAACGCGCGGGCTGGCTTCACCGAGCACCCAGACCACATCTTCCACCCCGTCATAAGACAGGATGAGATCGGTCGCTTCCATCACCCGGTCTCGGGTGAGGTCGATCGAACTGGCGGGCGGCAGCACCAGCCGCACCTGGAACATGTCACGCTCGGTCGGCGGAAAGAACTGCCCCGGCAAAGTGCTGGCGGCGGCGAACCCGGCGATGGGAAAGACGAGCCCCAGAGCCACGCCGAGCCAGGGCTGCGCGATCACCGCGTCCAGAACGCCTCGATAGGCTTTGGACAACGGGCGGGCGCGCAGGCCATCGCGCCAGAACGGAGCGTTCTCCTCTCCGGCGCGGCCATCATCGAACCAGGCGGCCATGGCCAGAATGACCGTGAAGGCCAGAACGAAGCTCGCGGCCACGGCGAAAATAACCGAAATGCCGATCATGGAGATGAACTCGCCCGCCGTCCCCGGCATCAGGGCGATGGGGCCGAACGCGAAAATCGTCGTCAGCGTCGACGCCAGCAGCGGTCCGAACAGAGTCTTGACCGCCTTGTCCACGGCGTCCAGTCGCTCCAGCCCGCGGGCTCGGAGCAGGCGATAATCATCCACCACCACAATGGCGTTATAGATCAACAACCCCAACGCAACGACCAGCCCCGTCACCGACATCTGGTGCAAGGGCTCGCCGTAGAAATTGATCAGCACCATCACCAGCAGCACGGTGAGCGGCAGGGCGGACCCGACGATGAAGGCGCTGCGCCAGCCCATCATGAAGAACAACACGACGAACACGATCAGCGCCGAAAAGCCGAGATTGCGCGCCAGCCCGGACAGCCGGTCCACAACGTATTCGGACTGGGCCATCAGGATTTCGACCTCGACGCCGGGATTGGCGGCGGCGAACTCGGCCACAACCGCCTGTGCGCGCGCATCCCAGGCGTCGACCTGGAGCTCGGGCTCCAGATAGCCAGCGACGAGGATGGTCCGCCGCCCGTTGAAATAGCTTTCACTGGCGTTGGGAGTGCGCAGGGTGCGCTCCACGCTGGCGATGTCGGACAGGCGCAAAAAGCCCTGCTCGCCTTGCGCCACAGGAACGTCCCGCACCCTGTCGAGCGTTTCGAAGGCGCCGGCGACATCCACATTCACGTCCAGCGCCGGCCCCGCCATACGGCCTGCCGGCGCCTTGGAATCCGATCGCGCGAGCACCCCGGCGATGTCAGCCGCCGTGACCCCCAGCGCCGCCGCGGCTTCAGGGTCCAGCGTCACGCGCACTTCTTCCTCGGGGGCGCCGAAGATATCGGTTTCATCGGTGCCCGGCACGCTGCGGATACGATCCGCCAAGTCTTCCGCCAATCGGGACAAGACACCGAGACCGGCGTCAGAGTCCTCGGGCCAGCTCAGCGACACCACCAGCGTCGCGGCGCCCATATACTGGCGCTCCACCCGAAGGGGCAGGACGCCGTCAGGCAGGCTGGCTTCTACGGCGGAGACCTGGTCACGCACTTTCGTCCAGGCTTGCTCCACCATGGCGGGGCTGAGGTCTTCGCGCACATCCACGCCGATCAGGGCGATATTTGAGCGGATCGTGGAATCCACTTCATCCAGTTCCACGAGCTCCATCAGCGCCGCTTCTATCGGCTCGACGATCAGGGCCTCCATGCGCTCGGCGTCGGCGCCGGGAAAGCTTGCGACCACGACCCCGAAGCGTTCAGTGAGGGATGGGTCTTCCTGGCGCCCCATCACGCCCAGCGCGGCGAGACCAGCTGCGAGAGTGAGGAAAATCGCCAGCAAGGTCAGCCGCGGCAACCGGAAGAACAAGGTGGCCATCTGATCAGCCCTCGCTTACAGGCCGAACAGGCTGTCCGGGCGCCACCCGGTGCACGCCGGTGGTCAGGATGCGCTGGCCATCATCAACCGCGCCGCGCAAATAGACCCGGTCCCCTTCTGAATGAAGGATCTCAACCGGCCGAGGCTCAAGGATATAGTGCTCTCCCGACGGCGTCAGCGCATAGACGGACCACATGCCGCGACGGCCTTCCGTCAAGGCGCCGGCGGACGCCCAGAACCCACGGTCTTCAAGCGCATGGTCCAGCAGCAGGCGCGCGACGCTCCCGCTCGACACCGTAGCGCTGGCAGGAACGTCAAAGACGGCGCTGACCGTGCGCTCTCGCGTCTCGATCACCTGAGTGATGGCGCGCAGGGTTGCGGACAGGCGCTCACCTGAATTGAGTTCAACTTCATAGGCCTCGCCCACGCGTAGTCGGGACGCATCGGCAGACGGCAAACCGACGCGCAGTTCCAGCGCGGCGCTCTCAACGAGCGTCAGGACAGGGGCGCCTGCGCCAACCGAAGCGCCTTCATCAAAGCTGCGGTCGGTAATGACGCCCGCGAATGGCGCAGTCAGAGTCGCCAGTTCGATCTGGACATCCAAAGTCTCGTGAACCGCCTGGGCCGACTGGATGCGCGCCAGAGCCGCGTCATAAGAGGCTTGCGCTTCGTCCAGGGATTGGCCGGACACATGCCCGCGCTCAACCAGGCTTTGCTGGCGGTTCAGCGTCACTTCAGCCAAATCAGATTGCGCCTGAGCGACACGGATGTCCGCGCGGGCCGCCTGCAGCTGCGCTTGCAAGGCGCGCGTATCCAGCCGCGCCAGGGGCTGCCCCCTCTCGACGCGATCCCCGACATCCACAAGAATCTCGGCGATCTGCCCGCCTGAAGGAAATCCGAGCGCGCTTTGGCGCCGCGCTGTGATCAAGCCGGGAAAAAGCGCCCTGATCCGGGTCTGGTCTTCGTATCGAACAGGCGTGGCGGGGACGGGTATGATTTCAATCTGCCGGGCATCGCCGTCAGCATTAGCGCCTGACCCGCGCAACGCGCTGACGGCGATCACGGCGACAATGACGAACACCGCAATGGCGGCGACTGTCAGCGCGAAACCCTTCCCAGACCCAGATTTCACGCGCGTCATGACGGATATTCCTGTACTATGCGAGATAGCATATAGGACGGCAAACGTCGTTTGAAAAGCAAACAGCGTTCACTTATCCGAACTTTATCAATTTTCCAGCTAGAAGCGCTCCCCAGCGTCCAGGCGATCCACAAGACGGGTCGTGCCCAGGCCGCGCAGGATGACTTCACCGTGGAACCGGATCAAACGGTCCAGCTCGGCGCGCACATACTCATCCGTCAGCTCGTCAGGCGCACGCTCTTCATCGCTGAACACCGGCAATGAGCAGGGAAACTGCGGGATCGCCACCGCCAGCTGGGTCAGACCATGGGCTGAAGCCCAGACGGATTTCGCAGCGAGCTTCAAATCCACCGAACGGAACCAGCCCTGCTCCATGCCTTGCTTGATCATCTGATCGAGAAACTCCGCAGCGGCATAGGCGTAAGTTTCTTCGGGATTGTCGTCGATATCAGGGAAGGACGAGAAGGCCAGCTTGTAGTGACCGGGCTGTTCCAGCCCTGTCTCGACATAGGCGCGAATACAGGCGGTCCCCAGCATCGGGCCGTCATCGACCGCTTCGCTCACCGCTTTCATCCGGTCATGCAGACGCTCGAAAAAGCTTTCACGGATCTCGCGGAACAGGGCTTCCTTGGAATCGAAATACTTGTAGAGCGCCGCCGGCGAGTAATCGATGCGCTCTGCGATGCGGCGCATGGACAGCCCCGCCTCTCCCTCTTCGGTAAAGATCGTTTCGGCGGCATGGATGATCGCATCGCGCACTTTGCGGCGGCGGCGTTCCGCCGGGCTGAGCGCGTCTTCGGTAACGGCGTTGATTGTCAAATCCCCAACTTTCATCGTTCGCCCGACCGGTCCAAGCCTGCATCGGGCAGGCGCCGACTTGATCCGGACGTGCTAGGCTACAACGTATAGCGGCGTTTCACGTATACGGTCAAAATTCACTTACGATCCGAAGGCAGATCATGGCGTCTTTTCCCTCACCCGACTTCCCCAATCCCGGCGACAGTCTGACCGCTCCCGCTCCGAATGCGGAGATGCTGACCCGCCTGGCGCGACGACGCTCGACCCTGGCCAAGGATATGGGCGAACCCGGCCCCAGCGCCGATCAGATCGAAACCCTGATCCGAATCGGCGCGCGCACGCCTGATCACGGCAAGCTCTTCCCCTGGCGTTTCATCGTGTTTGAAGGCGAATCGCGAACCGTGTTCGGTCAAAAGCTCGAGGCGCGCTTTCGCGAAATCGAGCCCGATGCGCCAGCCGAACGACTGGAGCTGGAACGCACGCGCTTCGAACGCGCCCCGCTGGTCATCGCCGTGGTGTCAGACACGGACGAAACTCACAAAATTCCCGAATGGGAACAGATTCTGTCTGCAGGCGCTGTGTGTCAAAACCTGCTGATCGCGGCGGGCGCCATGGGCTTTGGCGCGCAATGGCTGACCGAATGGTACGCGTACGACAAACCCATGAAAGCCGCGCTCGGCCTGCTGCCGGGCGAACGCGTGGCGGGCTTCATCTATGTGGGAACACCCCGGATCGACGCCGCCGAACGCCCCCGCAAAGCCCCGCGCATGAGCCGCTGGGAAGGCTGACCCCTAAAGCTCCAGCACCCGGGCGCCCTCTTCCTCGCCGACGATGACGGCGCGGGCGAGATTGATGAACAGGCCGTGCTCGACCACGCCGGGGATGGCGTTCAGGCGCGCCGCGACCTGTTCGGGATCCGCCAGCGCCTTGCAGGCGCAATCGAGAATGTAATGGCCGCCATCGGTGACGAACGGGTCATTGCCATCGCCCCGGCAGCGCAGCTTCACGTCCGGGCGCACCACGCCCGCCGCCGTCAGCGCGTCATAGACTTTCTTGGCGGTGATGGTGAAGCCGAACGGATCCACCTCCACCGGCAGGGCGAACGCGCCCAGCGTCTCCACCAGCTTTGTCTCGTCCACCACGACCACCATCAGGTCAGAAGCATGGGCGATGATCTTTTCACGCAGCAGGCAACCGCCGCCGCCTTTGATCAGCCGGAAGCGGCCGTCCACCTCGTCTGCGCCGTCCACCGTGATGTCGATCCTGTCGGCCTGGTCCACCTCAATCAGCGGCACTCCGGCCTCGCGAGCGACCCGCGCCGTGTTCTCGGACGTGGGAACGCCTTTGACATTGTTGAGCGAGCCGCTTTCCAGCGCCGCGCCCAGCAGCCGCACGAAGATGTCTGCGGTCGAGCCCGAACCCAGGCCCAGCGTCATGCCGTCTTCAATGAATTCAAGCGCCGCTTCGGCAGCCCGGGTTTTGTCTTCGACCGCGCTCATTGATCCACTCCTGACAGCAGCACGAATTTCAGCTCGGTGAATTCTTCAACGCCCCATTTGCCGCCCTCACGGCCGATGCCGGATTCCTTGACGCCGCCGAACGGTGTGGCGGGCGAGCCCACCATAGGCGCGTTGACGCCGATCATGCCGAAATCAAGCGCTTCGGAGATACGGTGCACCCGGCCCACATCGCGGGTGTAGAGATAAGCCGCAAGGCCGTAGGGCGTCGAGTTGGCCAGCTCGATCATCTCGTCCTCGGTCTCCACGCGATACACTGCGCAGACCGGGCCGAAGATTTCAAAACACGCCAGCTCCAGCTCGAAATCCGTGCCGCCCTCGATCAGGGTCGGCGCATAGAAGGACCCGCCCAGCTCATCCGCCAGCGATTTGCCGCCTGTATGGATGACGGCGCCACGCTCGCGCGCGTTCTCGACCAGCTTGTCCACGCGGGCCACCGCCTCGTCATGGATCAGCGGGCCGACAGTGACGCCTTCGGTTAGCCCGTCGCCCACCTTGATGGCCGAAATGCGCTCTTTCAGCGCCGCGATCAATTTATCCGCGATAGGGGCGTGAGCGATGATCCGGTTCGCCGACACGCAGGTCTGGCCAGACGCGCGGAATTTCGACGCGATGACGCCGTCAGCCGCTTTTTCGATGTCCGCATCATCCATGATCAGGAAAGGCGCGTTGCCGCCCAGCTCCAGCGCCACACGCTTCACGGTGCTCGAAGCCTGCTTCATCAGCAGCTTGCCCACCGGCGTAGAGCCGGTGAAGCCCACCATGCGCACCTTGTCGGACTGGGTGAAGACATCGCCGATGGCCGGGGCGTCGCCGGTAATGACGTTGAAAACGCCGTCCGGAAAACCTGCGCGCTTGGCGAGCTCCGCCAACGCCAGGGCGGACAGCGGCGTTTCCGGCGCGGGTTTCACCACCACGGTGCAGCCGGCCGCCAGCGCCGGAGCGCATTTGCGGGTGATCATGGCCGAGGGGAAGTTCCACGGCGTGATACAGGCGACGACGCCTATCGGCTGATGGATCGTCCAGCCACGCGAGCCCGGGAACGGGGTCTGGATGGTTTCGCCATGGGACCGCTTGGCCTCTTCAGCCGACCAATCCACAAAGCCTGCGCCATACACCACTTCGCCGCGCGCTTCAGGGAAGGGTTTTCCCATTTCCGCCGTGATCAGATGCCCCAGATCGTCGGCGTGCTCGAGGATCAGGTCATGCCATTTCTTCACCAGCGCCGCCCGCTCAAACACCGAAGTGGTCTTCCAGGTCTTGAAGGCTTCAGCGGCGGCGTCGATCGCGTCTTCCGCACCCTTGGCGCCCACATCGCTCATCTGCGCCAGCACCGACCGGTTTGACGGGCTGGTCACCTCGATCCAGGGCTTCCCCTCGACCCAGGCGCCGTTGATGAAGGACTGGGTCTTGAGCAGAGCCTTGTCCTTGAGGCGGTCTAGAAGCTCGGTCATGGCTATCCCTTCTTGATCTTGTCTTTTTTAGCGGACATGGCGCGTCTGAAACGCGCCGCCCAGCCCTCTTTGTTCATCTGCTTGGCGCGCGACACCGCAAGCGCATCATCGGGCACGCTATCGGTGATCACGCTGCCCGATCCGGTCATCGCGCCCTCGCCAATACTGACCGGCGCCACCAGAGACGAATTGGAGCCAATAAAGGCGCCCGCCCCGATCACCGTCTGGTGCTTGAGAAACCCGTCATAATTACACGTGATCGTGCCCGCGCCGATATTGGCCTTCGCGCCCACGCTCGCATCTCCGATATAGGAAAGGTGGTTCGCTTTTGCGCCCTCTCCCAGCACCGCTTTTTTCACTTCGACGAAATTGCCGACCTTGGCGCCGG
>NZ_DEMB01000003.1:408359-454217 GCF_002354675.1 Oceanicaulis sp. UBA2681 | reverse complement strand
TGGGAATAGGCGCGAATGCGGGCGCCGGATTTCACCACCACGCCCGGCCCGAACACCACATGGGGTTCGACCACCACATCGTTCTCGATCATTGTGTCATGGCTGAAAAAGACGGTTTCGGGCGCGATCAGGGTCACCCCCTCCACCATCGCGCTGTGTCGGGCACGGGCCTGAAACGCCGCTTCAGCGTCGGCGAGGTCCACGCGCGAGTTCACGCCCAGCACCTCATCCGCATCCGCCTTCACCGCTTTTGCGGGCAGGCCGCGTCCGCGCGCCAGCCCCACAAGATCGGTGAGATAATATTCGCCGCTGGCGTTCTCATTGGTCACCTCGCCCAACAACTCGAACATGAGTTCGGCGGGCATGGCCAGAACGCCGGAATTGCACAAGCGGACCTTCAGCTCGTCCGCGCTGGCGTCCTTGGCCTCGACAATCGCCTCAAGCCCGCCCTCGGCGTTCTCGATCAGACGGCCATAGCCGCCCGGCGCGTCCGGCTCGAAGCCCAAAACGGAAACTGCCGCGCCCTCTCCAAGCGCGTCAAACACGCGCTCAACGGTTTCGGGCTGGATCAGCGGCGTATCGGCGTAGAGCACGATCACATCGCCCTCAAAGCCGGACAGCGCGCCTTGCGCCTGCTGCACGGCATGACCGGTGCCCTGGGGCGGGTCCTGCACAGCGGTCTCCGCGCCTGCCGCCTCAGCCTGATTTTTGACCTCCGGCGCATGCGCGCCCCAGACCACCACTTTCCGGTCCGCCTTCACCGCGTCCGCCAGCGCCAGCGACCAGTCGAGCATGGAGCGGCCCGCAATCGCGTGGAGCGGCTTGGCCATCGCCGATTTCATACGCTTGCCATGGCCGGCGGCGAGGATGATTGCGGCGCGGGGGCGAGAGGACATGAGCCGGGCTCCGTAGTGAGGAATCTGCAGCGTTTTTCACGCCTGAGCGCTATAGCCTATCAAGACAGAAGACGCGACCGCACAGACGCGTCACATTCTCTGATGCCTCTGAAACCCAATGTGAGAGCCCATGCATACCAATCTGAACGGCGCCCGGATCGCCTTTGACCTTGACGGCACGCTGGTGGACACGGCGCCCGATCTGGTGCGGGCGCTCAATGAAAGCGTCGGGCCTTTGGGGTTCGATCCGGTGCCGCTTGAGGATGTGCGCGCCATGGTGGGCCGCGGCGCCCGCGCCCTGATCGAGCGCGCTTTCGAGCGTGAGGGACGCCCGTCGCCGGACGCGGAGCTGGTGACCGACAGGCTGACGGTGTTTCTGGACGCCTATCGCGCAGACATCGCCCGCCATTCACGACCGTTTGCGGGCGTTGAGGCGGCGCTCGATTCGCTGGCGGCGGCGGGGGCGCGGTTGTCGGTCTGCACCAACAAACCGACTCAGCTGGCGATTCCCTTGCTGGACGCGCTGAACATGCGCCACCGATTCGAACGGGTGATCGGACCGGAAGATGCGCCAGCCAAGAAACCGGACGCCTCGCACCTGTTGGTCGCTGTGGGCGGAGAGCCCATCGACCATGCGTGCGTTCTGGTAGGGGATTCAGAACCCGATGCCCTGGCGGCGAAAGCGGCGGGCGCCGGGTCAGTGATATTCGAGGGCGGTTATAGCGAAAAGCCGGCCCGCACGCTGGGTGCGGACCGGCTTTTTGCGGCGTATGGCGTGTTGCCCGACCTGTTGGCCGAGCTGATCGTCACACGCAAAAGCGCTTAGGCGCTGCGGCGCTCGGAAGAACGGTCGTTCGCCGGGCGCGGCATGCCGTTGACCATGTTGGAGCGCACATCGGTGCGCGCCGAACGCATGGCCGGCATGAAGCCGGCTTCGGTCAGTTCAATGTTCACGTCGTAGCCGCGCTCTTTCCAGTATGCTTCGATACGTTCTTTGAGGCGGAGCGCACCTTCACGGGTGCAGAAGTCGTTGGTGGCCATGGGGGAGAAACCTCCTTCAAACACGCGCAGCAGCTCGCGTGCGTAGGGTTCATTATCATTTGGATTTGTTAGCTACAGACTGAGACAGCCCTGTAGCGAGACGCGGGTCTATAAGTGATATTTCTTCTTGACGAAAGTATGACGGGCCACTTTTTCGAAAAAAAATTATGCAACCGAGGAATTTCTGTCACTTAGCAGAAGCCCGGCTGCGCCCGATCTGCATCGAGTCTGCGTTTCCTGCGCCCGCCCGCTTGACCCTATTGAGTCCCCGGCATAAAACCCGCGCCTCTTGAGGGCGATTAGCTCAGCGGTAGAGCACTTCGTTCACACCGAAGGGGTCACAAGTTCGATCCTTGTATCGCCCACCAATATGCCTGAAGAGGCGCGAACCCCGGCTCAACCGAGCCGGGGTTTTTGCTATCCGACTCAGGGCCTGACCCAGCGCCCGCCCGCAATCAGCAGATAAAGCGCAAACAGGCTCTCCCCCGCCACGGGGACCAGATAGGCCAGGGTGAAGCTGTCATAAGCCTCTGGCGCCAGTAGACGCAGCCCGGTTCCAGTCAGATAGACGAGCCCTGACACGCCGATCAGCCCCGCCAGCCAGACCGGCAGCGCACGGGCCCGGATCAGCAGAAGCGCCGTCAGAAGGCAATTCACCCCGAAAAAGGCGAGGCCCAGATCATAGCCGATCGCCTGAACGCCCAGCAGTCCGATCACCTCGGATGAAGGCGCGCCTGCCTCGAGCAGCTGCACGGCGCGCACCTGGAAGAGCAGATTAGCGCTGATGACCATCGCCTGGGCGCCGCGGAACATCAGCGCCGCCAACGCCAGCCCGGCGCCGTACGGAGCGAGCAACCGGTAGAGCAGAACCGCCACCCCCAGATCAGCCATCACCATCAGCGTGTCCGCCACCAGGCTTTGCCTGAGCGGCAGAGCCGAAGCGAGGTTCAAGCCGTCCGCCCCGCCAGCCAACACCGGTCCGCGAAGCAAGACTTCACTGACCAGTCCCAAGACGATGATGGCGAGATAGAGCACGCCTGCGAAACGCGCAGTCGGTCGGAATGCGAACTCAGGGCTCGCCGGGTGTGTCGCTGACGTCATCAGATTCTCCTAGAGCACCGGCGACAGTAAAGGATCGGGAGCCCTCCGTGGAGATCAGATGCGTCGCCGCGAGCCTGCTCAAAACGCTCAGCGCCATGACGATGGAACAGCTGGCGGTGACAGCCGCTGACTCCGGAACGTCACTCCGTCTCGAAGAGCCCTCAATCGCCGAACAACTGAAGATGCGGCTGGCAGTCGCACTTGCGAAACGTTCTCAGAAATGGCAGTGAGAGGCTTCCCCGGACCTGAGAGGCGTCTATATGCCTGCTCGCAGCACCAAGGACACGTCATGAAACTCGCCTCAGCCTGCTCAAGCCTTTTCGCCGGACTGATGGGTCTGACGGCTCTGGGCGCCTGCAGCCCGTCGGGATCACCTGACGGCGAAGTGGTGAATGTCTATACGGCGCGGCATTACGCGTCTGACGATCAGGTCTACGCCGCCTTCACTGAGGAGACCGGGATTGCGGTCAATGTCATTGAAGCGCCGGGTGATTTGCTGATCGAGCGCGTACGCGCCGATGGCGACCGCTCCCAGGCGGACGTGGTGATCACAGTGGATGCAGGCCGGCTCTGGCGCGCCGATGAAGCGGGGCTGTTCCAGCCCGCGCCCGAACTTGCTGACACCTTGCAAGCGGTGCCCGCCAATCTGCGCCAGCCCGATGGCGACTGGTTCGGCTTCGCCAGCCGGGTTCGCGTCATCGCCTACGCCAAGGATCGTGTGGACCCATCCCTGATCAATAATTTCAGCGACCTGACGGCGCCGGAATGGGCGGGCCGGATCTGCGTGCGCTCGTCCAACAATGTCTATAATCAGTCGCTTCTGGCGGCCATGGTGGCCCAGCAAGGCGCAGACGCCGCTGAAGCCTGGGCTGAAGGCGTGGTCAGCAATCTGGCGCGCCCGCCCCAGGGCGGCGACACCGACCAGATCCGCGCCGTCGCTGCGCGCGAATGCGATGTGGCCATCATCAACCATTACTATCTTGCGCGGATCATGCGCTCTGAGGATCCGGGCGATCAGGAGATAGCGGACCAGATCGGCGTTGTCTTCGCCGGCCTTGGCGAGGGCGGCTCCCATGTGAACGTGTCCGGCGCCGGTCTGGCCGCCAATGCGCCGCATCGCGAGAACGCGATCGCCTTTCTAGAATATCTGTTGACCGAAGACTCCCAGCGCGCCTTCGCCGAGCTGACCAACGAGTATCCGGTGATCGCAGACGTCACGTATGACAATGACGTGCTGGACGCCTTCGGCGCCTATGCGTCAGATGATGTGAATGTGGACGCGCTCGGCGAGAACGCCGGCGAAGCCCAACGCATCTTCGACCGCGTCGGCTGGCCGTGATCGCAAGCCGCGCCCAGTTCAATCCGGTCCGGCCGGCCCTTGTCGCCGCTCTGATCTGCGCCGCACCGCTTCTGGCGGTTGCGGCGCTTGGCGTTTTTGGCCCCTGGACAGATTACATGGCGCATATCGCGCGCACCCGCCTGCCCGCCTATCTGGGCCATACGGCGCTGGTCACCGGCGTCGCCGCGATCAGCGCGGGCCTGATCGGCGTGCCGCTGGCCTGGCTGGTGGCGCGGTACCGGTTCTTTGCGCGCTCTGTCTTTGAATGGCTTCTGGCCTTGCCGCTGGCGGCGCCCGCCTATGCCTCGGCCTATGCCTGGTATGACCTGACACAGCCCGGCGGCCCGGCGGACTGGCTGCCCACGGTGCGCGGCCCGATCGGCGCGGGGCTTATCTTCGGGTTTGCGCTCTACCCCTATGTCTACCTTCTGGCGCGTGAGGCCTTCGCCGGTCAGTCCGCTGACGCTTATGAAGCCGCCCGCACGCTGGGCGCCAAGCCGCGCGAGGCGTTTGTCCGCGCCGCCATTCCCATGGCCCGCCCCGCCATTGCCGCCGGGCTGGCGCTGGTGGTGATGGAAAGCCTCGCTGACTATGGCGCTGTCGTCCATCTGGGCGCGCCTACATTGTCAGTGGGCCTGATCCGCGCCTGGGCGGGCGAAGGCGCCATCGCCGACGCCGCGCGCCTGGCGCTGATCCTTGTGATGATCGCCTTTGTCCTATTCGCGCTTGAGCGCAGCCAGCGCCAGCGCGCCCGCCAGACCAGCGCCTCGGGCCGACGCCGTCCGCCCCGGCGCATGGATCTCGACCCAGCGCGGGCCGCACTGGCCATACTGGCCTGTCTGAGCCCGGTCCTCATTGGCCTGATCATTCCGCTGGCGCGTCTGGGCTATCGCGCCTTGCACGCGCCGGTCGCGCGCGACCTGATCCAGGCCGCGACACACTCGCTGACCCTGGCTGTTCTGTCCGGGCTGGCCGCGGCGGTTCTGGGACTGGCCTGCGCCTACGCGCTGCGCAGCCGCAAACCCGCCGCCGTCGCCGCGGCGCGTCTGGCGGGCCTGGGCTACGCCGTTCCCGGATCGGTCGCGGCGCTGGGCGTTCTCGTGCTTCTGGGCGGACTGCAGACCGGCCTCGACGGGGCGTGGACGGCGATGACCGGCGCGCAGTTTCCGATCCTGGTCTCGGGCGGGGTGATCGCGCTGATCTTCGCCTATCAATCGCGCTTCGCCGCCGCCGCCATCGGTCCGTCTGAAAGCGCGTTGCAACGGGTCACGCCGACGCTGGACATGGCCGCACGCACTTTGGGCGCGGGGCCGGGCGAGACGGCCTGGCGCGTGCACCGTCCGCTGGTGATGTCAGGCTCCCTGCTCGCAGCGCTTCTGGTGTTTGTCGAGGTGCTCAAGGAATTGCCCGCCACGATGATCCTGCGTCCGTTCAATTATGACACGCTGGCGGTGATCGCGAACAATTACGCCTCTGACGAACGGCTGGGCGAAGCGGCCCTGCCTGCGCTATTGATCACCTTGATCGCCTTGCCGCCCATGATCTGGATCGCCCGCCGCATCACCCGGCAGGAAGCCGCCCGATGACTGTGAGCCCGCCTGACATGACCGCCGTCAAACTTGATGACCGCCTGCTGGAAGTCTCCGGCGCCCTGGTGAGGTTCGCCCCGGGTCGGCCCGCCGTGGACGGGGTGGAGCTGACCTTGACCTGCGGGCGGGTGACGGCGCTGTTGGGCCCCTCTGGCTCAGGCAAGTCGACCTTGCTGCGCGCCATCGCCGGTCTGGAGCCGCTGGACGCCGGTGAGATCCGGTTTGAAAACCATCTCTGGAGCGCGCCAGGCCTTCACAAACCGCCTGAAGACCGGCGCTGCGGCGTGGTGTTTCAGGATTATGCGCTGTTTCCGCATTTGACCGCGCTCGACAATGTGGCGTTCGGCCTGCGTGAGGGCTCCAAGGACCAGCGTCGCCAGACCGCCCTCGCCCGCCTGGAAGCCGTCGAGCTGGGCCATCGCGCCAAAGCCTACCCACATGAGCTGTCGGGCGGCGAGCAGCAGCGTGTGGCGCTGGCGCGGGCGCTGGCGATCAAACCCGATGTGATGTTGCTGGACGAGCCGTTCTCCGGGCTCGACCGCCGTCTGCGCTCTGAACTGCGCGGCGCCACCGCCGATGTCCTGCGGCAGTCGGAAGCGGCGACCCTGATCGTCACCCATGACGCCGAAGAGGCGCTGGAGCTGGCTGATTCCATTGCGCTGATGAATGAAGGCCGGATCATTCAGACCGGCGCGCCGGACACCTTGTACATGAAGCCCAATTCGCTGACCGCTGCGCGACTCTTGGGCGATGTGGGCGCGTTTGACGCCGATATCCGCGACGGCGCCGCGCACACCCTTCTGGGGCAGTACCCGGCGCAAAACTTTACTGACGGCGACACAGCCCTGCTGCTGGTCCGCCCGGAAGGCGTAAAGCTGGGACGCGCCGATGCGGAGGGCGCCTTGGCGATGATCACCCAGCGGCGGGTCAGTTCAGGCTATGCGCGCCTGATCTGTCGACTTGAGACCGGTCAGATACTGGAAGCGCGAGCCAGCCTGAAAGAAAACCACCGGGTCGGCGACGCCGTTCGTCTCAACGTAGAGCCCGCCTTCGCCCATCTGGTCAGAGCCGAGCCCGATCAAGGCTGAGCGTCTGGTCAAGCCTGATGGCGTTAAGAAACGCCTGGTCATGGCTGACCGCCAGGATCGCGCCGCCAAAGCCGTTCAGCGCGTCCTCCAAAGCCTCTACAGCCTCGATATCGAGGTGATTGGTGGGTTCGTCCAGCAAGATCAACTCTGGCGGCTCGCCGCCCAGAACGCCCGCCAGCCCGGCGCGCAGTCTTTCCCCGCCGCTTAAAACGCCCACACGCTTCTCGGCTTGCGCGTTCCGCAGATCAAATTGCGCCAAAGCGGCATAGGCGGCGTTTATGGAGAGGTTCGGATCACGGACGCGCAGCGCCTCGACCACGGTCAAATCCGGATCGAGATCACTCACCGTCTGGTCCAGCCGCGCGATGCGGCCCACCGTCCGCCGGATCTCGCCAGAGCGCGGCGTCAACAGCCCTTGCGCCAGTTTCAACACGGTCGTCTTGCCGGCGCCATTGGGACCAGCCAACGCCAGACGTATCCCGCCCGTGATCGCAAAGCTCAAGCGATCAATGAGCGCCGTCTCGCCATAGCTGAAGCTCACAGCGTCAAACGCCAGAACCGTACGGCCTGACGGACTATCCGCGCCCTGAGCCCGGATAGAGAGCCTGGGTCCGCGATGACGCTGATCGCTCGCCGCCTCCAGCTTCGCTTCGGCGTCCGAAACCCGTTTGTCCCGCACGCCGGCCAGCCGCGCGGCAGTGCTCTCGCTGCGCGCTTTCATGGCGTCGAGCAAGACCTTGGCGTTGCTGCCATCAGCACGTTGGCGCTTCCCCGATTGCGCGCGTCGCTCCAGTCGCGCATGAGCCTCTTTCGCAGCGCGTTTGATCTGACGCGCGTCCGCCTCCAGCCGATCATGCTCGGCTTCGGCGCGCGCCCGCGCCGCATCTCGCTGCGTCACATACTCAGTCCAGCCGCCGCCAAACACGGACCAGCCCGGCCCTTCAAGGGCGATAATCCGGTCCACACGCTCCAGGAGCGCGCGATCATGGCTGACGATCACCAGCCCGCCTGGCCAGTCCGCCATTATCTGGTGCACCGCGTCCCGACCCTCGGCGTCGAGATTGTTGGTCGGTTCGTCCATCATCAGAATGTCCGGCGCGTCCAGCATCGCCTGGGCCAGAGCCAGTCGCGCGCGCTGCCCGCCAGAAAGCGATGAGAGCGGCGCAGTGAGCGCAAGGCCGCTCAGCCCCATTTGCTCAAGCGACGCCTCCACACGCGCTTCCAGCGTCCAGTCTGCATGATCAAAGTCGGCCTCACCCCCCTCGCCCGCCAGAATGCGGGACAGACGGGCCAGAGCCTCGCTGACGCCCAGACCCGACGCCACATCGCCTGTCGCGTCAGGACCGGATTGCTCCATCCAGCCGATGCGGCCCTGACACAGCACCTGACCGCTCGCAGGAGTCAGCGCGCCGGCGAGCGCCTTGAGCAAGGTTGATTTCCCTGCCCCGTTCGGGCCGACCACACCGGTGACCTCACAGCCGAAATTGAGGGTGAAGTCCTCAAGCAGGACGTGATGATCAGGGGTGCGAAGGGTAAGCGAGTTTGCAGATAACAAGGCGGACATGACGGACTCCAGACAAGGTTGCGCGAGGGGCGGAACGGGTCTGTAGCTTCATGGGCCTCAAGTCCTTCAATGCAAAAACGGCGGCCTGAGTACAGGCCGCCGTTTCACAATTCAAGTGTCTTTCAAGTCAGAAAGCGCGCTTATTCGGCCGCGAGCGCTTTCTGCTCGGCAGCGTCCGCGAGACGCTGGCGCGCCAGTTCGTCAGCGACAATGTTCGCCGGACGCGCTTCACGCGCCGCGGTGTCCATGATCTCGCCCAGCGTGGCTTTCAGGGTGACCAGCTTGCCTTCAACCCATTTGGCGTCGAAGCGCGCGTCCAGCTCGCCCATAACATTGATGATGCCGCCGGCGTTGATGACGTAATCAGGGGCGTAGAAGATGCCGCGCTTTTGCAGCTCGGCGCCCATGTCGCGGGTCTCCAGCTGGTTGTTGGCGGCGCCCGCGACCACTTTGACCTTCAGGCGGTCAATGGTCTCAGGGTTGATGATCGCGCCCAGAGCGCACGGGGTGAAGATGTCCGCATCCACGTCGTAGATGGCGTTGGGATCTTCAACCACGGTCGCGCCCAGCTCCTTGGCGAGCGCATGCAGCTCGGCGGCGCGAATGTCTGCCAGATGCAGTTCGGCGCCGGCTTCGGCCAGATGACGGCACAGATAGGCGCCCACATGGCCGGTCGCGCCCTGCACGGCGATCTTCACGCCATTGAGGTCTTCAGAGCCCAGACCGCGAGCTGCGGCGGCCTGAATGCCCATGAACACGCCCTTGGCGGTGACCGGCGACGGATCGCCCGTGCCGTCAGGCAGGCCCACAACATGGCGGGTGGTGCGGCGCGCAGCGACCATGTCGTCCGGCGACACGCCCACATCTTCAGCAGAAATGTACTGGCCATTGAGGCTTTCCAGCGCACGACCAAAGGCTTCAAACAACGCCTGGCGGTCAAAATCGCCTTCAGGGCGCATGATTACGGATTTACCGCCGCCAATGGGCAGGTCCGCCATGATGTTCTTGTAGCTCATGCCCTGGGACAGACGCAGCACGTCGGTCACCGCCTCGGCAGAGGACGGATAAGACCACATGCGGCAACCGCCCACGGCCGGGCCGCGTGCGGTGGAGTGCACCGCCAGGATAGCCTTCAGCCCCGTCGCCGGGTCCGTGGCGAACAGAACTTTCTCGTGATTATCAAACGCTTTGTGCTCGAACAGGCTCATGAGCGGGGAGTCCTTCCTGTCGCGATACGAATAAAAATCCGCTGGTGGAGCGGCGCCGCTTCGTTGGCGGTCGCAAACACCCAGGGTCCAGCGTGTGCGACGCCTCGATACTCCCTGTGACAATCGTGTGCAAGTGCCCGTTTTACTTGGGTAAATGTACGGTCAATTTAGACTGTTCAGCATTTTGCGGACGCGAGCTTTTAGCTCGGGCAAAACCTCGTTCTCAAACCAAGGGTTACGTTTCAACCAGCCCGTGTTTCTCCAGCTGGGATGCGGCAGCGCAACATAATCAGGCAAGTGCAGTCGCCACTGCTTTACGGTTTCAGTCAGGGTTTTCGCCGCCGCCTCGCCCAGATGCCAGCGCTGGGCGTGGGCGCCCACCAGCAAGGTCAGCTTCACATGGGGTAACGCCGTGCTCGCCCGATCCTGCCAGAGCGGCGGACACTCACGACGCGGCGGCTTGTCTCCGCCCTTGGCGTCGAGACCGGGAAAGCAGAAGCCCATGGGCGTGATGGCGATGGCGCGCTCGTCATAGAACTCGGCCTCGCTCACCCCCATCCAGTCGCGCAGACGATCCCCGCTGGGATCGGTGAAGGGCATGCCGCTCAGCTGAACCCGCGTGCCTGGCGCCTGTCCGATGATGCGGATGACCGCGCTCGCCTCTCCGCGCACCACAGGGCGCACGGGATGATCAAGATGGGGCTGGCAGACCCGGCAGGCGCGGATCTGCGCTTTCAGCTGGTCGAAATCCTCAGCCATCGCTTTCAGGCGCCGGCGCGTCCGGCGCCTTGGCCAGGCGGTAGACGCCCTTGAAGTTTTCAGGGTCGACCGGCTTGCCCTTGCGCAGGATCACCACCTTGCCCTGGCGGGCCAGATGGATCGCCGCATTGCGCACATGGCGCATGCGTTTGCGGAAGTCTTCAGGAAAGACTTCACGGGCCGCCTCGGACGGGCAGATGCTTTTATCCGGCCCTCGCGCCTCGACCAGGGACAGAATCGCGGTTTCGATAACGTCTTCGCTCATTCTTGGCTGGATACTCCAAAACCATGCGTCATGACCACCGCCCTTACTGGATGCACGATCTTTGGGAGCAGTATGAAAACTGGTGGGTCCGGCGCTTTCTGGAGCCGCATTTCGAAAGTCTGGGCCAGAACGCCAAGATCGTGCGCCCGTGGAATGTGGAAGTGTTCGGCCCCAATGTGCATGCAGGGCAAGCCATCCATGTGGTCAGCCGAAGCGACCAGCCCGTCAGCTTCACCGTCTGGTCGCCCCGGGATGCGCCTGGCGAAATCGTGATCGGCGATTGCTGCTTCTTCGCGGGCGGCGTGCGCATTCTGGCGGCGGAGAAGATCGCCATCGGAGACGGCGCCCTGATCGCCAAGTCCGTCACCATCACGGATAGTGACTGGCACGACATCTATGACCGCATCACCCCGCGCCCGCCCAGCGCCCCGGTGGTCATCGGCAAGAATGTCTGGATCGGCGACGGGGCGTTTGTGGGAAAGGGCGTGACCATTGGCGACAACGCCGTCATCGGCGCGCGTTCTGTGGTCACCAAGGATGTGCCCGCCAACACCGTCGTCGCCGGCGCTCCGGCCAGAACCGTCAAGACGCTGGACCCTGACGGCCCGTTCAAAACGCGCATGGAGATGTTGGGCGACGCTGACGGCCTCGACCGATTCATGAAAGCCGCCTACCGCGAGCAGCTTTCGGGTAATTCCACGCTGGGATGGCTGCGCAGCAAGTTCTTTCCAAGGCGGGGTGATTAGGGGCCTGCGTGTTCGCTTGACCCTTCAATCCTAATCTTGTCATTCACCGGTTTATCCGGTGAATCCATGCCGGAACCTGTCATCAAACCAACCGGCATGGATCGGCCGGACAAGCCGTCCGATGACAGTCTGAGAGCGTTGAAAATACCCTTCTCTTTCCCGGCGGAGGCCGGGATCCAGAGATCATCAAGCGCCGCGCATCCGGCTCTGGGCCCCGGCCTTCGCCGGGGAAGAGGAAAAAAGAGATTGAATCGCCCCAAACAAAAACGGCCCCGGTTTTCCGGGGCCGTTTTCGTGTCTGCCTCTCAAAAGCCTAGCTGAACAGGCTCATCGGCAGGGCGCCGATCACGGCGCCGGTCATCAGCGTGGCGAGGGTGCCCGAGATGAGCGCGCGCGGGGCGAGCTGGAGAATATCCTCGCGGCGGCTCGGGGCTACGGCGATCAGGCCGCCCACCAGAATGCCCACCGAGGAGAAGTTCGCAAAGCCGCACGCCGCATAGGTCATGATCAGGCGCGAGCGCGGGCTGAGCTGGTCGGCGTTCGCAGCCAGCGCGTCATAAGCGAAGATCTCGTTCAGGGCCGTCTTGAAGCCCATCACGGTGCCGCCGGCTTGCGCCTCGCTCCACGGCAGTCCGGCGATCCAGACCAGCGGAGAGAAGATGAAGCCCAGAACGCGCTGAACGGTGATCGGCTCGCCCATGAAGTCTGGCAGACCGCCCAGCATGAAGTTGATCAGCGCCACAATGGCGGTGAACACCAAGAGCATGGCGATGATGTTCACAAACAGCTTCACGCCGTCAGACACGCCCGTGGTCAGGGCGTCCATGGTGGAGTGATAGAGCTGGACAGGGATGCGTTCTTTCTCGGCCTGTTCGGCGGTTTCGTCCTGCGGATGCATCAGGCGCGCCAGAACGGCGGCGGCGGGCACCGAGATCAGCGAGGCGGTCAGGATGTGACCGGCGGCGTCATCGAGCACGGCGTTCAACTGGCTGACATAGATCGCCATCACCGAGCCTGCGACCGTGGAGAAGCCCACCGTCATGATCAGGAACAGGTCGGACCGCGAGATCGCCGGCAGGCGCGGACGGATCAGCACCGGGCTTTCAGTCATCCCGAGGAAAATGTTGGCCGCCGCGCCCAGCGAGGCGGCGCCGGACAGGTTGAGGATGCGGCGGAACAGGCTGGCGAAGCCGCGCACGGCGAATTCAAGAATGCGCCAGCGCCACAACACCGCCGAGATCGCGGACAGCACGATCACCATGGGCAGGGCCTGGAAGGCGAAGGTGAAGGTCAGCCCCTCCATCCCTTCGTGGATCATATAGGGGTTCTCACCGCCGCCCAGATACCCGAACACAAAGCTGGTGCCTTGGGTGGTGGCTGCTTGCAGCACCTCCACTACGGTCGTCAGCGAGGACAGGAAAGCGCGCGTCGGCGCAAAGCTGAACAGCAAAATGGCGATGGCGAACTGCACCGCCACACCGCCAATAATCAGCACCACAGGCGGCGTCTTGCGCGGCCCCAACACCCAGGCGATCGCCAGAAACACGAACACGCCGATGAGGCTGCGCAGCTGCAGACCCAGATCTTCAATCATATCTGATGATATCCCCTAATGACGGCTCACGCCGCGCCGGGCGTTTGTCACAGGTTCGCCAAAATACCGTTTTCTTAAAGAAACACTAGTGCGCTTGCAGCAGAAGCCTTAACGCGCCAGTTTGCGCCCCATGACAGACCCAATCTGGAGCCCCTGCAAGCGCGTGTGCGTGGTCGACCCGAACCAGGCGATCTGCGTGGGCTGTTTTCGCACCATGGATGAGCTGGGACGCTGGACCCTGATGAGCCAGGCCGAACGGCTCGCCATCAAGCCCGAGCTGAAAGCCCGCGAGGCGGCCTATCGGCAGGCGCGCAAGTCCGCGCGCTGATCAGGTCCTGATTCAGCCGACAAAAATCGCTTCACGCAGCATGTTCAACGCCATGACCAGAAGGCCGATGGCGAAAATCTGCTTGAGGCGCTTGGCGTTCAGGCGATGGGCGAGATTGGCCCCTACCGGCGCGAGGAACACCGCCGACGCCGCCAGCGTCACAAAGGCGGCCATGTTCACATAGCCCAGGGAAAACGGCGCGCGGCCCGGCTCATCCAGCCCCGCTACCATGAAGCCGATGGCGCCGGGCAGGCCGATCGCGACGCCGAAACCGGCGGCGGTCGCCACGGCGGTATGCATGGATTTGCCGAATATGGTCATCAGGGTGACGCCGAACACGCCGCCGCCGATTCCCATCAGGGATGACAACACGCCGATGACGCCGCCCAGCAGCGCCTTCCAGGGATGACCGGGGAGCTGGTCCGCGAGCTTCCAGTCCGGGCGCCCGAAGAAGAATTGCGCAGACAGCAAAAGCGCCACGGCGCCAAACAATCCCGTCAGCGCCCGCCCCGGCGCAAGATCCGCCACGGCGGAGCCGAGCAAGGCGCCAATGACGATGAAGGGCGTCCAGCCCTTGAGCACCGCGAAATCCACCGCCCCTTTCTGGGCGTGGGCGGCGACCGAACGCAAGGAGGTGGTGACGATCACCATGAGCGAGGTGCCCACCGCCGCATGCATGGCGTGGGCTTCATACCCCAGCGCGGTCAGCACATAATACAGCGCCGGCACCATCACGATGCCCCCGCCAATGCCGAACAACCCCGCGATCAGGCCGGCGAACGCGCCCACGGCCAGCAAGGTCAGGATGAAGGGAATCAGCGAGGCGTCCATGGGGCGAGCCTTTCAGAAGGACCAGTGACTTGGCCCAACATGGCCCGGTTTCGTGTCGCGCTGCAACACGGCTGAAGACTGGCGTTATTCCGCCGCCGCCGGGCGCACTGCAGCCAGCGCATCTTCCAGAACCTCCCAGCCGGCGCCGGGCCGGTTAGCGCGCTCAGACAATACCTGACGCCATTTGCGCGCGCCGGGACGGCCTGCGAACAGGCCCAGCATGTGCCGGGTGATGGCGTGAAGTTTCACGCCGCGCTCAAGCTGAGCCTCCACATAGGGGCGATAGGCCTCGACCGCGTCAAACGGCGTCGCGCATGGGTCGGACGCCGCGCCATAGACGCGGGCATCCACTTCAGCCAGCGTCCAGGGCGTGTGATAGGCAGCGCGCCCCAACATGATCCCGTCCGTGCCATGGATCTCGGCAAGGCCATGCTCAAGGCTTTCAAGACCGCCATTGAGCAGCACTTCGAGATCGGGGTGCTCGGCCTTCATCCGGCGCACCAGATCATAATCGAGCGGCGGCACGTCGCGGTTTTCCTTGGGGCTCAGCCCTTTCAGCCAGGCCTTGCGCGCATGGACGATAAAGGTCTCAACCCCGCTCTCGCGCACCGTCTCGACAAAGCCGAACAGGGTCTTTTCGGGGTCCTGGTCATCCACGCCCAGCCGGTGCTTGACGGTGACGGGGACCGACACGGCCTCGCGCATGGCGATCAGGCAGTCGCGCACCAGCTCGGGCTCACGCATCAGACAGGCGCCGAACTTGCCAGATTGAACCCGGTCTGACGGGCAGCCCACATTGAGATTGATCTCGACATAGCCATAGCTCTCGGCGATCTTCGAGGCGCGCGCCAGAATCTCGGGATCAGACCCGCCCAGCTGGATGGCGACGGGATGCTCGGAGGCGTCAAAGCCGATCAGGCGCGGCACATCGCCATGGATCAGCGCCTGATCCACCGCCATCTCGGTATAGAGCACCGCCCGGCGCGTGAGGATGCGATGGAAGGCGCGGCAGTGCCGGTCCGTCCAGTCCATCATGGGCGCCACGGTGAAACGGCGATCCAGTTGTGCTGCGCTGTCTGTCATGGGCGGGGGATGTAAGGCGAGACGGGCAAAATCGCAAATCAGGGCCGCACGCGAGTCAGAAAACCTCAGCTCGCATGAAACTCCCAATCCATCCAGGCGTTACTTGTGGGCACGCTGACGAAGCGCTTCCTCGCAAGAGCACCCAAGCCGCACCAGACGACGCCTTGCGAAGCGCGCCCTCCCCCGTTTCAAGGATTTCCCATGACCGACGCTTATACCGATCTGAACCGTCAATTCATCGCTGGCGAATGGCGCACAGGCGGCGCAGGCCAAACCATGGAGAGCACGGACCCGTACACGGGCGATGTGCTGACAAAGATCGAGGCCGCCAGCGAAGACGATCTGAACGCCGCTTATGACGCTGCGCGAGAGGCGCAGCAGGATTGGGCCGGGAAAGCGCCTGCCGAACGAACCGCCGTTTTGCGCAAGGCCGTGTCGATCTTTGAAGACCGGCACGAGGAAATCGTCGACTGGCTGATCAAGGAAAGCGGCTCCACCCGCATCAAGGCCGAGGCGGAATGGTCCAACGCCCGCAACATCACCGAAGAAGCGGCGAGTTTCCCGCTGCGCGTGGAAGGCCGCATTCTGGCGTCCAATATTCCCGGCAAGGAAAGCCGCGTCTATCGCAAGCCCCTGGGCGTGGTCGGCGTCATCTCGCCGTGGAATTTCCCGCTGCACCTGGCGCAACGCTCCGTCGCGCCGGCGCTGGCGCTTGGCAACGCCGTGGTTCTGAAACCTGCGTCTGACACGCCGGTCTCCGGCGGGCTCTTGCTGGCCAAAATCTTTGAAGAAGCCGGGCTTCCGAAAGGCCTTTTGAATGTGGTGATCGGCAAGGGCTCTGACATCGGCGACGCGTTTGTCGAGCATTCCATCCCGAAGCTGATTTCCTTCACGGGCTCAACCCCGGTGGGCAAGGGCATCGCGAGCAAGGTCGCCGCCAGCGACGATCTGAAACGCCTGGCGCTGGAGCTTGGCGGCAACAACGCCTTTGTCGTGCTCGATGACGCCGATCTCGACCGCGCCGTGAACTCGGCGGTGGCGGGCAAATTCCTGCACCAGGGCCAGATCTGCATCGCGGTGAACCGCATCATCGTCGACGAGAGCCTGTATGACACCTTCGTCGAGAAGTTCGCTGAGCGGGTTCGGAGCCTGAAATACGGCGATCCGTCAGACCCTGACACCGCGGTCGGCCCGATCATCAATGAAAGCCAGCTGGACGGCCTGAAAGACAAGATCGCCCAGGCGAAAAAGGACGGCGCCCGGCCGCTGGTTGAAGGCGACATCAAGGGCCAGCTCGTGCCGCCGCATGTCTTTGCGGACGTCACCATGGAGATGGAGCTGGCGTATAACGAGATCTTCGGCCCCATCGCCGGCATCCTGAAAGCGCGCGATGAAGCGCATGCGCTCGAACTGGCCAACGCCACCGAATACGGGCTCTCCGGCGCCGTGCACTCTGGCGACACCGAACGCGCCGCAGCGTTCGCCCGCCGCATGGATACGGGCATGACCCATATCAACGACCATTCGGTCAATGATGACGCCAACGCTCCCTTCGGCGGCGAGAAGAACTCCGGGCTCGGCCGCTTCAACGGCGATTGGGCCATCGAGGAATTCACCACCGACCACTGGATCACGGTGCAACACGCAGAGCGTCCCCTGCCCTTCTGAGGCGGAGCGTCCCGCTCGACGACTGCAGACGCAGGGCCAAGCGTTACTTTATATCGCTTGCGATATAAGTGCTTGGCCCTACATCTGTGGCAGACCCAGTGAAGCCAGTCTGAGGAGACATCCGTGAAAACCACCGGATACGCCGCCTATTCCGCCGACAAGCCGCTCGCGCCTTATGATTTCGAACGCCGTGAGCTGCGCGGCAATGATGTCGCCATCGAGATCACTTATTGCGGCGTGTGTCACTCCGACCTTCACACGGCGCGCGGCGATTGGGGCAAGGTGGATTACCCCGTCGTCCCCGGCCATGAAATCGTCGGCAAGGTCATCGCCGTCGGCCCGGATGTCGAGCACTACGCAGTCGGCGACGATGTGGCCGTGGGCTGCATGGTCGACAGCTGCCAGGAGTGCGACCAGTGCGGTCATGGCGAAGAACAGTTCTGCCGCAATGGCATGACCGCCACCTATGATTCAAAGGACCGGATCACCGGCGAGCCCACCCAGGGCGGCTATTCCAAGCATATCGTAGTGCGTGAAGAGTTCGTGCTGGCCATGCCGGACGGGCTCGACCTGTCACGGGCGGCGCCGCTGCTGTGCGCCGGCATCACCACCTATTCGCCGCTGCGCACCTGGAATGTGGGTCCGGGCAGCCGGGTCGGCGTCGTGGGCATGGGCGGGCTCGGCCATATGGCCATCAAGCTGGCCGTCGCCATGGGCGCGCACGTGACCGTGCTCAGCCGCTCGCCCAGCAAGGAAAAGGACGCGCTGGAGCTGGGCGCAGACACCGTGCTGATCTCCACCGACAAGGCCGCCATGAAAGCCGCCCGCGGCTCTCTGGACCTGATTATCGACACCGTTCCAGTCAAACATGATGTGAACCCCTACATCCCGCTTCTGGACGTGGACGGCACGCTGACGCTCGTCGGCCAGGTCGGCCCGATGGAGGAGTTCGCCACGCCGCCCATGCTGATGGGCCGCCGCCGCATCGCCGCATCCCTGATCGGCGGCATCGCGGAAACCCAGGAAATGCTCGATTTCTGCGGCCGCATGAACATCCTGCCCGAGTGCGAAATGATCAAGATGGACGAGATCAACACCGCCTTTGACCGCATGGAGAAGGCTGATGTGCGCTATCGCTTCGTGATCGACATGAGCAGCGTTGACGCGCCCGCCGCCTAGGCGACGCCCCCGCGCCATTGAAAACGCCGCCTTGCATTTCGCAGGGCGGCGTTTTTGCATTCAGATCGGCTTGGAGCTGTAAGGTCAGTCCTCGACCAGCCGCCAGTTCATCACTTCCCCGGCGTGGAACGGGACGACCTTGATGTCGCCCGCGTCAATCGTCGCGGGGATTTCGGTGGGCTGGCGCTCCAGCGTGATCGTCCCCTCATTGAGCGGCAGACGGTAGAAGGCCGGGCCAAACTCGCTGGCGAAGCCTTCCAGCTTGTCCAGAGCGCCCTCTTCTTCAAACGTCTGCGCATAGCTTTCAATCGCCACCGGCGCGCTGAAAATCCCCGCGCAACCGCAGGCGCTTTCCTTGGCGTGGCGCTCATGGGGCGCGGTATCGGTGCCCAGGAAGAATTTCGGATCCCCGGACACCGCCGCCTTGCGCAGGGCGAGCTTGTGCAGGCGGCGTTTGGCCACCGGCAGGCAATACGCGTGGGGACGCATGCCGCCCACCAGCATGTCATTGCGGTCAATACGCAGATGGTGCGCGGTGATGGTCGCGGCGATGTTGTCTCCGCCCGCCTTCACGAAGTCGACGGACTGCTCGGTGGTGATGTGCTCGAGCACCACGCGCAGGCCGGGCATGGCTTTGATCAGCGGCCCCAGAACCGTGTCGAGGAAGACCGCCTCTCGATCGAAAATGTCGATATCGGGGCTCACCACCTCGCCATGGACCAGAAGCGGCATGCCCAGCTTTTCCATCCGCTCGAGCACCGGGCGGATATTGGCGATGTCGCTGACGCCATGAGCGGAATTGGTGGTGGCGTTCTGCGGGTAGAGCTTGGCCGCTGTGAAGACGCCCGCCTTGAAGCCGCGCTCGATCTCGTCCGCTTCAATCGTGTCGGTCAGATACGCCGTCATCAACGGCGTGAAACCGCGCTCGAGCGGAACCGCCGCATTGATCCGGTCGCGATAGGCGCGCGCCTGATCCACCGTCGTCACGGGCGGGGTCAGGTTCGGCATCACGATCGCGCGGGCGAATTGGCGGGCGGTGAAATCGGCGACCAGGTCGAGCATCGCGCCGTCGCGCAAATGCACATGCCAGTCGTCGGGCTTTCGAAGGGTCAGCGTGTTCTGGGTCATGGACCACGGATTTAGGCCGCCGCCGCGAAAAGCGCAATCATCAGCGCCGACGCGCCTGCAGGAGATATTTGATCGTCTCGGGAACGAGAAGCAGAACAAGCGCCGCGCCAGCGATAATCTGCCAGGACAGAGCGCTGGGCGGCGCCAGCCCCATCAAGGCCTGCAAGGGCGGCGCGAACACCAGGGCCAGCTGGGTCAGAACCGCCGCCAGCGCTGCGACCGGCAGCCAGACATTGCCGCGCCACCCCAGCCGCGCCAACGGCAGGGTTTGGGAGCGAAAGCTGAAGACGATGCTGGCGCTCAAGATCACCACAGCGCTGAAAGCCGCCGCATTCGCGGCCTCCTCGCCCAACGCCAGAGAGGCCTGAAACGCCGCCAGCGTCGCCGCGGCTGACGCGGCGCCGAACATGGCGATCACGCCAAGCGCGGTCTTGTCCACAACCGGCGCCTCAGGGCGGCGCGGCGGGCGCGCCATCAGATCGGGCGCCGCCCGTTCGGCGCCCAGGACCAGGGCGATGGGGCCATCTGTCAGAAGATTGACCCACAAGAGTTGCAAGGGCGTCAGGATCAGCGGCGCAGCGGACGCGATGTTCAGCCCCACCGCCAGCACTTCGCCCAGATTGGTGGCCAGCAGGAAACAGGTGAAATTGCGGATCGCCGCCTCCTGCCGCCGGCCTTCACGCACCGCGTCGATGATGGTGCTGAAGTCATCATCAAGCAGCACCAGATCCGCCGCCGCCTTCGCCGCGTCCGAGCCGCGGATTCCCATGGCTACGCCGATATCCGCCTGCTTGAGCGCGGGGGCGTCGTTGACGCCATCGCCGGTCATGGCCACGACCTCACCGGCGCCCTGAAGATGTCGCACCACCCGAAGCTTGTGTTCGGGCGTGGTGCGGCTGAGCACGTTCGCGGTTTTCAGCGCCTGATCGAGGCCTGCATCATCAAGCGCGTCAATCTCGGCGCCGCTGAGCACCCGGCCGGGGGCGAACCCCACCGCCTGGGCGATGGCTTCCGCCGTCCCCGCCGCATCGCCTGTGATCATGATCACCTGAAGCCCGGCGCTGCGGGCGGCGTCCAGGGCGGCGCGCGCGCGCGGCCGCGGCGGATCCATCAATCCCACCAGCCCCTGAAAGGTCAGATCATGCTCGACCAGGTCAGCCTCGTCATGGGGTTTGCGCGCAATGGCGAGCACCCGCAGGCCGCGGCGCCCCATGGCCTCCGCCCGTTCGGTCCAGTCGCGTCGCGCCGCCTCATCCATTTTGGCGACGCCGGTTTGCGTCGCCAAATGCGCGCACAGCGGCAACACGAAATCTGGCGCGCCCTTCACATGGATCATCGCGGCGTCGCCATCGCGCACCTGCACCAACATGCGTTTGCGTTCCGCGCTGAACGGCTGTTCCGCCAGACGGTCCGGCGGAGCATCCCCATCGAGCGTGGTGTGCTCCAGCGCAGCGAGCATCAAGGCCCGCTCGGTCGGCTCGCCCTGCACGGCTCCGTCCGGACACAGCTCGGCGTTGTTGCAGACACCGGCGGAATAAAGCGCCGCATGCGCCAGCGCATCAGGCTCTCCGGCCCCCACCTCCCACCGGCCTTGAGCGGTGAGCGTCTCCACCACCGTCATCTCGCCGGTGGTCAGCGTGCCGGTCTTGTCCGTGCAGATGACCGTGGCCGATCCCAACGTCTCCGCCGCCCGCAACCGCCGGACCAGTGCATTGCGCCGCGCCATGGCGCGCACGCCCAAAGCCAGCGTCAACGCCACCACTGCCGGCAAGCCTTCGGGCACCGCCGCCACCGCCAGCGAGACGCCGGTGAACACCATCTCCAGCAGCGGACGCCCGGTCGCGACCCCGATCAGCATGATGCCGAGCGCCGCCAGGATCGCCAGCCCGCCCAGCATGGCGCTCAACCGCCCCAGCCTGCGCTGCAAGGGAGTAGCCAGACGCTGGACCGAGCCCGCCAGCGCCGCGATACGCCCAAACTCGGTGCGCACTCCCGTTGCGACGACCAGCCCCGTCGCATGTCCATCCAGCACGAGAGCCCCGGCAAACGCCATCGAGGCGCGATCATGAACCGGCGCGCCTTCAGCGTCTGCGCCCGGCGCCTTGCGCACGCCACGGGATTCGCCGGTCAGGGGCGACTCGTCCATCAACAGCGTTTCCGCTGTGATCAATTTCAGATCGGCGGGCGTGCGGTCGCCGCGCCGGATCTCGACCAGATCACCGGGAACCAGATCCAGCGCGTTTATGCGCTGGCGGCGCCCCGACCGGATCACAGTGCTATGGGGCGTCATCAGCCCCGCAATCGCAGCGAGGGCGCGTTCTGCGCGCCATTCCTGAAAAAAGCTCAAGCCCACATTCAGCGCCACCACGATGCTGATCATCACCGCGTCCAGCACTTCGCCCAGAAGCGCCGCCAAACCAGACGCAACCGCTAGCAAGATCACCAAAGGGTCGATGAGTTGATGCGCCAGCGCCTTCAGCGGCGAAAACCCTTCCTGCACGTCAATGACATTGCCGCCGCCTTCAGCCAGACGTTTGCGCGCTTCCGCCTCGTCCAATCCGTCTGAGGCGTCGCCGCCCAAACGGCGCACGACCTCGTCAGGCGACTCTGTACTGCAGTGAGAAGGGTCCGTCTCAAGCCGGGTCATGGGCGCAGTGTTTCACTTCACCCGCCGCCCCGCCACTGGCGTGGTTTACTCCAATTGTCGCAGGCGCAGACGGCGTAGAGCGATTAACCAAAGTGTTTAACCCGGCTTTGAGACCGGCATGCCATCTTGACCCCATAGGGAGCATGACATGGCGAAAGCTGAGTTTCACAAACACCAGCGGGTTTACGTCAAACCGGTGGGCACATGGGCGGTGATCGAGAAGGTCAAACCCCATTGGGTGCGCGACGTCGAAGAACCCGTGAAAGTTCTTTATGATTGCGGACTTGGACGTGATTTCACAACCGATGAGTTGAGCGCTGAAGCGGTTGAGGATTCCCAGGTCGGCAATTGGCGGCTGATGCGGGCGCGCAACAAATGGCAATCGGTCGAGGAATGCGCGCACCATCCCCAGCCAGGCAGCTATCCCGTGGTGGTGACAGACGCCCAGAACTGGGGCGGCTGGCGGGTGCCGGGCGCTGAATATGATCGCGATCCGGGCCGTATCGAGCACCAGGCGCGTCTGATCGTTCACGCCCCCAGCCTGTTTGCGCTTGCAGAGCGCCTGGTGCGCTCGGCTCAGGACGATCCGGACGCCTCCAGCCAGACCATAGCGCTCGCCAAAACGGCGGCGGAGTTGATCCGCGCCGTAAACGCCAGACCGGATACAGGTCAGCCGGGTGATTTGTCAGTGGATTAACCACACGGCAACAGCATACGCCCTAGGTTGAAGAGGATTCAGACAGACGCGCTGAACCAACGGAGCTGCGGCCATGACGCCCCGCATGGGCAATGTGAACACCCTGATCATCGACGACAATGCTCACATGATCAGCATTGTCCGCTCGATGCTGCTTGGTTTCGGCATTTCCCGCACCCATGAATCACGCGACGCCGTGGAGGCGTTCGAGATTGCGCGTCATGAGCCCATCGACCTGATCATCGTGGACTATCAGATGCCGCTTCTGGATGGGCTGGAGTTCATCCAGATGGTCCGTCGCGGCGCGGATATGAAAAACCCCTTCGTGCCGATCATCTTGCTGACCGCGCATACCGAACGCTCTCGCATCATGGCGGCCCGAGACGCCGGCGTCACCGAGATCTGCGCCAAGCCGGTCACTGCGCGGCAGATGTGGGAAAAGATCGTGGCGGTGGTCAACAATCCCCGGCCCTTCGTGAAGACCGCGAACTATCTGGGACCGGACCGCCGCCGCAAGCACGAAGACTATACCGGCCCCGAGCGCCGGTCTGTCGCCTCAGCAAATCCTGATGCCGGTGAAGGGGTTGACGTCTCCGAAACCGGTGATGAAAACGATCAGGGCGCCATTGACCAGCTGATGGCCTAAGCGCTCAGGCGCCCCTCTTAACCTGCCATTTACGGCGCTGGACGAACGCCCGCGGAACACCTTAGTTTGCTAAGGATGATTCGTGTCGGCCAACACTCCGCGCGCGGCGCAAATCGCGACCGCTCCACCGCTTCGGCCGACGCTGAAGCGAAAGGCACGTTATGGCCCACAACTCTGGCCGTCATCGCCTTCTCCCTGGTGTTTGGCTGCGTCATCCTGGTGAAGTTGCATCAAGAGTGGACAGCGGCGCGCGCCGAGGCTGAGGCGTCTCAGGCGCGCACGGCCGCTTTCATCGCCGAGCGTGTCTCAGGTCGACTGTCTGAAGTGCGCGGGGCGCTCGCCATGGCCGCCTCCCAGCTTGAGGTGATGAGCCCGGCCAGTCTTGACGCCGGCGCCCAGGCCGGGCTCGACAATCTGATCGAGGCGCCGTGGGTGGACGCTGCGGCGCTCTTGACCCCGGACGGCCGCCTGATCGCAGCAGGCGCTGCGGACCCTGACATGTTGCGCGACGCCGCCAACGCGGCCTTGCTGGCGTCAAGCGGACTTGCTGCGAGACCGGGGCAAACCCCGCCGCTTGTCCTGACGGCTCCCGCGCCCTTGTCTGACGGGTCAGTGGGCGCTTTGGTCGCCAGCCTTACGCCACAGGCCTTGCTGCCGCGCTGGAACCGCGATGACGTGGCCATGCTGACGGACGCCGAAGGGCGACTGCTGGCGCTGAACCCGGCGACTCCCTTTTCCGGCGCGCCTTTCGCCGCCGAACGGCTGGGCCTGGATCCCGTGTCCGTCTCGGCCATGGCGCGAAATGGCGGCGCCATGCGCGGCGCCCAGCTGGGCGACGAGGCCCGCATTCTGGGAGCGGCGGCCATCACCGGCGCGCCTCTGCATGCGTTGAGCCTGGGTCCGGACGGCATCAATCGAAGCGCCTGGAATAGCACCTTGTTGTTCCATCTGCTGCTGTTCCTGGCGCCCCTGGGCACCGCGATCGCCTTGTCGATTGTTCTGCGCAATCAGATGGGACGGCTTGGGGATACGCAGGCGAAACTCACCGATTCCGAAGGCCGTCTCCATCTCGCTATCGAGGGGGCGCGCTGCGGCGTGTGGGATTGGGATCTGGATACAGACGAGGTCGTTCTGACCGATTCCTTCGCCCAGCTGATCGGCCGCGCGCGGGGCGAATCCATGTCAGGTCCCGAACTTCTTCTGCTGTTGGGCAAGGAAGACCGCCCGAAAGTGCGCGCCGCGCTCCGCGGCGCCGCCAATGCGCAGGATGTGGACCTGGAAGTCCGCGCCGCCGGCCTGCCGGTCTGGTTGCAATTACGCGGACGCTTATTGCCTCAGACCCGGCGCATCATCGGCGTCGCCATCGACATCACCGAGCGCAAAGGCGCCCAGGCGCGGGTCGCAGCAGCGGAATCACGTCTGCGCGCTGCGCTGGAATCCATGAGCGAGAGCTTCGTGCTTTGGGACGCGCGCGGACGCCTGGTGCTCTGGAACCGCAAATTTCGCGACTTTTTCGGGTTTTCCGAAGGCGATCTGCGTATCGGAGCCAGTTATGAGCAGGTTGAGGCCGCCGCGGCGCCCGCCATCAAGATGGCGCACGCCTCAGATGACGGCCAGAATGACTATGACCTTGAGCTGCACGACCGCCGCTGGATCCACTATGCCGAACGGCGCACCGCCGATGGAGGCCTCGTCAGCGTCGGCGCCGACATCACGGCGCTGAAAGCACAACAAAGCGCGCTGAAGGAAAATGATCGGGAGATGCGCCGTACGGTCGAAAACCTGCGTCGCTCCCAGGAGCGCGTGCAGGAGCTGGCCGCCAATTACGAGCAAGAGAAAATCCGCGCCGAGGAAGCCAACCGCTCAAAGTCCGAATTCCTGGCGAATATGAGCCACGAATTGCGCACGCCGCTCAACGCCATCAACGGCTTCTCAGAGATCATGGCCGGCGAAATGTTCGGGCCTCTGGGCCACGAACGCTACCAAGATTATGTGGGCGACATCCTCAGCTCTGGTCAGCATCTGCTCTCCCTGATCAACGACATTCTGGACATGTCCAAGATCGAAGCCGGCAAGATGCAGCTTCAACCCGAACCGCTCCTGCCGTCAGAAGTCATCGAACAGTGTGTGCGGATCATGCGCGCCCGCGCTGAAGAGAAGTCCATTCAACTGACCGTCGAGGGCGACGAACTGCCGGAAATTTCCGCCGACCCGCGCGCGCTCAAACAGGTCATTCTCAACCTGATGTCCAATGCGGTGAAGTTCACCCCGGAAGGCGGCAAGGTGCAGATTCGCGGCTTCCACGCGGCGGACGGGGTGGTGATGCAAGTGTCAGATACGGGCATCGGCATTGGAGAAGACGATCTGCAACGCGTGGGTCGCCCGTTCGAGCAGATCGAGAGCCAGCACTCCAAAAAACACCAGGGCTCGGGCCTGGGACTGGCCCTGTCCAAATCCCTGATTGAATTGCATGGCGGCGCCTTGCGGATCGATTCCAAACTTGGCGAAGGCACCACAGTCTCCTTCACCCTGCCAGCGCATGCCGCCGATCATGACCACAACACGCCGGGCGATGACGCGGCCGATGCAGACGCGACCGTAACCGCCGAGGCCTGAGCGTCGTCAGGCAAGAGCTGGTCTAGTGGAACTCGGGTCTATCGCCAGGCGGCGGTCCGTTCGGGCCGCGCCGATCATCATCCCTGTCGCCTCGCTCTGCATCATGACGGCCATGTCGCCGATCATGATCGCGGTCGCCATGCCGGGTCAGAGCGCGTTCGAAGGCCGCCCGGCGCACATCCGCCGGCAAGCTGTCGGCGGCGTCCAGGATCAAGGCTTCCGTGCGCTGTTCAAGCCGCGCCCGCGCCTCGCGCGCCTCGCGCAAGGCCTGGGCGGCGGCGTCCGGGTCAAACGGATCGGAAGTCAGAACCATACGCACGGCGCGACGCTTCTCCCCCAAATCACGCATCAGGGCGAACACCTCTTCGCGTGAGCCTTCCATCTGTTCAAACATGGACCTGCGATACTCGTCCGGTAGCGCACGGAAAAACCTGCGCGGTTCAAAGCCTCGCATGCGGGCCACATCCGAAGCGTCAGCGCGGATGGAGGTGCGCGCCGCGCCGTCATCGCTTAGCCAGCGATGCGCGCCCGCCCCGATCAACACCCCGTTCACAAGAACGGAGACCAGCAGCAGGGCGATCCAGATATTGATCCGGCTCATGAGGCGTCCTCAAACAGGGTTTGCGTCTCTGACAGGACAGAGAACGCGTTGGCGTACATGACATCGTCTTCGGGCTGGGCGTTCATCTGGGCGCCGGTCCATCCCGCGCCCGCTCCGAACATCAGCGCGATGGCGGCTGCAATCCCGGCCCAGCGCGGCGGCGCATAGGCGCGGCGCAGGCCGGAGGCCGTGATCGTCTCAAACAGCGCGGACGCAGGCGGCGCGGCGACGTCCAGATCAAGAAGCTGATCGAGCGCGGACGCCTCTTCCAGGCACGCCTGCGCGAAGTCGGGCTCAGCGTCGCAGAACATGCGGGCCGCAGCTTGCACCTCGCTGGGCCAGCGCTCCAGCGTTCCGCCATAGGCGTCAGCAAGCTCTGCAAACTGGTCCGGGGTCATACTTGTGTCTGTGCTCATAGCTCTCTTCCCGATCCGTGTAAGCCCGCAGCGTCCTTGATCAGCTCGTCGCGATCTCGCGCCAATGTCTTTTTCAAAGCTCTGCGGGCGCGCGCCAGCAGGGATTCCATCGCCTCGACGCTGACGTCCATGATCAGGGCGGCCTCGATATTGGTCCGTTCCTGAAAATGGCACAATTCCAGAGCCAGTTTCTGACGCTCCGGCAAGGCCCCGACGGCAGCCCGAACCCGGCTCAAGGCGTCCTCACCCGTCAGTCGGGCATCAGCGCTGACAGCGTCATCAACCTGTTCTGGCGCATCGTCGCTGATCTGGCTCTCACGCTTTTTTCGCAACCGGTCATAGCTCGCATTCATGGCGATCCGGGTCACCCAGGTTTCAAGCCGGGCGCGCTCGGGATCATAGAGCGCGATCTTGCGCCAGACCTTCAAGAAGGTCTCCTGCGCGACGTCCTCCGCCTCAGCCCGATCGCCCAGCAAGCGCGCCGCCACGGCATGCACCCTGGGCAGGCAACGTTGGGTCAACGCCCGAATTGCGGCGGCGTCGCCTTGTGCGACGCCCTGGGCCAAAGCCGCATCAGCCGCGCGCGCCTCCTCGCCTCCGCCCGTCCGGCGGGGGGGACCTTCAATCACTTTCAGGACAGGGCGGGACACGCGCGCGGCTTTCTCGACTGGACGACTAGTCGCGCCACCAGGGTGCACGACGTTCTTCTCGCCGTTCCGCCCGGTCTTGCATATGCGCGTCCAGTTCATCAGGCGTAATGGCGCCATCCGAGTTTGCGTCCAGTCGATCAAACATCGCCTGAGGGCGCGTCATGAATTCCTCGCGCGAGATGCGGCCATCGTCATCCAGGTCCGCGCCATGCATCATACCTTCGTGGTCACCACCACGCCCTTCCCGTCGGCGGGGGCGGTCTTCACGCAACGCCATCATCCGCTGGCGCATGGGAGAGGCGTCCGCCTGATCCAGGAAGCCGTCCGAATTGCGGTCCCGGAATGCAAACTCTTCAGTCTGCAATTGTTCAATTTCTGCGCGAGTGACAGTGTTGTCGCCGTTCAGGTCCGCCGCTTGCAGCATCATCATGCCGCGCATGCCATGCCCCCCGGAACCCCGCCCATGGCGTCCGCGCTCATGATGCTCGGCGCCCCGCGCGCCCGGACCGTCATACCCCATGGGTTGAGCCAGGGCCGCGCCAGATCCCAGAACCAGCACTGCGGCTGCGGCGCTCATCAATCTCTTCATCGTACCAATCTCCTGTGTCGATGCGGGGCTTGTTCTCTCCCTCGCTGATACCTGTGGTACGCATGGCATGGCTTTATTCCGTCGCGGCGAATGTCACCTCGCCGATATAACGCTCGAAAAGAGTGCGCACGCGCGCTGCGGCGATGTTCAGCGCATCCGCCGTGCAGTCCAGATCATCGCAATGCGCCGCCTGACACAAGCGTTGAGCAAAAGGCTCGCTCGCCTTGTCCGGGTCAAAGTCAGCGCCGTGAGCGGCGCGCAGGATCTGGGTCAGGTCAGCGTAGAGCTCGTGGGCGGTTTTGAGCGTTTCACCGTCTTCATCGCGCAACCAGCCGGCCTCCACCAGCCGATCCAGCGCGCCCTGGGTGTCAGCGCCCAGCCGCTCGCCCAGCACCAGCTGGCCGATCTGGGCGATGAACTCGATATCGATCAGCCCGCCTGCGCGCAGCTTGGTGTCCCAGGGGGAGCGAGCGGGCCGATCACGCTCCAGTCGGGCGCGCATGTCGGCGGCGTCGCTTTTCAGCCTGTCTGGCGGGCCCGCCGCCTTGATGACGTTCGTGACGGCGCGATCCAGCCGCGCCGCCAGACCGCCCTCGACGACCATTCGGCTACGGGTCAGCGCCATGCGCTCCCAGGTCCAGGCTTCAGACGTCTGATAATACTCTTCAAAGCGGGACAGGCTGACCGCCGCGGGCCCAGCCGAGCCCGAAGGCCGCAAGGCCAGATCCACGTCATACAGCTCACCCTCCTCGGTAGGCGCAGAGAGTGCGGAGACAAGCCGCTGGGTGAAACGGATGAACCAGGTTTGCGCGCCCAGCGGACGCGGCCCGTCCGAGGCTTCAGCGGTTGGCTCGAACACCAGCATGATATCAAGATCAGACGTCGCCGACAGCTCTCGCCCGCCCAGCTTGCCCAGCCCCAGCACCGCCCAGTCGCCGGGCGGCGGGCCGTGACGCTGGCTCATTTGCGATAGCGCCGCCTGCGCCATCGCCCCCAAAGACGCATCCGCCAGATCGGCATAAGCCTGACCGGCGTCCTGCGCCCGCGCGCGCCCCAGAAGGAGCTGACCGCCGATCCGCAGCTTCTCTTCACGCGCCAGCCGTCGGGCCGCGTTCAGCGCCTGCTCGTAATCGAGCCCCTCCAGCCCTGAAAACCGCTCAATGCGGTAGGCGGGCGGGTCCTCGCTCAAAGGCCGGGCGAAAGCCGGGTCGAGCAGGCTGTCCATAAGCGCAGGTCGCCGCGCCAGGACCTCTGCAAGGCGTGGCGCCAGCCCCAGCATGGCGATCAGCTCCCGTGCAAGCTCGGGCTGGTTGACCAGCAATGACAGCGGCTGCACCCCGCTGGGTAGCCCTTCAAAGAATGTCGAGAACCGGGTGAAGGCGGCGTCGGGATCGCCGGTGGCCGCCAGCGCCTCGATCAAGCGCGGCGCAAAACGCGAGAACAAGCGCCGGGCGCGTTCGGTGCGCGCCGCGCGCGCCCGCCCCGCCGCCCAGCCGGCCAGCCGCTCCCACACCCGGTCGGGCTGAGAAAAACCAAGCCGGTCCAAAGTCTCGACCGTGTCCGGCGTCGGCTCGACTCCGGTCAGGACCAGACTGCCCGCCTCCGTCGCAAGGCTGTCGCCATCATCAAACTGAGCGGAGAAGGCCGTATGCACGGCGCCGATCAGCGCGGTCATGCGCGCGTCAAACTCTGACAGATCATCCGTGCCCGACAGCGCCGCTACAGCGCGCCGAGTCTCGGCCTGTATCGGCAGAGTCTGGGTCTGTTCGTCTTCGAGCATCTGGATGCGGTGCTCCACATCGCGCAGCGCCCCATAATAGACGATCAGGGCGTCCGCCTCGTCAGCGTCCATCAGATCATGGGCGGCGAGCGCCGATAAAGCGTCCACCGTGGCGGGCGCGCGCACGGCGGGCATGCGGCCGCCAAAGACCAGCTGCAGGCACTGAGCGTAGAACTCGATCTCGCGAATGCCGCCACGTCCCAGCTTCACGTCATGCCCCGCCGCGCGCACTTCGGCGCGCTTTCCCACGGCCTGGATCTGCTTGGCGATGGAGCGAATATCCTCGACCGCGGCGAAATCCATGGTCCGTCGCCAGATGAAGGGGGTGAGGTCTTTCAAGAACCCCTCGCCCGCGGCCCGGTCGCCGGCGCAGACCCGTGCCTTGGCGTAGGCCGCCCGCTCCCAGTTCTGACCCAGCGCTTCAAAATAATAGCGCGCCATGTCCGCACTGACCGCCACCGGCGTTGAGCCCGGATCGGGGCGCAGCCGCAGATCGACGCGGAAGACATACCCGTCCGCGGTGACGTCCTGCATGATCGCGCTGAGCTTCTGGGCGATGCGCGAGAACAGTTTCAGCGGGTCCTTACCCTCGGGCGCGGTGATGATCTCGGGCTCATAGGCGATCACAAGATCAATGTCGGAGGAGAAGTTCAGGCTGCGCGTGCCATGCTTGCCCAGGGTCAGCACGAAATAGCCCGGCAAGGGATTGAGCGGATCGCTGACCGCGACGCCATAACTGCGCGCGGCTGAGGCGAGGCTCGCCTGCACGGCGGCGTCGGCGAAGTCCGTCAGCGCGCCCATCACCTGCTTCAGGCTGAACGCGCCCGACAGATCCGCCAGCGCCGTGACCAGATGCAGATCAAGCTTGGCCCGGCGCAACACCGCCCTCACCTCGGCTTCGTCTTCAAGCGCTGCGGCATCGCGCGCGGTCTCGCACAAGCGCTCGATCAGGGTTTCAGGAGGGGTCGTGGCGAGCTGGCGCAGCGTGTCAGGCCGCCGCGCCGCCGTGCGCGCCAGATAGGGCGCAGCGGCGAACACGCTGTCGAGGAAATCCGCCCCCTCCTCGCCCCAAGCGTCAAACGCTGACGCGCCGATGCGCTCTCGGGCGCGCCGGGACCGGTCCGGCGCGATGTTGGGCAGGGTCTTGGCGAGGCGGTCGATAAGGGGCGCGGTCATTTAGTGAAAATGAGGCGCGCCGCAGTTTAGGGCAAGCGCTCGAGGTTAGGCCTTCCGCTTCGGAAAGGTCAGGGCGATCCTGAGGCCGGGGCCGGACCCGTCCACGGCGCCGGGGCCGTCATCGAGACTCAGCACGCCGCCATGCACTTCCGCGATGGCGTTCACCAGCGACAGGCCCAGCCCGACGCCGGGTTGATTGCGGGAGCGATCCAGACGCACAAAGCGCTCCAGCACCCGCTCGCGGTCTTCCGCCGGGATGCCGGGCCCTGTGTCAGTGACGGAGATTTCGACCCGCCCCTCGCCGGTCTTTCGGCCGCGCAGCGCAATGGCGCCGCCATCAGGCGTATATTTGATGGCGTTATCGATCAGGTTCGCCATGGACTGGGCGATCAGCTCGCGGTCGCCCATCACGGTCAGGCCGGGCTCGCATTCGCATTTGAAATCGGTGCCCGCATCTTCACAGACAGGTTCGTAAAGCTCGCACATGTCTTCCATGAGCACGCTGAGATCGACGGGGTCAAAGGCGCGGCGGCGCTCGCCGGTCTGAAGCCGCGAGAGCGACAGAACGGCGTTGAAGGTCTTCAGAAGTTCATCCACATCGCTGACGGCCTGGATCAGCGCCGCTTCGCGCGCCTCCACATCGCCTTCCTCCACAAGCGCGGATTCAATGCGGCCGCGCATGCGGGTCAGCGGCAGGCGCAGATCGTGGGCGATGGAATCGCCCGCCGTGCGCATGCGGTGCATCAGGTTTTCCACCCGGTCGAGCATGTCGTTGAAGTTTTGCGACAGCTCATCGAGCTCATCACCGGAATAGGTCCGCGGCGCGCGGGTTTCGAGCCGCCCGGTCATCACGGCGCGCGCGGCGGCGTTGATGCCGTCCAGGCGCCGGGCGAACCGCCGGCTGACCACGGCGCCGGACACGATCCCCAGCGCCAGCGACAGCCCCGAGGCGATCAGAACCGAGTTGAGGGTGTTGGCGACGAAGCGGCTTTCTTCTTCCACGTCGAGGCCGACAAAGAGCTGATACCCGTCGCCCAGCTCGACGATCTGGCCGCGGGCGTCGCGGCCTTCCTCGGCGCGGTCGTTCACCCCTTCCACGGGCTGACGGTCATAGGTGAAGCGCACCCGCCCTTGCGGATCAGTGGGCGCTTCCGGCAGGCCGTAGATATTGCCCACCAGCTGCTGGCCGTTGGGATCGAGCAACATGTAGAAGAATTCGCCGCCGCCCACGGACCGCTGCACCAGATAGCGATAGGCGCCCTGATAGCCGCGCTCTTGATAGAGCTGCTGGATCTCAGTGACCTCGGCAGTCACTGACGCATCCGCCCGGCGCAAGGCCGCGCTGACGGACGCCGCATAGACCAGCGCCAGGATGACAAAGCTCGACAACGCAAAAAGCGCCGCAGACAGCAGCGTCAGGCGAAAGGCGGTCGTCCGCAAGAATGCGGGCGCCCGCCAGCCTTTATTGAGCTTGATAGTCAGTGTTCGTCCGCCTGTCTGTCTCAGCTCGACAGACGATAGCCTGCTCCGCGCACGGTGTGCAGCATCGAGGTGTCAAAAGGCTTGTCGATTTTCGACCGCAGACGAGAAATGTGCACGTCGATGACATTGGTCTGGGGGTCGAAATGATAATCCCAGACCTTTTCGAGCAGCATGGTGCGGGTCACGACCTGGTCGGCGTGGCGCATCAAGAACTCAAGCAGGCGAAACTCGCGTGGCTGAAGCTGGATCGCTTCCTCGCCGCGCTTCACAGTACGCGCCAGCAGGTCCATCTCCAGATCACCCACCTGAAGCCGCGTCTTCAGCGCGTCAGGATCGCGGCGGCGCGCCAGCGCATCCACACGCGCCTTGAGTTCGGAGGGCGCGTAGGGTTTGACCAGATAATCATCGCCGCCCGCCGTCAGGCCCGCCACGCGATCATCCACTTCACCCATGGCCGACAAGACCAGCGCCGGCGTCTTGTCGCCTTCCTCACGCAGGATGGAGATCATCGACAATCCATCGCGGCGCGGCATCATCCGGTCCACGATCAGCACGTCAAACGCGCCGTCACGCGCCATGGCCAGGCCATCCTCGCCGTCATGGGCCGCATCGACCACATGCCCGGATTCGCGCAACATTTTAGCGATGTTGCCCGCGACCTCGCGGTCGTCTTCCACGATCAGAATTCGCATGTCTCACTCTCCCGAACCAGATCAGGCGCCGGGCTTCCCGACCCGGCGCCTGTTGTTGTTATTATTCTTCTTCGGTCTCGTCAGACGGCATCTCGAGGGCGGCGTAACGCCGCTGACCGTTCTGGGAAACCACAAAAACCAGAAGCGCCCGACGATCACGCGCCCGCGCGTCTTCGACAGCCGCTTCAAAATCGGACAGACCGACCAGATCGCGTCCGCCTGCTTCCAGGATCACGTCACCGGGACGCAAACCCTTTTCCGCCGCTTCCGAGCCCGGGCGCACGCCCTGAACCAGAAGGCCGCGGCCCTCGAGCTCCAACTGCTCGGATTCGGCTTCAGTCGGGGCGCTCAGCGCCAGACCAAACTGGGCCGCAGCGCCCGCTTCACGTTGCGCGCGTTCTTGCGGGGCGGCGCTTTCAGGGCGCTCGGTCAACTCGACGCGTATGGTGCGCTCGCGCTCATCGCGCAAAATGCGGAAGGCCACACGTTCGCCCGGCGCAAAGGCGCCGACGACGCGCGTCAGCTCACGCGGATCGTCCACCGCTTCGCCATTGATCTGCAAAATGATGTCGCCGTTCTCAAGACCGGCGGCTTGCGCAGGCGTGTCATCGAGCACCTGATTGATCAAAACGCCTTCCAGATCGGCGTCCAGGCCCATCGCGTCCTTGAGATCAGCGGTCAGAACCGCCGGGGAGATGCCCAGATAACCGCGGCGCACTTCGCCGTTTTCAATCAGCTGGTCGATCACAGTCGCGGCGAGGTCAGAGGGGATGGCGAAGCCGATGCCCACATTGCCGCCGGTCGGGCTGATAATGGCGGAGTTCACGCCCACGACCTGACCGTCAAGATCAAAGGCCGGACCGCCCGAATTGCCCCGGTTGATCGGCGCGTCGATCTGCAGGAAATCGGTATAGGCTTGGCTGGCGCCCATCTGACGCCCGGTGGCGGAGATGATGCCTGCTGTGGCGGTGCCGCCCAGACCGAACGGATTGCCGACCGCGACAACCCAGTCGCCCACGCGGATTTCCAGATCACGGTCCAGCTCCACAAAGGCGAAGGGCTCGTCTTCTTCCTCAACACGCAGCAAGGCCAGGTCAGTCGGCACATCGGTGCCCACCACTTCTGCGACCAGAGACCGGCCATCGGTCAGCACGACACGGATGGTGTCCGCGCCGTCAATCACATGGTTGTTGGTGACCACATAGCCGTCTGCGGAGATGAAAAAGCCCGAGCCTTGCGCGCGGCGTTCGCGCGGCTGATCGGGCATGCCGCCAAAGCGCTCGAAGAATTCGCGAAACTGCGGCGGCAGCTGGGACATGTCCGGCGCGTCGCCCGCATCCACGCTGCCCTCTGCCTCAATGGAGACCACGGCCGGGCTGACCCGTTCGATCAGGCTGGCGAAGCTCATCGGGGCGCCGTTGGGCGCACCATAAGTATAGGCGGACGGCGCCTCCTGGGCGCTGACGACCGCCGTCGTGGCGGCGCCCAGCGACAAAGCGGCGACAGTGGCGGACAGGATCAAACGTTTGGTGAGTTTCATGGCAGACAATCACAGTCCTTTACGCGTGTCAGAACCGGCATGCGCCGATCCATAGGAACAAGAATTTGATGACAGGGTGCGGCTGACCAGACCATTACGGCAACCTTACGGTTCCGTAATTTTTCAGCGGGCAAGCTCAGGCGCCTGATTTATAGCGACTTTCAACCTGAGCGCCGCGCTCCAGCGTCCGGTGAACCGGGCATTTGTTCGCGATTTCCAGGAGTTTCAGTTGCAGGGCCTCATCCTTGAGCCCCTGCACAACGATCTCGCGTTCAAACAGATCGGCGGGCCCGTCAGACTTCACCTTGCTGTGCCGCACCCGGGTGCAAATGCGGCCCAGCTCGATTTTTTTGTGGTTGGCGTACATCCGCAAGGTCATCGTGGTGCAGGCCGCAAGCGCGGCGGACAGCATGTCATAGGGCGCAGGGCCGCCATTCAGGCCGCCCATCGCCTCAGGCTCATCGACGATAAAGGTATGGTCGCCGGTCACGGCCCAGCTGTGAAACCCACCCAGGCCCGTCTCTTCCACCACCGCCGTTTCATCGCCTGAAAGGCGCGGCGGCGTGCTGACCCTGGCCGGCGGCGCATAACGGCTGGCCCATCCGGCGATCATGTCTGCTGCGTAATTGGCGTCCGCTTCCCGGCTGAGCAGATGATCGGCGTCATCCAGGCTGACAAAGCTTTTGGGGTGCCGCGCCGCGACAAACAGACGGGTCGCGTTTTCGATGCCGACCGTTTCGTCGACCGGGGAATGCGCGATCAGCAGAGCGGCCTTCATCTGCCCGACAATATCTTCGAGTTTGTGCTCGCCGATATCGTCCAGGAATTGCTTCTTGATCGTGAAAGAGCGACCGGCCAGCGCCACTGTCGCAGAGCCATTCGCCTCGATTTCATCCACATCATCAGCCGTGAAATGGTGACGCACATGATCGGCGTCCGCTGGCGCATTGAGCGTCGCCACGGCTTTGGCTTCAGGAATTTGCGGGGTCGCTGCGATCACGGCGGCGCCGCCCAGGGAGTGCCCGATCAGAAGGCTCGGCGCCTCATACTGCTCTCGCAGAAAGTCCGCCGCCTTCACCAGATCCTCGACATTGGAGCTGAAATTGGTGTTGGCGAAATCGCCTTCAGACTGCCCCAGCCCGGTAAAGTCAAACCGTAACACCGCATAGCCATGAGTGGTCAGCCGCCGGGCGATGCGCTGAGCCGCGTGAACATCCTTGGAGCAGGAAAAGCAGTGCGCGAACAAGGCATAAGCCCGTACCGGGCCATTCGGTCGCTCCAGACGAGCGGCCAGCGTGTCGCCATAGGCGCCTTCAAACGTGATTTTTTCTGACTGCGCCATGCCTGCCTCGTTCAGCGATCCGGGTCATGAAGAGGTGGCGTCTTTCCCTGATGTGATCAAGGCGGCGCTGCTCACGATTTCGAGCGCCGCTTTCGCATGGATGTGACCAGCAGGCCGCCGCCCAGCACCAATAGCAATACCGGCGTCGCCCACAGGATCGCGGTGCTGGAATCCACAGGCGGCCGCATCAGGACTGCATAGCCGAAACGCCCCACCAGCGCTTCGCGCACCTGATCGTCATCTGCGCCCAGGGCGACCTGCTCACGCACGAAACGGCGCATGTCCTGCGCCTGACCGGCGTTGGAATCCAAAATGGACTCCCCCGCGCAGACCATGCAGCGCACTTCGCGCATCAAAGCCTGGGCGCGTGCCTCTTCGTCTGCAGGAAGGCCCGTGGCGGCCGTTTGCGCCGCCAGCGCTGCGGCCAGGATCAGCGCTTTCATGACGACGCCTCCATCGCGGGTTGGGCGGTACGCTCAGTGCCGGGCAGCACCGACCTGGCGCGCAAACGCCCGCTGAGAGACAGCGCGCCACCCAGGACGATGAAGATGGCGCCCAGCGAAAGCGCCCAGACCAGCGGGTGGAAGGCGATGCGGGTCTCAAAAGCGGTCGTGCCGTCTTCACGCATGCGCGCCTCTCCCACGGAGGCGTAGAGGTCGCCCGCAATAGAGGATTTGAGCGCCACTTCGCGCGTGGTCTGGTTGGCGCCGGCGTAAAAACGGCGCTCGGGCTCCATAACGCCGCCTTCGCCGTCATCAATCACGAGACGCGCCCGATCCGCCATATAGTTCGGCCCGTCCGCCCGGCGGACGCCGTCCAGCGTCAGGGTACGCCCGGCGATCTCGACGCTTTCCCCCGGCGCCAGCGCCAGATTCTGGTCGGGCGGACGCGAGGCGTCCGCCGCAGCGCCCAGCGCAATGAACCCCACCCCGGCATGAGCCAGAACCCGGCCCGTCACCATCAGTTTCTGACCCCGCGCCATAGCCACCGGCAGCGATTGGCCCAGATCCATCACGGCGCCGGAAATCGCCCAGACGCCAATGGCGCCGCCCACAATCGCCAGCGGGCTGGCGCCCGCCATCAGCAGCGCCACGATCACGGCCGCGACCGGGATCAGCATCAGCGCCGCACGCATTTGCGACACGGCGTTCTTCAACCCGCCATTGGCCCAGGGCAGGAAAGGCGCGATGGGCATCAGCAAAGCCGCGATCAACAAGAGCGGCGTCGCCGCAGCGTTGAAATACGGCGCGCCGACCGAGATGGTCGCCCCGCCCAGCATCTCCAGCAGCATGGGATACAACGTGCCCACCAGGACCACACCGGAGGTGGCGGCGAGCAGCAGGTTATTGGCGCCGATCAGCGCTTCCTTGCTGGTGGGTTCAAACCCGTCGCCCTCACCGAGCGATCCGGCCCGCAATGCGAACAGCAGGAACCCGGCCACGGCCGACACGCCCAGCATGCCCAGAATCCAGACCCCGCGTTCGGGATCGAGCGCAAAGGCGTGCACCGAGGTGATCACGCCCGAACGCACCAAAAACGCGCCCAGAATGGAGAGGATATACGCCAGTAGCGCCAGAAAGACCGTCCAGCCCGGAAACGCGCCACGCTTCTCTGTAGCGATGGAGGAATGGATCAACGCCGCGCCCAGAAGCCAGGGCATGAAGCTGGCGTTCTCGACCGGATCCCAGAACCACCAGCCGCCCCAACCGAGCTCGTAATATGCCCAGAAAGCGCCCAGCGCGATGCCGGCCGTCAACGCGGTCCAGGCGCCCAGCGCCCAGGGGCGGATCGCCGTCGCCAGAGCCCGGCCTGGCGTTTTCTGCATCAGGCCCGCCGCCGCGATGGCGAAAGCCGTAGAGAGACCCACATAGCCCACATAGAGCATGGGCGGATGAATCACGAGCAACGGGTCTTGCAGGATCGGGTTCAGCTCTGCGCCCTGAAGCGGGACCGGGGACACGCGCTCAAACGGGTTAGAGGCGAAAGCGAGAAAGCTGTAGAACAGGGTTTGCAACAGGCCCTGAAAGCTGACCGCGCGAGATCGCAATCCCGGCTCTTGAGGGCCGCGTCGCGCCAGGCCATAGCCGAACACCGTCAAGATCAGGCACCACAGCAGCATCGAGCCTTCATGACCGCCCCAGCTGGCCGCGATCTTGTAAGCGAGCGGTTTGTCGACCGAAGAATTGGCCGCCACATACGCGATCGAGAAATCAGACCGCAAAAAGCTTGCGATCAGCAGAACCATCGCTGCGCCCGCAGCCAGCATGCCGATTTCCGCAGCGGCGCGTCCGGCTTCAGCAAAGGCGCCGCGTCCACCTTGATCCGCGCCGCGCCAGGCGGTGATCATCTGAACCAGACTCGCCAGCAGCGCCAACGCGATGAGATAACGGCCGAGTTCCGCGATCATGAGGGCTGCTCCGTCTCAGCGTCACCATAGCCGCTCGCGCCGCCATAGCCGGAATGGTCACCGGTCTCTTCGTGCCACATGCCCGACTCGCGCAAGGCGGCGGCGACTTCAGGCGGCATGTAGGATTCATCATGCTTGGCGAGCACGGTGTCGGCGGTGAACTGACCTTCAGGGCTGAACGCGCCTTCGGCGACAATGCCCTGCCCCTCACGGAACAGGTCAGGCAGCGAGCCGCCATAGGCGATGCGAATTTCGCCGGCGCCGTCAGTAATGGTGAAGTTCGCGCCGCCGCGAGCGGGACGCTCTACCGATCCGTCGAGCACCAAACCGCCGACACGGACACGCTGGCCGGCTTGCGGCGGGTTTTCAGCGACCATGGCGGGCGAATAGAAAAACACCATGGCGTCGCGCATCGCGGTCATCGCCAGCGCCGCCGCCCCCACCAAAACCACGCCGGCTGCAAGGGTGATCATCAATCGTCGCTGGGCTTTTCTCATCCGTCGTTCTCCTCACGGGAAAATGCGCTTTGCATGGCTGAAATCAGGGCCAGCGCGCCGGGATTGTTCTCAAACCGGGCGCGCGCGCTTTCCAGCGCCGCAGCCCCTGCTTCAGGGTCGTCCTGCATCCAGCGCGCTCGCGCCAGCGTCAGCCAGCCTGACAGATCGTCAGGATCATCTTCCAGACGCATTTCGAGCCGGTCCACCATCATGTTCGCCAGATCTTCAGGCGCTGCGCCTGCCGCGATGGCGTCCGCAAAGGGCGCAGCGCCGCCAGAGCCCGGTCCCCCCTGAGGCCGAGATAGAAGATCGGCGGCGCGGGCTGCAATGGCGGCGCGGAACGGATCGCCTGCATCCAGCCGTGCAATGATGTCAGACCAGATCCGGGCCGCTTCGTTGCGATCTCCGCGAGCGTAATAGGCTGCGCCCAAGAAGAAGGGAGGCTCGGGCAATGTCGGGTCAAGCGCGTAAGCCGCATCAAAGGCGCGTTCGGCTTCGGGCGTGACCTGACCGTCATTGAGCACCACCAGCGCCTGGCCAAGATCAGAGAGAATGCGGGGATCCTCTTCAATTTGCAGCGCCCGCGTGAAAAACGTCACCGCTTCCAGCTCGCGTTCGGTGCGCGCCAGAAACCGGCCCAGCAAGGTCAGCGCCTGAAGATCATCGCGATCTTCTCGCAAAATCGCCCGCAAACGCGCTTCCTGTTCATCGGGCGTCAGCTGTGTGGGGTCCGTCGCATTCAAGCGCGCAGCGACTTCGCTATAGGGCGCTCCGGGCGTTTCGGGTTCGCCATTGATGAAATAAAGCCCCAGCGCCCCCAAAAGCACGACAGGTACCGCCGCCAGAGCGAGGATTCGATTGCTCCCCTCGGTCCCGGACGCGTTGAAAAACGGCATGGCGAGGCGCCAGGCCGCAAGCGCGCCGATCAGGGCGCTGATCAGAATGAAACCGATCATGCGACGCCTCGCCGGAAGGTCAGCAGAAGATTGTTGGACGGCATTTCAACGCGCTCAACCCTGACATACCCATGTTCGCCCGCCAGGGCGTCCACATCCGCCAGCGGCCGGACGCCCCATCGCGGGTCGCGCTGTTTCAAGCTGGCGTCGAAGTCGAGATTGGAGGGGGCGGTCGCCTCCCCTTCCTGGTAAGGCCCGTACAGATAAAGCGCGCCCGCGTCCGACAAAAGGTGTGCGGCGCCGGAGAAAAGCCCACGCGCGGCGTCCCAGGGCGCAATATGGATCATGTTGGCGCAATAGATGGCGTCCACAGTCTCGAGCCTGTCCCACCAGCCGGTGGCGCAAACATCAAGGGCCAGCGCAGGCTGCATCCGGCCATCAGCGTCTTCGGCCCAGGCGTCAGCGCTGGCGCGCGATTGCGGATCCGGGTCGCTTGGCGTCCAGCTCAGATCGGGGCGGTGGGTCACCAGGGCCAGAGCATGTTCGCCCGTGCCGCTGGCGATCTCGAGAACACGCGCGCCCTGAGGCAAGCGTGCGCTAAGCGCTGTCATGATCGGACCACGATTGCGTGCGGCGCTCGGCGAGCTCAAGCGCGCGCCAACCTGGCCACGATCTTCCAATGCGATGGGAGCAGTTTTATCGGTCATGCAGGGGTAGATAGACTGTCCCCCGCCCGCTTTGAAGGCGCATTAGGCCGCTTGGGCTGCGGCGGCTCGGCGCAGGAGGACTTCACCGACCGATCTCATGCCCAGAATATCCAGAATACGCGTGACTTCGCGCAGCCTTACCAGGTCCGCTTCTTCGTCATCAGAGACATTGCGCCGCAGTCTGGCGAGAATGCCTTCACCCAGTTTTTCAGTGGCGTCCTTGAACTCTTCCAACAACAAGGCGTGAGCATTGCCCACCGCCGCGCGCGCGGCGTCGTCTTTCACGCGATACAGGAACGCACATACAGCTTCCGCTTCGTCAAAGGCGGGCTCACCAGGGTGCGGAATGTCCTTATAGCGACGCCTCGGGCCTGTCTCGGGCAAGGCCCGTTCGAACAGACGTCGGGCTTCTTCATGAATACGCTCCATCTGCTGGCTGGCGGCGTTTCTCAATTCAAAAAGCCGCCTCCCCCAGGCGCCGTCCTTGCGAATGCCGATTTCGCGGGTCATGCCGACAGTCACGGCAGCAAATTGCGTCACCGCTTTCACGGCGCTCTCCACCGCCTCAGGAGTCCGAGGCGCGGATTGAAATCCTTTCAGATGAAACTCTGCATCGCCGAGCAGGGCGTCGCCAATACTGGACATGTCCGTATGGGTCAGCAGGAAATCGTCTTCCCGCCGGGCAATCCGCTCGAAAACACGCAGCATGCGCCAAGGCTTGTAGACCTTGGCCATAATCATCAAGAGCACCCAGACGCCGGATTCAGGTTTTTCCTCAATGGCTTGCTCATAGCGATCTCGCAACTCCGCACAAACCTCATCCCCCATTTCCTCGATCTCGTCGGGCAGACCGTCCAAGGCGTCACGCAAGGCCGGGATGCTGTTGAGCATGCCAGCAATGTTTCGCACTTCGTCAAAACGGGTCACGCCCAATTGCTGGCGCAGGCGTTTGCTTTCCCTCGGCTCATGCTCGACTTCGTCCAGCGTCCTCAGCATCGCGGCGGCGACGCGCGCGCGCGTTTCATCCAAGGGCTCATCGACTGGCTTGTCCGTAAAGGACGACGCAGCATCCATGGCGGCCTTCGCCGCTTCGGGGTCCAGATCGCTGATCCAGTTCCACAACGGCACCAGCAGACTTTCGGGGATCAGCGCCTTTGAAGGCTCGACGATCGTGCTGTCGCCGATGACATCCTGCAGGGGCAGGAAGAAGAGCCGACTGGCGGCGCCGTCAGCGCCATATCGGCAGAATTCGAGCATGCGCGCCATGCCCGGATCAATTTCCTGAGCAAGGTCGACAAGACCTTCCACCCGCTCCACAGGCATGTGGGCAAGCAGAATGGATAATTTCTCGACTTTCCCCGCGGAGAGCGGCCCCATGTCATCACCAAGGCAAAAACTGTGACTGCAGAAATAACTGAACGCGGTTAATGTCAGCTTTCCACAAGCGCTGGCAACCACAAACACGCCTTGAGCCCGCCCATGTTGGACCTTTCGAGCTCTAGCGCGCCGTCATAAGCACGCGCCAGGTCCGCCACAATGGCCAGGCCAAGCCCGGTTCCGGGCGCCTGTTCATCCAGGCGCACGCCGCGCGCCAGCACGGTCTGGCTTTGCTCAGGCGTCAGTCCGGGACCGTCATCCTCAACACAGAGATAGAGCTGGCCGTCACGAACGCTGGCGATGATGCTGACCTTGCTGGCGGCCCATTTGCAGGCATTGTCGATCAGATTGCCGAGCAATTCCTCAAGGTCCTGCTTCTCGCCGCGAAAGACGATTCTGCCCTCGCAGCGCCAGTCCAGCGCAATCCCTTGCCGCCCGTAGATTTTCTGCAAGGTGCGGCCCAGATCGTCGAGCGTTCGCTCCACCGGCGCCCGGGCGCCGATCGTGCGGGCATGAGCGGCGGCGCGTGCACGCCGCAGATGGTGCTCCACCTGCTCAGACATCAGCCGCGTCTGCCGGTCCACCTGTCGGGCGAGCGCCCCGTCCTGATCGCGCGCCTCGTTTGACAACACAGTGATCGGGGTTTTCAGCGCATGCGCCAGATTGCCCACATGGGTCCGCGCGCGCTCCACCACTTCCTGGGAATGGTCGAGCAGCTTGTTCAGCTCTCCGCCCAGCGCGATTAGCTCGGCGGGATAAATGCCGCTGACACGTTCGCTGCGCCCGTCGCGCACATCAGCCACGGCGCGTCCCATGCGCAAGACAGGCGCGAGGCCTACTCGAACCTGTACGAAAACGCCGAGCCCAAGCGCGACGGCGAACAGGAGAAACAGTCCCGCTGACGCCAGGCCGAAGCGCATGATGCGCGCATTCGCGGGCCTTTGGTCTTCAGCGGCGATTACAAGCAAAGGGGCTTGCACGTCGTCGATCAAAATGGCCCGGATCACCAGACGCAACGGCTCGCCATCAGGCCCCTTGCTCGCGGCGCTGACCGGACGACCGGGATTGGCGAGCGCTTCGGCGCGAGCCTTATCCGGCGCCATCAGCAACGCATCCGCCAGAGACTGCGAGCGCAAGGGCGCCACATCCCCAGCGGCGTCCAGCGACACCTGCCAGTAACGGCCTGAAAAAGTCTGGGAGAACCGTGGGTCGATCAGCTCTTCATCGAGACGCAAGCTCAGAGAGTCGCTGACCTCCACATAAGCAATCAGCGCGTCCGCCACGCCCGACAAACGATCTTCAAGATCGCTCAGAACCGTCTGTCGGAACAAAGCCGTCAGCGACACAGCGCCCAGCACCAGAAGCACAAGCGCCCAGCCCAGCGCCGTCAGAACCAGACGACGCACCATGGAGCCCTGGGTGACAAGGCGCGGCGCTGAAGCGTCTTCGCTCACTCAGCCGCCGAGCTCTTGGCTTCGCCAGGATCCACCAGCCGGTAGCCCAGCCCGCGCACGGTTTCGATGCGATTGGAGCCGATCTTCTTGCGAAGGCGACCGACAAAAACCTCAATCGTGTTGGAGTCCCGATCAAAGTCCTGATCGTAGATATGCTCCACAAGCTCGGTGCGGGAAATCACCCGGTCACGGTGATGCATCAGATAGCTCAGCATCCGAAACTCGTGCGAGGTCAGCTTGATGAGTTGGTCGCCCAGGAAGACCCGCGAGCCGCGGGTGTCCAGGCTCAGATCGCCGCACATCAGGGTGGAGGTGGCGTGTCCCGCCGCCCGGCGGGTCAGAGCGCGCAGGCGCGCCAGCAATTCTTCGGGATGGAAGGGCTTGGTGAGATAATCATCCGCCCCGGCGTCAAACCCGGCGACTTTCTCGCTCCAGCGATCGCGCGCCGTCAGGATCAGCACCGGCGAGGACATGCCCGCCTCACGCCAGCGCTCCAGCACCGTCACGCCATCAAGCTTGGGCAGGCCTAGATCAAGCACAATAGCGTCATAGGGCTCGGTCTCGCCCAGAAACAGGCCGTCTTCGCCATCCGCTGCGGTATCCACCGCATAGCCCGAATGGGTCAGCACATCAGCCAGTTGCCGACGCAGGTCAGGATCGTCTTCAACGATAAGCGCTCGCATGTCTGCCTCCTCCCGTTATCGGCGCACACGGCCTGATCGCGCATCCACACGCACATCAAGCCGCCTGCCCTCACGGGTCAGTATCCGGATCATGTAATAGGGGTTCTCACCATTCACGAGCCGGCCGGACAAAACCTCGGCGCCCGGATAAGCCTGACGCACGGCGGAGACCGCCACCGACATGGGCACGATGGCTTGCGCCTCGCTATAGGCCTGATCCTTGTGGACCGCAGCATGGGCGGGCGCCCCCATCAGGGAAGCCGCGCAAACAAGCGTCAGGAGAAGTGTGAGAATTCGTGTCATGACATGCTTAATGACGGATCCGGGCTGAACGCACGCTGAACGGTATTCAGAAACGCGCATGAGAGAGACATCATGACATGAAACGCTTTCGCGGATGATAATCCTTCGGAGGCGTCCAGTCCTCGATAAAGGCTTCAAGGTCAGGATCGTTAAGCGGCACGTCGATGACCAGACGAATAATCTGGTCGCCGCGCTCGCCCTCTCCCTTGGGCGCGCCCTTGCCGCGCAGCCGCAACTGGGCGCCTGAATTGGCGCCCGCAGGCACGCGGACCTCGACCATGCCGTCGATTGTGGGCGCGCGCACCGCGCCGCCGAACAACGCTTCTTTCAGGGAAATCGGCAGATCGAGCCGGATATTGTCGCCCTCACGCCGGAACCAGGGATGCTCCTGAATCACGATCTCGATCAGCGCATCCCCCGCCGGGCCGCCATCGCGACCGGGATGTCCCTGGCCGCGCAGGCGCAGAACCTTGCCGCTCTCCACACCTGCCGGGACTCCCACTTCCAGGGACTTGCCATTGGATAGCGTAACGCGCTTTTTCGCGCCGCGCATGGCGTCTTCAAAGCTGACATTCAGGCGCGCCTTGATTTCTGCGCCGCGCATGGGCTGCCCGCGGGAACGGGAGGCGCCAAAATCGGTGAACAGATCAGAGAACATATCGCCCAGATCCTCGAACCGGCCGCTGGGACCACGCTCGCCAGGGGCGCCGCCGGGGCGCGAGCGGAAATGATAGGCCGGGCGTTCCTGCCCCGCCGCATCAATCTCGCCCTGGTCAAACCGGGCGCGCTGTTCAGGGTCTGACAACAGCTTGAAGGCCTGGGTGACCTGCTTGAACTTGTCTTCGGACACCTTGTCATTCGGACGTGCGTCAGGGTGCAAGGCCTTCGCCAGCTTGCGGTAGGCGCGCCGGATCTCGTCGGCGCTCGCAGTGCGGGACACGCCCAGAATCGCATAGGGGTCAGTTATCATGGCCGTTGTGATAGCAGTCTCTTGCAGGTCGGGCGAGCACCGGGCCGCACCCGTACGGGTCACATCTGTGCGTTCCGCCTCAGACCTGCAAGACCGACGCCAGCCCAGCGCCATACCGCTCCGACACTTGCCGGACGCTGAAGCTGCAACCGCTCAGATCCGCCGGCAGCTCGGACAGGGAGAGAACAAGCTGCGGCGAAGCCGTCGACCAACGCGCGATGACAGCGCCGTTCAGGTCACGCAACTCCACCTCATAGGCTTCCCACGCCTCGCCCAGCGGCAC
>NZ_DEMB01000003.1:402577-408153 GCF_002354675.1 Oceanicaulis sp. UBA2681 | reverse complement strand
GACAGCGCCGCATCGCGTTCCGCATCGGTCACCGGCAGCATGCCCAGCGCGCCATCAAGCGTCACCACGCTGGCGCCCGCAGAGGCGCCGGGCGCCAGCGAGCCGCCCAGACCGCGCAACAACCCTGTCAGTCGCCAGGCGCCGTCCAGGTCGAGCGATGCGGTTTCAAACGCCATCACTTCCCAGCCGTCTAACGTTTCAATCGCGATCTGATTGGCGCCGGCCAGAACCGAAACGCGCGACCGGCTTTCAAAGGCGCCGTCATAGAGCCGAACACGTACCTCTGCGTCCTGACGCCAGCGTCCCTCGGGGCCGGCGGCCAAATCGTCCAGTAAAACGCCGGTCTGTGCGGGCGCGTTCACGCGTGACCGCGCCTGCGCGCTTTCCAGATCAGCGCCGGCATAAAGCTGCACCGCTCCCGCCCAGGGTTGGCTCCACACCGCCGCCAGCAGCCCGTTGCGCGGCGTGTCTTCATCCGGGCCGAGGGGCAGGTCCAGCAAACGCACAAGCGGGCGTCCCGCCGCGACCGGCGCCGCAGGGATTTGCGGTTCCGGCCCGGCCACCGGCGCCAGCCCGCCCAGCGCCGGGCCGAGCTGAGCTGTGCGCGACGCGACACCCTCCAGCGCATCCAGCCGCCAAAGCGGGCTGTCAGAGCCGCTTATCTGCACCGGGTCGCCCGCTTCAAGCCGAGCCATCGAGGGCGGCAGGGCGGCGCTCAGGCTTTCCCCTTGCGTCCGGGCGCGCGCCAGAAGATCACGCGCCCAGCCCTGCGCCAAACCGCGATCAGCCAGGATCGGCGCCTGAATTGAGATCAGACCCTCGGTCACATGGTCCAGCCCGCGCGCGCTGACGGCGGCGGGCGCATAATCGCCTTCATCACCGATGAGCGTAAGCCGGGCGTCTGCGGGGGCGTCCTCCAACGGCGCGCGGGTATAGACGGCGCCGTCCGCCCCTTCGGGCAATTGATCGACCTCCAGCATGACCGGCGCGCTGACCGGAGACAGCGGCAGACAGGCCGCGCCCCGGCTTTGGTCCACCAGCGTAAAGCCGAACACCGCGCCCAGGCTGGCGATCACATCACGCGCCCGTTGCGGACGGTTGATCACATAGCCCGCCAGCACGCCGTCGATCTGGCGCGTGTCCAGCGCGTCCAGCCCGGCGCGGCGGGCGATGTCTTTCACCACGGCGCTCAACGAAGACTGCCCCGCCCGCCCCGTCAGCCAATGCCCGCGCCGCCAGTTGCCGCCATCGCTCCAGATATCGCTGCGGGCGGGAAATTCAGGAAACGGCCGGGCGTCCCAGCACCAGACATGGCTGCGTTCCATATCCAGCATGGGACCGCCATAGACCGGCGAGACCGGATTGCGGCCCTGCTCGGGCGCCCAATAATCGAGTACGGTTTCGATCGCCCGGCGCTGGATCAGGTCGTCACGCGCGCCGGTGGAAAAACGCGGCGCCCGGCTTTCCGCGCTTTTGGGGTCGAGGAAGACATTGGGCTGGTTCGAGCCCTTGTCCACCGCCGGACAGCCGAGCTCCACAAAGCGGATCGGCTTGGCGCCCGGCGCCCAGCCTGTGGGCGTCGCCGCACGGTGTCCGCCCACCCGGTCATGATGCGGATTGGACCACCAGTCCGCGAGGCGCTTATACGCCCAGATCCAGTCCTCCCCATGGGCCGTGTCAAGGATGGGCGTCCGGGTCTGGCTCAAACGGTCGGCGTCCGACGCGTAATACCACTCCCCGCCTTCACCGCCCTCGACATTGACGCTGAGATAGGCGCGATCATGGATCGAGCCGAAGGCCGCATCGGCATGGCTCTCCCCGTCCCTCCAGTCTGACAAGGGCGCGTACCAGTCGAGCCCCACATAATCCACGTCGGGATCCGACCAGAGCGGATCGAGATGAAACAGGCGGTCCCCGCTGCCGTCCCGGGGCGCATGCCCGGAATATTCAGACCAGTCCGCCGCATAAGACAGCTTGACCGACGGCCCCAGAAGCGCCCGCGCCTCTGCCGCCAAGGCTTTGAGGCGCGTCACGGCGGGATAGGTCGTGCGACTTGAGCGCACCTGATTGAGCGCGACCATTTCCGACCCGATCAGAAAGCTCTCCACCCCGCCCGCCGCTTTCGCCAGCGCGGCATGGTGCAGAATGAAACGATCAAATCCCCAATCAGATGCAGGGCCGGTATAGCGCACCGCATCGCCTGCAACCTGGAAGTCCGTCGCGCGCACGTAGCCGAAAAAACCATCCACCTGCACGCTCGCTTGCGCGCTTTGATCGGGAGAGCCCGGCAAACCTGGCGCGGGCGCACAGCTGATCCGGCCTCGCCAGGGATAGGCGGCCTGATAGGGCGCGCCATAAGGGTCGTCGCCGCGCGTGGTCTCAGGAATATCCATCAGGATGAAGGGATACAGCGTGACCTGATAGCCGCGCTGTTTGAGCGCCCGGATCGCACTGATCACGGTCTCATCAGACGGCGTGCCGCCATAGACCGGTGCGTCATCACGCTGGGACACCAGATGCGCGTCAGCTCTGGACAGTCCTGCTACCGACCAGTCCAGCGGACGTGTGGTTTTCTCGCGCGTCTCAACGCCCGGCCGGATCTGGCAAGCGCCGCAGCGCAGATCATCGCCAAACCAGCTGGTGACCAGCGCCACCGATCTGACCTGCGGCAGGCGCGCGGACAAGTCATCCAGCGCCGCCTCAAGATTGGTGAACGCGCGGCTGGTGTGAACGTTCTCGGCCAGCTCCTCGCCTTCGCGCAACTGGCGATAGACCGGCTCTGTCGCATAGACGAACTCGCCCGAGGCCGGGATCAGACACACGCCCTGAACCAGGTGTTCAAGTTGCGGCTCATTGCCCTGATCCTCGCCCGCGCCCAGCACTTCGAAGCTCAAATTGGGCAGGCGCGCGCCATAGGCGTCGAGCGGGAAATCCTCAAACACCATGTAAGCGAGGCCGCGAAAGGCGGGCGCCGCGCCCTCCACCGCCTCGATCAACGGATCCGGCGCCTGATCGGGCGCGCCGGTATGAAGCCGCATCACCGCCGCGTCATGGTCCAGCAATTCGCCATTCGCCCAGATGCGTCCGACGCCGGACACCGGACCTTCGCACAAGGCGACCGCAAAGCTCGCGGCATACTCATACTCGGTGATCTCAGGCCCGCCCTTGCCGCCGCCGGCGCTGCGCGTTCTGGCGGTTTCGGTGACCGGCCCCAGCCAGATCACCTGCCCGGCGAGACGCATCCGGCCATAGACGATCGGCACGAAGGCGCCCTCGGTCGAGGTCTGGACGCTGAAGCTCTCAAGACGCGGGCCTTGCTGGTCTGACGCAAACAGGCCGCCAACCAGCGAGCCCACCCCTGCTTGCAGGAATGACGCGCCGACCTGCTGGGCGGCGGACAGGAGAAGCTGACCCATGAGATCCTCGCTCTAGCAAAGGGGGAAGGCGTAGGCGCCTGCGATCCGCCGGCGCCACCAAGGCCCTAAAGCGGTCTCGCACACGCGCTGACCGCGCCAGGCGTGCAGGATGCGATCCGGCGCGCTGAGAATGGCGCAATGGCGCGCGGGGCCGTTCGGGGAATAGTGAAACAGCACCACATCGCCCGGCGCCGCCGAGACGATCTCGACAGGCGATAACCAGCGCGCCGCCGCCTCGCTCAGAAGATCGCGCGCGCTACGCTCGGCCCAGTCAGGCGTATAGGGCGGCAGGGTCTGGGGTTCGGGACCATAAAGCGCACGCCAGACGCCGCGCACGAGGCCCAGGCAATCACAGCCCGCCCCCTTCACGCTCATCTGGTGATGATAGGGCGTGCCAGTCCAGCTTCGCGCTTCGCGAAGGATGCGCGAGCGGTGTTCCAGCTCAGTCATCAGCGCGCGCTCACCGGACGGATCAGGGCGTCATTGCCGGGCATGTGCGGACAGCCGCGAAAGTTCGCAGCGTTGGAAAAGCGCGCCTTGCAGGTCTCTAAGCGCTTGTCGCATCCGAGTGTCAGCCTGAGCGCCTCGCCCGCTTCGGCGGCGGGCGCCGCGCTGTCGAGTTCAACAATCAGCCCGGTCCCGTCCGCGCGCGCCGTGACGATGCGCTGGTCCGGCCAGGATGGCTGAGCTGTCCAGGACAGCACGCCTTCAGAGAAAACACTGGCGTCACCCGGCGCCGGGTCCAGCCCCTCTATCCGAATAGCGCGCCGGGTGATCTGTCCCGCCAGCAGGCCGCTCACTCGGCGTCCCAATGCGGCCAGATCGACCTGACAGCGTTCATCGCCCAGCTCGGCGTCGCATTGGCGCGAGAACACCCGGCCGATCGTGCGGTTCAGACGCGCGGACAGGCCTGAAACTTCCGCTTCAAAGCCCTGATCGCCATAGCGGATCTCGCCCAGCTCTCCGGTGAAGGCGCGATAGTTCAGCGTCGGATCTGACCAGTCGACCCGATAGAGCGCCAAAGCGGCGCCGTCCCAGGCGCCCGCCTTGATGGCGTCCTTGGTAATCACGCCGCTGTCGAGCTGCCCGAAGACGGCGCCGCGCGCGGGGGCTGATCCCGTTTCACTTCGCAAATCGCCGGCGCTGAAACCTGAGGCAGGTTCGCAGCTTACGCCATCCACTTGCAGTATCTGGTCATGGTCGGTGAAGCCAAAGCGGGCGCCGTCGCGGCGGGTCAGGATCCAGGCCCAGCTCAGCGTGGTCACCCCCGCATCCAGCCGCGCCTGCGACTCGGGCGGAATCTCGATCATCACGAGCCTCCATAAAAAAAGCCCCGGCGAAAAGCCGGGGAGAAGCTGGGAAACATCCGGCCCTAAAGCCGAACCTCGATCAAAGGCACGGAGCTGATTATCGCGGCGCCGGATTCAAGGCTCGCCTCCAGCTGATCGGCGTCGAACCGGGCCGGCACGTCAAAGCGGAAACCCGCCGTGATCAGGGCGCCGTCGGGCGGCGGCGCGTCAAAGACGATCTCGCCGCCGGGCTCGACGCTGACCGGGGTTTCAACGCCGTCGAGCGCCACGCGAACACTATCGGTCTGGGGCAGCATAATCGGGCGGTCCCAGCGTCCGGCGCCATCGCCATAGGCTTTGAGAAGTGGAAACCGATCCGTCGCGCCATCCCCGGTTCCGATCACCTGATCAAGCGGCCCCGGCGCCGCGCCGGGCCCCGCCGAGCCGTGATCAAAGGGGTCTGTGAACCGAAAGGCGTGCAACCGCCCCAGCCGCGCCTCAAAGAACGCAACCAGCCGCGCCAGATCCGCCTGGGACCGAACGCCGGGCGCCGCATCCCAGCGCCGTCGCGAGTCGCGCCAGACGGCATTGCGTTCTTCGCGCCCTGAATTGAGCGTCACGATCTCGGTGCGCCGTTCGGGGCCCCCGCGCGCCGCCAACCCGATCGAGAGGGGAAAGCGCACATCATGAAACGCGCTCATAACCGGCGCCCTCCCCTTTGTACGGCGCGCGCCACAGCCGCCGCGATCTGGCTTTCAGAGCGTTTGACGCCCTCAAGCGTCTGCCCCTGAGCGATGATGGTGATGTTGACCGGCGCCGCGCCCAGGGGCGACACCGCGCCGGACTGGCCGGGCGTGAACACTTCCGGTCC
>NZ_DEMB01000003.1:399878-402379 GCF_002354675.1 Oceanicaulis sp. UBA2681 | reverse complement strand
CCAGAAGCCCCGGCAGGGGCTGAAGAATGAAACGGTCCAGCGCCAGCTCGGCGAAGGTCCGGGCGATCTTTTCCGCCATGTCTGAAAAGCTCAGCTCGCCGGAGCGCGCCGCGCCTTCAAGGCTGGAAGCGATGTCGCGGCCCGCGCTTTCAAAGGCGTCGGACAGGGCCCGCGCGGCGCTTTCGCCTTCACGCGCCGTCTCGGTGAGTTCACGCCGCGCCGCACCGGCGTCCGCGGCGAGATCCGACAGGTCAAAGGTGTCGGTCATTTGGCTCCTCCATCAGGAAAGTCTTTGATCAGGGCGTCGATCGCCTGACGGTCGGGCGGCGGCGGAGCATCCGCCCCCAGCGCCGCGCACAGCGCCCGCCATTCCGCCAGCGACAGCGCCCAGAAGGCGTCAGGGCTCAGCCCGAAGCGCAAAACGCCCAGCGCGAACCAGCCCGGCCAGCACCCGGTCATGTAAGGTTCGCTTCAAAACAGCTCAGCACGGCCCGGGCCGCGTCTGCGGGGGCCGCCGCGTCCGCCAGCGCCTGCGCGTCCTCATGCCCGCCCGCGGTCAGCAAAGCGGTCAGAACGCAAGTGAGATCGGTCGCGCTGAGACTTCGAAATCGTTCGGAGAGCGCTTCGAGCCCTGAGACCTCCAGCGCCTGTTCGATCTGCATCAGGGCGGCAAGGCTGAGACGCAAGTGAACCGGCGCATCGCCCAAATTGGCGCGCACCTGTCCAGATTGAGAAATTGTCATGAGCACAAACTTTCTGCGCCGTTAGACTGGGCGCGGATCAATGTGAAGGGATCACCCATGCGCCGCTTGCTCGCCTGTTTCGCTCTCGCCTCTCCGCTGGTTCTGTGCGGGTGTGAAAGCCTGTTTCAGGACGTTTATGACGACCGCTACGAGGAAGAGTGCGAAACGCTGCGCAACCCTGACGCCTATCGCGCCTGCCTCAATGAGCTTGAGGACATGCAGCGTCAGCGCCGGATTGACGACCGCAGTTCAGAGGGCTGAGAAACTCAGCGCGCCCGCGGACTGCAGCGAGAGCGAATAGCTCGCCTCGCCGTCATGGCGGCCGGAATATTCCAGCGCCATCACCAGGAACGGGCCTTCGATGACGCCAAAGTCCGGCACGATCACGCGCCAGCTGCGCCTGGCCTGATCAAAGAACACGCTCCGCACGGTCTCGTCCGCCGCGCTGTCGACAAAGATGCCCGCGCCTGAAATCGCCGCAGTGCGCACCCCGGCGCCGTCCAGCAATTCGCGCCAGCGCCCCGGACTGTCGGCGTGGGTCACCTCGACCGCGCGGGCGTTCAGCGACAGGGTCTTGGCCCTCAGCCCCGCAATGCTGGTGAAACTCTCCGGCGATCCGCCATCGCCGATTTTCAGCAAGACATCCTTGCCCGCTTGCGCCGTCATGGCGTGTCTCCTTGGATTTGAATGAGGGTTCTGACCCGCGCCAGCCCTTGCACGATGCGGGTGTCGGAGGTTGAGAACAGGTCGGCGTAGACCAGGCGTGGATGGATGGCTGCAAAGCCGGCCTCCAGCGTCAGCGGGCCCGTCTCCAGCGCAGACCGGATCGCGCCCAGCGCCTTCTTGATGGTCTCGCTGTCATCGCGCCGCCCGCGGATCAGAAGGGTCTGGCGCAGATCAATCAGCCGGGCCTCGCTGGCGTCCGCCGCATCGCTTATCGCCCGTCCCAGATACAAGAACGGGAAGCGCACGCCCGACTTTGGCTGATCAAAGATCCGCGTCCCCAACAGCGCTGTGACGCCCTCATCGTTCCGCAAATGCTCCAGAAGTCCGCTCTGGAACGCGGCTTCCGCGCTCATAGCCGCACCGGCATGTAGGGGGCTAACAGCCGGTCCACGATCTCAGGCGCAGGCGGCGTCTCGCCCCCCTCGCCCCGATCCGCGCCATAACGCGCCGCGACCAGATGCAGGATCGCCGCGCGCAAGGGCGCCGGCACGTCGTCGGGCGTCTCGCCAAACCCGGCGGTGAACTCAATCTCGATCCCGCCCGCCTTGACCACAGGGCGCGGCAAGGAGAAGGGCAGGATCGCCACCAAACGCCCCGGCTCACCGGCTTCAACCCGGTATTCCGCCGCATCCCAAACCGAGAGCGTCCCGTCCCGCTCGCGGCCGCGCACCGCCTCCACGCTGACCAGCGGCGCCTTGGCGAGGCTGACCGCCAGACCCGACGCGCTCAAGCGTCGCCGCGGCCAATCATCCAGCCGCTCGCGCCAGCTCTGGGTGATCAGCGCCAAGCCAGTCCGCGCTTCCACATGCTCACGAGCAGCGATAATCGCGTCGGTGATCAGCGCATCGTCGTCTTCATGGCTGACGCGCAACCAGGTTTTCGCTGCGTCGAGACTGACAGGTTCCGCCCCGGGCGGGCTTAAAAGAGTGAGAGACATCGCGCCGCCTCCTTTTCAAAAAAGCAAAGCCCCGGCGCTGGGGCCGGGGCTTTGAGGTGGGGGAGAGAAGGCTCGGATCAGGCGGCGAATTTCAG
>NZ_DEMB01000003.1:360352-399660 GCF_002354675.1 Oceanicaulis sp. UBA2681 | reverse complement strand
ACATAGGGTTTCGCCGAATACGGATCGCGCAGCACCTGAACGCCCTGGCGGTCGACCACCAGATAGCCACGTTCGAAATCACCAAAGGCGATGGAATAGCTGTTCGCGCCGATATCGGGCATGTCCTCGGCCTCGGTGACGGGATAGCCCATCAGGCTCGCCGATTGTCCCGCGCTCTGGGCGGGCTGCCAGATATATTGCCCGTCCGCATCCTTGAACTTGCGCACTGCGGACACCGTGGAGCGGTTCATCACAAAGCGGCCATTGGCGCGATAGGCTGTCTTGGGCGCATAGATCAGATCGATCAGCGCATCGGCGGGATCGGTCGCGGAGAAACCACCCGACACCCCGGTCGAGACAAACCCCATCTCGCCCCAGTTTTCCGTGCCCACTTCAGCCATCGTATAGCTGAGGAACCCGCGCGGCTTGTTGACGCCATCGCCGGACACAAAGGCCTTGCCTTCGGCTTCGGCGAACACGTCGCGCACTTCTTCAGCCAGCCATTGCTCGAGATCGACCAGCGCATCATCAAGGATCGCAGGCGTCGCGGCGGGCATGGCGTAAAGCTCGGCGGTGGGAAACTCCAATAGCTCCAGAGAGGACGCGTCGGTTTCAGGCCGGCTCGCGGTCTCCGCCGCCCAGGCGCCGGTGGCGCCGCCCGCGCTGACCGGTTTCTTGAAGGTGTGAGACCGCGTCTGTTTCACTGTGGCGATGGACCGGATCGGGCTGACCTCGCGGATCAGGCGTTCAATGCGGGTTTCCAGCTCCGCCGGGGCCACATGGCCGCCCTGAGCGCCGGTCTGGCCCGACAGCGCTTTTTGATCGAGCGCTGGCGTTTCACCGGTGCGCAGGAAGCCGCCCCAGCCCGCCGACTTCACATCGGCGCCGGAGAGGTCGGGCCGCGCCGCCTCCCGGCTCAGACGATCAAGGCGGGAATGGGCCTCGTTCAACGCGGCGTCGATGCGGTTCACCTTGTCGGCAATGAGCGGATCGGCGCCGGTCTTGGATTCCAGCGCGTCCAGGCGGTCATCATTGGCCTGTTTGAAGTGTTCAAACGCGGCCAGCATATCCGCCATGGCCACGCGCGTGTCAGCGGAAGGAACCGCCATCTTGGTTTCCCGGCTCATGAAAATCCTTTCTGTTCATGATGCATAGTCAAAGCGGTCAGGCCGCCGACGCGGCGAGCCGCGCCTCAGAAGCCCCAAGGACGCGAAGCCGCGCCTGGGCCAGCATGGGAAAGGTGACGATGGACACCTCCCACAGATCGAGCTGCAACAGATCGCGTCCGCCGCCCGGTCGGGGCGCGGAGCGTTGCGTGCGAAAGCCGATGGAGAGGCCATCCACCGCCCCCTCGCGCACCAGCCCCAGGGCGGCGCGCCCGCGCGGGGCGGTGGAGAGAATGCGGCCGCGGACATAAAGCCCGCGGCCGTCCTCGGCGATCTCGTCCCAGACGCCCACAGGTTCAGCCGCGTCATGCTGGAACAGCATGCGCACGCCTGTGGGGCCTCGCGCTTTCAACCCCTCTGCAAAGGCTCCCGCGCGGACCAGATCACCGCCCTGATCCTCGATATCAAACAGGCTGGCATAACCAGCCACCTCCAGCGTTTCGCCGGAGTTGTTCAGCGCCTGCATGCGCGCCTCCCCTGATTGTGAAAATGTCGGACCGGTCAGTCCTGTTCGAGGCGACGCTCGATGCGTTCCAGCGCGGCGCGCGAATACGCCGCGTGCGCTTCCAGCCGCGCCAGACGTTCAGCCACCGGCGCGGTGGCGTCGGCGCGGATTTCCAGCTGGTCGAGGCGCTCATTGGCGGCGCCGGTCCACATCAGGGCGCCCGCGGTCTGCAGCGTCAGCGCCAGAATGACGCCGAGGGTGATCGAGCGATCCAGCCGCCAGGGGCTGATCGTCTGAGACGCATCACTCATGACATGTCTCCTTGCGGAGCGAGGCCCAGAAGGACGCGTTTCTCATCGGGCGACAGGAAATCCGCGCCGGAGATTTGCGCCCAGCGCGCGGCGCGCTCCTCGGTGAAGGCGGGCAGGCCGTCTTCATCCACGCAGAGCTTCGGATCGGTCCCGAACCAGGGCGCCAGAAACCGATTGAGCGCGGCGGCGGTTTTCTTCGCCAGCGGCAGCACCGTCTGGCGATAAAACGCCTGATTGGCCTCGCGATAATTGGAATAGGTGTTGTCGCCGGGCAGCCCCAGCAACATGGGCGGCACCCCGAACGCCAGCGCGATTTCGCGCGCCGCCTCGCGCCGCGCCTGGATGAAATCCATCTCGGCGGGGGAATGCCCCATGGGCTTCCAGTCGAGCCCGCCTTCCAGCAGCAAGGGCCGCCCCGCATTGTCAGGGCCGGTGTAGAGGCTTTCCAGTTCAGCTTTCAGCCGGTCAAACTGATCCGGCGTCAAACGCCCCTGCCCCTCTGATCCGGTCTTCATCACCAGGGCGCCGGACGGGCGCGCCGCGTTATCCAGCAGCGCCTTCGCCCAGGCGCCGCCCGAGGCGTGCACATCCACCGCCCGCGCCGCCGCCTCCATGGGCGACAAGCCGTATTGATCGTCGGTCGGGTTAAAGAGCTTCAGATGCAGGACCGGCGAGCGGCCCGACGCGCGGTCCCGCTGAAACACCTGCGCGCCTGTGGCTGTGCGATATTCCCACCCCTCCGCCCAGCCCTTGGGGCCGGTCATCACCCGCACCCGGTCAGGCCGCAGCGCGTACAGCCCCGGCGTGCCCGCTTCAAAGCCGGACAGATGCAGATAAGCGTCGCCCGCGACCTGAAGATGGCTCTGCACGCTGTCCATCAGCTCGGCGCCGGACTGGTCAGGATTGGGCGCTGTGATCAGCGCCAGCGCAGCCTGGCTGACCCGATCCTCGCCAGAGGTCTTCAAAGGCGTCGCAGAAACAGCCTCGGCGATCAGCCGGACACAGCGATGGGCGACCGCGTTTCGGGCATAGCCTTCGGTGGCGAAGGCGGCGTAGCCGCGCGGGCTCCAGCTCGCCCCCGTCCCGAATCCGAGCGCAAGGGTTCGCCCGGCCGCCTTGCGACCGAGACCCAGCCATTGCTTGAGCATGGCGTTCTCCAAAAATGTCGGGTTAAGTGACAACCAAAGCGGGTATCAAAGCGATTTCGATACCGATTCGACGATGCCCCCTTGAGAGCATTGCAAAATCTACGACAATGGTGGGTGCTGACTGATTCGGCAGCAAGGTGAGCGAGTGGCACCTACAGTCCACTCTATGGAGTTTGGCATGTCCAAAACCACGAAGATCGGCCGCAGTGCGGTGACCGGGCGTTTCGTCCCTGTCTCCAAAGCACGCAGCGCGCCTCGGACTCACGTGGTTGAGACGATCCGGCCCAGTTCGCCTTCTAAGAGAGGTAAATAGGCCGCTTGTCTCAATTGCTGGATGACTTGAGCTTCGGTCAACCGGCAACTAGCGGCAAAGCCGCGCAGGGAACCAACGATCCACACGAATTGGCGTTCACTCGGATCGCCGGCTCCCCTCCAGCAGACTACTGGCTTCCAAAACCAGTAGTGCATCCGAAATAATCCATCAGGATGCGGCCTCAAGTTCCACCTTGGGGCCGTTTTCTTATCGAAACCCTTACAGAGTCGCTAGTGGCTAGCAACATTTTTCCCGCTTAGTTAGAGCTCCGTCTAGCTTCACAACACTCGCAGCCGGGGGCTGGCGGCGGAGGGCGTGAGGGCGGCGACCGCCCAGACCAGCGCATCCACCCGGTCCGGGCTGCCGCTCTGGTCAGGCGCGCCAAAGCTGCACATCTGATCTTCCAGCGCCGGCATGCGCACCGCATGTCGAACCCGGCCGCGGGCATAGAGCGCGGCGACGGGCTCGGCCCGCGCCCGCTTGCCGCGGCTGGCGTGAACCAGCCGCACCGGCAGATCCGGCGCTGCGGCCTGCAACACGGCGCGGACCATGTCCCCGCCCTGATTGGCCTCGGCGATCACAGCGTCTGCATCCAATGCGTCAAAGGTTTCCGCCACCCGCGCCGCCCAGTCTTCGGGCCGCGCCTGCAGGCTTGCATCTTTCAAAATCACCAACCGGGCCTCCCGACCCTGACCGGAAGCGCCGGCGGCGATGATGCCGCATTCATCCCCGGTCGCGCTGGCGGGCGGGTCCACCGCCACCACCACGCGCTCGGGCTCGAACTCTGAAAGCGCCAGCGCCTGATCAATCAGGCCACGCGTCCACAACGCCCCTTCAGGGTCGTCGATCAGCACGCCCTCAAGCTCCTGTCGCGCCAAACGGCTGGCGCCATAGCGTTCGGTCATCGCCGCGACGAAACCCGGCGCCAGATTGGGCGCGTTCGCATCGGTCGCAGCATGGCTGATCACCACGCCCGCCTGTTTCAGAAGCGCTTTCAAAGCTGGCAAGGGCCGCGGCGTGGTGGTGATCATCAATTGCGGCTGCTCGCCCAGCCGAAGCCCCAGCCCCAGCATGTCGAGTGTCTCCTGAGGCCGGGTCCAGGCCGCGAATTCATCCGCCCAGGCGCAATCAAATTGCGGCCCGCGCAAGCCGTCCGGGTCTTCAGATGAAAAGCCATAGGCCATCGCCCCGTCCGGCCAGACCAGACGGTGACGGCTGGCTTCATAGCGGGGACGGTCCTCATCCTCGCCGATATTGAGAAAGCCTGACGGGCCGGACACCATCACCTCGCGCACATCGGAAAAGGTCGGCGCCACCAGCGCGATGCGCCGTCTGCCCGCCTTCACCTGCGCCCTCACCCACTCGGCGCCGGCGCGGGTCTTGCCAGCCCCGCGCCCACCGAGAAACAACCAGGTGCGCCAGTCGCCGTCAGGCGGCAGCTGATCAGTGCGCGCCCAGAAGCGCCAGCTCGTCGCGAGGCGCTTCACCTCCCGAGGGGTCTGAGTGCGCACCCACGCCCTTCGCTCTGAGATGCTCTGCAAGGCGATCGAGCCGGCGATCGAGTTCGGCGTAATAGTCTCGTTCGTCACCAGCCGACTCCTCGGTATTCACGGCGGAAGCGCCGCCCTTATCGGTGTGGGTCATGGTTTCACTCCAGTGTTTGAGATCGCGGCCCGCCTTGATCAGCGCGGCGATGGTTTTCGCCTGCCGCTCGGCCTTGCCCGCATCGCCCGCGTCGAGCGCCGCCAACGCCGCTTCCAGGCGCCGGTTCAGCTCCGCGATCATCCTTGCGGGCGCGGGGGGCGGGAAATGCTGGTCAATCCAGCCGCATCTGTCGGTGATTGTTTTCGGCTTCAGCCCGAAAGCCTCCGCCAGATGTTCGGCGCCCTGCCCGGCCCGCCAGCCTTCATGAATGGCGATCCAGTCATAGCGCCGCCCCGCTCCCGTCCGTTCCGGCGCCGGGAGGGGCGTCTTCGTGTTCATTTCGACCATGCCTGAAGACTAGCCGATAACCGCCTCGGTCGGATTGAAACCGCACGGTTTCGGCCAACGCCTTGCGGCGTCAGGGACGGACGGTTCAAGGATGAAGGACAGGCGAGGCTTTATCCCCGCTTTGCGTCCTGACGGCTGACGATATGGCTCTCGAAATCGCCCTCGTCGACGTCATTTTCGCTGACAAGCTTGCCTTTGACCGAATGCCCGGCCTGCACCACGCTTTCAGGGTCACCGGTTTTCAGCGGATGCCAGTCGGGCAGGCTCTGGCCTTCATTCAGCAAGCGATAGGCGCACGTGTCGGGCATCCATTTGAGCTGGTCGATATTCTTTGCGCTCAGTCGCACGCAGCCGGGCACATGGGTCTGGCGGTTGGCGTAATCGGTGCAGCGCACCGTTTTCAGGTCCAGCAGCTTGCAGCCCACATTGGTGCGCCAGAACGTGTCAGGGTCATCTTCATCGCCTAGAATGACGACGCAGCATTTACCGCAGCCATCGCACAACGACTCCCATTCGCTGTCGCTCATTTCAGAAAGCGACTTGCGTTCGTAAAAGGGACGATTATCGCTCATGGCCTAAGTTTAGCCGTGATCGGCTGATTTTGAGACATGTCCCAAAGCCCGTACGGGCTGCGAAACCCTATTGAGGTCCGCCATCACATTCCGCGCCGATCAATCGCCCTCCCTGATAACCCGGCTCAAAGCCCGCTGGCGTCTGATCGCCCTCGTCACCGTGCAACTGGTGCTGCTGGCGGGGCTGGCCTGCGGGGTTGTAATCTGGCGTTGGGCCTACCACGACTTGCCGCCCGTTCCAACAAACGCACAGGATTTGTGGAGCGTAAGGCGCGAGGCGGCGGTGACGGTGCTGGCGGAAAACGGCGCCATTCTGGGCCAGCGCGGACCGCTCTATGCGCGACCTGTGCAGCTGGAAGACCTGCCCGATCATGTACCCCAGGCCTTCCTCGCTATCGAGGACCGGCGCTTTTACGATCATGACGGCTTTGACGAGCGCGGCTTCGCGCGCGCCATGTGGGCCAATCTGCGCGCAGGCTCGCTGGTCCAGGGCGGCTCGACCCTGACCATGCAGCTGGTGAAGAATTTGATCCTCAGCCCCGAACGCACCGCCAGACGCAAGCTGCAGGAGATCCGCATCGCCACCGAGCTGGAGCGTCATCTGACCAAGCAGGAAATCCTCGAGCTTTATCTCAACCGGGTCTATCTGGGCGATCAGGCCTATGGGGTGGAAGCTGCGGCCCAACGCTATTTCAACAAATCCGCCAGCGCCCTGACCGTCTCAGAAGCGGCGCTTCTGGCGGCGCTGCCCAAGGCGCCGTCGCGCCTGGCGCCGACTTCCAACCTGCCCGCCGCCCGCGCCCGCGCCGAGGCGGTGCTCTACAGCATGCTGGACGCCGGATTCATTGATCAGGCGACCTATGAGACGGCCCTTGAAAACCCGGCCGAGCTGGCGGCCGGCGATGAAAGCTTTGAGCCGGGCGCCTTTGGCTATGTGTTTGATCAGGCGGTGGCGGAAGCCCGAGAGCATCTGGGCGACGCCGCGGATACGCCCGATCTGGTGATCCGCACCAGCCTGAACGTCACCGCCCAGCGCGCCGCCGAGCGCGCCGTCGCTGCGGTCATGGACCTGCAGGCTGAAGCGCGCAACGCCGACGAAGCGGCTTTGGTGGCGATGGATCTTCAAGGCCGGGTGCGAGCGATCGTGGGTGGGCGCGATTACACCGCCAGCCAGTTCAACCGCGCGGTTCAGGCCCGCCGCCAACCCGGCTCGGCGTTCAAGCCCGTGGTCTTCGCCGCCGCGTTTGAAGCCGGCATGGAGCCCGCCACCGCCTTCAACGACGAACCCATCGAGATCGAGGGCTGGAGCCCGGAAAACTATGGCGGCGATTATCGCGGCCGCATCACCATCGCCGACGCCCTCAAACGCTCGATCAACACCGTGGCCGCACAGGCGGGCGCCGCGGTGGGCGCGGACGCCGTTGCGGAAATGGGACAGCGCCTGGGGATCACCACAGCCCTCAACGCCGTGCCGTCTCTGTCCCTGGGCGCCTCCGGGGTCAGCCTGATCGACATGACGCGGGTCTATGCCGTGTTCGCCAATGACGGTCGCCGCCCTGAACCGGTTCTGGTGCTGGAGGTGCGCAATTCGCGCGGCGATCTTCTGTATCAGGCGCCTGAAGCGACCGAAGGCCGCCAGGTGATCGAGCGCGAGCAGGCGCAATGGATGTCGACGCTGCTGCAAGGCGTGGTGATCGAAGGCACGGGCCAGCGCGCCCAGATCAATGGCCGCCGCGTCGCGGGCAAGACCGGCACCAGCCAGATGAGCCGCGACGCCTGGTTTGTCGGGTATACCGGCCAGCTGGTCGCCGGCGTCTGGGTCGGCAATGATGACGACACGCCCACGGACGGCGTCACAGGCGGTCAATTGCCCGCAGAGATCTGGCGCCGCTTCATGAGCGAAGCCCATGAGGGCCTGCCCGCCGCCCCGCTCTCGGCCCCGGCGCCGCAACGGCGCGGCGCCCGTGAAGAGCGGCTGGCAGCGTATTACTCGGCTTTGTCAGCGCGGTTTGAATCGCTCAGGGACGGCATAGACGGCTGATCCCCCCCGCCCTCTTTGCCCAGCAGCTCGCGCAGATCCGCGAGCTCTGAACGCAGGGCGCGCACTTCATGGATCAGCACTTCACGCTCGTCATGGGCTTCAGCCTGACGCTCGGTCTCGGCGTCAAAATGCTTGGACTGCATGGAATCCACGATCACCGCGATGAACAGGTTCAGCACGGCGAAGCTGGTGACGATCACAAAGCCGACGAAGAAGATCCAGGCGAACGGATGCTCGGCGATCACCGGCCGGGCGATTCCCATGGACCAGCTCTCCAGCGTCATCACCTGGAACAGGGTGTAGGCGGACCCGCCCAGATCGCCGAAAAACTGAGGGTGGGTGCCTGAAAACAGCTTCGCGCCCATCACCGAGGCGACGTAGAAAATCACCCCCAGCACCAGCATGATCGCGCCCATGCCCGGAATGGCCTTGCCCAGCGCCTCGACCACCGACCGCATTTCGGGAATGACCGAGAACAGGCGGAACAGCCGCAAGACCCGCAACGCCCGCAACACGGTGAACGCGCCCGCCGCCGGCACCAGCGAGATCGCCACCACCAGAAAATCAAACCAGTTCCAGCCTGACTTGAAGAAATTCAGCCTGTGGACGAAGACCTTCAGCACGATCTCGACCACGAAGGCGGCGATGATCGCGTGATCCGCATAGGTCAGCACCTGCACCATCAGCTCAGGCAGCGGATAGGTCAAAAGCCCCAGGATCGCAGCGTTCACAAGGATCAGCGTCGTGATGGTGTTGCGAAACGCCGCGCTGTCGAGCAGCCGCGCCACATGGTTCTTGGTCGCCTCAGGGGTCACATCGCTCATCACAGGCCTCAAAGCAGGAAGACAAGCGCTTGGTTAGCCGCGCCACCCGATTGGCGCAACGGTTTGTCAAAGTCGTCATGTCATATTCGCAGCCATGATGATCACCCTGTTGATGCTGCTGCAAAGCGCCATGCCCGCCCCGTCCGCACTGCCATCAGGCGCGATTCTGGACGCGCAGGCCCGTCGCGGCGTGTTGATGCGGCTGGATGGCGCCGCCGCGCAAAGCGTGGACGCCTGCATCAGCGCCTGTGATCTGACGGAGGGGTGTCAGGCCTGGACCTATCACCGCCCTGAAACGGCGCGCGCGCCGCGCTGTGACTTGCACCCGATTGCGGGGCCCAGCCATTTTGACCCCGGCGCGGTGACCGGCCTCTCCCCGGCATTGGCCGCGCGAATCGAAGCGGGCGCAGAACGCGCGCCCAGCCTGCGTGAACGCCGCGCCCTCACCCAAGATGCGCCGTCTGCAGAGCCGCGGCGGAGTGATGAACTGGCGGGCGGTTGAAAAACACAACTGAACCGGGTGTTAACCACGGTGCGCCACGCTTTCTTTACTCCATCGGCTGCATGGTAAGTTGCTCACTGCGGAGGCCGGCATGGCGGTTGCGTCCAAGCTTCACAAGCTGACCGAACTTGCGAAAGAAAAATCATCTGATCGCCGCCGCGATTTGCTGCGCGAGGTGACAGATCTGTTCTTTGACGCCCCGCCGGCTGTTGAGTCCGAGGCGCAGAGCCAGTTCGATGATATTCTGCGCACGCTCGCCAATGAAACCGCTCACGACGCCCGCGCCGAGCTGGCGGACCGCTTCGCTGACACGCCCTTCGCGCCCAAAGGCCTGATCCGGCAACTGGCGGCGGACGCCATCGAAGTGGCCGCGCCGATCCTGTCGCGCTCCACGGTCCTGAGCGAAGAAGACCTGGTCACCATCGTTCACGAAACCGGACAGGCCCATATCCAGGCCATCGCCAAACGCGAGACGGTTTCCGAACGCCTGTCGCACGCCATCGTGGAAAAGGGCGATGACGACACCGTCGCCACCCTGATCCGAAATGACGGCGCCCAGCTGTCGCGCTCCACCTATGAGCAAGTCGCCCGCCGCGCCGAGGACAGCGAAATCCTGCAAGAGCCACTGGTGGAGCGCGCCGACGCCCCCGCCGACCTTCTCAACGATCTGATGGTGGTGGTCAGCCGCACCCTGCGCGACAAGATCTCCCAGCGCTTTGACAAGCTGGAACCCGGCGTTCTGGAAGCGGCGCTCGCCGCGTCCCAGGCCCGGCTTGAAAAGCGTATGGCCGAAGACAAGGCGATCAATGAGGCGCGCCGCTATATCGCCTCCAAACAGGTCCGCAAGGAACTGGACGGCTCCTTGCTGGTCAGCCTGCTGCGCGAAAGAAAGCCCGTGCATTGCGCCCTGGGCTTCGCCGAGCTGACAGGGGTGGATTACTTCACCGCCAAGCGCGCTCTGGAGCATAAAAGCCCGGACGGGCTGGCGCTGATCTGCAAGGCGTCAGGCATTGAAAAAGCGCTGTTCGTCACCCTCGCCGTGCTGCGCAGCCAGGCGGCCGACAACGCCTTCAACGATGCGCGCGAGATCGGCGCCATCTATGAAGCGCTGGAACCTGAACAGGCCGAACGCGCCCTGCGGTTCTGGAAGCTGCGCAAACAGGCCGCCGCTGCGGCCTAGCGGCCGCCGTCGCCATCTCCGCCGCTATGGTTTTCGCCGCGAGCGATCTGTCGGTTCTGCTTGTCAGGCGCGTCGTGATCTTCGTGTTTCTTCACTTTGGGCGGCACGAAGACTTCTGCGCCGTCGTCGATGTAGATGGTGGTGGACGGGAAGGCGAAACCGGTCCCGGCCTCTTCCACGATCTGCTTGATGGCGAAGGCGAGTTCTTCCTTGATGCGCAGCCACTCGCCCCAGTTCGTGGTGGTGGTGAAGCAATACAGGAAGAAGTCGATCGAGGACGGCCCGAACTTGTCCACATGCATGAAGGTGGACACTTCCGGCGGCTTGGCGAACTCGGGATGGTTCAGCACCCAGTCCAGGACCTTGTCGCGGATAAACGCCAGCTGATCGGTGGTGGTCTTGTACTCCACCCCGATGATCCAGCTGATGCGGCGATGGGTCATGCGCGAGAAGTTGGTCACCGCCTGATCGGACAGGAAGGCGTTGGGCACATAGACCGGCCCCTTGTCGAAGCGGCGCACCAGCGTGGAGCGGAAATTGATCTGCTCGACCGTGCCCTCGACAATGCCCTCCACCTTGATCCACTCACCGGGGACAAAACGCTTTTCGGTCAGGATCAGAATGCCCGCGATCAGGTTCTTGAACAGATCCTGCGCGCCCAGCCCCACCGCCACGCCCAGAAGGCCCAGGCCGCCGATGACGCCCGCAACCGGGATTTCCCACAGCGACAGGATGGTCGCTACGCCGATGATCAGGAACAGGATGCGCAGCGCCTTCGCCATCCAGTCGATCATCACCGGATTGAGCGCGCGGCGCAGCGGAGCGAACAAAAGCGCCACCGGACCCACAGCATTATGAAGCGCCCAGAACAGAGCGATCACCATGACCGTCTGCACCACGCGGTCGCCATTGACCGGCGCGCCCTCAGCGTTCAGGCCCAATATCGTCATGGCGATGAACAGGCCGATGATCACCGGGATCAGCTTGATCGGGCCGTACAGCGCTTCCAGCAGCTTGTCGTCAAGCTGGGTTTCGGTCTTGGTGGCCGCCTTGCGCACCCGGGCGATGATCACCGAGGAAAACAGCCCCCGGAACACGATCGAAACCGCCAGCACGCCGATCGCGCTTAGCCCCTGCCCGACCGAAAAGCCCAGAAAGCTCGTCTCCCAGACCTGAGCGGCCAGGGTGAAGAAGTCCGACATGGACGCCCGAACCGGTTCGGGCAATTGCTCGGTGACGGCCTGTACGCTCATCAGCTGCGCTCCTTGGTGGCGCTGAAGGTGATGTTGGGGAATTTCTCCTGAGAGTAATTCACCTCCCAGGCTGATTTAGCCATGAACACCGGATCGCCGTCGATATCTTCGGCGACCGCTGTCTTGTGGCGGTCGATGAAGGCTTCCAGGTCCGCGTCAGACCCGGAAATCCAGCGCGCGGTGTCATAGGGGCTGGCTTCAAACACCACGTCGATGCCGTATTCATCGGCGACTCGCTGGGCCATCACCTCGATCTGCAGCGCGCCCACGGCGCCGATGATGAACTCGCCGCCCACCTGAAGACGGAACAGCTGAGTGACACCCTCTTCAGCCAGGGATTCGAGCGCTTTCTTGAGGTGCTTGGCCTTGAGCGGGTCTTTCAGCCGCGCCCGGCGCAGCATTTCCGGCGCGAAGTTCGGAATGCCCGACACCCGCCATTTGCCGCTTTCAGACAAGGTGTCGCCCACCCGCAGCACGCCATGGTTGGGCACGCCCATCACATCGCCGGCGAACGCTTCGTCGGCGATCTCGCGATCCGACGCGAAGAACAGGATCGGATTGTGCACCGACAGCGTCTTGCCGCCTTCGGTTTTCAGCTTCATGCCGCGCTTGAACTGGCCTGAGCTGAGGCGCACGAACGCCACCCGGTCGCGGTGGTTGGGGTCCATATTGGCCTGCACCTTGAAGACGAAACCGGCGACTTCCTTGTCACCCGGCTCCAGCACGTCGCGCGGGCCTTTGGCGGCGGCTTGCGGCTGCGGCCCCGGCGCGTGATCGGCCAAGGCGTCCAGAAGCTCATGCACGCCGAACCGGCGCAGCGCCGAGCCGAAATAGACCGGGCTGAGATGGCCTTCCTCAAAGCTCTTGCGATCAAAAGCGGGCAACAACTCACGCGCCATGTCGACGCCTTCGGTCACTTCAGCCAGCTCTTCCTCGTTGAGAACCTTGTGGATCGCGTCCCCGTCCAGCGACACCCGTTCGGAGCGGCTGACCTCGCTGTCATCGGGACGCTTGTAGAGCACGAACTCATTGGTCTTGAAATCGGCGACGCCCTTGAAGCGGTTGCCGGACCCGCACGGCCACTGCATCGGACTGACATCGAGGGCGAGCTTGTCCTGAATGTCATCGAGCAGCTCGAACGGCTCCATGGCCTCGCGGTCGAACTTGTTGATGAAGGTGATGATCGGGATGTCGCGCAGGCGGCACACCTCCACCAGCTTCAGGGTGCGCGGCTCAACGCCCTTGGCGGCGTCCAGCACCATGATGGCGCAGTCTGCAGCCGTGAGCGTGCGATAGGTGTCTTCGGAAAAGTCCTCGTGGCCCGGCGTGTCGAGCAGGTTGAAGATCAGATCGCGATATTCATAGGTCATCACCGAGGCGGAGACCGAAATCCCGCGCTCGCGCTCGATCTTCATCCAGTCTGACTGGGTGCGGCGGTTCTCGCCCCGCGCGCGCACTTGCCCGGCCAGGCGGATGGCGCCCGCCTCCAGCAAGAGCGTCTCGGTCAGCGTGGTCTTACCCGCATCCGGGTGAGAGATGATGGCGTATGTGCGCCGGCGCGCCCATTGCGCGCCGTCAGCGGCGGAGGTCATCGGCATATCCTGCTAAAGTCTTCTGACCCGCGAGGTAGCCGAGGCGCAAGGCGCACGCAAGCGCCGAGGCGTCAGGCCTGCATGCGCGCCGGAACCTGAGACCACACCGCCATGTTCGCCATCTGACCGGAAAGACGGTTTTCCGTCTGCAGATCCAGCAATTGTTTCATCGTCACCAGAGACACGGAGGCCAAGCGCACCTGGACATCTGCGGATGTCTTGCCGCCCTGAGGCGAAACCGCCAGCAGCGCATTGGCTTCATCGGTTTTCAGGGCAATGAGACTGGCGAGGAACATCCCGCTCTCCGGGTCGGTTTTGGCCAGCCCCGGGCGCTCATACACCCACTCACGAACCATTCTGATGACTTGTCCGATCCGCATGTTGCGGAGCGTCAACGCATTGATTCCCAGGGCGTCTCCGCGCTCGCGCGCAGTCTGACTGGCGTCGCCCAGATCATAGAGAGCATCGTTGAACAAGAAGAGCATTTTGCATTAACCCGTCGGCGTTTTCCAACTGCGCCAGAGTATGCCGCAACGATCTTAAGATTTATCAATCGCCTCATTAAGGAAGTGTCGACCATGCGGGTCGTCCACCTCCACCAGCCACAGATCCGGATCATCCTCCATCCGGCGTCTGGCATAGGCGTCCGCGTCCTGCTCCGGGACAGGGTCTGACCCCAGCGGCGTCATCCAGACCCGCTCGCCCTCGACATTGCGTATCGGCGCATAGAGCTGAGCCATGCGCTCGGGCAGCAGAGTTTTCAACAAGATAACGCCCGCATCGGGATCCCCTTTATGGGCCACGTAGATGCTGGCGCCCGCGCTTTCCGCACGCCAGCGCAAGGCGTCCACCCAAAACCGCGCTCTCAGATCGGTCATCGTCAAACCACTTGCTGGCAGGGCAATTGCTTAATAGTCTGTTAATCGAGGGGAACGTTTCATGCTGACACAAATTCGTCCACTGAGCCTTATTGTTATAGGTCTCATCGGCCTTGTCGCCGTTCAGGCGCAGGCTGCGGCCCAGGATTTCCGGGCCGCCCGATCCGAAGAAGTGCTGCTGACAGAGCTGACGGACGCCGCGTCCGACCTCCGGCTTGACGCGGAACACCGTGAAATCCGCATCCCCTTCACCATCGCGCCCAGCGCCGATCCGTCCGGAATCGAACTCTTGATGAACGCCATCCCCGACAGCGCCCGTTCCGGCGGCCGCATCGAGGCGTTCGTGAACCGCTCGCGCGCCGTGGTCCTGCAACCCCGCGCGGAATCCTTTGAGGCCCGCTTCGCCCTGTATTCCGACGATCTGCGCGCCGGCGACAACACGCTGGTTCTGCGCATCGTCGAGCCGGGTGAAGACGGCTGGACCATTTCCGCCCAGGCGAGCCGGCTGCGCATCTCCGCCGCCCCGCCCCTGGGCTATTCCGCCCTGTCTGAAGTGGAAGCCGCGCTGAGAGCGGATTTCGCCGCGCCTCGCCGGGTGCATGTGGACGCGCAAGCCGCGGGCGATGACGAGCTGGCCGTGGCCGCCCTGATCGCTCAGGGTCTGGCGCTACGCATGGGTGAAGCCCCGATCCTGGTCAGCGACGCCGAGGTCGCTGAGCTGGTCGTCACCGCGTTCGTGCGCGGCTCTGGCGCGCCGGCCATCGATCTGACCGGCCCGTCCGAAGTGCGCCTGTCCGCCGCCTCGCCAGCCGCGTTGATCGCCTCGGCGCGTCTGTTCGCCGCCCGCTCCATGCAGGCGCACACCGTGCGCTTTGACATGGCCGCCGCCCTCAACGCGCCGCGTCTTGAAGTGACCCCGGCGCCGGTCAGCGCCAACCGCGACGCGCTGGCGGGGCTCGCCAATCTGGGCGCGCCGTTCGGGCTCGATCAGGGCGGCCGCGCCGCCGTGGTCATCGCCGCCTCTGATGAAGACCAGCGCAACGCCGCCCTGTCAGTGATCGCGCGCGCCGGTCTCGCCTCGGGCTCGGCCTGGCTGTACGCCTGGTTTGGCGATGATATCGACGCCGCGCCTGCGCGCTACGACCTGATGGTTCTGGGCCCTCAGGCCTCGCTGGACCCGCGCCTTCTGGCTGCGGCCCCGGGTGAAGTGCGCGCCGCCGCGAACGCCGCCGCCAATCGCACGCCGCAACGCCGGCGCTATTACGGCTCCACCGCCTACGCCGCCGATCCCAGTGAGCGCGATGCGCGCATCACCGGCGTGGCTGCGCTGTTCGCCACGCCCGAAGGCCGCCAGGTCGCTCTGTTCACCGCCCCTGACGGCGCTGATTTCGCCCGCGCCGCCAAACGTCTGGCCCGGTCGGAAATGTGGACCGAGCTCGATGGCCGCGCCGCCCTGTGGGACGCCAGCAATGTGACCCATTTCGGCCCGTCCGCAGCGCCGCGTTTCTCCGCGGAATGGATCAGCGGCGAGCTGCGCGCCCATGACGAATGGCTGGCGCTGGGCGCCTTCTCGCTGGCTGTGCTTCTTTTGCTCGGCAGCATCAATGTAAACCGGACGTCAAGACGCACCTCGTAAGATGACGGGATGTGGCTCGCATCCCTCACCCTTCTGACCGCGCAATCCGCGGCCAATATCGACGCCTCGTTTGACGCCTATGAATTGCGTCTTGAAGCGCGGTCGGCGGACGAGGCCTGCGCCGTCTTCACTGAGGTGGAGCGCGACCTACTGAACGCCGCCATCCGGCGCAGCCGGGACGACGCCGTACTGCAAGGCGCCAGCCCCGCCCAGCTCAACCAGTTTGAAGACCGCCAGCGCGACGCGTTTGAAACCAGCTGCCGGGCCGCGTTCGACCTGCCCGGCGTTGCGCGTCATCGCGATGAAGTGTTTCGGCTGACCGGTTTTGATCAGGCGCGCTTTCAGGGCCGCCTTCAGGGCTGGACCGCCCAGCGCGGCGGCGTCTCTGATGATTACGCCCGATGGAGCATCGTGCAGAGCCTGGGTCAGGGCGACGCCAATTTCGGGGTTTTCCAGCAAGGCGACACGACCGGACTGGCGCTGAGCCTGCGCACATCCTTGCGTCCCGCCTATGCTGTGGCCTTCCTGCGCGACACCAGCCAGGAACCCTACCCCGTGGACATGACCGCAGGCGGCTTGCTGGCGCCGCCGGACAATGACCCGGTCAGCGCCTGGAGCGCGCCTTCAGACCGGCTGGTCCGGGTGTTCGCCACTGAAGCGCTGAGCGCCCAGCGCGCTGGCGAGCTGGCGCCCGCCGCGGGCGCGCCTGCCGTAGGCTTTCAATTTCCCGACACGCTGGTCGCGCAGCTGGCGAGCCTGGCGCCGCGCGAAGGCGCTCGCATTGATCTTTACGACGCCACAGGCGTGGTGATTGACCGTTATTGGGTGGAGATCGGGGCGCTGGACGCCGCCATGGGCTTCATGCGCCTGCCGCGCATGGCGCCGCAAAGCACGGCGGCGGCGCAGGACATGACCGCCTCCAACTAGTTCATCAAAACTTGTAAACAGATGGCCGAGGTCGCTTACGCCGCGCCGTCTTTGGCCTGGATGATGACTTCACCGGCCTGTTGCGCGGCGGCGATGCGCTGATGCACTTCCAGCGGGACGAAGTCAGTGACCTCGCCCTTGGCCTGTCCCATCACCGGCAAGCGCACGGTGACCGTGGTGCCCTGGCCCGGCGCGCTTTGCAGGCGGACTTCGCCGTCCTGCATATCCGCCAGCGCCTGCACCAGCGACAGGCCCAGGCCGGTGCCGCGTTCGGAGGTTTCCTTGCCAGAGCGCGTCTGATGATAGGGCGTGCCCAGTTCATCAAGCTCGTCCGCAGCGATGCCGACGCCGCTATCGCCGACCGCCAGAACCAGATCCGCCCCGTCCTGACGCGCCATCACAACGACGGCGCCGCCTTCAGGGGTGAATTTCACGGCGTTCGACAACAGGTTCAAAAGGATCTGGCGCATCGCCTTGCGGTCCGCCTTGACCGCCAGATCTGAATCGCCCGGCTCGCAATACAGCGCAATGCCGCGATCCTTGGCGCGCGGGCCGATCATCTTGGCGCAGATCGACACCACGTCGCGGGCGTCAAACTCTTCAGGGCTGAGCTCGTACTTGTCGGCTTCGATCTTGGACATGTCCAGAACGTCGCCGATCAGCTCCAGCAAATGCTCGCCGCTTTCATGGATCAGATCGCCATATTCGGCGTAGCGCGCCGGCAGCGGGCCGAACAGGCGCTGCTTGATGATGTCAGAGAAGCCGATGATGGCGTTGAGCGGCGTGCGCAGCTCATGGCTGACCGCCGCCAGGAATTCAGACTTGGACTGGCTGGCCGCCAGCGCGGCGTCGCGTTCGTCTTTCAGACGCGCGCTTTCTTCTGCGCTGAGCGTATCGGTCGCCGCGACTTCGGCGCGGGGCGGGTCAAGACGCACCACAAACCCCATCTCCGTCGCCAGCGCATGGGCGTCCAGCTCATGCCGGGCGCCACGCGCCGAGCGGACCGGGAACGCAAAGGCGCTTTCAAGGCCTGACGTGTCATTGAGCGCCGTCTGCAGCCCTTTATCGATCTGCGCACGGCCTGCATCATCAAACGCCAGCCCCTTCACGCACAGACCGCCCAGATCACGCGGCGCGCCAGGCGCATAGCCGCGCATGCGCCGGGACACCGCCGCGATACGTCCTGACCGGTCCAAAGCCATCAAGGCGGCGGGCGCATTCTCAAAACCCTGCGCCGCAGGCTCGAGCGCCTCCAGCTTCGTCTGCGCGCGCTCCAGCTGCCCCACAAGCTGAACCCGCGCCGCAAAGCCGCAAAGTGCGAAGAACACGGCCAGCGCCAACCCGGTAAGCGGGCTCGCCGTCAAAACCTCAGAGCCCCCTGCAAGCGGCCCCCACAAGCTCGCCAGCCCCGCCAGAAGGAAGGCCAGCGTATTCATGGTCGCGCTCAGGCGCACATCCTTATGCAAACCCGAGGCGGACAAGGCCGCCGGGCCGATCAGAAACGCCAACGCCGCCGGAGACAGGGCGGACCCCACAGCCAGAGCGGCGGCGAATCCGGGAAGGGTCCAGGCCAGCGCCAGGACAAAACGCACGATATCCAGGCGCGCCTTGCGCTTGCCGCCCAGCACCAGACCGAGCAAACCCGGCGCGGCGGCCACAGCCAGAAGGGCCAAATCGGCTTGCGCCAGAGGGGTTTGAACGCCGAAACCGATCAGGGCGACCAGTCCCAGCCAACCGCCATGAATCAGGCGCGGCGCCTGTTGATCCATGAATTTGGCGAAGGGGGCGATGCTTGGGCGCATGAAAGCGAATCTCGACTCACAAATGAGAATAGAACCGCACGCTCGTCTGGGGCCGTTAACAATTACTGAATTCGCGTCAAAGAGTGCGAGCCCCCTTGGCGCAGCCCCTGCACTAGGTCATGATCAAAAGAGGTTTTTCGCCGGGATCACGACATCATGATTTTTGCCGCCCTCAGCTTCGCCCTGTTGTCTGCGACTCAGGAGCCTGCGCCACAGGAGCCGTCAGGCCCCGTCCTGGCGCTGCCGGCGCCCCAGGCTGCGCAAACCACGCCGGACACCACCGAGCCCGAAGTGCTGCTGAACGCACAGACCTATGCCGCCTATCGCTCTGACGTCACGCTGGCGGGCGAGCGCGAGCTTCTGTCCGGCGCCGATCTCGACGCCACCATGGATGCGCTGTCGCGCTATTATGACGGCGATCGACTGGTGAACGCACAGATCGCCTATGCGGCGCTGGTCGCCGCGCGCAATCCTGAATTCATCGACGCCGTACGCGCTGTCGCCGATTATTACGGCACCGAGACCGCCGCCGCCGCCCTGACCCACGATCCCATGTATGTCACCGGCTTTATGGGCGCGGACACAGCCGGACTGGATGTCGCCCAGGCGATTGACGGCGATGTCACTGAAATCCGGGAGGTTGGCGCCCGCTATCGTCAGGCGGCCTATGATCTTCAGCACGAGCGCTGGGCGCAAACCCGCGCCCGCGACCGGGCCGAGCGCCTGTCCTCTCTGGAAAGCGCCTCTGAACGTCTGGACGTGCAGTTTCGAGCCCCTGACACGTCCGCCGCAGCGCCCATGGGGTCAGCCACCACCCTGTTCGCCCAGCCTGAAACCGTGGATCTGAACCTGCCAGAGTTGAGCGTGGAAGTGGGCCAGAGCCAGCTCCAGCCTGATGAGCGCCGGGTGGGCCGGATGCTGTCGCTGGCGGCGCTGGACGCCATTGAAGACGGCGACATGACCTTGATGGACCGTTTGCTCGATGACCCGGCGGTGGAGCGCTGCATGCAATGGGTGCGTCTGGACCTCGCCCAATGCGTGGCGGCCGGCCATTTCAAGTATGAAGACAGCTTCTGCATCGCCGAGCACGCGCTCAATGACGTGGCTGATTGTCTGACCGCGACTCGGGCGCCGAATGAAGCTGTTTCGAATTGAGACAGTTTCTCCAGTAACGTAAGCTCAAATTAAGGGTAAGTGTTCAGCGTTAACACACACTTTACCCTTAATTGCACATCCACTGGTGTTTCCGGGAACTATTTTCTAGCCTCAGAATTGCTTCAAGACCTGAAGTGAGTTGAAAAGAGGCTGGCATGCTCCGCACCGTGCTACGCGCCATTTTCTGGACCGCCGTGACGGCGGCTTTCATCCCTGCCGGCTTTAGCGCCGCGCCGGATGGGGCGTTTGCGCGTGAAACCCGCGAGCTGATCATTGCGACAGATGCTCTGGACAATTCTCGAGGTTTGACCCGTCAGGCGGGCCAACAGACCCGTGAGTTCTGCAACGAACAGTCTGAAGCCTGCGCCGTCGGCCAACAACTCGCCAGCTTCTCTTCGCTTGTGGTGGGCGTCGTCTCGGACCGCGCCCAGAGCTGGGCCGCAGATCAACGCGCCCAAGCGCCCCTCGCCCCCGGCGCCCTGCCTCAGGACGCCCCGGCGCAAAGCCTCGACGCGCTTCTGGCGGACGTCACGCGCGAGACCTCTGACCTGCGTTAGACGCGGCGCTGGTCTTGCCCTGTCTCGGCGTGCGCTTTACCTCAGCGTTCATGACCGATCTTCAAGCTGACATCGACGCCCTCGTGGACGAGTTCGACTTTCTGGGCGACTGGGAAGAACGCTATCGCTATCTGATCGAGATGGGCCAGGCCCTGCCCGGCCTGCCCGAGGCCGAGCGCACCGACGATACCCGCGTCAAAGGCTGCGTCAGCCAGGTCTGGATGGTGATTGATGACGGACCGGATCATGCGCTGGAGCTGCGCGGGGATTCCGACGCCCATATCGTCAAGGGGCTCGTGGCGCTGTTAAGCCGGCTCTATGACGGTCGCAAGCCAGACGAGGCGCTCTCCATTGATCCCAAAGAGGTTCTGGGCCGCATCGGCCTCGCCGAACACCTCTCGCCGCAACGCTCCAATGGTCTCGCCTCGATGATCAAACGCATCCAGGCCGAGGCGCAGGCGCGGCTTTAGAGCCCGTACGGATCGACGCCCAAGCCCGCCGGTTTCATTCGGTAGTGCACCGCCAGACGATCCAGCGCCAGCTTCAGGGCTTGCGCGCCGGACCGCGACGGCCAGTTGAGGCGCCGTTCGGCGTCGGTCATCGCGCTCTGGCGCATCAGAATCTCCACCAGCCAGTGATCAAGCCCCGGACCGACCGCCGCCAGCGCGTCCATCACCCGCTCCTGTGCATTCAGACGCTGTATCGGCGCCTCGCTACGGTCCCTTGGCGCGGAGCGCGCGCCGCCGCCGGGTACGCCGCTCCAGCTTTGCGTAACGCGGCTTGAAAGGGTGGAGCGTTCATAATCACGCATCAGGCTGTCGGCTGCGCTGAGATGCACCGGCTCCAGCAAAGCGGGGCGTCCGTTCTGAGGCCGCGCATAGCGCGCCAGCGGGCCGTCGAGCGTTGCCGGGTTAACCGTCTGCAGCCTGAGCCCGCCCTCAGGGGCGGGCAGCGTCTTTCGGGCGAGGGCCAGAGCGGGTCGGACGCCCGCGGCATCGCCTTCATCAAGACAGCGCCGCCCCACTTGCGTGAGTACGAATTCATCCGCTTGCGCCTGTGCCAGCCAGCCCTGCTCCAACGCGTGCGCCAGAGCGGCGTCGCTGACGCTCGCCAGCGGGCGGCGGCGACGGTCTGCGCTGGCGTAGACGCCATAGCCAGAGCGCCCGCCGCTGCGCTGCGCCAGCCGGGCGCCCGGCCGGGCCAGACGCCGCAGCCAGCCTGGTACAGCGGCGTTCATTGGGTCATTCCGAAGGGAATGAGATCCGGCCCTGGCGCCGAACGCAGACAGGCTTCGAGGTCCTCCATCGCCGCGTCAAAGGCGGGATCGTCGCGGGCGTCCTCGATCCGGTGACAGGCGTGAGCGGCGGTGGAGCGGTCGCGGCCAAACGCGTCGGCCACACGGTTCAAGCTCAGCTCGAACGCCACATGGGTCAGATAGATGGCGGCTTGCCGCGCCAGCGCAGCGCGCGCTCGCCCCCGTGTCGGACTGCTGATCTCCTCCACCGGCACGCCAAAGGCGTAGGCGGCGGCCTGTTGCGCCAGCCGGGCGCGGGCCTGGTCCAGAACAAGCGTGTTGGTACGCATCGGGTTATCCCCTCCCTTGTCGATCCTTCTGTGAAGTATAGGATCGAGCTGAAGGGTGAGGATAACATTCCTATTATAGGCGCGTGAATTCCCTTATTACGCTAGTTGTGGGTAACCGCGTTCAACACCCTAACTGGGGGAAAAGTACGCCACCAGAACGACCCCTGCGAGCATGATCGCCGTCCAAAGCGCCATCAGACCGGACGGAAATTCCTTGGACAGGGCGCCCGCCGGGCTGAACAGGTTGAACAATCGCCCGCGAATGCGCGTGATCGCGGCGCTCAGCCCCTTGCCGATCGCGTCAAAGAGAAGCTGCCCCATGGCGGCGCCCCAGCGCGCGCACGCATCGCCAAAGCGGCGATAGAGCCAGTCCACATCGAGGATCGTGCGGTCGCCCTTGAGCGGGAATAGCTTGAAATAAAGCGCTGCTGCGAACACCAGAAGCCCGCCAAGAAGCAGCTGCACCTGACCGAACACGCTCGACAGCTTGTAGGGCGAATACTCCATGTCGAACGGCAGGATGCCGTACAACGCCTGGTAGTTCACGCCCAGGAAGACGCACAGGAAGGCCGCCAGCGCCATGCCCAGATGCATGGTTTGCGGCGCTTCCTTCACGCGGATGCCGCGGTCCGTTCCGAAGAAGGTGAAGTAGACGACCTTCAGAACGCTCAGCTCCATCACGCCGGCGGAGGCGTAGACCAGGATCGTATAGGCCCAGTCATGGTGCGCGTAATGGGTCGCGGACAGGATCAGCGTCTTGGCGACGAAGCCGGAAAAGAGCGGCGCGCCCACAACAGACAGGGCGCCGATGATCGCAAAGAGCGCAGTGACCGGCATGGATTTGTAAAGCCCGCCCAGCTCGCTGACTTTCAGCGTGCCGGTGCGCAGCAGCACCGCGCCCAGAACCATGAACATCAGCGCCATGTAGATGACGCCGACAAAGGCGTTCGCTGCGGCGCCGTTCAGGCCCAGATCGCCGCCGACGCCCACCGCCACGACCATGAAGCCGAGCTGGTTGATCAGCGCATAGGCGAGAGTCTGGCGCAAATCATTGCTGGTCATCGCGAAGACGATCGGGAAGACCGCCATGACGAGGCCGATGGTGATCAGCACCTCTTCGCCTGCAAAGCCGCGCGCCAGCGCGTAGATCGCCAGCTTGGTTGTGAAGGCGGACAAGACAACCGAGCCCACCCCGGTGGCTTTGGGATAAGCGTCCGGCAGCCACATGTGCAAGAGCGGGAAGCCCGCTTTCAGGCCAAAGGCCAGCAGCATGATGATCCCGGCCCAGCTGTCCGTACCGAGCACGTCAAACGCCCAGGAGCCGGTCTGGCTCGCCCAGATCGTCGCGCCGCCCAGAAGCGCCACGCCTGACAGCACCTGGATCGCCAGATAGCGCAGGCCCGCGCGTTGCGCTTCGGGCGTGCCGACCGCGAAGATCAGCGGGGCTGAGGCCAGAGCCGTCAGCTCCCAGAAGAAGAACAGGGTCAGCAGGTCGCCCGCGAACACCGCGCCCACAGCCGAACCGGCATAGATCAGCGCAGCGCCGTCAGTCATGCGATTGCGGTCATGCAGGGCGTACACGCCGTTGATGAAGCTGATCAGGATGAAGACCAGCGCCCAGACGCGCGACAGGTTATCAAGCCGGAAGGTCTCCAGCACCACAGGGCCGAGATCGATCACGCCATAAACGCCGGTCTCGCCGGTAGCGAACCAGGCGCACAAGGCGCCAATCGGCCCCAGCAGCATCAGCGCCTTGCGCAGCTCGGACCGGGGCGAGGCCCAGGCCAGAAGCCCTGCGAGAATTAGGAACCAGGCCGGCGAGACGCCGTTCAGAAATGACAGGGCGTCAGTCATTCTCGCCCTCCTTCACATCGCCAGCGGCGCGAGAATAGAAATCACCCGGACGGCTGATTAGCCAGACCAGCGCCCAGCCCCCCAGAATGGCGACAGCGCCCGCCGCCAGCGGCAGCAGCTCGTATGCGCCATACACCTCGGGGTATTTGGACAGGCCGTCTTCAGACAATACGGTTTCCAAGCCGAAGCCCGCCGCCACAAGAACCGCCAGAACGATCAGGGCGATCAGGCCGGCGCGCGGACTGGTCAGCCCGGACAGGGGACGCGCCAGCGGATGCAGCTCGGATTTAGAGTCGCGGGGCGCGGTCATGGCGTCATCTCCGTGGTGAAGACAGGCGACAGGAAGTCAATCAGAGGGCCGATGGCGAAGAACAGCACGATGGTGCCGCCCGCCGTGATCAGCGGCGCGATCCAGGCCAGCGCCGGCGGCTGGCCGGGGCGCATCGGGCTGGGCTCAGGCTTGGGCTTGAAGAAGCCGCGAATGACTATGGGCAGCAGATAGCCGATGTTCAGAAGCGTCGAGCCGATCAGCATGACGATCAGCCAGGGCTGACCGCCCTCGGCCGCGCCCTCCATCAGGAAGACTTTCGGCCAGACCCCGCCAAAGGGCGGCACGCCGATGATCGACAGGGCGCCGATGGTGAAGGCGGCGAAGGTCACCGGCATGTACCGGCCGAGACCGTCAAGCTGGGAGATTTCAGACTTTTTCGCGCCGGTATAGATCCCGCCCGCCGTCATGAAGAGGGTGATCTTGCCATAGGCGTGCATGACGATCTGAAGCGCCGCGCCCAGGAGCGCCAGCGGACTGGCGAGCATGGCGCCCAGCGTGATGTAGCTGAGCTGGGAGACCGTGGAATAGGCCAGCCGCGCCTTCAGATTATCCTTGGTGAAGGCGAAGATCGAGGCGACCACGATGGAGCCGCCCGCCACCCAGGCCAGCACGTCGGCGGCCGGCAGGGTCTGCATGTAATCGGCGCCGAAAATATAGACGACCACTTTCAGGATCGAGAACACGCCCGCTTTCACCACGGCCACGGCGTGCAAGAGCGCAGAGACCGGCGTCGGCGCGACCATGGCGTTCGGAAGCCAGGGGTGGACCGGCATCAGCGCCGCCTTGCCGATGCCGAAGGCGAACAGAACCAGCAGGACTGAACCGGCCATGGGCCCGACGCCTGACAGAATGCCGCCGACGGTGAAGTCGGTTGTGCCGGTGAAGGCGTAGACCGCAAACACGCCCGGCAGGAACAGGCCTATGGAGGTCGCCAGCAGGATGCCCAGATAGATCGAGGCGCCGCGCTTGGCCTTGGCGTCGCCCTTGTGCGCCACCAGCGGATAGGTGGCGAGGCTCAGCGCTTCATAGAAGAAGAACAGGGTCAGCAGATTGCCCGACAGCGCGATGCCCATGGCCGCAGCGATGGAGATCGTGAAGCAGAAATAGAAGCGGGTCTGATCCTTTTCGTTGTTTCCACGCATATAGGCGATGGAATACAGCGAATTGATGATCCACAGCCCGCTCGCAACCATGGCGAACATGGCGCCCAGCGGCTCAAGCTTGAATTTCAGCTCCAGCCCCGGCGCCAGCTCGAACAGGACCAGCTCGGGCCGCGATCCGGACGCTTCGACCAAATAGGCGACCACCACGGCCAGCGCGATGGCGGTGATCAGGGTCGCCGCCTCGCGCAGATTGGGCTTGGCGCCCAGGCCGAGAACGGCGGCGCCGCCAATCAAAGGCAGGATCAGGGCGAGCGCGAGGGCGAGTTCAGGGGTCCAACTCACGGCGCGACTCCGGCGTTGAAGGCTGCGGCGGCGGCCGCCTCAGCCATGTTCACGATCGGCTCGGCGTAAACGCCGAACACAAGGTTCATCAGCGCCAGAACCACGAGCGGCGCCATGATCATCATCGGCACGCGCTGCACGGCATGGCTGGCGCCGTCCGGACGCGGCGCGACCCAGAGATTGACCAGCACCCGGTAGCAGTAAAACACCGCCAGCACGGACGCGATCAGGATGGCGACGACCGCGAAGGTCCAGCCTTTCTGCAAGGCGGCCTGGATGAGATAGAATTTCGAGATGAAGCCCACCGTGAACGGCACGCCGATCAGCGACAGGGCCCCGGCGGTGAAGGCCGCAGACGTCACCGGCAGGGCCTGGCCCAGACCTTTGAAATTCTCGATCCGGCGCACGCCATAGCTGATCGCGAAGGCGCCGAGCGCCATGAACAGCGCGCCCTTGATCATGGCGTGGTTGATCAGGTGCAGCACGCCCGCCGACACCCCGGCCTGGGTGCCGATGCCAAGGCCCAGCATCATGTAGCCCACCTGGGCCACCGACGAGTAGGCGAGCAGGCGACGCACATCGCTTTGGAACAACGCCTGCGCCGAGGCGATGATCATGCCGGCGATGGCCAGCGGCGCGATCACATAGGTGAAGCTGTTCAGCACGAAGCCATTGCCCACCGAGAACACGTCAAAGCTGAAGCGGATGATGGCGTAGAACGCGACCTTGGTGGCGGTCGCCGCCAGGAAGGTGGTCACAAAACTCGGCGCATAGGCGTAGGCGCCGGGCAGCCACAGATGCAGCGGGAAGAGCGCCGCTTTCAGGCCAAGGCCCACAAGGATGAACGCGAAGCCGATCTCCACCACCCGGTCGCCCTGCAGCTCGGGCAGGCGCATGGCGAGGTCGGCCATGTTGAGCGTGCCCGTCGCCATATAGAGAAAGCCGACGCCGATGACGAAGAAGGTCGCCCCGATCGTGCCCATGACCAGATAGTTGAACGAGCTGGTCAGCGCGCGGCGATCATGGCTCGCCCCCATGGCGATCAGCGCATAGGTGGGGATGGAGGAAATCTCCAGGAAAACGAACATGTTGAAGGCGTCACCCGTGGTCGCCACCCCGGCGAGACCGGACAGCACCACCAGAAACGCCGAATAGAACAGCGCGCGCTTGTTCTTGTCGATTTCGTCCTCGACGCTGGGCAGCGCAAAGATCAGCGCCAGAACCGCGCTGGCCGTCAGCAAGAGCAACAACGCCGCGTTCAGCGCGTCGACGCGGAACTCGATGCCCACCGGCGGCTGCCAGGCGCCCAGCGCATAGCTGATGACGGCGCCCTCGCCGCGCGTGGCGAGAAACAGCTCGATGGCGAACAACAACGCCGCCACAGCGCCGGCGAAGGCGATGCCCCAGCTGACGCGTCCGGATTTCAACGCCGCCGCAGGTGCGGACAGGATAAGCGGGATCGCCACCAGCAAGACCGGGGCATGGGCCGCAAGCGCGGCCGGGAGGAATTGACCAACCGTCACGGCTTAAACGCCCTTTTCCAGTTCCAGAGAATAATCGGCTTCGGCGATCGTATCGTCCTCGATCGAGCCGTAAGCCTCGCGAATGCGCACCACCAGGGCCAGGCCGACCGACAAGGTCGCCACGCCCACCACAATGGCGGTGAGGATCAGCACATGGGGCAGCGGATTGGAGTAGACCGCGTTCGGATCGAGCCGGTCATAGGCCATGTCCTTATAGTCGAAGATCGGCGGCGCGCCGCCGAACACCTTGCTGATGCTGATGTACAGCAAGAACACCGAGGTCTGGAAAATCGACAGCCCCACCAGGCGCTTGACGAGGTTTCCTGTGGCGATCACGGCGTACAGGCCGACCATCATCAGGACGATGATCACCGCATAGTTGAAGCGTTCCGTCACCATCTCGAACATGGCTTACCAATCCTCGTCAGAGATTTCGGGCGTGCGCCCGGCGAAGGCGTAAAAGATCGCGATCATCACGCAGGTCACCGTCGTCAGAACGCCGACCTCCACCGCGATGATGCCGATATGCTGGCCGGTCCCGTGCGAGATGTCGGGATGGAAGACAGTGTATTCGAGAAACTGCCCGCCCATGATCAGGGAGACGAAGCCCACTGACGCATAGATGAAGCCGCCCAGCGCCATGCCGACTCGCGCCCAATAGGGCGGGAAGACCTTGCGGGCCGCGTCCAGGCCGAAAATGAGCGCGTACAGGATGATCGCCGAGGCGAGCACGACGCCCGCCTGGAACCCGCCGCCGGGCGAATACTCGCCATGAAAGTGTACGTAAAACCCGTACACAATGATCATGGGGATCAGGACCTTGGCGACGACGCGCAGAATGACGTGAGGCGACATCATGGGCTTACCCCTTCTTCCGCTTGGATTCGCCCAGGCCGATCAACAGGGCCACGCCCAGGCCGGCGGCGAACACCACGAAAACCTCGCCCATGGTGTCAAAACCGCGATAGCTGGCCAGCACGGCGGTGACCACGTTGGGGATGTGGATCTGCTCGGCGGTGAGCTGGACATAGTCCATGCCGACACCGGTGTTGGCCGGGCTGTTGGCGTCGCCATAAACCGGCATGTCGCCCAGCGCGTAAAACAGCGCCACGCCTGCGGCCACCGTCACGGCCAGCGCCGCCAGATGGCGCACCAGCGGCGTCTCGTCCGCCTCGCGTGAGGTCAGAAGCATCGCGCCCAGCAGCAGCACGGTGGAGATGCCTGCGCCCACAGCGGCTTCGGTGAAGCCCACATCCACCGCGTCCAGCGACACGAACCAGGCCGCCGAGATCAGAGAATAGGCGCCGGTCAGCATCACCACCGCGAACAGATTGCGCAGGCGGATCACCGCAATGCCGATGCACAGGAGCATCGCCATGAAGATGTAGTCAAAATACTGGGTGATGTCAGACGCGCTCATGCCGCCCCTCCATCGTCAGAACCGGCATGGGGGCGGTAGCGCGTCAGAAGCGGCTTCAGCCCCGATTTATAGGCGGCGTTAGCCACAGCGTGGGTGGCGGTGGGGCTCGTCAGGAAGACGAACACGCCCAGAAGCGCCAGCTTCACCGTGACCAGAGTGAACCCGCCCTGCACCATCAAGCCAATGACGATCAGCTCGGCGCCTAGCGTGTCGGTGACGCCAGCGGCATGCATGCGGGTGTAAAAATCGGGCAGGCGGATGACGCCGATGGCGCCCGCCAGCACGAACACGGCGCCGGTGATGACGAAAGCGGCCGAGACGATGTCGAGGCCCAGCTCTATCCAGAACGCATAATCCATTAGTGGTCCTCCTCGCCGTCCAGCGCACGTCGAAGCGCCATTTGCGACAGGGCCACATCCAGCGAGCGATAGCGGAAGAACTTCAGGATCGCGATGGTGGCGATGAAGTTGATCAGCGCATACAGCAGCGCGATGTCCAGACCATCGCCGCGGCCCACCATCAGCGAGAACACCGCTAGGAACAGCACGGTCTTGGTGCCGAAAGAGTTCACCGCCAGCACCCGGTCATACAGGGTCGGGCCGATGAACAGGCGGCTGATCATAAGGACCATGGAAATCGCCAGGACGATGGCGATGCCGAAATCGAGAATGGGTGTGATCATGATCCGGCCTCTCCGCGCGGCTTCGCCAGCGCCTTGCGCCCTTCAACCGCTTCGATGGACCGCCGCTCCATGTCCCGGAAGGCGTCCTGGTCGGCGAATTCCTCGGTCAGGGCGTGAACCAGAAAGCCGGTTTCCTCGACTTCAATGGTGACCGTGCCCGGCGTCAGGGTGATGGAGTTGGCGTAGGTGGTGCGCGCCATGTCGGACTTGGCGCTGACCGCGACGCGGGTCATGACCGGCTTGATGTTCAGATCGGGCGCCATGGCGATGCGCACCACGGCGATGTTCGCCTTGAAGATCTCTGCGCCGAGCCAGCTCCAGTATTTGAAATATTGCGGCAAGCGGGCGAAGGGAACCGATTCCCCGTCCAGAAGGCCCATGCGCGCGGTCGTGACCAGCGCAACCGTCACCGCCAGCACGCCGAAGCCCACCAGAAGCGGTTTGAACCAATAGCCTGACAATAACAGCCAGAGCACGGACAGTATGACTGCGAGCAAGACGCCGTAGAACAGCCTTGAGGCCACCGATCACCCTCCCTCTTCTCGCCGCCTGCATTGGGCGGCGTTGAGGGGGGTTCTAGACCACCCCTCACCGCGTTTTCCAGCGAAACCGGACACAAATGCTGGAGTTTCTTCAGAAGCGCTCGCCGCGGACCACTTCCACATCGTGCGCATAGATGATGCCGGGATAGCGCGCAAAGAAGGGCTCAGCCTGCTCAAACACCTTCTCGGCGGTCTCAGGCTTCATCACCGAGAGCACGATTTTCATCTCTGTGGCGTCCAGCACGTCTTCACGGGTCCAGTCCCCGCCCAGACCGCTGCCCTCTCGGCCTTCAATGACGGTGAAGCCGGTGACCCCGCACTGGCGCAGCAGGTCGATCAGCCGTTTGAGATGGGGCGTCTCGACGATGGCGATGAGTTTTTTGCGAACTGTGCGCGCCATGGGTCAGCCTCCGATGAGGGCTTGGGCGACCGCCGTGTAGAGCGGAATGCCGATCGCCAGGTTGAACGGGAAGGTGATGGCCAGAGACAAGGTCAGATAGACCGACGGGTCCGCCTCCGGCAGCGCGATGCGCATGGCCGCAGGCACGGCGATATAGCTGGCCGAACCACCCAGGATCATCAGCGCCGCCGCATCCCCGGCGCCCATGCCGGTCAACAGCGCCAGCCCCAGGGCCGCCGCTGCGCCGATGGGCGGCATGACGATACCGAACAGCGCGCCGGGAACGCCCAGCTTGCGTGCGCCGGACAGACGCCGCGCGGCCACGATCCCCATATCGAGCAGGAAGAGACACAAAATGCCCTGGAACAAATCCACCACGAACGGCTCGAGCCGCACCATGCCCGGCTCGCCCGAGATCCAGCCGATGAAGAAGGCGCCCATGAGCAGCACGACCGAGCCGTTCAGCGCCACTTCGCGGATCAGCTCGCCGCGCGCGCTGGGGTCCGGCCCCTTGCTCGACGCGCCCGCCAGCAGCAGACCCGTAAGGATCGCCGGCGTCTCCATCAGCGCCAGAACGGCGACCATATGGCCGGAATACACCAGACCTGAGAGCTGCAGGAATTCAGATCCCGCCACAAAGGTCACCACCGAGATCGACCCATAGTGCGCCGCGCTGGCCGCAGCGGTCGTGCGATCAAGCTGGGTGAAAGCGCGCAGCAAACCATACGCGATCAGCGGCATGGCGAAGCTGAGCAGCACGCCCGATCCCGCCGCCAGCAACAATTCGGTCGTCAGCCCCGCCTTGGAGACTTCCACCCCGCCCTTGAAGCCGATCGCCATCATCAGATAGAGCGCGAGCCCCTTGGCCACGGCCTGGGGAATGTTCAGATCAGACCGCAGCACTCCGGCGAGCACGCCCAGAGCGAAGAACAACACGGCCGGCGAAGTCAGGTTCGCGAGTGCGAGGGAAAGAACATCCAGCATGGCTGCGACAGCTAGACGCACTCTCGCGCGGGTTCAAGGCTTATCGCGGCATTTGGCGGCGCTGCAGCCCGCAGCCTAATCCCCGCGGGCGCTGCGAGCGATGACCCAGTTCCAATAGCGCAACACGGTTTGCGCCTTGTCCACGCTCATCGTGTCAAAAACCAGAATCGCCTGCTGGACCCGGTTGAAAGCGTCGGTGCGCCCCGACCCTTCGATCAGCCCGGACAGATGCTGACGCGACAGTCCGGTCGCCTTGGCCAGAATCGCCAGCGGTTCGCCGCCGAAATCATCAATCATGCGATTGAGCAGATCACGCTGAATGTTGGCGAGCACAGCCGCCTCGGCGCGCAACTCCTCGGTGAACCCGATTTGCGAGGCGCGTTCGATCAATCCCTCCAGCGATCCATAAGGGGTCACTTCAGCCGCTTTTCGGTCGCGCTGGCGGCGGTCGATATAAGCCAGCGCCTCCTGAACGGCAGTATCAGGTTCGGCTTCACGCGCCGCCAGAGGAAAGACGTCCTCGGCTGCATCCTGAAGGATCTGACGCGATGCGGCGAACCGGTCGAGGATCATCCGGCGCATATCATGAGAGACGGACCAGAACAGCGCCAGCGCCTGGGCGGGCCGCAATTCCGGACGCCGTATCAACAAGCGCGCAATGGCGTCGTGTTCCGCCGCAACCCGCACGATCACTTCCACGGTCTGACTGGCGAGCCGGGCGCCGTCATTGCGCAACAGCGAGGTGATGACGTCCATATCGCCGCCTGCAGCCAGCGCGGCGGCCACGGTCTCTGACACGCTCTCACGACGCGCCAGCTCCAGCCGGTGCAATGCGCTCGAACCCTGAGCGATGTCCATCATGTCAAAATCGGACAGCGCCTGGGAGCGTCGCAGCAACGGCTCAGCCACTTCAAAGTCGTCATGGGCGAGCCGGCGCACCAGAGCGCGGGGCGCTTCATTCTGCTGGGCCAGGCGCTTGGACACTTTCGCCCGCAACCCCACATCCGCCGCCCGCAGCAATTCATCCAGCACGTCTGCGACCATCCACCGCTCCTGCGGCGCGATCTGGCTGGAGGGCAGGCAGACAATGTCCGCCAAACGCCGGGTCAACAGGTCCCGCGCCCGCGGCGTGGCGGGTCGGGGCGGTGCGGGGCTCAGATCTTCCGCCATGGTCGAAATCACATCCTGCTCAGTCTCATCCCAAGATGAGCCCGAGGGCGTTAAGGAAGCGTCGAGATACGCGACGCCTTGCGCCAAGGGCTGAAGTCGCGCAAGGTGCTTAAGACCTTATCAAGCATGTGTCACACATCTTTGCCTTGATCCGCCCGTGGGCCTGATTGCATTTGCCGGGGCCATCCCCGCCCAACCGACAGGTATGCCCGTGGCGTTGAAAAGTCTTCGTAAATTCCGCCGCTTCCAGCGCTTTCCACCTTTCACCGTCTACATGATCGCTGTCGCCGGCTGGTTTTTCAGTTTCGGTCTTCAGACGACGCTGTTTCCCGGCGTGATCAACTATACGCTGAATGAAAGCCCGGACCGGCTGGGGCTCGCGCAGGCGGCGCTGACGGCGCCCATGCTGTTCTTGCTGCCCATGGCGGGCGTGGTGGCCGAGCGTCTTGACCGGCGCTGGGTGATGGGCGGGTTTCACCTTCTGGCTTGCCTGTGCGCCGGATTGATGTCGCTTTTGCTGTTCCAGAACCTGCTCAGCTATTGGGTGATGATCCTTTACGCCCTGCTGGTGGGCGTGGCGGGCGCTTTCGTCATGCCCGCCCGCGACAGCGCGGTGAATGCGGTGACCCGTGTCGCCCAACGGCTGGGCCGCCGCGATTTCACCTTGCAAAAGGCGGTGATCCTGGCCTCGCTTGTGCAGTTCGCCGCCCAGATCTTCGGCATGGGCGCCGGCGTGCTGGCGGGCCGCCTGGGTCCCGCGCCCCTGTTCGCCGTTCAGGCCGGGGGGCTGGCGATCGGCGCGGGCGCCGCACTGCTGATGCCGCGTCTGCCACGGCAGAACACCGGGGGTGAAAGCCTGTGGACCAGCTTGCGCACCGGCGTTCTGGAAGTGGTCCGGTCGCCCATCCTGGCGCCGATGACGCTGATCATGCTGGCGCTTGGCCTGCTGGTGGTGGGCGGCGGGTTCTTCGTCATCATTCCGGTGCTGGTGCGTGATGTGTATGACGGCGGCTACGGCCTGCTCGCTCTCTTGCTCGTCTCTTTCTGGATCGGCGCTTTCATCGCCAATGTCCTGTTGTCTCAAGTGGGCGAGATTGAACGGCCCGGACGCATCCTGATGCTGGCGCAATTGGTGACGGTGGTCTCGATGGGGCTGCTCGCCCTGCCCCTGCCGCTCTATGCGCTCTTCATCCTGGTGTTCAGCTGGGGCCTGGGCGGCGGCGTCGGCATTTCACTGTCGCGCGCCGTGGTGCAGGAGAACGCTCCGCCGCGCATGATTGCGCGGGTGATGAGCGTCTATCAGCTGGGCATGTTCGGCGGCATGCCGCTGGGCGCGTTCGTGATGGGCTATGTGGTGCACGAGATCGGACCGCGTCTGTCGTCCCTGATCCCCATGGCGGGGCTTCTGCTGGTGTTGATCGTGATAGCGCTGACCACGCCCATTCTGGCGCTGCGCCGGGTGCGCTGACGTTTCTTTTCGTCCATTACCGTTGGAAACGCTGGACAGCGCTGCAGGTGCGAGAAACACTGCCCCATCATCTCAATTGGGGAGTCAGGCGCAGCACGCGTCTGGTGCAGGACCATCATGACCTTATCTCATTACGGATCGAAAGCCGCCTTGCTGGCCGGGGCGGCGCTTATTGCGCTTTCAGCCTGCAGCCAGCCCGCTGCGGACAGCGCCGCCACGACGACGGAAAACAGTATGAATGACACCTCCGCCCCCGCTCAGGACCTGATCGCGCGCGCGCTCGAGATTTCAGCGCCGACGCCCGAGCAGCGCCCGGTCGAGATCGAGCAGCTGGGCCGCACCCGCACCGACGAATTCACCTGGCTGCGCGATGACAACTGGCAGGAAGTGATGCGCGATCCCAGCGTGCTGGACGCGGACATCCGCGCGCACCTGGAAGCGGAAAACGCCTATTACAACGAGGTGATGGCGCCGCTCACCGGCCTGGAAGAGCGCCTGTACGGCGAGATGCGCGGCCGCATCAAGGAAGACGATGAATCTCCCGCCTCCCGCGATGGCGACTGGTATTATTATCTGCGCTATCGCGAAGGCGGCCAGTATCCGGTCTTCGCCCGGCGTGCGACCGGCGAGAACGGCGAGATGGCTGGCGAGGAAGTGATCATCCTGGATGGCGACGCCGAAGCGGACGGAATCGAGTATTTCGATCTGGGCTCTGTCCAGCACTCGCCCGATCACCGCTATCTGGCTTATGCGGTGGATACCGCCGGTTCGGAATTCTACCAGATCAAGATTCGCGACCTCGAGACGGGCGAGGACATCGCCACCGTCACCGATGAGGGCTATGGCTCCATGGTCTGGGGCAATGACAGCCGCACCCTGTACTGGGTCTGGCGCGACGACAACAACCGGCCGCGCCGGGTCTATCGTCAGGCGTTCGACTCCGCTGAAGCCGAGCTGATCTACGAAGAAACCGATCCGGGCTATTTCCTGAGCGTCAGCAAGACCGATGGCGACAGCTGGATCGTTCTGGGCGCCGGCGACCACACCACCTCCGAAGCGCGGGTGTTTGACGCCAATGATCCAGCCGCCGAGCCGATCCTGGTGTCAGAACGTGAGCCGGGCGTGGAATATTCGCTGACCGAAGCGGGCGGCCGTCTGTTCGTGCGCACCAATCAGGGCGGCGCCGTGGACTTCCAGATCATGGAAGCCCCGCTGGACGATCCGCGCCGCGAGAACTGGACGTCGCTGATCGAGCACCGCCCCGGCGTGCTGGTGAACGGGCTGATGGGCTTTGAGAACTGGCTGGTCCGGTCCGAGCGTTCAGACGCCCTGCCCCGCATCATCGTGCGCGACCTGCGGTCCGGCGAAGAGCACGAGATCGCGTTTGATGAGGAAGCCTACGCCCTGGGCATGGATGGCGGCTATGAATACGCCACCGACCAGATGCGTTTCTCCTATGAAAGCCCGTCCACCCCGGAAGAGACCTATGACTACGACATGAGCGCGCGTGAGCGCACCCTGATCAAGCGTCAGGAAGTCCCCTCGGGTCACAATGCGGAAGACTATGTGGTGCGCCGCATCCACGCCACGGCCCGCGACGGCGCCAGCGTGCCGGTGACGATCCTGTATCATCGCGACACCCCGATCGACGGGTCCGCGCCGCTGCTGCTGTACGGCTATGGGTCTTACGGCATCACCATTCCCGCCAGCTTCTCCACCTCGCGTCTCAGCCTGGTGGATCGTGGCATGGTCTACGCCATCGCCCATATCCGTGGCGGCATGTCCAAGGGCTATCAATGGTATCTGGACGGCAAGCTCGACCAGAAAACCAACACGTTCAATGACTTCGTCGACTCGGGCCGCGCCCTGGTCGAAGCAGGCTACACCTCTGAAGGTCAGATGGTCGCCATGGGCGGCTCAGCCGGCGGCCTGCTGGTCGGCGCCGCCATCAACCAGGCGCCCGAGCTGTTCGCCGGCGCTATCGGCGCGGTGCCGTTCGTGGATGTACTGACCACTATGTCCGATGAAAGCCTGCCTCTGACCCCGCCGGAATGGCCGGAATGGGGCAACCCGATCACCGACCCGGCGGCGTATGACTACATCCTGTCCTACAGCCCCTATGATCAGGTGAGCGCGCAGGATTACCCGCATGTTCTGGCCACAGCGGGCCTCACCGACCCGCGCGTGACCTATTGGGAGCCCGCGAAATGGGCGGCGCGTCTGCGCACCCGCCGCACCGATGACGGCCTGACCCTGATGCGCACCAATATGGGCGCGGGTCATGGCGGCGCGTCTGGCCGGTTTGATTCCCTGCGTGAACGCGCCGAGGAATACGCCTTCGCCCTGATGACGGTGGGCCTGGCCGATCAGGAAGCCGCAGAGGCCGCCTCTGAGGCCTCTGACAGCCCTGAGTAGGCTTCCGCCTCACTGAGAACTGAAAACGGCGCGGGAGCTTTTCCCGCGCCGTTTTTTGTGCTTGATCAGGGCTTCACAGCGATCCGCGTGTCATGCTGAGCACCGTCATCACCGATCTCGTCCCAGCTCGCTTTCGAGCCTACAAAGATATGGTGGACGACCTTCAACGAGTCCGCGCCGTCGGTTAGAACGCCTGCAGGAATAAAGACCCGGTCCGCGTCATTGTCACCAGGAGCGGGTGAGCCGCAGAACTTGCAAAACGTGCTTTCCCAGTCTGCATCTGGATGACGCCAATAGGTCAATTGATCCTCGCCAGCGAGCCAGTGAAAATCCTCTCGTTTCGCCAGCACCACCGAGATAGTCGCCGTTCCTGTATATCGGCGACACAGTGAGCAGTGACACTGGATCACACCCATGACAGGCCCTGTCACTTCAAAGCGCACCGCCCCGCAATTGCATCCGCCCTTCATGCACGCCTCCATGTTCTGACGCCCCGTCCAGGAGAAGCGCATGCAGGCCGCCGAGCGCCTGAAAGCCGGTTTCTCATTGCGCTTAATCCAAGGCGAGGCTCGAACCCTAGCAAGAATACTCTAGGGCCCTAAAGAAAAAGCCCCGGCGCAGAGCGCCGGGGCTTTCAATCAGTCTATCGTATGAGCTTAGCCTTCAGCGGTCGCCGCTTCGGCTTCGCGCTCGGCTTGAGCCGCCGCCGCTTCGGCGTCGGTCAGGCCTGCTTCACGGATCTGCTCACCATAGACATTGTAGTACGGCTCACAGCGCTCCGGGATGGATTCAAACCGCACGCGGCCTTCATCATCCACAGAACCGGTCAGAACGATCTGACGGCGCTCTGCGTCCAGGGTCAGGCGGCATTCGTCGATGACGATCTGCTCCTGTTGCACCCGGCGACGCTCTTCGCCATCAATCTGAGCGGTGATCCAGCGAATCCAGCCATTGGAGGCCGTACGGCTCGAAGGATAGCGCGCCCCTTCACGGAACGCCTGGATCGCACCCTGACGTTCGCCCTGACGGAAGCGCGCCGTGCCCAGCAATTCCCAGGCTTTGCCGGTATCGCTGAGGCCGCCGCGATCCAGAGCCGTGACCAGGGCCGCTTCCGCAGCGCCAAAGTCATTGAGCTGGAAGTTCGCTTCGGCCAGACGCAGGGCGGTTTCACCATCGCCTTGCAGCTGAGACAAACGTTCGAGCACCGGGATCGCCCGTTCGAACTCGGACGCCTGACGCCACATATTGGCCAGAAGCTCGAGATTGCGCTGGGTCACTTCCACGCGGCCCGCATTCATCTCGCGCTCCAGAATGGACGCGCCGCGGAACGGGTTTTCAAAGAAGCTGTAATACTGAACCAGACGGATCAGCTCGTTTTCTTCCTGGAAAAGACCGTTCAGATACATCAGCTTGTTAGCTTCAAACGCACTGTTGGCGTCATCTTCTTGCGCATAGAGCGCAATCAAATTCTGCCAGGCCTGACGTGCGCCCGGAAACGCGGACAGATACTCCCGAACCACCCGCAATTGATCACTGGTGCGATCAAGTTGCTGATAGAAATAGAACATCAGGTTGAAGTCCTGCTCGTTCTTTTGGGGCGTATTGTTGTAATAGATTTCCGCATAGCGAACGCCATCGGAAATCCGGTCCGCCTGCAGATACGCTTGCGCCACGGTCTTGGAGAAGTTCGGCGTCAACTCGGCGCCAGCCGAGATGGCCAGCTCGAACTGACGGATCGCCTCGTCCACATTTTCCTGAACCAGATAGAGCTGACCCAGGGCCGTGCGGATCGCAATCTCTTCATCCGTGGTGGTCGCGCCGGTCGCCAGCGCCGCGCCGAAGTCGCGGATGGCGAGATCGAGACGATCCTCGGTAAAGTACGCGCGAGCACGCAGCTGCAGCACCACAAACCGTTCATACGGCGTGAGGTTATCGCGAGCCGCAAGCTCGTTCATGATCCGCAGCACACAGGCGTTATCGTCCACGTCCTGACACTCTTGCGAGGCGAGCACTTGCTCACCGACCGCAGAGCTCAGAACACGGCCTTCAGCCTGTTGGTCCTCGTTATCACGACGGCGCTGCGCTTCTGACGGCGCTGCAATCGCGATGGCCAGGAGGCCGGAAATGGCGACGACGCCCAGTGTCCGGACCAAGCTGGCGGGGTTGAAAGTCTCATTCAGAGTCATTGTCACTCTCCCGGTGTGGGCGCTCCCCGCTCACGCATGAGCGAGAAGCGCCGCACTGCCTAGTCAGCCAGCTGGTAGTCGAGAGACGTTTGCACGCCCCGACGCCAGACCGCGTTGCCGTTTTCGATCCTGGGTTCATACCGCCAGCGTTCCACGGCCCGGATGCTGGAGCGTTCAAACAGGGAGCTGGTGCAATCCAGCGCCACAATGTTCGTCGGCGTCCCATCCGGCGTCACGTCAAACTGCATCAGGCAGCTGCCTTCCACGCCGCGCTCAGCCGCCCGGGGCGGATATTGCGGCGGGATGCGCACCATCGGCTGGGCGTCACGGTCGGAAACGTCAAAGCTGACATCCCCGCTGCCCAGATCCGGCGCGTCAAACTCAGGAATCTCACCAGCGATGGTGTTCATGTCCTCAGCCGGAGCCTCAGCCACTTGCCGCTCGATCTGGGGCGGCGGGGGCGGAGGTTCGACCTCGTTCACGTCATCCATGGTGACTTCACGCTGACGGACTGACAGATCTTCCACTTCCTCGGAAATAGAGATCGCCAGTTCATCCCGCGCCGGCTCCAGCTCGACTTCGTCGGTCAGGATCAGGCGCTGCATCAGCATGAACAGCAGGAAGGTGATCACGGCGGCGATGGGTACGCCGACGAGAAGACGGATTATACTAGCCATCGCGTCCCCCTATCCTTCCTCGGTTGAGATTTTGACGGGAATGTCCATGTCCATCAGCAATTCCTGGACATCGAGAACCGTCCCCGCCGGCGCACCACTATCACCCTGGATCATGGCTTCGGCGCGGGGGTTCTCCTCCCGGAGCTGTTCGAACGCGTTACGAAGCTGCGCGAGCTCGTAAACATTTCCGTCCACATAGATTTCGTCATTGGCCGTCACGGCCACGAGCAGGGTCGGTTTCTCACGGTCCTGAATTTGGGTTTCAGGTCGCAGGATCTCGACGCCCGGCTCCTTAACGAACACGGCTGTCACGATGAAGAAGATGAGCAGGAT
>NZ_DEMB01000003.1:359779-360243 GCF_002354675.1 Oceanicaulis sp. UBA2681 | reverse complement strand
ATGAAGAAGATGAGCAGGATGAACACGACGTCGAGCATCGGCGTCATGTCCAGCTGGACTTCTTCGTCATCTTGCAGCACGCGGCTTTGTCGGCGAGCCATTGGCTTGTCTCCTCTCCCGGTCCGTTATCCCTCGCCGCCTTCGGCGCGAGTGATTGAAACGGGAATGCTGTTCGCCTTCATCTCATCCCAGATCAGGACGATCGTGCCGTGCCGGGCTTCGTCGGCCACTTCGATCAGCACCGCGGAATCAGGCTGTTCGGCCCGAATGCGCGACACTGCCGCCAGCACACGAAGTTCACTGGTGGGATCCTGGTTGACGAAGACCTGATTGCGGTCGTTCACCTGGACCAGAATCACCGGGTTCGGCTCGGTGTCCTGATTATCCGACGGGGGCGGGGGACGCATATCAATCCCCTGCTCCTGCAGGAAGGTCGCCGTGACGATGAAGAAGATGAGCAGGAT
>NZ_DEMB01000003.1:335773-359694 GCF_002354675.1 Oceanicaulis sp. UBA2681 | reverse complement strand
ATGAAGAAGATGAGCAGGATGAAGACGATATCCAGCATCGGCGTCATATCGACGTCAGCGTTATCGCTTCCGCGTTTGACTTTTCTACGCATGGCCTAGTCCACCTCCAGCTCGTCTGCGAGTTCATGGACCTTCTGTTTGGCCATGCGCTCGATCTGGTTGGAGAAAAGCAGTCCGGACAAGGAAGCGACCATGCCCGCCATGGTCGGGATGGTGGCGCGAGCCACCCCCGCCGACATGGCGCGAGCATCGGACGAACCGGAGATCGACATGACGTCGAACACCGAGATCATCCCGGTCACTGTGCCCAGCAGACCAAAGAGAGGAGCGACCGCGACAAGCGTCTTGATCAGTTCCACATTCTGGTCGGCCTTGGCCTTCACTTCGCTAATGAGCTGATCCCGGATGGCGTGAGCGTTCCAGGTGTGGTGGTCGCTACGTGCGCCCCACTCCTGCCGCGCCCGGTCCGCCGCACCTTTGTGCGCGAAACCGAAATACGCCATGCGTTCCAGGATGAACGCCCACATCACGAAGGTCAGGGCCATGATCCAGGTCAGGATCGGACCACCGCGTTCCAGGAATTCCTGGAGACCTGTGAGGGCGCCTGAGATATCCATAGGTCTGTTTCCTTAACCTGCGGATTTCTCTTCGGCGTGACGGGCGATGATGCCTGCCGCTTGTTCTTCCAGAGCACTCTGGGCGCCGCGCGCGAAGCTTGCAGCGAACGAGTGGATGAACAAGAGCGGGATCGCCGCGATCAGACCGGACACCGTCGTCACCAGGGCTTCGGAAATACCGCCTGCCATGATGGTCGGGTCGCCGGTGCCGAAGAGCGTGATTTGGGTGAAGGTCCGGATCATGCCGGTCACGGTGCCCAGCAGGCCGAGCAGCGGAGCGACGCCAGCCGCCAGCTTCAGGAAGTTCAGACCAAATTCGAACTTCGGAGTCTCGCGAAGAATGGCTTCGTCGATCTTCAGTTCGATGGTTTCGGTCGGACGGTTTTTCACTTCCTCATAGGCCAGCATCACGCGGCCCAGCGGGTTGGAGCTGGAGGCGGTCGAACGACGCTTCTGAGCGTTGATCGCCGAGTTCACCAGCAGCAGGCTCACCAGACGGAACAGACCAAAGGCCGCCGAGAAGATCAGCAGAGCTGCGATGATTTTCGCAACGATGCCGCCTTGTTCAAAGCGCTCGGACAGGCTCGGCACGTCACGATAGATGCGCAGCAGGCCGCCACGGGACGGATCGACCGGACCGGAGACGATTTCGCCCGGCTCGGCGTTGATCAGGTTGGAGGCGGCGCTCAGCAGACGAGCCGGGGGCTGACGCTCCAGGTTCGCCAGACGATAGCCGGCTGCCGCGTTGTTCTCGTCAGAGGTCCACTGCACGAAGAGCGGGCCGCCGTCATTCGCCATGGCGATGAACGGACCGACGCGGGTCACGGGGACCGGGTTGCCTTCGTTCAGACCCAGCACGCGAGCGTTGAAGGTCGTGACTTCAGCCTGGCCTTCCATCTCGTTGATCATGGTCTGCCAGATGGCGTCCAGCTCGTAACGCTCCGGCAGGGTGCGGCTCTGGGCCAGTTCCTGCAGGGGCTGAGCGCGGCCCGGATACTGGGCGGACACCATGGAGGATTCGATGATCGAACCGAATTCGCCAGCGGTCTGGCGCGCGGCGCCGAACAGCTCGCCGAAGGCGCCTTGCGCTTCGCGAAGCTCGGCGTCGAGCTCGGCGATTTGCTGGTCATTGGCGTCAAACTGAGCCTGCAGACGCTCGGACTGGGCTTCCAGGGAAGCCAGTTCGTTGCGGGCCTGGCTCAGCAGCGCGGACTGACGGTCACGCTCGGAGCGGAACTCCTGCAGACGACGCTGATTTTCCGCAGCGGCGTCGCGGCTGTCCTGACGGACGCGCTCAAGCAGCTGGGAAATGGATGAGACCGGTTCGCGGTCGCCTTGTGCGAAGGCCGGAGCCGACGCCGCACCGGCGATCAGCGAGACGGCCGCAATCGAGGTAAGAATGCGTTTCATTGTTTTGCTCTCCCGTCTCACATTAACCCGCGGTCGGGCCCGGCAGCGGGGCCTCGAACACTTCCGGGGTGGTCACTTCGTTCGCGATCCGGAAGGCGCGCTGAACGTTGGACGACATGGACGACGGAACCGGACGCCAGGTCTGGTTGTCGTGCGTCATGATGGCCAGATCGCCGCCAATCTGACGGATCAAGGCCACGCGGCCGATCTGCAGAATGTTGGCTTCCTGGGGAACGCCGTCGACCAGAACTTCTTCCGAGTAGGCGTTCAGCGAACGACCGTAGGAAGATTCAATCTCGAAAGCGTTCAGCAGCAGACGATATTTCTCAGCCGGGGAGACAGCCGCCTCGCCCAGAACTTCGCGAATATTGTCCAGGCGCTGGGTGCGCTGATCGATGCGGAACGGCATGTCGGACGCGATGAAGTCTTCCAGCGCGTTGAACATTTCAAGCATCATCGGCGCGAGATCGCGTTCGATGTTGCCCACACGCTCGAGTTGGCTTTGCAGACCGGCCAGCTCGTTTTCCTGCGAGCGCAGGAACACGTTCTGTTGCGCGATGAAGACGCGCTGGGATTCGATCTGTTCGCGAACCGCCAGGTATTCGCGTTCCGCGTTGTCGGCGGCGTCCGCCAGATCGTTGATCTGATCTTGAGCGCGAGCGCCTTCCTGAGTGGACTGACGCGCCACTTCAAGCGCCCGGTCGAGCTGCGCATGCGCAGCGCCCGCAACGACGAGCGCGGCGGCGCTCGCCGCAAGCGTCGTGCGGATTCCTTTGAACGTCATGGACATATTTTGCCTCACAGTAGCCGGCGCGATCACAATGACTGCGCGCTCCGTTTCCCTCGCTTTGTCGGTGCACCGATCGTCTCCGCGACGGTATCGGCCCCCCAAAAACACAAATACCGCGGCGCACCGCGCGATGACCCTTGATCGCCAAGGGCCAATAATAAGTAAACGAGACCGACATCAGCGATGTCGCCCTCTGCTTGTTACGCGGCGTGGTCCGCCGTCTCTATAGTTTGGATGAACGCTAGCACCGGCTGAGTTCGCCGATCAACCGCTCAAACACGACCGTTCCCGCCTCGGGCCGATGCTGTTGAGCTTTCTAAAGACGAAGCATCATCGTTTTACGACGACGCCAGACATTACCGCATCGTCAGAAATACCCTGTGAATCAAGGGCGATTTAGCGTCAGCTCCGCCTCGCGCTCCAGACGCGATGACGCGACTGAAAAGCTTTTGCGATTAACTGCAATTGATGGAGATAGAGACGTTAAGAGAGCGCACGTGGCGCCAAGGCCACGCCGTTTCACGCTGAAACAGCGTGTTATACTTACATATCTGGTCTGAAAAGTATGGCTGGGGCGCCAGGATTCGAACCTGGGAATGGCGGTACCAAAAACCGCTGCCTTACCACTTGGCGACGCCCCAACCGGGTGACCACTCAGGTCACGGGCCGCGGTAATTAGCCCGGCCCGACGCAGGATGCAACGCCCTGTGCTGCACTTTCGTCAGCTGCATTCCAGCTGTGAAGATGTCATTGCCTTTTTCAACGCCTTCGGTCTATAAGCCCGCCCTCGGTTCGGAGTATAGCTCAGCCTGGTAGAGCACTGTCTTCGGGAGGCAGGGGTCGCAGGTTCAAATCCTGCTACTCCGACCAGTTATTCCCGCCCTGTTTACAGGACATGCGCGCCCTCCTTCCGGAAGGCGCGTTTTTGTTGGTCGGAACGCCGACCGAGTCGCTTCCGCGCCACACTCATGCGCGAACCGCCAGCCGCCAGACAACCAGATATCGACCCGCCACGCCGCGCCCCTTAAGACATTGTTAGGGTTCAAGGGGGTGCGCGGCGACGTCGCGCGAAGCGTATGAAACAATTCTGGCTGACATTTTTCGGGTCCATCGCCGGCGTGATCGCTGGTGCGATTCTCTGCATCGTGTTCGTGATCTTCCTGATCGGCGGACTGATCGGCGCGGCTCTGGAGACCGCGGCGCGCTCAGACGCGCCGCCTCTGACAGGCAACGCCATGGTGCTGGAGCTGGATCTCAGAACACCGCGCCTGGACCAGCCCTCCGCCTCGCCCTTCGCCTTCGCCGAACCGCTGTCCATCGTAGAATTGTCGCAGGCGCTGGAGCGCGCCCGCACGGATTCGCGCGTGGCCGCCGTCTTCGTGCGCGCCAACACCCTCAGCCTGCCCGCCGCACAGGCGGAACAGATTCACACCCTTCTGGCTCGCGTCTCTGACGCCGGCAAACCCGTCATCGCTCATGCGCAAGGGTTCGAGGGCGGCTCTGTCCTGCCGTATTTCGCGGTGGGCGGCGCGGACGAGATCTGGATGCAGGACAGCGCCAGCTTCACGGCCGTGGGCCTGAGCGTTGAAACCCTGTTTCTAGGCGGGATGTTCGAACAGTTCGGCGTGCAGCCGCAATTTGTCCAGTTTCATGAATTCAAGAACGCCGCCGACACCCTCACCCGCACCGGCTATACCGACGCCCATCGCGAGGCCACATTAAGCTGGCTGGGCTCGATCCATGACACGGCGCTCGCCGCCCTCGCCCGGTCCCGTGACATCGACCCGGAGCGGTTGCGCACGCTTGTGGAGGCGGGCCCCTATTCTGCCGAGCAGGCGCTCGATCTGGGCCTGGTCGACCGACTGGGCCATGTGGCCGCCGCCCGTCAGAGCGTGCTGGATCGCGCCGGCCCGAATGCCCGGATCGTGGACATCGCCCTGTATCATAAAGGGCCCGTGAGCCCGCCTCCCTCACAAGCCCCCGTGATCGCCCTGGTTGAAGCGCAGGGCGGCATCGTCACAGGCGCATCCGAGGCGGGACTAGGCGGCGGCCCGCTTGTGGGCGGCGACACGCTGGCGGACGCCATCGACGCCGCCGCCAGCGACAACGCCGTTCGCGCCATCATCCTGCGCATCGACTCGCCTGGCGGGTCCGCCATCGCCTCCGACCAGATCTGGGATGCGGTGATGCGCGCGCGTCAGGCGGGCAAGCCCGTCATCGCCTCGATGGGGGCGACCGCCGCATCGGGCGGGTATTACATCGCCGCCCCCGCGGACCGGATCATCGCCCAGGCCACCACGCTGACCGGTTCGATCGGGATGTATGGCGGCAAGCTTGTGGCCGATGAGGCTCTGGGCCGTCTGGGGCTTAATCTTGATCCGCTTCATGTGGGGGGCGAGTACACGCTGGCTCAGTCAGCCGCACAGCCCTGGACCGAGACGCAGGCCGCCGATTTCGCCCGCCTGGCCGAAGATGTGTATGAGGATTTCACCCTCAAGGTCGCTGAAGGCCGCGATCTGCCGCTGGCGCGCATCCAGCAAATCGCGCGTGGCCGGGTCTGGACGGGGGCGCAGGCGCTGGAGCTGGGCCTGGTAGACGAACTGGGCGGGTTTGACGCCGCCCTCGCCTCGGCGCGGGCACTGGCGGGGCTGAGCGACAGCCAGCGCATCCGGCTGCAGCGCTTCCCGGCGCGTCCTGAAGGGCTTGAGGCCTTGCAGGCGCTGTTCGGCGTCAGCCTGGACACCGTGCACAGCGCGCAAGTGCTGAACCAGCTGCTGGAAACGCCCGAAGCTCAGGCGCTGTTGCGCCAGCAGGCGCGGTTACGCGCTGAAGGAGCAGATCTGACGGCGCCTGCCGAACAGCCGCGCTAGCCGATAACCGCGCCGAGCAGGAAGACGGCGAACAGGCCCAGCATCAGCACGAAACCGTAAAGCATGCTCAGCGTCAGCGTGCGCACGACGGACTGGAACCGGCCGCGCTCGTAGACCTTGCGATGCAGCTTGTAGAGATAGACGTTGGAATAGACGATCATCGCCAGGGTCGCCCAACCCGCGCCGATCAGCAGGCTCGCCTTGCTCAGGATCGCCATGGACAGAAACAACGCCGCGTGAAAATGCAGCGAGACGATCATATGGTCATAGAGATAAAAGCCGCGCCGCCACACATAGACCAGGCCCAGCAGCAAGGCGTAGACCGGCACCATGGCGAACATGACCCGCGGGACCCAGTCCGCCGCCGATTCCAGCCAATCGCCCGGATCGTCCGCCACATGAGCGAACCGCTCCCCCAGATAGCGACGCATCTGCAACGGCCAGATCGTTTGCGGCGCAGGCTCGCCGAAATCCTCAGGCGCGAAGAACTGCCGGATATTATTCCCCGAGACATTCCCCTGTAAGGGACCAAAGTCCGAGGTCTCGCCATCCGGCGTCGCTATAACTCCGGTTAGAAATGGATTGGCGACGCTTGTCTCGGCAACGGGCGCTTCCAGCTTGTCCGCGACGCCCGTCTCAGGCGCCTCGGCGATCGGCAAGCTGAAGTCTGCTGCGGCGACCTTGTCAGGATTGATCGCCGCCTCTGATCCTTGAAGCCTTTTCGGCCCCAGAGGCGTCAGGTGAAAGACCGCACCGGAATCGGTATCTGTGACCAGCGTGTTTTGCGACTCGGACTCACGCCCGGTGGAGAAGCCAATGCGTTCCAGAGCCTGCAGAGCGTACTCGGCGTCCTCTTCGGTCATGGTCCCGGAAGCGACCTGCTCCTCGATCTCCAGACGAGCCGCGGACAGGTCGATGCCATCGGGTTGGTAATTGCCCCAGCCGTCCTGCATGTCGTTGGCCATGCCGCCGAGATTGCCGCTGAGCGGAACCAGCAAGAAGAACAACAGCGACGCGATGATGTAGAGGCGGAAGGGCGGCATATACCGCATCCGCTTGCCCTTCAGGAAGGCGCGCGTGACGCGTCCCGGAAACAGCAAGAGGGCCGGAAGGGTGCGGGCCACCCGCCCGTCCAGCGCGAACAGCCCTTCGATGACTTCTGAAAACAGGCCATGGACGGGACGATGGTATTCATCATCCACCTGCCCGCACATATGGCAGACCGGGCCTTCGAGCTTGGTCTCGCAATTGGCGCAGACGCCTTCAGGCGTATCCGCCCGCAGAACCGCCGGGCGCGAGGGCTTGCGACGTGTTGATCCCCGGCCCGCCGCCACGCCCATCGCAATGGCGTGATCTGTGACGGCTTGCGCCGCGGGATCAAAATTATCGCTCACCCTCGCCCCCGTCAGCTCATGATCAGTCGGTCTCGGCCAGGCACAGATAACGCGTGCGGTGAATGTGGGTCAGGTTGTCTTCCCAACCGGTCACCGCCGGGTTCACCAGCGCCTTGTTCACGTAATAGACCAGCGGCATGTAAGGGCTGTCATCGAGCAGGATCTGCTCGGCGTCCGACAGCAGGTCGCCGCGTTCTTCCGCATCCAGCGTCCGGTTCGCCTGTTCAACCAGCGCGTCATATTCCGGATTGGACCAGCGCGAATAGTTCATGGGCACAGAGTCAGATTCGCCCAGGAACAGGAAGTTGTAGGCGTCATTGTAATCGCCGATCCAGCCGCCATCGCCGAGCGAGAAATCGCCCGCGCGCAAATTGGCGTAATGGATCTGGGTCTCGATGCCGACAATTTCAGGCTGCACCCAGTCTGCGATCAGCGACCAGTCCTGCTGCACCACCGGCGCCACGCGCGGGTTATCGCCCGTGGTGCGGTGGGAATATTCAAACCGCAGCGGGTTGTCAGGGCCATAGCCGGCCTCGATCAGCATTTCACGCGCCATTTCGCGACGCTCTTCCACCGGGACATCCTCCCAAGTGACGCGCGCATCGCTGGGATAGGCGTTCACGCCCGGCGGCACGAAGCTGTAAGCCGGGATCTGGCCGGCGCGCAGGATGTCGGTGGCGATGAATTCACGGTCCACCGCCATGGACAGGGCGTTGCGCACGCGCGGATCGTCAAATGGCGCTTCGGTGGTGTTGAAGGCGAAATAGACGATGCCGAGATACGGGTGCACCCGCACATAGTCGGGAATTTCACGGCGCAGGAAGTCGAGGTTCTGACCGGCGAAGTCGACATTCAGATCCAGCTCGCCATTGCGCACCCGGCGCTCGGCGGCGGGATTGTCCACGGTGGGATAGTAGAACACTTCGTCCACGCAGACATTCTCATTGTCCCAGAACAGCTCATTGCGTTCGGTCAGGACAAAGTCGTTCGCCCGCCAGTTCACCAGCGTGTAAGGGCCGTTGGTGACGATGTTCTGCGGCTGGACCCAGGCGTCGCCATATTGCTCCACCACATGCTGAGGCACGGGGAAGGTGGTGTAATGGGTCAGAAGGCCGGGCAGATACGGCGCCGGGAATTCCAGATCGATGCGCAAGGTCCGCTCGTCGATGGCCGTGACGCCCAGCTCTTCAGGCGGCAACTCGCCGGCGTTGACCTGGCGCGCATTGCGGATCGGATAGAGCAGCGAGGCGTAATTCGCCAGCGTCGCCGGATCCATGATGCGGCGGAAAGCGAATTCGAAGTCTTCAGCCGTCACCGGCTCGCCATCACTCCACACCGCATCGCGCAAGGTGAAGGTCCAGCTCAGACCATCATCAGTGACGCTCCAATCGGTCGCCATGCCCGGGATCGGTTCGGCCTCAGCGTTCTCGGTGAACAGACCGATGAACATGTCGCCGATAATGTTGTTTTCCCAGGTGCCCGACGCCTTGTGCGGATCCAGGGTCAGCGGTTCAGCCCCGTTCCCGCGATGCAGAACCACACTGTCGCTATCGGCGCTGTCGCCGCCGCCCCCGCACGCTGTCAGCGCCAGCGCCGATGCGCTGGCGGCGAGAAGAAGGCTTAGTCGTCGAGTGATGGTCATTATGATCAGGCTCCCCAGTGATCGGTTATCGCTTCTACGAGCTATTTCTGGCGTCTCACATCATCATCTCTCATAAATGATGGTGAGCCTACCGCCTTACCCGGATTATTCACCGGGTGATGAAAGCGTTATGGTTGACGTGGCCTTAATTTCCTAGGGAAATGGGTGAGAATTCAAGTAAAAATCGGACATATGACATGCAACTGAGATCCCTTGCGGCTGCAATAGCGGTATTGGCGGCGAGCGCGCCCGCCCTGGCGCAGGAGGCGCAAAGCGAGTCAGACACGCTCAATCGTTTGCTGGCCTGCCGCGCCCTGAGCGATGACGCGGCCCGTCTGGCCTGTCAGGACGAGCATCTGAACACCTTTGCGCAAGCGACCGAGACAGGCCGCATCGTGGTGGTCGAGCGCCGCGCCTTGCGCGAAGTGGAGCGCGAAAGTTTCGGGCTGAACCTGCCAAGCGTCGGACGTTTGGGCGGGTTGTTGCGCCGTCGTGATTCTGAAGAAGCGACCGAAGTGGCCGAAGTCGAAACGCTCGAGGACGGCTCCACCGCGACCTATAACGCCAGCGGATCGCTCGACAGCCTTGTGGGCGTTCCGGTGTCGGAAGTGTCCATGAGGGGCGGCAAGCTGCGCATCACCCTCGCCAACGGACAGATCTGGGCTCAGACCGATTCCACCCGCCTGCCGCGCATCTCGAGCCGCGCCGTGCGCGACGGGCTGACGGCGGATATCGAAAGCGGCGTACTCGGCGCCCACTTCATGAGCCTGAGCAATAGCCAAAGGCGGCGTTTCCGCGCCGAACGCGTGGAATAAAGCGACCCATCGGCAAAGAAAAAGCGGCGCTGGATCAGCGCCGCTTTTTTTGTGTCCGCCGTCAGGGCCTCTAGCGGTCCTTGGGGTCGATGGCGTCGCGCAGGCCGTCGCCGATGAAGTTGAAGCAAAACAGGGTCAGCATCATGGTCAGCGCCGGGAAGATCAGCGTCCAGGGCGCAATCTCCATGTCGCGCGCGCCGTTGGAGATGAGATTGCCCAACGAGGTCAGCGGTTCCTGCACGCCGAGGCCCAGGAAGCTGAGGAAGCTTTCCGCCAGGATCACCACCGGAATGGTCAGCGTGACATAAACTACCACCGGCCCCAGCACATTGGGCACGATATGGCGGCGGATGATCGACAATTGCGACACGCCGGCGGCGTGGGCGGCCTCAACGAATTCCATGTTCTTCAGCGAGATGGTCTGCCCGCGCACGATGCGCGCCATGGTCAGCCATTCCACCGCCCCGATGGCGACGAAGATCAGGATAATGTTCCGGCCGAACACCACCATCAGGATAATGACGAAGAAGATGAAGGGCAGCGAATACAGGACATCCACGACCCGCATCATCAGCTGGTCGATCCGGCCGCCCAGAAAACCGGCCACAGCGCCCCAGGTCACCCCGATGATCAGGGAGACGAAGGTCGCCACCACGCCCACCATCAAGGACATGCGCAAGCCCACCAGAACCCGCGCGAACAGATCGCGGCCCTGGGCGTCCGTGCCGAAAATGTGCAGATCGGTGAAAGTCGGCGCGATCTGCACCTTGTCGCGATAGATGAAAGTGCTGTCGTGCACCCACAGGAGCGGGCCGATCAGGGCCAGGAAGACCAGAAGTCCCAGCACGATCAGGCTGGCCACGGCGGCCTTGTTGCGCAACAGGCGCGTGCGCGCATCATCCCAGAGCGAGCGCCCCTTGACGGCGCTCTGCTCCATGAGCTCGGCTTTTTCTTGCGGCGTGGAGGTCAGAACCATCAGTCGAACTTCACTTTTGGATTGAGCACGGCGTACAGCAGATCCGCGATCAGATTGAGCGCGATGATCAGGCCGGCGTACAGGATCACCACGCCCATCACGACGGTATAGTCGCGCTGGAGCGCTGCGAAGACGAATTGTCGCCCGACGCCCGGCAGGGAAAAGACCTGCTCGATGACGATGGAGCCGGTCAGCAGAGCGGCGGTGGCCGGGCCCAGATAGCTGACCAGCGGCAGGATCGCGGCGCGCAGGGCGTGCCGGCTGATCACGGCGAACGGGCTCAGCCCCTTGGCGCGCGCGGTGCGGATGAAGTTGGAGCGGATCACCTCGATCATGCTCGCCCGCATCAGGCGCGAGATGATGGCGATCTGCGGCAGCGCCAGAGTGATCACCGGCAGGATCATGCGCTCCACGGTCATGCCGTGTCGCGGATCAAGCCCCCCTGAGGGCAGCCAGCCCAGATAGATCCCGATCACCAGCGCCAGAATCGGCCCCACCACAAAGGGCGGGATGACGATCCCCACTGTGGCGAACCCGACCACTCCGTAATCCACCGCTGTATTTTGCCTGAGCGCGGCGATCGATCCCAATATGGTCCCGATGAACACCGCCAGCCCCATGGACAACAGGCCCACAGTGGCGGAGACCGGAAAGCCTTCGGCGATGATCTGGGAAACGGTCTTGTCGCGGAATTTCAGCGACGGGCCGAGATCGAATTGCGCCAGGTCGACCAGATAGTCGAGATACTGCTTGGGCACCGGCTGGTCCATGCCATAGCTCGCCAGCAGGTTCTGGCGGGTCTGTTCAGGCATGGGACGTTCCAGATCGAACGGCCCGCCAGGGGCGAAGCGCATCATGAAAAACGCCAGCGTGATGATCACCAGCAGTGTGGGGATCGCGACGAGTATGCGGCGGGCGATATAACCGATCATGGGACGCTTTTTGACATCTGGATGAGGTCCGCTTTGTGAGGGCTACACAGTACAGGATCAAGGACGACCCGCAGTGAGCCCCAAATTGGACGTGAATTCAACAAGTTCTAGGTGCGCTGTTTCAAAATCGGTCAGTCTTTGTCCGGACTTTGAGCGCGTTCAGCGTGCATCTCTGGAGTGATATCTACACCCGCATGAACCGGAGCTGAGCGCTGCATGACAGTCTGCGGCTGTGTCGGCGCGCCACTCAGGCCCGCTTTCAGACACCCGATCAGCACCGCCGCCATCAGCAGTAATCTGACACGTCGGCTGACAAAGACGCTGGCCGCGTTCAGTCGAGTCATGACGCTCCCCTTGCTGGCGTACACGAATGTGTGACGCAAAAAGCGCGCCGCTGTGATCGAGCGTGAATTGCGCATCAGCAGGGGGCGGGTATCGTGTCACCGTATCAAGGATGGGCGAAACAATGACGACGACCGCGTGGTGGCGCGATTTCCAGCTGGAGGGCAATGTGGTGCAGGTCCGCAAGACCGGCGCGCGCATTCCCATTGATTTCGACATCATAAGCGAAACCCTGACCTGGATGGGCTATCACGCGCGTATCGAATTGGAACGGCGGCGCATCAAGGCTGACGGGCCGCGCATCTGGTTCACGCCCGACCGTCCGCGCCCCTGGTATCTGATCTGGCCGGTGGTCCAGCTGGCGGGTCTTCGGATCGCCAGCCGCCCCGAAGAGGCGGACCTGCACTTCAGCTTCGAGGACGTGACGACGGTGACCCCGTCCCGCCAGCACGCCGGTCTTCACCTCAACGCCGTCTGCGCCGACACCTCCAAATCAGAAGTCGCGCGTGTCTTTGAGCAGGTCAGCGGCCGGGCTCTGGCGGTCGACCCGCAAACCTGGACGGCTGAGATGGTCGCCAAGTCCGAGTTGAACGGCGCCCATGACGGCCAGATTCTGACCGGCCCGGTCCAGCCCGACGCCGGGATCGCCTATCAGCGCCTGATTGATAACTGCGCCGATGATGGCTGTGTCGAGGATTTGCGTTGTCCCACGGTGAATGGCGAAATCAGCGTGGTGTTCCTGAAACGCCGCCCGCTCGGCGACCGGTTCGCCAACCACAACACAGAAGTGCGCTTGCTGGACCCCGACACGGTGTTCAGCGCCGAGGAGCGCGCGCTGATCCGCAACTTCTGCCGCGCCATGGCGCTCGACTGGGGCGGGCTGGACGTGCTGCGCGACCGGCGGACGGGCGAAATCTGGATCGTTGATGTGAACAAGACCGATATGGGGCCGCCGATCGCGCTGCCCCTGAAAGACCAAATGACCGCGACCCGCAAACTGGCGCACGCCTTGCGCGCCTATGTGGACGTCCGCCTGACCCCTGTGGAGACTTCGTCATGAGCGCCATCCCCTTCGTCCGCGAGTTCGACTTCGAATACGGGCGCTGTGATCAGATGAGCCCGCGCATCCGCCGGCTGATCGCGCCAAATCCGGGCAGTTTCACCTTCACCGGCACCGGCGTGTTCATTATCGGGACAGGCGAAGTGGCGGTGCTGGACCCCGGCCCCGCCCTGCCTGAGCACGAAGCTGCGCTCGACGCCGCGCTCGACGGCGAACGGGTCAGCCATGTCCTGGTCACCCATCATCATCTGGACCACTCTCCCCTCGCCCATACGCTGGCGCAAAAGCATGGCTGTAAGGTCTATGGCCGCATGCCGCGGGTGACCGAGCCTGAAGGCGGCGAAGTGCGCATGGAAGCGGGCGATGATCTGGGCTTCCAGCCCGATGTCCAGATCGAGGATGGCGCGGTGTTTGAGGGACCGGACTGGACGCTGACCGCGCTTCACACGCCGGGGCACACCTCCAACCATGTGTGCTATGCGCTCCGGCAAGAGAACGCCCTGTTCTCAGGCGATCATGTGATGGGCTGGTCCACATCGGTCGTCAGCCCGCCGGACGGGTCCATGAGCGATTACCTGGCGCAGCTCAAACGCGTTCATGCGATGAAATTCGCCACGATCTGGCCCACTCATGGCCCCCAGATTACAGAGCCCGATCCGTTCCTGGAGGCCTATATCGCCCATCGCGAAAACCGCGAGGCGCAAGTGCTGGCCCAGCTTCAGAACGGTCGGGAAACCATCAAGGACATGGTCGCGGTGATGTACGCGGACGTGGACAAGCGCCTGCACCCGGCCGCCGCCCATTCCGTGCTGGCGCACATGATCCATCTGGTGGAGCAGGGCAAGGCCGTGTGCGAGGGCGCGCCCGGGCTCGACACCCGCTACACCCTCGCCTGAGAAGGCTGACGCTTAGGCGCCCTCGCCCAGCGAGGCGCGCAAGCGCTCTTCAAAACGGCTCAGGCGCGCTGCATTGGCGCCCAGATCAGACACGCCCACCCGGCTGACCGAGCGTGCGTCAATGCGCGACCCGCCCTCGTCCAGCGCGGTCACGCGGACCACCACATCATCCTTGAAGCCATACCAGAAACTGGTGTCGGTCGCTTCGAACATGCCCGCGGTTTCAGACTCCGTTCCGATTTTCCAGCCCAGATCCCGGGCGGTGTTGAGCGCCGCCTGATAGGCCAGTTCCGGCTCGACGCCGACGATGATCGGCTGGATATCGGGATAGGCCTCGGCCTGAACCTCCGGCAGCGGACGTTCGGAGCGCGGATCAATCTTGGACTCGTAATCCACCGAATTGGCGTCCGGCCCACGCCGATCGATCAGGGCGGCGGAGAATTGCGGCGGGTTTTCAGTGTCCGTGCTGATGTCGTGGATGGGGGGGATCTGGCTCGCCATCTCGCGCACCGACCCCGCATAGCCCAGACCACCCGCGCCTACGGCGATCGCCAGCACCGCTGCGATCCAGCCGCCTGCGCCCGGCGCATTGGCTTTGCCGAAGGCGATGCGATAGGCGATCAGCAAGATCAGGCTGATGACGCCCGCGCCCAGCGCGGCGAATAACAGCTTCGGCCCCCAGCCAAATGTCATCTGGATCAGACCGAACGAGTAATCCCAGAAGCCGAACCGGGTTCCAAGACCCGCCGCGGCGAACCAGAGCGGCGTGAGTATGGCCAGCGCCGCCGTAAGGCCGATCACAATATGCCGAAGTGTGCGGAATGCCGAAATCATGACCAAGCCCCAATCGCCCTGAGAGAAAACGTCCGTCCAGTGTAGGCCGGGTGCGTTGCAGTTTTAAGGATAGAGTCGGCTCACCGACCAGCTTTCGCTCGCCTGTGGCCGTTCGAACACCATCCGGTCGTGCAGCCGGAAGGCCCGATCGCGCCAGAATTCTATGCGATGGGGCTCAAGCCGGAAGCCGGTCCAGTTTTCAGGCCGAGGAATGTCGCCGATATTGAACTTGGCCGCGTATTTCGCCACGGCTTTCTCCAGCGCGAACCGGCTTTCCAGCTTGTGCGATTGCTTGGACGCCCACGCGCCGATCCGGCTGTCACGAGCGCGGGAATTGAAATACGCGTCCGCTTCCTCGTCGCTCACCTGGCTGATCGGCCCGCGTACGCGTACTTGGCGGCGCAGGCTTTTCCAGTGAAAACACATCGCCGCGTTCGGGTTGGCCCCAAGCTGCAAGCCCTTGATGCTGTCGGTGTTGGTATAAAAGACAAAGCCGCGCGCATCGAACCCTTTCAAGAGCACCATGCGTACATCCGGCGCGCCATCCGCGTCCGCCGTGGCCAGCGCGACGGCGTTGGGGTCGTTGGGTTCTTTCTTCTTCGCGTCTTCAAGCCAGTGTTCGAACAGAGCGAACGGATCTTCGCGCGCGAAGATGTCTTCGGGCGCATTGGCCTCGGCCTGTTCATAGTCTTGCTGGCTGGGGCTGGGCGGAATGACGGACTTGTCGCTCATAAGACGTCTCCTGACGGCCCCGACGGGCTTTAAGACCTCTCACCTAGTCAGCTTGGCGGTCAGGTCAACGATTCGACAATAAAACCCGTGTAATATGGGCAGTATGAGCGAACCGCATGAAGCGATAGTCAAGGCGTACAAGGTTTTTGGCCTTGATGGCGACGAGGATTTCTCCGTCGTCCGTGACCGCTTTCGCGCTCTGATCAAGGATGTTCACCCCGATACCGCCGAGGGCGGCGATCCCCAGACCGTCGCCAAGCTCCAGCGCATGCTCAAGGCCTATGAGGTCCTGCGCCGCTTTGCGCCGCGCCGTCACGACATCACGATCACGCCGGAAGAAGCGCGCAAGGGCGGCATCCGCACCATCAAGATCCATGACCGCGAAGCGATGATCCGCATCCCGGTCGCGGTGAAGAACGGCACGGTCGTGGTGCCCATCGGCGATCCGCTCTGGCGCGTTCACATCAAGGTTCAGGATGTAATGGTGAACGCCGACCTCAACCAGCAGGGCGAGGCCGAACTCAAGCGTCTGGCGGCGATGAAGAAAAAGTTCGACGACACCAAGGTCGAGGAAGCCCAGGAAGATGCGGACGCGCACACCAATCTCCTGAAAGCGTTCTGCGACCGCTTCGTCAAAGCCTCCCCCGCCGCCCGGTTCGCCAAATGGGTGCGCGGCGGCGGCAGCAACGCCGCGTGACGCCAGCGCCAAGCCCGCCTAGAGTGCTGCGCTTGTAACGGTTTCTGCCTGGCGTCTTTCCATGTCCCATAATTCCTTCGGTCACCTGTTCCGCTTCACCAGCTGGGGCGAAAGCCACGGTCCCGCGCTCGGCTGCGTCATTGACGGCTGCCCTGCGGGGATCACGCTGACGGAAAGCGACATCCAGCCCTGGCTGGATTTGAGAAAGCCCGGCACGTCTCGCCATGTCACCCAGCGGCGCGAAGCCGATGAAGTGAAAATCCTGTCCGGCGTCTTTGAAGACGAGCGCACAGGCGGTCAGGTCACCACCGGCGCGCCGATCTCGCTGATGATCGAGAACACCGATCAGCGCTCCAAGGATTATTCCGACATTCGCGACAAATGGCGGCCCGGCCACGCCGATTACACCTATGACGCCAAATACGGCGTGCGCGATTATCGCGGCGGCGGGCGCTCCTCGGCGCGTGAGACCGCCGCCCGCGTCGCCGCCGGCGCGGTCGCGCGCAAGGTGCTGGGCGATGAGATCACGATCCGCGCCGCCCTCGTCCAGATCGGCGAGCGCAAGATCGACCGGTCACATTGGGACTGGGATCAGGTGCGCGAGAACGACTTCTTCTGCCCGGACGCCGAAACCGCCAAACTCTGGGAATCCGATATGGATCAGATCCGCAAGGACGGCAGCTCGGTCGGCGCGCTGATTGAAGTGGTGTGCTCGAACGTGCCCGCCGGCTGGGGCGCGCCGGTCTATGGCAAGCTTGATGCAGACATGGCGAACGCCATGATGTCGATCAACGCGGCAAAAGCCGTCGAGATCGGATCCGGGCTCGACGCCGCCGCCCAGCGCGGTGAAGACGCGGCGGATCAGATGCGCCTGAGCGCTGACGGTCAGCCTGAGTTCCTGAGCAATAATAATGGCGGCGTTCTGGGCGGCATTTCCACCGGTCAGGATGTGGTGATCCGCGTGGCGATCAAGCCCACCTCCTCGATCCGCATTCCGCGCCAGACCCTGACCAAGGACCTTCAGGAAACCGAAGTGGTCACCAAGGGCCGCCATGATCCGTGTGTCGGCATTCGCGGCGTGCCGGTGGCCGAGGCCATGGCCGCCCTTGTGCTCGCCGATCACAAACTGCGCGCTGCGGCGTATCGGTAAAAGCTTGAAACCCCGGCCAAGCGCAGCGCAGAGCTGGGGCCTCCATCAGGATAAGGCGCTATTCGTGGAGGGAGATCCCGGGTCTTCGCGATGCTCGCCCGGGAATTCAGCTCATCTACGCCTAAATACCACAACCGACTCCACATGGCCGGTCCATTTGAACTGGTCGACCGGGGTGACGGGGCCCATCCGATAGCCGCCCTCGATCAGGATCGCGGCGTCGCGGGCGAAGGTTGAGGGGTTGCAGCTGATCGAGACGATCACCGGAACCATGCTGTCTGACAGACGCTCGGCCTGGGCCTTGGCGCCCGCACGCGGCGGATCCATGACCACCAGCGAATAGCCTTCAAGTTCTTTGGGGGTGATCGGCTCCAGCGCCAGATCGCGCACCCGCGCATCCACGGGCTTCAGCCCCGGCGTGCGCTGGGCGGCGCGTTGAAGGGCGCGCAGAAGGCCGCTATCGCCCTCAACCGCCAGCACCGGCATGGTGCGCGCCAGACGCAGGGCGAAGGCGCCGGCGCCCGCGAACAGGTCCGCCGCCTTGAACGGGCCTTTGCCCTCAAGGCTGTTCACCGCTTCATCCACCAGTCCCGCCAGCACGGCCTCGCCCTCGGCGGTGGCTTGCAGGAAACCGCCCGGCGACGGGGTGACCTTGGTGTCGCCGAACTTGACGACCGGCGCTGCAAACTCGATCAGCGGATCATCGCCAATGGTGACGCGGGTCCAGTTATACTTGCCCGCAAGCTCAGCACCCGCTTCGCGCAGATTGAGGCTGATTTCCTTGACGCCATGCACCGAGATGTCGAGGCCGGGCTGGCAATCAAGCGCGTGGATGTCGATCCGGCCCTTTTTGGGCGTCGCCACTTCGGCGAGTTTGCGCAGGCCGGGGATCGAGGCGCGCAGGCCGGGCGTCGCCACGGGGCAATCCGTAATGTCAGCGATCTTGTCGCCCGCGCGCTCGGCGAAACCCACCACCAGCTTGGCGCCGAAGCGTTGCGCATGCAGCGTCAGACGGCGGCGGCCTTCGCCATGGGCGTCCACCAGCGTACGCACTTCAGCCTGAACGTCGGCTTTATGGAGGGCATCCACCACAAGATGGCGTTTCCAGCTGCGATAGGCGCTCTCTTCAAAGTGCTGCAGCGAGCAGCCACCGCAGCGTTCGGCCACCGGACAGAAAGGCTCGACCCGGTCCGGGCTGTGTGTCAGGCGTTCGAGCACGCGGCCGCGCTGGCCCTGAACCTCCACTTTCGCCGCCTCGCCGGGCAGCAATCCGGGGGTGAAGACAGGGCCGTCCATGACGGCGTCTCCGCGCGCGCCGAGGCTCTCCGCGATCAGGGTTTCAACATGGACGGGTTTGGGGGCGGTGGTGCGACGTCTGTTCATAGCCTTGCCAATGCCGGGCGCAGGCTGCGCGGTCAAGCGCGCAGAGCAAGACAAGCGCCCGCCCCTTTTCTGACAATACTGTTCATGTCCCGCTCAGCTTGGATTTTTTAAGGTTTGTTTACCAAGCGGGGATTCCCGCCGCAGCACAGGAAAGGGCCCAGCTCATGCGCCTGAAAACCCTCGCCGCTACATGCCTGTTGTCGACCGCGATCGTGGCGCCAGGCCTGCTTCTCGCGCCCTCCGCCTACGCCGCAGACGCCGCGATCACCAGTTTTGAACAAGAACGCCAGGAACGCCGCGCTGATCGACAGGAACGGCGACGCGAAGCCCGTGGCGACCGACGCGAACAGCGACGTGATGCGCGTGGCGGTCGGGGCGGCAATCGTGAAGAAGGGCGTCAGGAGCGCCGCCGGGAGGCGCGAGGCGATCAACGCGGCGAACGTCGCGAAGCGCGGCGTGAAGCCCGGCGCGAAGACCGTAGAGACGCCCGCCGCGAAGGTCGTCGTGAGGACCGCCGTGAGGCGCGGCGCGAAGATCGTCGGGAACACCGTCGCGAGGCGCGGCGTGAGGATCGCCGGGAACACCGCCGCGAAGTCCGGCGGGAAATTCGTCAAGACGCCCGTCGTGAAGCCCGACGCGAATACCGCCGGGATGTGCGGCGTGAGGCGCGCCGGGAGTATCGCCGGGACGTGCGCCGCGATGCGCGACATGATTATCGTCGCGACCAGCGCCGCTATTACAATCATGACCGCCGGGGCCATAACCGCTATAGCCCGCCGCCGCGCCGGGTCGTGCACTATTCGGTCAATCACCGCCCTTCCTATGGCCGCAACTGGCGCTATCATGACCGCTATCGCCATTATAACAGCCACCAGTTCTATTATACCGACCAGTTCTGCCGCACCGATGGCGACGCCCTGGTCGCGGGCGCCCTGATCGGCGCGCTGTTCGGCGGCGCGCTGGGTGACGGCGATGGCGGCGCCTATCTTGCGGGCGGTCTGATCGGGGCGGGTCTCGGCGCATCGCTCAATGATTGCGACCGCGGCCAGTATCGCTACGGCCTGCATTCCGCCTTCACCACCGACCAGCCCTATTACTGGGCCAACCCGTATTCGGGCGTCCGCGGCGTGGTCCGCGCCGGCGATTACCATAGCTGGGGTCCGCGTCAGTGCCGCTGGGGGGATGCGGAAATCTTCCTGCCCAACGGTCAGGTCTCATACGATCGCGTCCGCATGTGTCAGGACAACTATGGCCGGTGGGAGGTGGCGCGCCGCCAGTAACCGCGCTTATGATTTCGCGCTCAGGCGCACACTCTCTCGCGCCTGAATGCTGTTTCGACCGGTCGCTCTAACCGGGTCGGGACGCCTGGATCCTGTGGGGACGGGATCCGGGGACAGGAACGGGCCCGCCATGGCTTTATGGCGGGCCCGTTTTGTCATCCGGCGTCTGCTTTTCCCTTCAGAAACAATAAACCATGCCCGTTCATCTAGCGCTCATGGCGGAGCGTGTAGGGTGTTGGCAACGTAACAAACCGGCGCTGCGGCGTCAGACTTGGAGGGTTTCCTCATGATCCGTTCGCGTTTTGCAGTCTCCGCCCTGACGGGCGCCGCCCTGCTTCTGCCGCTGGCCGCCACTGGCGCCCAGGCGCAGACCTATCGCAACAATTCAGCCTCCTCGGCCCCGCAAAGCTATGAGGCCTGCGTGGCCTCCCAGCGCAATCGCCAGGTGGCGGGCGCTGTGATCGGCGGCGTTCTTGGCGCGGTGATCGGCGCAGAAGTGCATGATGATCGACAGGACCGGGATCGCGAGCGCAATTATCGCGGCCGGGACCGTCATCGCGATTATTACGGGCGCGGCTATCGTCGCGGCGACCGGTATGACCGTGGACGCGGCTACAAGGAAGACGGCAATGACGGCGCGGTTCTGGCCGGCGCCGGTCTGGGCGCCCTCGCCGGCGCAGCCATTTCCGGGCGCGGCAATGGGTGCGAGCATCTGCGCAACGCCGGCTATGGCGGCGGCTATGATCAGGGGGGTTACGCCTATCCCGATCAAGGCTACCAGAATGGCGGCTATCAGAATAACGGTTATCAGGGCGGCTATGATCAGGGTTACGATCAGGGCTATGACCAGCGCACCTATCGTAGCTCCTCCGCGTCGCAAGGCGAGCTTCTGGGCGGGGAAAGCTATGGCTATGACGAGCCGGCCCAGCCCTATCTCGATCAGCCCTACCAACCGCAATCCCAGCCTGCCTCTCAGGCGCGCAGCTATACCGCCAGCTCCGGCGCTCCATCCAACGCCCAGCCGGGCGGCGCCTGCCGCAATATGGGCTCAAGCAATGGTTCTGTGACCTGGATGTGCCAGGGCGCGGACGGCGTCTGGCGCCCGGCCTCGACCTACTGATCCGAGACGGCCTTGGCGCCGTAGAACAGATATTCGCAGTTCCCGTCTCCTCCCCGGATAGGACTGCCAGTCTCCCGCTCGACCGGGACACTCGCCCGCGCCAAAAAGGCGCGGGCGTTTTCTTTGGCGCGATCCACCGCCGCCTCATCCTTCACGACGCCGCCCTTGCCCACATGCTTGGGGCCGACCTCGAACTGGGGTTTGAACAGCGCGATCAATTCCGCCTTCGGCGCCGCCAGCTCCAGCGGACGGGCGAGCACTTTCTCAAGGCTGATGAAGCTGGCGTCACAGACCACGAGGTCCGGCGCCACGCCGCCGATCGAATCGAGCGTCAGCGTGCGGGCGTCGGTCGCTTCAAGGCTCAGCACGCGGGGATCGCCTTTCAGCGCCGCATCCAGCTGATCGCGGCCCACATCCACCGCGATGACGTGCCGGGCGCCGCGCTCGAGCAAAACCTGGGTGAAACCGCCCGTGCTGGCGCCCACATCCAGACAGACCCGACCCGCCGGATCGACGCCGAAGACATCCAGCCCTTCCACAAGCTTCAGCGCCGCCCGACTGACATAAGGATGGGCGGCCTCCGCCTGCACCTCGGCGCCAGCAGGCACGGTCTGGGAGGCTTTGCGAAGCGCTTCGCCGTTGACGATCACCTTGCCCGCCGCAATCGCCGCCTGCGCCTTGGCGCGGGTATCGAAATACCCCTGCTCAACAAGATATTTGTCTGCGCGCATTGCGTCCTCGTGCTCCGGCGGCTGGTTGTATCCAAATGCGCCGCAAAACCCAAATCAGCAGACTGGATGACCGCAGTCATGATTTGCGGCATATCTATGGGATGACCGGATTACGAGACACAAAGAAAGCCCAGGTGCGTCAGGCGCTCTATGACGCCGCCCTGACCCAGTTCCGCAAAGCAGGCTATGAAGACGCCTCCGTAGCCGCCATCTGCAAGGCGGCGGGCGTCGCCAAGGGGACGTTCTTCAATCACTTTCCCACCAAGGCGCATGTTCTGGCGGCCTGGTATGAAGACGCGATGCAGACCGCTGAGCTGCAATCCAGCGCAGGCGCGGTCCGGCCGCTCCTTGAAAGCCTTCAGGTCATGGCGGAGAACGCCGTCTCGCTCGCAAGTTCCGAACCCGTGCTCTGGCGCGCCAAACATGCCTACGCCCCGCAATCCGAAGATATCCAGCGCACCGAACGCGACGCTGATCTTCGCGTGCTGGATCAGGCGACCGCCTGGGTTAAAGACGCCCAGAACCGTCAAGAGGTCAGATCTGACATCGAGGCCGAGGCTTTGTCGGCCTTGTACATCGCTGCGGTGACAGGCGTGATCCGCCAATGGCTGAGCACGGGTGAAAGCTTTGACCTTCATCACGCGCTCAAGGACCGCATCCGCACGCTTATATCGCTGGCGGCCGCCTGATTGCTTGACAAAAAACGACCGCCACCCCAAGAAGATGACCACGGTCACTTTTGAGGTTCCAGTGATGTTTCTGTTGATCAGTCTTGCTGTCGCGCTATTGAGCAGCGCCCAGAGCGCTCAACCCATCTTCGCAAATGACGGAACGCTCGATGTCCGGGCACACGGCGTCTGGTACAGCCGGGAAAAGGGCTGGATTCTCGACATCAACGCGACCGGGATCACCCGCTGGCAGGACACCCCAGCAGGCTGTTACGCCAGCCCGGCGCCCGATGAGAGCACGCCGATGATGGGCCAGGTGGAATACCAGCTGTTCCGTCCGTCGCGCGACGGCCAGTCCATCCGCCTCAATTACCTGCCGGGCGACGCCTCGGCTTCTTTTGAGCGGCTGGACGCCCTGCCTCCGTCTTGCGGCGCAGAAGACCTGACCACGGAAACCGCAATCTTTGATGTTTTCGCCAGCGTGATGGCCCGGCATTACAGCTTCTTTGATGCGCGCGGCGTGGACTGGGATGCACAAATCGCGGCGGCTCATCCTCATGTGCAGGACGGCATGGGCGAAGCGGCGCTGTGGGCTGTGCTGGCAGGCCTTCTGGACCCGCTGGGCGATTCCCACACCAAGCTGATCGGGATGGTGGACGGTGAACCGCGCCGCGCCCAGGCAGGCCTTGGAGCCACCTTGCCGATGATCCGGAACGGCATGGGCGAAGGCGCTTGGCTCAATGGTCTTGTCGATCAGCTCTTCAACGACGTGCTCGACCCCGGCGCCGAGCTGATCGCCGACCGGGTGATCGTGGGCGAGATCACGCCCGAAAGCGGCGCGCCGATCGGCTACATCCAGATCTTCACCATGGGCGGCTTCACCACTGAGCACACGCCGGGAAGCCTTGAATGGTCACAGGCCGAGCTTGCCGCGCTCTCTGACATTCTTGATGACGCCCTCACCCGGTTTGCGGATCATCAGGCGATCATTCTGGACCTGTCCAATAATCGCGGCGGCTATGACGCTGTCACCCGCGCCATTGCGGCCCGCTTCACTGATGAGGCGTTTCTCGGCTATCGCGTCAGCGTTCCCGGCGTCCCCGAAGCGACGGAAGACTATGAGATAACGCCCCATGACGGCGTGCGCTATTCAGGCCCGGTCTATGTGATGACCAGCGATGTGACGGTGTCGGGCGGAGAAATCACCACGATGATGCTGCGTCAGTTGCCCAATGTGGTTCATGTGGGCGGGGTCACGCGCGGCGCGTTCAGCACGCCGCTCGCCAAACCCTTGCCCAATGGCTGGTATCTGGAACTGTCCAACGAAGTGTTTGAAGACGGGTCAGGCGCCGTATTTGAAGGCCGCGGCCTTCCGCCCGCCATCATGGTCGACATCTATCCCGAGGCCGCCCCCGTCGCCGGCCATAGAGCTGCGATCGAGCGCGTGGTCGGGATGATCGAGGGCGGTTAAGCCGGCTCGATCACCGCCTCGACCGAACGCCGCAGCGAGCGCGGCGCCGCGGGGCCTCTGCCGACGCGCAGCAGCAGGTTGGGGCGCCGCCCCGGCGCGCCCATCAGGGCG
>NZ_DEMB01000003.1:289916-335676 GCF_002354675.1 Oceanicaulis sp. UBA2681 | reverse complement strand
CCATCAGGGCGATCAAACCGCCGCTGCTCTCGATCTGGCGGGCGATCTTGGCGTTCTCGGCGTCTGCGGTGAACACCAGACCAAACAGGCGCCGCCCCAGCCAGCCGGGCAATTGCGGATTGCCAGAGGACGCCGCGAACAAGCCATCGCGCAAACGCGCCGCCTCCGCCTCGTTAAAGCGGATCCAGTCGCGCAACTCCCTCACAAAGGCAGGGTCTGCGATCTGGGCGCTATTGCCTTGGATGATCAGCTCCGTCAGCCGCGTCTTGTCCGCGGCGCCGTCAAAAACGGTCGCGGACACCTGACCGCCTTGCTCGACCGCTGCGATCAGCCGGGCGCGCTCCTCAGCGCTCAGCGCCGAGCCGGCATACTCCAACCGCGTGCACTGGCGCTGCGGGATGACGTCAAACCGGGGCGAGGCTTCAGCGGCGCCGGAGGCCAGCGCCACAGACAGCCTCTCGCCCTCCATGTCGACTTCGCCTCCCAGACCCGATGCGCGCGCAGCAAGGCTGAGATTTTCCGCCGCGCAGCCCAGCGAGGCGAACAGGTGATGATCATCGGGGTCCACGACCGGCGTACGGCGTGAAAAATCCGGCGACAGCTCGATCACAGGATCAGACACCGTAAAGCGCCAAGGCTGGGTGTTGTGCCCGCTCGCCGCCAGACTGGCGTATCGCACCAGCTGCTGGTGCGAGCGAGGAAAAGGCGCCGTGACGGGCTCCGCCGGGGCGCTCAGGGCTTCAGCAAGCGCGTCATAGCCCTCATCGCCGGACGAACAGGCCGTCGCTGCGCCGCCCAGCACCAATGCGCCCGCTGCAAAGCTCTGCCGACGCGTGATCGTGCGAGTTGAGCCTGAAAGACCGGTCCGCATGCAACCACCCTCCCGTCTTCACAGGCAAAGGGTCGATCATCATGGCAGGTCGCGTCAACGCAAAAGCCAGGCGCTGCGACGCTATGGCCCGGCCGGAAAGACCTCAGGCCAAAGCCGCCGCGGCGTCAGCCTGGCGGCCCAGCGCGTCCAGCACTTTCGCGGTGATGTGCTTGGCGTTCAGCCCTGCCGTCTCGTACATGGCGTAGGGGCTGTCCTGATCCTGGAACACGTCGGGCAAGGTCATGGTGCGGATTTTCAGCCCGGCGTCGAGCGCGCCGTCTTCGGCCAGGAAGTGCAGCACAAACGCGCCGAAACCGCCCACAGCGCCCTCTTCAATGGTGATCAGCACTTCGTGCTCGCGCGCCAGCTCACGGATCAGATCATGATCGAGCGGCTTGGCGAAGCGGGCGTCCGCTACAGTCGGATGAAGGCCATAGGCCGCCAGCTCTTCCGCGCTTTTAAGCACTTCGCCCAGACGCGCGCCGAAGGACAGGATGGCGACGCCGGAGCCTTCGCGCACGATGCGGCCCTTGCCGATCTCCAGCGGGATCAGTTCCTTGGGAATTTCAACGCCCAGACCCTCGCCGCGCGGATAGCGGAAGGCGCTCGGGCGGTCGTCGATTTCATTGGCGGTGGCGACCATGCGCGCCAGTTCAGCTTCGTCGGCGGCGGCCATCACCACCATGCCCGGCAAGGCGCCCATATACCCCACATCAAACGAGCCGGCATGGGTGGCGCCGTCCGCGCCCACAAGCCCGGCCCGGTCGATGGCGAAGCGCACAGGCAGCGACTGGATCGCCACATCGTGGACGACCTGGTCATAGCCGCGTTGCAGGAAGGTCGAATAAATCGCGGCGTACGGCTTGAGCCCTTCAGCGGCGAGGCCGGCTGCAAACGTGACGGCGTGCTGCTCGGCGATGCCGACGTCAAACGCCCGATCGGGGAAGCGCGCGGCGAATTTGTCCACGCCCGTCCCGCCGGGCATGGCGCCGGTGACGGCGCAAATCTTGTCGTCGGATTCGGCCAGCTGGATCAGCGCATTGGCGAAAACGCCCGTATAGCTCGGAGCGGCGGGCTTGGATTTCTGCTGCTCGCCGGTGATCACATTGAACTTGGCGACGCCGTGATACTTGTCGTCGGCGGCCTCGGCGGGGGCGTAGCCCTTGCCTTTCTGGGTCACCGCATGGATCAGGATGGGGCCTTCGCCCGCATCGCGCACATTGCGCAGCACCGCGACCAGCTGGTCCATGTCATGGCCATCGATCGGACCCACATAGCGAAAGCCCATTTCCTCAAACAGGGTGCCGCCCATGGCCATGCCGCGCAGATACTCTTCAGCCCGGCGCGCATGCTCCTTCACGCCCAGCGCTTCAGCGACGCCTTTGCCCAGCTTGCGGATGGAGTTGTAGCTTTTCGAGCTGACCTGGCGCGCGAAATAATGGCTCATCGCGCCTACGGGCGGGGCGATGGACATGTCATTGTCATTGAGGATGACGATGAGGTCCTTGTTCATGTCCCCGGCATTGTTCATGGCCTCATAGGCCATACCCGCAGACATGGAGCCGTCGCCGATCACGGCGATGACCTTGCGGCCTTCTTCATGCTTGAGGTCGCGCCCCACAGCAAAGCCCAAGCCCGCCGAGATCGAGGTCGAGGCGTGCGCGGCGCCGAACGGGTCGTATTCGCTTTCAGACCGCTTGGTGAAGCCGGACAGGCCGCCGCCCTGACGCAGGGTGCGGATGCGGTCGCGGCGTCCGGTCAGGATTTTGTGCGGATAGCATTGATGGCCCACATCCCAGATCAGAATGTCGCTGGGCGTATCAAACACATGGTGCAGGGCGACCGTCATCTCGACCACGCCGAGCCCCGCGCCCAGATGCCCGCCGGTCACAGACACCGCATCAATCGTCTCAGCCCGCAATTCGTCCGCCACGGCCTTGAGAAAGTCGAGGTTGCGGTTTTTCAGATCATCGGGAGACTTGATCTGGTCGAGATGCGGAGTGTCAGGCATGCGCCGTGTCCTTATTGTCTTCTTCTAATCTAGGCGTCAGGACTGCCGGGCCAACACATAATCCATCAGCTCACGCAGCATATCAGCATCCTTGCCGAACGGATCGAGATGGGCCTTGGCCTGATCGGCCAGCCGCGCCGCCCGGTCCCGGGCGTCCGCGACGCCCAGTATGGAGACGAAATTGGCTTTTCCTTGACCGGCGTCCTTGCCGGTGCGTTTGCCCGTCAGGCTTTCATCCCCTTCCGCGTCCAGAAGGTCGTCGACGATCTGGTAACATAATCCCAGGTCATGCGCGAAGCCTTCAAGCGCAAGCCGGTGCGCGCGATCCGCATGACCGATCAGGGCGCCCGCCTCGGCGCAGAAACTGATCAGAGCGCCGGTCTTCATCCGCTGGCACCGGGTGATGATCCCGATATCGGTTTCCTCGCCCGCCTCGACCGCCATGTCGATCATCTGACCGCCCACCATGCCGCGCGGCCCGGCGGCTTTCGCCAGCCGCATCACCAGCTCGGCGCGCACTGCGGCATGCTCGTGGGTTTCAGGGTCCGCCAGCAGTTCATAGGCCTGGCTTTGCAGCGCATCGCCCGCCAGAACGGCGGTCGCCTCGTCATATTCGCGATGCACGGTCGGCCGTCCGCGACGCAGGTCATCATCATCCATGCACGGCAGATCATCATGGATCAGCGAATAGGCGTGCACGCATTCCACCGCGCAGGCGGCGCGCAGCAAGGCCCGCTCATCGCCGCCCACCAGATTGCCCGTCTCGATCAGCAAGAAGGGGCGCAAGCGCTTGCCCGGTCCCAGGGCCGCATAGCGCATGGCGGAAATGACGCGTTGCTCCGGCCCGTCCGGACGCTCAAGCAGCGCGTCGAGCGCCACCGTCACCCGGTCCGCGGTCTCGGTCAGATGGTCAGAGAATGCGCTCATGACACCCGCGCCCCGTTCGGCGCGTCGCCGTCTGCGTTCAGAAGCAGGATCGAGCCGTCGGCATCGGGTACGCCCAGCACCAGCACTTCAGAGCGAACAGGGCCGATCTGGCGCGGCGGGAAATTCACCACCCCCAGCACACGGCGGCCCACCAGCGTCTCGGGTGTGTAATGGTCGGTGATCTGGGCGGAGCTTTTGCGCTCGCCGATCTCCGGACCAAAATCGACCCACAGCTTGATCGCGGGCTTGCGCGCTTCGGGAAACGGCTCGGCGCGCACGATCGTGCCCAGGCGGATATCCGTCCTGAAAAAGTCTTCTGGCGCGATTTCGGGCTGTGCGGGGCCTGCGCTCATGGGATCAGTCCAGACCCGCCGGCTCTGCGGAGATCGCGCCGTCAGCGTCCACCACGATCTTTTCGACCTTGAGCTGGGCTTCTTTCAGGCGCGCTTCGCAATGCGCCTTCAGCGCGGCGCCGCGCTCGTACATGGCGATGGATTTTTCCAGCTCCACCTCGCCGCGCTCGAGCTGCGCCACAATGGTTTCGAGCTCTCTGAGCGCGGTCTCAAAGCTCATCTGGGCGATTTCGGCGGTGGGGGCGTCAGTCATCGCTACTGCCTTCTCATCGGGGAGGTCATGCCCCCACAATCGCGAAAGATCGCGCCGGATCAAGCCGCCAATGCGCTAGCGTTTCAGCTCATAGCGGCGCCAGGACCAGTATCCATCCCCGCCATCGCGCACGCAGGTCCAGCCCTGAGCCTTGAGCTGGGGGCGCAGCATGCGATTGAACCAGCCATGGGCGAACAGCGCCACGGCGCCGTCCTGAGAGGCTTCAACCAGCTTTTCGGCAGCGGCTGCCGCGCGCACTTCAGCCTGCGGGCGGCTCTCACCATCCGCAGAAGCGCCGAGCCACCATGAACACCGCGCAAACACGCCCCAGGTCCGCGCCTGCAGTTTCAAAGGCAAAGGCGGGGGCGGCAAGGGCGCTTCCACAAACAGGGCGTCATGCTCGATTGGCCGGTCGCCCACGGCGGCGCGCGCCGTCTCGATCGCGCGGGGCAGCGTGGAGGAATAGAGCGTTTTGGCCATCGCGGCCTGTTCAACAAGACTGTCCGGCGCACTCTGGCCGGGTTTCAATCCGGCGCGATCATAAGCCGCCCACCAGTCCACATAGCCGCGCCAGTCCATACGCGCCCGACGGTCAGCGTCAGGCTCGCCATGGCGTGCGATAATGATGGGACCCGGCTGGGCCGGGCTGTCGGCTTTGGTCATGAACGGTCTTGAGCGATCTTGATGAATACGCGCCGCCATCCCTGCCTCGCCCAGGCTTGATGACGCCAGCTCCACGCCCCCCGTCGTGCGAGCGTCAGCTCCCATGAGTCAAGCGTGAAGGGAGTGGTACCCGCCCTCCCCCACAGAGACAAGCCGGGAAGACGCGCGCGTGTGCTAACAGGCCGATGCGGCGTTGCAGGACTGCGCCTTGTGATCAATTGAAGGCCCGGACGTGGCGCAGCGCTTCAGACATGCTGCCATAAATGATTCGGGCGAGGACAGGCGCCGCCCCGGCGAGAAGGATCGCCGGGGCTTGTTTGGCCTAATGGCTGGGATCGATGCTCATGATCTTGACGCCTGCAGGGGCTTTGGGCTCTTCGGGAACGAAGAAGTCCGGCAGCAGCTCCTGTGACGGGTCGACGGCGAACTGATCAAGATCGGTGACGCCTTCGCTGACCAGGAAGCTGTCATCGATCAGGAAATTGCCGGTGAACTCGGACGCCGGCTTGGTGAGCACGCGATAGGCGGTCTCGGCCAGGATGTCGGGCTTGCGGCAATTCTTGAACGCTTCTTCACCCGCCAACACATTGGCGATGGCGGCGGTGGCGACGGCGGTGCGCGGCCAGATGGCGTTCGCAGCGATCTTGCCCTTGAACTCGCCCGCCCAGCCCAGAATGCACAGGCTCATGCCGTATTTGGCTGAGGTGTAAGCCACGTGCGGGGCGAACCATTGCTCGCGCATGTCGAGCGGCGGGGACAGCGCCAGAATGTGCGGGTTTTCGGACTTTTCGAGGTAGGGCAAGCATTTCTGGGTCACCAGAAAGGTGCCGCGCGCATTCACCTGATGCATCAGATCCCAGCGCTTGATCGGCGTGTCTTTGGTGGGCATCGGGAAAATGGCGGAGGCGTTGTTGACCACGATGTCGATGCCGCCAAACGTCTCGACCGCCTTGGCGACGGCGGCGTCCACGCTGGCTTCGTCGCGGATGTCGCACACCAGCGGCAGCGCCTTGCCGCCCGCTTTCTCAACCGCTTCAGCGGCGGTGTAGATCGTGCCCGCCAGCTTGGGATGGGGTTGGTCGGTCTTGGCGGCGATGACGATGTTGGCGCCGTCGCGTGCGCAACGCTCAGCGATCGCCTGACCAATGCCGCGGCTGGCGCCGGTGATGAAAAGGGTCTTTCCCTTCAAGCTCATAAAAATTCTCCCGCTCCTGGATGGAGCGGGAGAATAACAGCGTTATGCTCGAAAGGACAGGGCCTTTGAGACAGTGTCTGAGACCAAGAGTCTAGATCGGCCGCCAGACGCGCCAGCCCGGACAGGTCATGCCTTCCTCGCGGCGGCAGGAGGCGAAGGTGAACAGCACCGTCCAGGCCTTGCCCACCACAAGATCGCGATGCACATAACCGATCCCGCGCGAGGCGCGGCTGTCCAGCGAGGCGTCGCGATTGTCGCCCATCAAGAACAGATGGTTCTCCGGCACGTTGAACGGCCCGACATTGTCGAGCGCCGCATTGTCGGCGCGCTCGTAAATCTCATGCACATTGCCGCCCGGCAGGGTCTCCAGATAGACGGCGGCCTCTACGGCCGCGCCCGCCCGGTCGCGATATTGAACCACGCTTTCAGGATCGCGCGGCACCAGTTCGTCATTGATGTAAAGGCGACCTGCGCGCATCTCGATCCGATCACCGGGCAGGCCGATGACGCGTTTGATCAGATTGATGCCCTGAGCGGGATCACGGACCACGACCACATCGCCGCGCTTGGGGGTGGAGCCGAACAGGCGCCCCGACCAGTTGCCCGGCAGCACATAGCCCAGTCCCAGCGGCAAGGAATGACGCGAATACCCGTACGCGAATTTCGACACCAGAACGCGGTCGCCCACCTGAATGGCGGGCTGCATGCTTTCTGACGGAATGTGGAAGGCGGCGAACACGAACGTGACCAGCACGAACCAGACCGCCACAACGCCCCCAAGGAAGCGGATTGTCTCACCCACTTCCGCAACCGCCTTGCCGCCGAAACGGCGTACTTTTTCATTCATTTCAGCTTTACCGCCGTTCCATAGGCGAGCACTTCCGCTGTGCCTTCCATGACCGCAGCAGTGGAAAAACGGAAGGTGACGACCGCATCCGCTCCCATTTCTTCGGCATGGCTGACCAACCGGCCCAGCGCTTGTTCCCGCGCCTCGGCCATCAGCTTGGTGTACTCGCTGACTTCGCCCCCGACCAGATTGCGCAATCCGGCCACAAAATCACGTCCAAAAAAACGTGCGCGAACCACGCTGCCGCGCGCAATCCCGATGACGGCTTCGACTTCATGGCCGGGAATATCGTCGGCCATGGTCACAAGCACGGGGGCGCGCGTCGCGGGATGTTCAGGGGTGTTGCTCATGGAAAGCCCTTCAAAACAAACCTGTTAACCCAGCAAATTGCTCGCGCCACAATCACACAGAGAAAGTTAAAGATTAACTCGCACCGGTCAGTTCACAATGCTTATTGGCGCCTGACAAGGCAGCGAGTGACAGGCTCTTCACTTGACGCAGCAGGAGTGACTGAGCTGAGTTATAAAGGTCACAGAATGAGCAGCAGACAGTTTGCGGAGTAAAGACATGGCCCCCACCGACACCCAGGGTGACGCCCCGACCAGCGCGCGCGATCAGAACGGGGACCGCATCCTGGCGGTGATCAACTACGCCTTGCTGCTTGTGGGGATCGGCAACGGCCTGACCGTGCTGATCGCCGCCATTCTCGCCTATGTGCGCAAGGATAACGCCGACCCGCTGGTGAAAAACCATTTCCAGTTTCAGATCCGGACCTTCTGGTACTGGCTGGCCATGGTGGTGGTCGGCTTGCTGACCTGGATCTTCCTGATCGGCATGCTGATCCTGCTGATCGCCAATATCTGGCTGGTGATCCGGTCGGTGGTGGGGATGATCCGTCTTGTGGACGGACGTCCGCACTCCGACCCGACCGGGTTCTGGGTCTAGCGCCTAGGCGCTGGCCAGCACCGCTTCGCCCGGACCGAACACCGGATCATAGCCCAGCTTGATCTCACCCAGGAGGCCCGCCGCGCCTGACAGCGCGGTCTGGGCGAAGATGTTGGCGATGGCGATGCGCGCCTGAGCGTAGCTCTCCTCGCCATCGGCTTCCTTGAGTTTGCGCTGCGCCGCGACGGCGCCCACGCAGAGCAGCCAGCCGCCGGTCACGTCGCCCGCCAGTTTGAGATAGGCGGTGGCGCCGGCGAGGCGGTCAGCGTCGCTGGCGTCCAGCATCCATTTGGTGGCGTCTTCCAGTGCGTCGCAGGCCGGTTTCAGGGCTTCGGCCAAGACCGGCAAGTCCGGGTTCGAACTGGTGATGCAATCCTCGACGGTCTGCCGCACATCCTCGATCAGTTCGGCCATGGCGGTCCCGCCATCGCGCGCCAGCTTGCGGCCCACAAGGTCGATCGCCTGAATGCCGTTGGTGCCTTCATAGATCGGCGCGATGCGCGCATCGCGCAAATGCTGGGCGGCGCCGGTTTCTTCAATGAAGCCCATGCCGCCATGCACCTGAACGCCCATGGACGCCACGTCCACGCCCATATCGGTGCACCAGGCCTTGGCGATCGGGATCATCAGGTCTTCGCGGCGCTTGGACCAGGCCTTCTCATCCGCGTCATCCATATGCTCGCCCAGATCGGCTTCGACCGCAGCGTGATAGCAAATGGCGCGGCCCGCCTCGATTTTAGCCTTCATCACCGCCAGCGTGCGGCGCACATCGGGATGATGAATGATCTCGTGCGGGCCGTGATCGTCCATATTGATGGCGCGGCCCTGCTTTCGGTCCTGCGCGTAGGCGAGCGCTTGCTGATACGCGCGCTCGGCGATGCCGACGCCCTGCACGCCCACATTCAGACGCGCCGAGTTCATCATGATGAACATCGCGGCCATGCCCTTGAACTCGTCACCCAAGAGCCAGCCTTTGGCGCCGTCATATTCCATGGTGCAGGTAGGCGAGCCGTGAATGCCCATCTTGTGCTCAAGCCCGATGGCCTGAAGCGTGTTGCGCTCGCCGGGATTGCCGTCCGCATCGGGGATGAATTTCGGCACGATGAACAGCGAGATGCCCTTGGTGCCTGCGGCCCCGTCCGGCGTGCGCGCCAGCACCAGATGGATGATGTTGTCGGCGCAATCGTGCTCGCCCCAGGTGATGTAGATCTTCTGGCCCGAAATCGCCCAGGAGCCGTCGCCATTCGGCTCGGCCTTGGTGCGCAGCGCGCCCACATCCGACCCGGCGCCCGGCTCGGTCAGGTTCATGGTGGCGGTCCATTCGCCAGACATGATCTTGCCCAGATAGAGATCGCGCTGTTCATCGGTGCCCACGGCGATCAGGGATTCAATGGCGCCGAACGACAGCATCGGCCCCAGTCCGAACGCCATGTTGGACGATTGCAGCATCTCCATCAGCGCGCAGCCCAGCGCCTTTGGCAGGCCCATGCCGCCCATATCGGTTGGGAATTGCAGGCCTTGCCAGCCGCCTTCAACGTATTGCGCATAAGCGTTCTTGAACCCGTCCGGCGTGGTCACGGCGCCGTCTTTCAGGGTGCAGCCCTGCTGGTCGCCGGTCCAGTTGAGGGGCGCCAGCACGTCATTGGCGAGCTTGGCCGCCTCATCAAGGATGGCGGGCGTCAGGTCGGAGGAGAATTCGGGAAACACTCCCGTCGCCTTTACGCTGTCTAGGGCAGCGATTTCTTCCAGGGCGAAACGGATATCGCGAACCGGGGCGCGGTAGCTCATGGTGACTTCCCTTCCAGCAGGATCATTTGGTCCGAACATAGCGCGTTTGCTGCAAAGCGGGAGTCGCCCGGATGGGATTTGATCAGAGCGCTCGCATCACAGGTCTTTCCAACCTAGTCTCACAGGCAGAGGAGACCGGCTTATGACAGTGCTGCGCATGCTCACCTTCACGCTGTTCGCAACTCTACTCAGCGCCTGCGTCTCGGCGCCCACGCTGGAGCCGGCGCGTTTGCCGCCCGGCGAGTGGCGGCTGGATCCAGCCCACGCCAGCACGCTCTGGCGCATCCGGCATATGGGCCTGTCCTGGTATACAGGGCGGTTCGACGCCATCGAGGCGCAGCTCAGCTTTGACGCCGCCAACCCTGAAGACGCCCAGCTGACCGCCATTATCGAGGCGGCCTCCCTCTCCACTAGCGATCCTGATTTTGACCAGACCCTGTGCGGCGCCAGCTGGTTTGACTGCGACGCCCATCACTAGCGATCCTGATTTTGACCAGACCCTGTGCGGCGCCAGCTGGTTTGACTGCGACGCCCATCCGCAGATCGTCTTTCGGTCTGAGCGGATAGAGGTGACCGGCCCGGACACCGGCCTGATCCACGGTCAGCTGACCCTGAAAGGGGTCACACAGCCAGCCGTTCTGGAAACACAGTTTTACGGCGGCGTCTTCAACCCCCTCGAAGCCCGTCAGGCCTTGGGGTTTGGCGCGGATATGACAATTAACCGCACTGAATTCGGGGTCGGACGGCTTCCCGGAAACCTGATCGGCGATACAGTGGTCATCCGTATCGAAGCGGAATTCCTTCGCGACCGAGGAGACTAAGCCATGTCCGCCACCACCACATCGCATCGCTATACGACTGTCGCCATCATCCTGCACTGGGTGATCGCGGCCATGCTGGTGTCCATGGTGTTTGTGGGCTGGTGGATGGAAGATCTCCGCCACGCCTTGCTCGACGGTACGGGCTCGCTGACGCTGACCCAGGCCGTCTATAACTGGCACAAGACGGCGGGTCTGATCATTCTCGTTCTGTCGCTGGCGCGGCTGGCCTGGCGCTTGACCCATAAAGCGCCGCCCCTGCCCGAAGGCATGAAACCCTGGGAGCGTTTCGCCGCGCAGTTCACTCATATCGCCTTTTACGGCGTCATGCTCGGCGCGCCGATCATGGGCTGGATTACGGCGTCGGCCTCCAGCTTCCCTTCCAAGCTTTTCAATCTCGACGGCTTTCTGCTGCCCCATTTGCCGGTGCCGCAAACCGAAAGCTTCGCCTCGCTGGCCGGGTCAGTCCACGGCGCCTCTGGCTGGGCGATCCTGATCCTGCTGGCGCTGCACGCGGGCGCCGCGCTGAAGCACCACATTCTGGACCGGGACGGCGTTCTGACCCGCATGATCCCGGGGCTGAACATTCCACCGCAGACGGGTCGCGACTGACCCTTTCCAGTTCGGAAGCGGAGCTGTGCGCGGGCGACGTCTTGTGGCGCTCTCAGATCGACGTATCTGTACGGGCATGACGTTTCCCCGCTCAGGAGCATAGCCATGCGCCCCTTGTTCGCCCTCGCCCCGCTCGCCCTGCTGGTGACCACCCCCGCCCTCGCCCAGTCTGACGCCTGGATCGTGGATTACGACGCCAGCTCGGTGGGCCTTCAGACCGAGGTCTTCGGAACCACGATCCAGGGCGATTTCCCGCAATTCTCCGCTGATATTCGCCTCGATCCTGAGGACCTGTCCGACGCCCGCATTGAAGCGGTCGTGCAGGCGGGATCTGGCCAGCTTGACCCGACCGAACGCCAGTCCGACATGGAGGGCGAAGCCGGTCTGAATCCGTCTGAGCACCCCGAGATGCGCTTTGTGTCTGAGACAATCACGCGCGAAGGCAACGTCTACACAGCCCTTGGAACCCTGACCATCAAGGGCGTTTCGCAAGAGCAAGCGCTGACCTTCACCCTCGACATCACGGACGGTCGCGGCGTTGCGGATGGCGGTTTCACCCTCGCGCGCCGTGATTTTGGCGTCGGGGCTGGCGATTGGGGCGCCGCCGCCGCCCAGATTGATGTGCGGGTGCATATCGAGGCCGAGCGCGAAGACTAGCCTGATTGCACCGCCCGCTGACGAGCGCTACCTAACCGGCATGACACGCCCCAGCCCGCCCCCTGACACGCCGATCCTGCCGGCGGACGATCCAGATGCTCTGGACCAGGCCGCCCGGATCCTGAAGGCGGGCGGCTGCGTGGCCGTTCCCACCGAAACCGTGTACGGGCTGGCGTGCGACGCCACGAACGCACAGGCGGTGGCGGGCGTGTATGAGGCCAAGGGACGTCCCAGCTTCAATCCGTTGATCTGTCATGTGGATACGCTGGAGCGCGCCCGAAGCCTTGTTCAACTGGAGGATCAAGGCCTGGCGCTGGCCGAACGCTTCTGGCCCGGACCGCTGACGCTGGTGGCCCCCAAACGCACCCCCTCTCCCGTCAGCGAACTGGCGGCGGCGGGTCTGGACAGTCTGGCTGTGCGTTTGCCGTACTCAGACACCTTGCGCACGCTGGTCCAGCGTCTGGACGCGCCTTTGGCCGCGCCCAGCGCCAACGCATCCGGCACGATCAGCCCCACCACCGCCGAACATGTGAAAGACAGCCTGAACGGGCGCATTCACCTGATCCTGGACGGCGGCCCCTGCCCTGTGGGCGTGGAGAGCACCATCGTCTCTGTGCTGGATCCGGCTCATCCGGTGATTTTACGCCCGGGCGGGATCGCCAGGGATGCGCTGGAGGCGGTGATCGGGGTGATGCAGCGCCCGACGCCAACGAATCACAGTGCGCCGACAGCGCCCGGTCAGCTCACCTCCCACTACGCGCCGAACGCGAGTGTGCGCCTGAATGCAACCCAACCCCACAACAACGAGTCCTTTTTGGGGTTTGGCGCGCAACCCAAAAGAGAAGGCGTTGTATTTTTTGATCTTTCCCCAAGCGGTGACCTAGTCGAAGCGGCCGCGAACCTGTTTACTGGCCTGCGCTGGCTGGACAGAGTCAGCGATCGCATCGCTGTCGCGCCGATACCGGAAACCGGATTGGGCGAGGCGATAAACGACCGCCTCAGACGTGCAGCTGCAGAGCGTTAGAACAACTGCTCAAGGTTGTGTTCAGACTCTGGATGATAAGACGCAAGCTATGCAAAACGGTCTCTACATCGCCTCCTTCCGCACCCCGCTTGATGACGCCAAGGGCGTGATCATCATCCAGGACAGCCGCGTACTGGGTGGAGATTCGGGTATGTATTATGTCGGCAGCGTTTCGGGTCCCGAAAACGAGCTGCAGGTGAAGATGGTGGTCACCAATCACGATCCCTCGCGCCTGTCGGTCTTTGGTGAGTTCGACAAATTCGCCCTCACCCTGACCGGAAAGCGCGAAGGCGACGCCTATGTCTTCCAGGGCCGGGCGGACGCCGCTCCCTCCATGCGCTTCGAAGCTGTTCTGGAAAAAGCCGCAGATTAACCGCGGCGGACGTCTTTGGGCTCTTGTTCTACCCAATGCGGCGGTTGCACACTGCCGTTATGAGCACCGAAACCCTGACCGCCCTGAAAGCCGCCCTCGACCCCAAAGCGTGGAGCGAGGATCCTGATGAACTCGCCCCCCATGTGCGCGATTGGCGCGGGCGGTATCAGGGCGCATCGCCGCTTCTGCTCAAACCCTCCACCACCGATGAGGTGAGCCGCATCCTCTCCATGTGCAATGAGGCCGGCGTGGCGGTGATCCCGCAAAGCGGCAATACCGGCCTGGTCGGCGGCTCGACGCCCCAGGGTGAAGTCGTGCTGTCGCTCAAGCGCATGAACGCTATCCGCGCCATCGATACGGACAATGACTCGCTCACCTGCGAAGCCGGCGCGATCCTTGAAAGCGTGCAAGGCGCCGCGAAAGACGCCGGCAAGCTGTTCCCCTTGTCTCTGGGCGCGCAAGGCTCGGCGATGATCGGCGGGCTGATCTCCACAAACGCAGGCGGCGTGCACGTGCTGCGCTATGGCATGATGCGCGAGCTGGTGCTGGGCCTGGAAGCCGTCCTGCCTGATGGCCGAGTCCTGTCTGACCTGTCGGGCCTGCGCAAGGACAATACCGGCTATGACCTCAAACAGCTCTTTATCGGCGCGGAAGGCACGCTGGGCGTGGTCACCGCGGCGACGCTGAAGCTGTTCGCCCGCCCCGCCTCCACCGCTGTCGCCATTGCGGCTGTCGAGAGCCCGGCTCAGGCCGTGGAGCTTCTGGGCCATATGAAGGACGCCACGGGCTCGGTCGCCGCGTTCGAGCTGATGCCCAAGATCGGGCTGGACCTCGCCGTCCATCATTTGCCCGGCGCACGCCATCCGCTGGACTCAGACCCTGCCTGGACGGTGCTGGTCGAGCTTGTGAGCCCGGAAACCGATCGCGCCCAGTCGCTGATGGAAAGCGCGCTCGAAACCGCCTTTGAAAAGGGCCTCGTTTCTGACGCGGCGCTGGCGCAGACCGAAGCGCAAATGGCTGAGTTCTGGGCCCTGCGCGAAGGCATTCCCGAAGCGGAGAAAGCCCATGGCAAGGCCGCCAAGCACGATGTCTCCGTACCCGTCTCGCGCATGCCCGCCTTTATGGAAGAAGCCACCGCCAAGGCCGAAGCCATGATGCCCGAAGCCCTGGTCATCGCCTTCGGCCATGTGGGCGACGGCAATGTGCACTTTAACGTCGCGCGCAAGACGCCCGGCTCAGGCGATGACTTCGTCGCCGCCTGCGCCCCGGTCACAGAAGCGATCTATGACCTGGTGGACAAGCATGGCGGGTCTATCAGCGCCGAGCATGGCGTCGGTATTCTCAAACGCGCTGAGCTGGCGAAACGCAAACCCGTAGAAGTCGCGGTGATGCGCGCCATCAAGCAAACCCTCGACCCCAACGCCATCATGAACCCGCGGGTGATGCTGGATATAGGCTGAGCCTATAGGTCCGGCTGGTGAAATTTATTGGCGCCGTCGCGACCCGCCCCCTATCTCTGCCTCATAGCTGACGGAGACGCCCATGCTGATTCTGCTTTCGCCCGCCAAGAAGCTCGATTTTACAAAGCGCGGTCACGCCCCGACCGCGACGCGTCCGGCCCTGATGGATCGGACGAAAGAGCTGTCGAAGACCACCGCGAAGCTGTCGGCGACCGAGATCAAATCCCTGATGCATCTCAGTGATGATCTGGCCGATCTCAACCGGGAGCGGTTCAAGGCGTTTGATCCTGACAGCACTGAAGGCCGCCCTGCCGCCATGGCGTTTAACGGCGAGGTGTATTCAGGTCTCGACGCACCGTCCCTCAGCCCGGAAGACCTGCAATGGGCGCAGCAGCGCCTTCGCATCCTGTCGGGCCTTTACGGCGCCTTGCGGCCGCTCGATACGATCCAGCCCTATCGTCTGGAAATGGGCACGCGGCTGAAAACGCCCAAAGGCGGCAATCTCTATGATTTCTGGGGCGAGGATATCGCCGATCTGCTGAAGTCCGATCTTGAAGGTCATCCGTCAAAAACCGTGATCAACCTGGCGTCCAACGAATATTCCAAGGCGGCGAAGCTGAAATCACTGGGCGTCCCGGTGATCAGCGTCGACTTCAAGGAAGAAAAAGACGGCCAGCTGCGCGCCCTGATGGTCTACGCCAAGAAGGCCCGCGGCCTGATGGCGCGCTGGATCATCGAGAACCGGATCGAAGACCCCCAAAAGCTGCCTGAGTTCAATGTGGACGGCTATCGCTTCGATGCAGACGGCTCGACGGAATCCACCTTGTTGTTCACCCGTCCCCAGCCGCCGAAGAAAAGCTAGCGCAAAGCGCGTGCGAGCCTGATATCAGGAGCTTTGCGGACTTGACGCGGGTGCGAAATTCATCACCTGTTGAAGCTCTGGAGAATTGCCTGTTCGGAGACCCTGCATGAGCTCGATCCGCGTGGACCTGTCCGGTCATGTCGCCGTCATCACCGGCTCCACATCCGGCATTGGCCTGCACATGGCCGAAGGGTTGGCCGCGAACGGCGCCGACATCGTGCTCAATGGTCTGGGCGATCCGGACGTCATTGAGAAAGAGCGCCAACGCATCGCCGAAACCCATGGCGTCAAAGTGCGCTATCATGGCGCCAACATGCTCAAGGCCGATGAGATCGCAGACCTGATCGCCTTCACCGCCCGCGAACTGGGCCGTCTGGACATTCTGGTCAATTGCGCGGGCATCCAGCACGTGGCGCCGATCGAGGACTTCCCCGCCGACAAGTGGGACGCCATCATCGGCATCAACCTGACCAGCGCCTTTCACACGATGAAGCACGCCGTGCCGATCATGCGCGAACAGGGACGGGGCCGGATCGTCAACATCGCCTCCGCCCACGCCTTGCGCGCCAGCCCGTTCAAGGCGGCCTATGTGTCGGCCAAGCACGGTCTGATGGGACTGACCAAGACCGTGGCGCTGGAAACCGCTGAAGACGGCGTCACGGTGAACTGCATCAATCCGGGCTATGTGAAAACGCCGCTCGTTGAGAACCAGATCGCGGACACCGCCAAGGCGCGCGGCATTTCCGAAGACGAGGTGGTGCGCGATGTCATGCTGTCCGCCCAACCCACCAAGAAATTCGTCACCTATTCAGAGCTGGTGGGCGCGCTTCTCTACCTGGTCAGTGATGACGGGGCGAATGTGAACGGCAACGCCATCACGATTGATGGCGGATGGACGGCGAAATAGCGATGACAGGGTCGGCTTCCTCTCCGTCGACCCGCAAGCGGTCAGCTTCGCCCCGGCCGGTCTCGCTGGCTCTACAGGGCGGCGGCGCGCACGGCGCTTTCACCTGGGGCGTTCTGGACGCCCTGCTCGAAGACGGGCGCCTGTCCACCAAAGCCATCAGCGCCACCAGCGCCGGCGCCATGAACGCCTGCGCCTTGGCCATGGGTCAGATGCGCGGCGGGCCGGAGGGCGCGCGTGAAGCGCTGGATGACTTCTGGCGAGCGGTGTCCCGGGCGGGCGGCGGCTTCATGCGCGCGCCGGGCCTGTTCAAGTTCGCGCCCTGGCTGGACGCCCTGACCCGGCTGACCAGCCCCTATGACACCAACCCGTTCGGATATGATCCGCTGAGCCATATCCTGGACCGGCAAATCGATTTTGACGCCGTGCACGCCTGCCAGGACATCCAGCTGTTCATCGCCGCGACTTGCGTGACGTCCGGACGCAGCCGGGTCTTCAGCGGCGAAGCGGTGACGCGCGACGCGGTGCGCGCCTCGGCGACCCTGCCCTTCATCCATCAGGCGGTCGAGATTGAGGGCGAACCGTTCTGGGATGGCGGATTCACCGGCAACCCGGCGCTCTGGCCGCTGTTTTACGCCGAGGCGCCTCATGATGTGCTGATCGTGCACATCAATCCCATGGAGCGCGCCGGCACGCCGAAAACAGCCGAAGACATCCTCAACCGGGTCAACGAGATTACCTTCAACGCCAGCCTGCTGGCGGAACTACGCGCGATCGCCTTCGTCAAGCGCCTGATCAAGGACGATTTGCTCAAGGATCCGCGCAAGGCCCGGCTGAGCGATATCCGCCTGCATTCGATCCGGGCAGATGACGCGCTGTCGCAGTTTCCCGCCTCCAGCAAGTACGACGCCAGCTGGGGCTTTCTCACCGATCTGCGCGACCGGGGCCGCGAGGCGGCGAACACCTGGCTGGAGACCTGCTTTGATAAGGTCGGCCATGACTCAAGCGTCGACGTCCGCAAGGAATTTCTGGGCGATTAGGCTTCGTCGGACACGATCAGCCTTGAATCGTTTTCACGCACGGCGTTCACCCGGTCCGAGGCTTTGCGCAGGGTCAGCGCACCCTCTGGCGGCGCCTTGAGATAGGGCTGCGGGTCCGTCTCCGGGTTCAGCCAGTCGGCAAACCGCCCCTCGGGGATGAAGACCGGGCTGCGATGGTGGATATGGGCGATGTCCTCGCTGGCCGCCGTGGTGAGAATGGCGAAGCTGTCCACGCGGTCAGCGCCCTCGCCCCAGCGCTCCCACACCCCCGCCATCACCATGGGCTGGCCGTCAGTGCGGGTGATGTACCAGGGCTGTTTGCGCCCCGACTCCTCTGTCGACCATTCATAAAACCCGTCCGCGGGGATCAGCGCCCGACGACGTTGCAAGGCCTGGCGGAAGCTGGGCTTGTCGGCGGCGGTTTCAGACCGGGCGTTGATCAGCGGTTTTGATCCGTCAGGGCCGGTTCTGGACCAGTGCGGCACCAGCCCCCAGCGCACAGCCGTCAGACGAAAATCAGCCTGCCGTCCAAGGCGGATAATCGGCAAAGCCTGGGTCGGCGCCGCATTCCAGCTGGGCGGATAATTCAAACGATCCAGCTTTCCGAACAGGGCTTCGAGCTGGACCAGGCTCAAACTCATGACATAACGACCACACATACCCTTTCCTCCCGTCTGCATGCAGCGAGGTCAAGCATGAAGGATCTGCCCCGTATCAGCGTCGGCCTTGTGGTCTGGCGCGAAAACGAGGTGCTGCTCATCCGGCGCGCCAATCCGCCCTATCAGGGCTGCTGGTCCATTCCCGGCGGCAAGGTGGAGTTCGGTGAAACCCTGCACGAAGCCGCCCTGCGCGAGCTGAAGGAAGAGACCGGGATCCATGCCGAGATTGAAGGCCTGATCGACATCTTTGAATCCATCACCGAGCATGGCCATTACGTGATGGCGGATTACAGCGCGCGCTGGCGCGCCGGCGAACCCCGAGCCGGCGATGACGCGCTGGAGGCGGCGTTCTTCCCGTTTGCACGCGCCAGCGCGAACGTCTCATGGGACATCACGCGCACCGCGATCCAGCAAAGCGCCCGCAACCGCGGGCAAAAGCCTTGAATTCGCCCTGTTCCGCGTTCAGGAAAAGGGCATGGTGATTAGAGCTCTTATCCTGGTGCTTGGCGTGTGCGCCTTGCTGGCGTCTGTGGCGGACGCCCAGACGATTCGCAGGCCGCCGAGCTATGTGGACCCTTATCCGGTGGAGTCCCTCGCCCGCGTAATGGGTGAAATGCACTATCTCGATTTCGCCTGCAAAGGACGCGACTCCCAAGGCTGGCGCGAAGCCATGCTCGAGCTTTTAGAGCATGAAGCGCCCACGCGCGGCTCTTACCGGCAACGCCTGGTGGATCGCTTCAATGAAGGCTTCCGCATCCAGGAGCGCCGCACGCCCCGCTGCGGCGCGGAAGAGGAGATGGTGCGTCAGGCGCTGGCCGCCGAAGGCGAGACGCTCGCTGAGCAATTGCGGCGCACCTATCTGCAATAAGGCCTGTCAGGCGTCGGCGGTTTCCGCCAACAGCGCCAGCGCGGCGCGTTCCGCCGCCTCCACCGACAAGGCGCCCATCAGCGATTGCGTGCTGGTGTCCGCCAGGCTCCGCCGATCAGCTTCGTCAAAACGGTCCCCCGCCCGCACGATGCAGGCGCGCGCGCCCCATGGCGCATAAAGCCGCTCATCAGTGGGGCCAAACAGACCCAGGGTCGGCGTTCCCGCCGCCGCCGCCATGTGCATCAGCCCGCTGTCATTGCCCACAAACAGCGCCGCGCGTTTCAGGCACGCCGCAGCCTCAACCAGATCAAGCTTTCCCGTCAGGTCAATGACGGTCCGCTCGCCCAGGCCCTCGGCCACCGCCTGCGCGCGCGCTTCATCGCCGGGACCGCCAAACAGCGCGATGGCCGCGCCCGGCAACACGCCGTCCGGCGCGGTCAGGCGCAGCGCCAGTTGCGCGAACCGTTCGGTCGGCCATTCCTTGAAGACCGCTGAGGCGGCGGGCGAGAGCGCCAGTACGGCGCGATCTGCGGGAAGTTCTCTATCGGCGCGGGCCTCAGCCGCCGCATCCAGCCATATCCGTGTGCCCGGCGCCGCGTCCAGCCTCAGAACGTCAGCGGCTTCCTCAACCCGGTGACGGACGCCGGCTTTCGGGTTGGGGCGTTTGACATAACGCTTGCGCGCCCACAGGAACCAGCTGGTCAGCGAGCCGCGCATGTCCACGACCATATCCCAGCGCTGGCTGACGCTTTGCCGCCAGAGCGACAGCCAGTGGCCGCCACCCTTCTGCTTTTTCATCACGATGACCCGCTCCACCTTAGGCGTCGCACGAAACAGCGGCGCAGCCAGTGGTCCGCAAGCCACCGTGATGCGCGCATCGGCATGCTTGTCGATCAGATGCTGCAGCACGCCCGAATTGAGAATGGCGTCGCCGATACGGGTGGAGGTTATGAAAAGAATGCGCGTCATGACGCTTGGCACTTAGCCCGACACGGCCGCTCGCGCCAGTCTCTGGCGCCCTCTTGATTACAGGCCCGCTTCAGCCCCATCTAGCGCTTATGACCCAAGACTATCTCACCGCCCTGCCCCATCGCGCCGTCCTGTCCATCACCGGACAGGACGCGCGCAGCTTTCTCCAGCGTGTGCTTACCCATGGCCCCGAAGGCGTGACGCCCGATCAGGCGATGCTGTCGGCGCTCCTGACCCCGCAAGGCAAGGTGTTGGCCGACCTGATTATTTTTGACGATGGCGAGGGGGGATTGCTCTTTGACCTGCCCGCCAGTGAAGCGGAAACCTTGCTCAAGCGCTTCACGCTCTACCGTCTGCGCTCGGACGCTGCGATTGAACGGCGCGAGGATTTGTCTGTGATCGCCGCCTCTGGTGAGGGCGAAGCGGAGCTGCGCACTGTGGCGCTCACCGCCAGCCTCGACCCCAGAAACCCCGCGATCGGGTGGCGCGCCATCGCGCCAGCGGGCGGCCCCGCCAGCGATCTGGACGCCTATCACGCCGCACGCATCAAAGCGGGCGCGCCTGAAATGAGCGCCGATTTCGGCCCCGCCGAAGTGTTCTCCACCGATGTGAACCACGATTTGATGGGCGGCATTGACTACAAGAAGGGCTGCTTTGTCGGCCAGGAAGTCGCCAGCCGCATGCATCGCAAGGGCGGCGTGCGCAAACGCACCCTGCGTCTGTCCACGCCAACCCCGGCCCAGCCCGGCGATCCCGTCCTGGCAGGTGACCTCTCGCTCGGCGCTGTCAGCTCGGCGGCGTCAGATTGCGCCCTGGCCCGGTTGCGGGTGGACCGCTTGAAGGACGCCCTGTCAGAAGGCGCCTCGCTTACGCTGCGCGGCGCCCCGGCGCGCGTGATCGACGATCTCGACACGCTCTGACAGACCGCCCTGGCCCTGAGACTGAAGGACGATCCATGACCGAACGCTGTCCATGGTGCGGAACCGACCCGCTATACACGCACTATCACGACACCGAATGGGGCGTGCCGGAGTGGGACTCGCGCGCGCTGTGGGAAAAACTCATCCTGGACGGCTTTCAGGCCGGCCTCGCCTGGATCACCATCCTGCGCAAGCGCGACACCTTGCGTGAGGCGTTTCATGGCTTCGATCCCGAACGTATCGCCCGCTATGACGACGCCGATCTGGAACGCCTGCTCGGTAATCCCGGCATCATCCGTTCACGCTCGAAAATCAACGCCGCCATCGGCAATGCGCAGGCCTATCTGGAGATGGCGGAGCGGGGTGAAGATTTTTCTGATTATCTGTGGGGCTATATGGATGGGACCCCGCACATCAACCGGTTCAGAACCCAGACCGAGGTTCCGACCCAGACAGAACTGAGTCAGACAATCTCGAAAGACCTGAAAAAGCGGGGCTTTAAGTTTTGCGGCCCGGTGATCGTCTACGCCTTCATGGAAGCCGTCGGCATGGTCAATGACCATCTCGTGACCTGTCACCGTCACGCGCCAGTTACAAAATAGCGTAACGGCTGCGTGGAAGCGGTTGGCGCTCAGCGCTTCGTGCGGCTAAGTTGCGCACCTTCTGATTTAAGAATCTTGCGTCGGAGCACTTCATGACCGCGGCCGTAATTCGTTCCACTGGCTTGTGGACGCCAGACAACTCCATCTCCAATGAGGAGCTGGTGAAGAGCTTCAACGCCTACGTCGCGCAATACAATGAAGAGCATGCGTCCGATATCGAGGCGGGTCTGACCGAACCGCTCTCACCGTCTTCGGCAGGGTTCGTGGAAAAAGCCTCGGGCATCAAGTCGCGCTTTGTCATCGACAAGGAGGGCGTGCTGGATACGCGCCGGATGAAGCCTTTCATCCCTGCCCGCGCCAACACCGAAATTTCCATCCTGGCCGAGATCGGCGTCAAGGCGTGCCAGAACGCGCTGGAGCGCGCCGGCAAGTCCGCCGCTGATGTGGATGGTGTGATCGTCGCCGCCTCCAACCTGCAGCGCGGCTATCCCGCCGTCGCTGTGGAGATCCAGGACGCGCTGGGCATTGAAGACGGCTTCGGCTTTGACATGAATGTCGCCTGTTCGTCCGCGACCTTCGGCATCCAGACCGCCGCCGACCAGATCGCAGCGGGCCATGCGCGCGCCATTCTGGTGGTGAACCCTGAAATCTGCTCGGCGCACCTGAACTGGTGCGACCGCGACAGCCATTTCATTTTCGGCGATGTGGCGACCGCGATTCTGTTGGAGCGCGAAGATCTGGGCGATGGCGGCTGGCGCATTCTGGGCACCAAGCTGAAGACCAAATTCTCCAACAATATCCGCAATAATTTCGGCTTCCTGAACCGCACCGAGCGCGCCACGGGCGACGCGGCGCGCGAAGACCTGCTGGCGCCCAAGGACGACAAGCTGTTCATTCAGGAAGGCCGCAAGGTCTTCAAGGAAGTCGTGCCGATGGTGTCGGACATGATCCGCACCCATATGGGCGAGCTGGGTCTGGAAGCGGACGATATGCGCCGGGTCTGGCTGCATCAGGCCAACATCAATATGAACCTGATGATCGCCAAGAAGGTGTTCGGTCGCGAAGCGGGCGGCGAAGACGCGCCCACCATTCTGGACGAATACGCCAACACCTCCTCGGCGGGCTCCATCATCGCCTTCCACAAGCATTCTGACGATTTCGAGACGGGCCAGAAAGGCGTGATCTGTTCGTTCGGCGCCGGGTATTCCGCCGGCACGGTCTTTGTGGAGCGGCTTTGAAGTGAACCTTCCCGCCGACACCACGCTGTTCGCCCGCGTCCTGGCGAAAACCCATGAATATCTCGACTTCCCTTCGGTGGTCGGGCACGAAACGCCGTTTCTCGACCATCTGGCGCGTGATTTCACCGCCCTGGGCTGCACCGTGGAACGGTCACAGAACCTGTGTGTGATCAAGCTGGGCGAGCCCGGGCCGGTCTATCTGGCGCATGCGGACCGCCACGGGGCTGTGATCGCCGAGGACGGCGCGGCGATCTACGCCGCCCACGCCGTGAAAAACACCAAATACGCCGATGGCGCCAAGGCCAGTGAGACCTTCACGGACATCGTCTCCAAACGCTATGCGGGCGAGGACGTCTTCGCCTATGACCGCAAGACTGGCGGGCGTCTGGCCTATGGCGTGATCACAGGCGCGCATATGGATGAACAGGAGCGGCTGGTGATGGACATCACCGGCCTGCCGCCCCTGCCTGGCGGCACGCCCGTGGCGCTGGCGCGGGACGTGACGCCGAACAAGTCAGGCTGCGTCGCCGGACAGCTTGATAATCCGGTCTCCCTCGCCGCCCTGCGCATCGCCGCCGAATTCGGGCTGAACGGCACGATCATCGTCACCGCCGAGGAAGAAATCGGACGCTCCGCCACCCATTTCCTCGATTGGGCCAGCGCTGGCGGACTGCCGCCGACCAAAGAGCTGATCGTGTGCGACACCTCGCCGTTTGACGACGGCGCCGCGGCCATGGCGGGCGCGATCATTCTGCGCCGCCGCGACGCGACCGCCAGCTTTCATGACGCGACGATCTCACGGCTTGAAAACGCCGCCAGCCGCGCCGGCGCGCCGATGATCTTCAAGGACAGTTTCATCACGCGGGAAAACGACGCCCGCGCCCGACGCGAGCTGCCGCTCAAATCCATGGGGCTGACCGAGCTCGGCAAGATCACGGCTAACAGCCAGGGCGTCTATGCCGGCGCCACCTTGCAGCTGCCCACCTATAACTATCATTCCAATGAAGAGACGACTTCGGTGAAGGCGCTGACCGCCTTTGTCCGCACGCTTCTGATGATCTGACAAAAAAGTCCCGCTTTGGCGCAAGGCCGAAGCGGGACCAGTCAGGGAGGATAGTCGGATCAGTCCCGAAGCGTTGACGCATCCAGAGACTGAAATTCGTGTCAGGCGCTCTCCCCGTGCAGCGCCACATCGAGGCCGGTGACCTCGTCTTCTTCCTCAACGCGCAGCTTCATCACCCGTTCCATCAGCCACAGGATGGCGAAGGTGGCGACGCCGCACCAGGCGGCTGCGGCCAGCGCGCCCCAGGTCTGGGTGAAGACCAGCATGACATTGCCTTCCACCGCGCCGGGCGTGCCGCCAATCGCGGAGCTGGCGAAGACGCCGGTCAGGATCGCGCCCGCCAGGCCGCCCACGCCATGAAGGCCGAAGGCGTCCAGGCTGTCGTCATACTTGCCCAGCTTTTTCAGGCCGGTCACGCCCCAATAGGCTACGCCCGCCGTCAGCACACCGATCAGGAAAGCCGCATAGGGCTCGACAAAGCCCGCCGCGGGCGTGATGCCCACCAGGCCTGCGATGGCGCCCGAAGCCGCGCCCAGAACCGACGGTTTGCCGCGCAGGATCCATTCCATCAGCGCCCAGGTCAGCGCGGCGGCCGCGGCGGCGATTTGCGTCACCAGAGCCGCATGGGCGGCCAGGGCGTTGGCGCCCAGCGCGGAGCCGCCGTTAAAGCCGAACCAGCCCACCCAGAGAAGACCGGCGCCGATCACCGTCAGCACCAGATTGTGGGGCGGCTGACCCTCTTTGGGCCAGCCGCGCCGCGGGCCCAGCTTAAGCGCCAGCACCAGACCCGCTACACCGGCGTTGATGTGGACCACGGCCCCTCCCGCGAAATCCAGCACGCCTGCGTCATACAAAAATCCCTCGCCCCAGACCCAATGCGCGATCGGCGCATAGACCACCAGCAGCCAGATCGGCGCGAACACCATCCAGGCCTTGAAGCTGAGACGCTCCGCCGCGCCGCCGGCTATGATCGCCACGGTGATGATCGCGAACGTCATCTGAAACAGGATGAACACCGCTTCAGGCAGGCCCGCCGCCTCGCTGTCGAGCGTCAGCCCGTTCAGGAAAACCTTGCCGAATCCGCCAAACAGCGCGCCGTCACCCGAAAACGCGAAGGAATACCCTGCGATCACCCAGACGAGTGAGACCACCATCGCTGCGCCCAAGGACTGCATCAAGGTGGAGAGCACGTTCTGACGACGCACCATGCCGCCATAAAACAGCGCCAGCCCTGGCAAGGTCATCATCAGCACCAGCGCGCACGCGGTGAGAATCCACGCCACATCGCCGCCTGAAAACTCAACCTGGTCCATACCCGCGCTCCTCTTCGCCCGATTGCACGGACAAAGCCTGCGCCGGAGCTCGCGCCACTGTCAGCGCCTGAGCGTGATTTTGCGATGCAGCAGAATGCAAGCGCTGCATTCGTGAGCGCCCTTGCCCCAATATCGAGCAGCGCACTTTGCGCCAAGCGCCATAAAAAAACCCCGGCGTCTGCAGCGCCGGGGTTTTCATCTCAGCGGGTGGTGATCGGACTAGCCGTTCACTTGAGTCGCTTCGGTGATTTTGTGCACCAGATCGTCGCCGTCCGCTTCATGGATGGTGACATAATCGCCCAGCCGCAGCGTGTGGTCGCCGAGCTTGTAGACGGGCTCGTCCGGGCCTTCATGATCCTCATCATAATGGAAAAACCAGTTCGCGCCACGATGAGTCAGCCAGCCGTCCGCTTTCTCCGAATCGTCGGGAGAAAAGCGGATCACGGTGCAGGCTTTCTTATGAGCGCGCCACAGATCGGCGTCGAGCTTGCCGTCCTTGTCCAGCGGCGCAGTGATCACATAGCCTTGTGAATCATCGCCTTCGGGAAATCCGGCTTCCGGGTTGCGGCTCAGCCGCAGGGTCAGACGGGTTAAAGCCATCAAAGTCTCCAGTTTCGTCTTTTTCTGAGAAGGTCAGTGCGCCATCAGCAGGGACGGTCCGTCCTCCGCCGTCAGCAATTGCCGGGTGACGCCGCCAAACATGAATTGCGCGATCCGCGAATGCCCATAGGCGCCCGCCACCAGCAAGTCGGCATTGGCCGCCGCGTCCAGCAAGCCGTCGCCCAGACCGCTCTTGCCGTCAATCTCTCGCGACTCAGCTTCTACGCCGCGCGCCGTGAGCCAGTGTGACAGACGATTGGGCGCGGATGCGGCTCGGTCATGATAGTCAAGATTCCGCGCGCTATGCAGGATGGTCACCTCCATCCCCTCTTTGAACAGGGGCGCCGCCGCGAAGGCAGCGCGCGCCGCTTCCTTGGAACCGTCCCAGGCGATGCAAATGGATTTGGGCGGGATCGCCCCGCCGCGCGGCACGTAGATCGGGCAGCCTTCCTCGACCAGGCACGCAGCGGTGAAGTCCGCCAACGAGCCCTTTCCCGCGGCAGCGCGCGGACAGGTCACCAGCAATCGCACCAGACGCGCCTGTTCGGCCGCTTCGGACGGGCTGTCGATAATGCGCTTGTAGCTGGCGTCCTTCAGTTCGTGGGCGCTGATCGCTTCATCAAACTGGCGTTGCGCTTCCACAGACGCCTTGGCGGCCTCCTCGCGCACGGTGTCGATTGCGGAGGACACCACAGAGGCGCCCGCAGCGCCCGGCCCGGTCCACAGCATGTAAGCGGCGGGATCAGGCTCGACGAACAGGCCGCGAATATCGGCGTCGAACAAAGGCGCAAGCTCGCAAGCGGCCTTCAGCGAAGTCGCGTCGCTGTCCGAGCCTTGAAGGGCGACCAGAATACGTTCGGGCTTCATAAAATCCTCCCACATCGTCATGACGCCGCCCGTGTTCAGCAGCTTAGCTTGAACTTACGCTGTTTCACGCTAGGACGGAAACCAGTTGCAAGCGGTATGGAGCGGGACAAAGTGGCGCGGTCAGGACACTCGAGCGGCAAACCCGCAGCCGACAAGCCCGTCAGGGCCTGGCAGCGCATGTTGTCAGGGCGTCGCTTGGACTTGCTTGACCCCTCGCCCTTTGATGTGGAGATCGACGACATCGCCCAGGGCCTCGCTCGTGTGGCGCGCTGGAACGGTCAGACCATGGGCGATCATGCGTTCTCGGTCGCTGAGCACTCGGTCGTCGTGGAGCATTTGTGCGGCGTGCTGGAGCCGGGCTGGCCGGCGAAATGGCGCCTCGCCGCCCTGCTGCATGACGCGGCGGAATACGTGATCGGCGATATGATCTCGCCCTTCAAGGCCGCTTTGGGCTATGACTACAAAGCGTTTGAAGCCAGGCTGGAAGGGGCGATCCACATGCGTTACGGCCTGCCCCCTGAACTGCCCAAACCCATCAAGACCACGATCAAGCGCGCGGACCGGATCTGCGCCTATCACGAGGCGGTCCAGATCGCCGGCTTCTCCGTGGAAGAAGGCCGCAAGCTGTTTGGCCGCCCGCCCGCCGGCTCCAAAATCGAGATTGATCCGCTGCCGGTGAAACAGGCGCAAATCCTGTTCCTTGAGCGCTTTAGCGAGTTGCACGCCGCAACCGAGCAGGAGCTGGGGCGATGAAACCCGACCTCAACACCGTGATCCAGCCGCTGGTGGTGGGCCTGAACGCGGTGATTTTCGCCGCCTCAGAAGGTGAGCTGAAAGTGCTGGTCACAGAAAGCCTGGAAGGCGGCGAGCCCGCTTTGCCTTTTGGCCCGTTTGATCCCAGCGCCCACCGCACCTTCGAGATTGGCCTGCGCGAATGGGTGCGCGGCCAGACCGGGTTTGAGCTCGGCTATGTGGAACAGCTCTATACGTTCGGAGATCGCGGCCGCGAGGCGCCGCTGGCGGCGCTGGCCGGGGCGCAGGACGCGCGCGTGCTGTCCGTGGGCTATCTGGGACTCACGCCGGACGCCCGCCCGCTAAACAACACCGATGCGCATTGGGACAGCTGGACACGGTTTTTCCCCTGGGAAGACCATCGCTGTGGTCGCCCGCCCATTCTGACGAAAGTGATCGAGCCCGCGCTGCGGTCCTGGTGTGACGAAGCCGCCGCGCCGGGCCGCCGCGCCGCGCGGTTTGACCGGGTGCGGGTCACCTTCGGCCTTGATGGCGCACTGTGGAACGAGGAACGCGCGCTCGATCGCTACGAGCTTTTGTATGAGGCGGGGCTGGTCGCCGAAGCCGGGCGCGACCGCGGGGAAGCGAACACCGCGCCTGACGGCATGGGCGTCGCCATGGCGTCAGATCATCGCCGCATCCTCGCCACCGCGCTGAGCCGCCTGCGCGGCAAGATCAAATATCGCCCCGTGGTGTTCGAGCTGATGGGCGACAGCTTCACCCTGTCCGATCTGCAGCGCGTGGTGGAATCCATCTCTGGATTTCCATTGCACAAACAGAATTTTCGCCGCGCGCTGGATCGTGCGGGGTTTGTCGCCGGCACGGGCCGGGTGGAAAGTCAGACCGGGGGGCGTCCTGCAGAACTGTACCGCTATGCCCGTGAAAACATGACTGCGGGCACGGCTCTGGGCCTGAGCATTCCGCGGGCGAAAGAGAGCTGAGCCTTATCCGGGCGTTCACCATACGGTGATCAGCGGCCCTGTCAGAGAAGTTTCAACTTGCTCCCCCCTTTCATCGGCGTATATAAGTCCCCACTTAGGCTCATAGAGAGCAAAAGGTCGGCGACACTCATGAGTGATCGCCGTCGTTTAAGGCCCCTGAAATGCTCATATCGAGCATAAGTCTGCACATAACCGGGGCTCAAGGGAGATGACCATGGACGGAATGAGCTGGACCGAGACCGGGACTGACGCATCCGAGCGCATTTGGCCCGAGGCGAGCGCGCTGGTCTATGACGACGCCGTCAAGGCGCGCACCGATCATCTTTACGCCCGCGTGAAAGACGTGGTCACCCCGATGGAATGGCCGGCCTTCGCGCCGCTGATCGACGCCATCAACCAGCTGAAAGCGCTGCGCGGCGCGACCATCCTGGCGCACAACTACATGACGCCGGAAATCTTCAATTGCGTCGGTGACATCACCGGCGACTCCCTGAAACTCGCCCAGGTCGCCGCCGAAGCGGAAGAAGACGTGATCTTGCAGGCGGGCGTGCACTTCATGGCCGAAACCGCCAAGATCCTGTCGCCGAACAAGACCGTGCTGATCCCCGACATGGAGGCGGGCTGCTCGCTCGCCAGCTCCATCACCGGCGCAGACGTGCAGGCGATCAAGGCGGCGTACCCCGACTATCCGATCGTCACCTATGTGAACACGTCCGCCGAAGTGAAAGCGTATTCAGACATTTGCTGCACCAGCTCGAACGCGGTGCAGGTGGTCGAAGCGGTCGCCCAGCAATGGAACACCGATACGGTCATCATGATCCCCGACCAGTATCTGGCCAAAAACGTCGCCGCCCAGACCGGCATCAAGATCCTGACCTGGCAGGGCGAGTGCGAAGTGCACGAGCAATTCACGCCCGAGGACATTCAGGATCTGCGCGACGCGCACCCGGACGCGGTGATCATCACCCACCCTGAATGCCCGCCGGAAGTCATGGCCGCCGCCGACTTCGCCGGCTCCACCGGGGCGATGGCCAATTATGTGAAAGAGAAATCGCCGAAAAAGGCGATCCTGATCACCGAGTGCTCGATGAGCGACAATGTCGCCGTCGAAAACCCCGGCGTTCAGTTCATCAAGCCGTGCAATCTGTGCCCGCACATGAAGCGCATCAGCCTGAAAAACATCTATGAAGCCCTGCGCGACATGAAGCATGAGGTCGAGGTCGACCCGCTGATCGCGGAGAAAGCCAAGGCCAGCCTGGAAGCCATGCTGGACCTGCCCAAGGCCGACAATCCGCCGAGCTTTGACACCGGAAAAGCCGCGGTCGCCGTGCCCTATGTGGCGATCTGATCCTGCTCAGCGCCCGCTTCGGCGGGCGTTTTGATCTGTGGTGATGCTTTGACCCACCCCATCCTCATCGTCGGCGCCGGGATCGCCGGGCTGTGGACGGCCCTGAAGGCCGCGCCAAGCCCCGTGATGTTGCTGACCGGCGCGCCGCTCGGGCACGGCTCTTCGACCGGCTGGGCGCAGGGCGGGGTGGCGGCTGCGCTCGGGCCTGACGACAGCGCGGCGCTGCACGCCCAGGACACCGTGATGGCGGGCGCCGGGCTGGTGGATGAGACCGCAGCCATGGTGCTGGCGAGCGCGGGCGCCAGCGAAGTGCGCGCGCTGTATGATCTGGGCGCCGGGTTTGAACGCACGACAGACGGCGGCTGGGCGCTGTCTCGCGAAGCCGCGCACAGCGTGGCCCGCGTCGCCCGGATGAAGGGCGATCAGGCGGGCGCCGGCATTCTTCAGACCCTGATCGAGGCCGTACGGGCGGCTGACCATATAGACATCAGGGACGGCTGGCGCGCCGAAGCCTTGCTGCCCGACCTCGAGGACGGCTGCGCCGGTGTGCTGGCGCGTGATCCGGACGGCGCGCTGCACAGGCTTGAAGCCCAGCACACCGTGCTCGCCACCGGCTCCATTGGCGGGCTCTATGCGGTCACCACCACGCCCTGGACCAGCCAGGGTCAGGCCATGGTGATGGCGGCCGAGCTGGGCGCAGTGATCCGCGATCCCGAATTTGTCCAGTTCCACCCCACCGCCATCGATATTGGCCGCGATCCCGCCCCGCTCGCCACCGAAGCCTTGCGCGGCGACGGCGCCATTCTGGTGGACCGCAAGGGGCGCCGCTTCATGCCGGAGGTGCATGAGCTGGCCGAGCTGGCGCCGCGCGATGTGGTCGCCCGCGCCGTTCATGCTCAGAACCTGTCAGGCAAGGGCGCGTTTCTTGATGCCAGCGACGCAATCGGCGCCGCCTTCCCAGACCATTTCCCGGCGGTCTTCAAGGCCTGCATGAGCGGCGGCATTGATCCACGCACAGACCTGATCCCGGTCGCGCCCGCTGCGCACTATCATATGGGCGGGATCGAAACCGATCTTGATGGCTCTACCGGCGTCGCCGGCCTGTGGGCGGGGGGCGAATGCGCCTGCACCGGCGTTCACGGCGCCAATCGTCTGGCCTCGAACTCACTGCTGGACGGGCTGGTCTTCGGCCATCGCGCTGCGGACGCCATCAAGGCTGCGCCGGCGCGAGCGGTGTCAGCGGAGAAGGCTGAAGCGCCGCCCGCCCTTCCTGACGACGCCTTGCAAAGCCTGCGCGCCGCCATCAGCGCGCAAGCGGGTGTGATCCGCGACGGCGCAGGACTGAGCCAGCTCATCAGCCTGATTGACGCGCTGCAGGCCTTACACGGGCCCGCGCCCGCCCTGATCGCCGCCCGTTTTCTGGCCGTCGGCGCGCTCCAGCGCGAAGAAAGCCGCGGCGGGCACAGTCGCACGGACTTCCCCGCGCGCAGCGTTCTCGCCCAACCGACACGCCTGCGTCTGGATGATCTATCCAATGCGAGCCTGACCCCCCGCCAAGCCGGAGCCGCCTGAGCCATGATCCCTCGTCTGCCGCGCCATTTGATCCACGCGCTTGTCACCCGCGCGCTCGATGAAGATCTGGGCGGGCGCGGCGACGTCACATCACTGGCGACCATCCCCGCTGACAAGAACGCCAATTTCGTGATCAAGAGCCGCGCGACCGGGGTGCTGGCCGGCCAGCAACCCGCCGACGCCTGTTTTGATCTGGTGGACCCCGAGATTTCCGTCACCTGGCGCAAACATGATGGCGATGCGCTGGAGCCCGGCGATGTGGTCGCCATTGTGGACGGCCCTGCGCTTGGCATCCTCACCGCGGAGCGCCCGGCGCTGAATTTCCTGGGCCGGATGAGCGGCATCGCCAGCCTGACCCGCCAATATGTCGCCGCTGTCGCCGAGACCGGCGCGGTGATCGCCCATACCCGCAAGACGACGCCGGGCCTGCGGGCGGTCGAGTTGCAGGCGGTGCGTGCGGGCGGCGGCGCCTATCATCGCTATGGCCTGGATGACGCGATCCTGATCAAGGACAATCATGTGGCCGTGTGCGGCGGCGTGGAGGAAGCGGTCAAACGCGCCCGCGCCTTCGCCGGGCATATGACGCGCGTCGCGGTGGAAGTGGATCGCCTCGATCAGCTCGAAGACGCGCTGTCAGCGGGCGCCGAAAGCGTGCTGCTGGACAATTTCAGCCTGGAAGATTTGCGCGCTGCGGTCCTTTTCACCGATGGCCGCGCCATTCTGGAAGCGTCCGGCGGCGTCAATCTTGAGACGGTTCACGCCATCGCCGACACGGGCGTGGATGTGATCAGCGTCGGCGCCCTCACCCATTCCGCCCCGAATTTCGATCTGGGGCTGGACGAGGGCTAGGCCGCAAGCCAGCGCCGCATCTTTGGAAACGGCGCCGGATCAGCCGGATCGCCAAAGGGCGGCGGCGCGGCGCAGAAACCTGACTGCGCCAATCCCAGAACCCCCGGAAACAGGCCTTGCGCCACCTGCATCATAACCAGTTGCGGCGAGCCGCCGTGCTGGCCGCCATAGCCTTGCTCCCAGAATACGCACTCCGGCGACACGCCCGCTTCAAGAGCCGCGGCATAAGACCAGGCTATGGCCAAGGGTTCCGTGCGGTTGAGAATGCTGGCTTCTGTCTCGGTCACCTTGAGGTGGGGGTCATCGATCAACGCTGAAGCGCAGGCGTCGATGTCTGCGTCCAACCGACCGCGCAGCCGGGCCGGCGTCACCGCCAGATGCCCCGCTTCATGCAGGATATCGCCGGGAGAGCCCAGCTGGTCAGGATCAACCTTCAGCGCGCCGTGACGCACCGCCACGCCGGGAATGAAGCTGTCTGAGGGAAGCTGGGCGCGTGTGACCGGCAAGCCAATTGCGGTGAGAAACTGCTCGATGGGCGCCAGCGCATCCGGATGAATCACAGGCCCCAAGCCCCCTTCGATGCGTATCAACGGCAATCTTAGAATGTGCTCTGTGAGGAAGCCAGCCCGGAGGATCGATTAAGCGCGCAGCGAAAGTCCGCACCCGTCATTTCCAACTGGACTTCGATCTCTAGCTGACAAACTATGAGTCCAGACCCGACATTTTGAGTGCAGGTCGACTTTCGTCGAAGGGGGACACCATGGCGACTTGGGAAGCCAAGAACATGCTCACGCGCGAGCAGACCTGCTCGATGTGCGATACCCGCTATCGCTTCAACGCCGAAATAAAGGCGGAATCTTCTGAAAACTCCTATGAAGCGGAGATGAAGCTTCGCGAGAAAATGCGTAACGAAATGGTGCGCGATTTTTCCAACGATCCGGTGAAATGTCCGGGTTGTCAGAAAATGACCCCAGCCATGTGGCGCAAAGCGATCACCAAATCCATGCTGACCCTGGTTCTGGGCGGCGTCGGGATCGGCATTGGCATATTGATCTGCGTCGGCATTCTCGACATGGCTCAGGATAGCGGTCTGTTCGCCTGGGGCGCGCTGTTGTTTGTGGGGTTCTGGACGCTGATGGCGATGATCGGCGTGCCCTATCTGGTGCTGGAGCCGGTGCTCAAACCCATCAAGGGCTTCCGGATAGACGCTCCCCCGACAACCTGATCCAGGGTCAACTCACGCATATGAGAAAGGCCGCCCTTGGGGCGGCCTTTCTGGTTCAGGATTTGCCGGGGTCAGGCTTCGCGTTCCGCCAGCAAACGGCGCTCTGACCGGTTGGGGAAGCGATAGAAGATGTGCGAGCCGATCCGGCGCGTGCGCACCAGGGAATCGTTCCAGTGCGGGTCCACAGCGGTGGTGTGATAGTGCGTGGCGCGATTGGTGACCGGGCGGGCGAAGCCCATCAGCGCGTGATCGGCGACATTCTGGGCGCGATCCCAGCCCCGGCCATAGGGCGCGGAGATCATCGAGCCGTCACAGGTGAAGGTGAACTGGCAACCGGTGCGGCGCTCTGAGCCTTGATACACCACGCCGCAGATCGAATTGGGATAGGCGCGGTGGCGGCTGCGATTGATCACCACTTCGGCCACGGCCATCTGCCCGGCCAGGGTTTCACTGCGCGCTTCGTAATAGATCGCTTCCGCCAGGCAGCGACGCTCACGGGCGGCGTTGCGGGCGGCGTCCAGATCGTTGAGATCAAACGCGCTGACGCTTGCAATCGCGCGCTGAACAAGCACGGCGCCCTGCTCTGCGTCAGAATCAATCTCGAAGGAGGCGAAGGTGAACGGGACATCGTCCAGTTGCGGCGTGCGGGATTGCTCAAATTCCAGGAATTCAAGCGCCAGCTCGCGCAGTTCGCCCGCTTCATCCTGCTGCTGTGCGCGCTCGGGCGCCAGGCTGATGCCGACGCCGATCACGGCGAAGGCCGCAATCACGCCGATCCCGGCCAGAGCGCTTTTCGCGCGAAGGAGAAGTGTCGAAACCGTCAAACTGTCAAACTCCAGGGCGGCCGCCATTTATCAGGCGCGTCTCAACCCGCAAGAACAAGACCATATCATCGGACTTGGTTGCTCACACGCGAATAGTGGTGAGCCTGGATGAAGCCGGGGTCAATACAGATCCGCCATGTCTGAAATAAGGCAAGGGCCCGCTCCTTCAAGTGAAAGGGCGGGCCCGGCTTTATTCCGCAATGACTTACGCGTCGGTTCAGGTCGAGGCTTTCAGCGCCGCCTGCGCCGCCGCCAGACGCGCGATCGGCACGCGATAGGGCGAGCAGGACACATAATCGAGCCCGGCTGATTCGCAGAAATGGATCGAAGCGGGATCCCCGCCATGCTCGCCGCAAATCCCGAGTTTCAAACCGGGACGGGCAGCGCGACCGCGTTCGACGGCGATCTTGACCAGATCGCCCACCCCGTCCTGATCGAGCGAAACGAACGGGTCTTTCTCGAAAATGCCCGCTTCCAGATAATCACTCAGGAATTTGCCGGCGTCATCGCGCGACAGGCCAAAGGTGGTCTGGGTGAGATCATTGGTGCCGAAGGAGAAGAACTCGGCGTGCTGGGCGATGTCGCCGGCGCGCAAGGCGGCGCGCGGCAGTTCGATCATGGTGCCGATCAGGTATTTCGGCTTCACGCCGGTTTCGCGATCCACGTCATCGGCGACCGCTTCCACCCGCACTTTGAGGATTTCGAGCTCTTTTGCAGTGGCGACCAGCGGGATCATCACCTCGGCGACCGGTTTGACGCCGGTTTCCTTTTCCACCAGCGCCTGCGCTTCGAAAATCGCGCGCGCCTGCATCTCGTAGATTTCCGGGAAGGTGATGCCCAGGCGGCAGCCGCGATGGCCCAGCATGGGGTTGGATTCAGACAAGTCCTTGGCGCGCTGCCACAGCCCTTCCACCGGCAGGCCGGTGGCCTCGGCGACGGCGTGCACATCCTCTTCGGTGTGCGGCAGGAATTCATGCAGCGGCGGATCCAGCAGGCGGATCGTGCACGGGCGGTCTTCCATGATGCGGAAGATTTCCGCGAAATCATCGCGCTGCATGGGCAGGATTTTCGCCAGCGCGGCCACGCGGCCCATCTGATCCGTCGCCAGGATCATCTCGCGCACGGCGGCGATCCGGTCTGCGTCAAAGAACATGTGCTCGGTGCGGCACAGGCCGATGCCTTCCGCGCCGAACTCCTTGGCGGTCTGAACATCGGCGGGGGTTTCGGCGTTGGTGCGCACATTCATGCGGCGCGCCTTGTCGGCCCATTCCATCAACGCTGCGAAATCGCCGGTCATTTCCGGCTTGATCATCGGGGCTTCGCCCATCAGCACTTCGCCGGTGGCGCCGTCCACGGTGATGATGTCGCCATCCTTGATCACCCGGCCGCGGGTGGTGAAGGTCAACGCTTCGGAGTCGATGCGGATCTCGCCCGCACCGGACACGCAAGGCCGGCCCATACCGCGCGCCACAACAGCCGCGTGGCTGGTCATGCCGCCGCGCGCCGTGACGATCGCTTGCGCGGCATGCATGCCGTGAATGTCTTCAGGGCTAGTCTCAACGCGCACCAGGATGACTTTCTCGCCCTGGGCCGCGCGCGTTTCCGCTTCGTCCGCGTCAAACACCACCGCGCCCGAGGCTGCGCCGGGGCTAGCGGGCAGGCCCTTGGCCAGCACGTCGCGGGTATAGCTCTCGTCGATGGTGGGGTGCAGCAGCTGATCAAGCTGGGTCGGGTCGACGCGCAGCACGGCCTCGTCCTCGGAGATCAGTTTTTCCGCCACCATGTCCACGGCGATTTTCAGCGCCGCCTTGGTGGTGCGCTTGCCGTTGCGGGTCTGCAGCATCCACAGCCGACCCTGCTCCACGGTGAACTCGATGTCCTGCATGTCGCGGTAATGGTTTTCGAGATTGTCGAACACCTCGGTCAGCTGGGCGAACACGTCCGGCATGGCCGTTTCCATGGACGGCAGCGTGTCATTCATCTTGATGCGCATGGCCTCGGTCAGGCATTGCGGCGTGCGGATTCCCGCCACCACGTCCTCGCCCTGCGCATTGATCAGGAATTCGCCGTAATAGCCTTTTTCGCCCGTCGACGGGTCGCGGGTGAACGCCACGCCGGTGGCCGACGTATCGCCCATATTGCCGAACACCATGGCCTGGATATTCACGGCCGTGCCCCAGCTGGAGGGGATGTCGTACATGCGGCGATAGGTGTTGGCGCGGTCATTCATCCACGAGCCGAACACCGCCCCGATCGCGCCCCAGAGCTGGTCGCGCGGATCGGTCGGGAACGGGAAGTCCAGCGCGCGCTTCACCGCGGCCTTGTACTGGGCGATCACCTCTTCCCACTCTCCCGCGGAAATCTCGGTGTCCAGCGAGTAGTCGCGCTCTTCCTTGAAGGTCTCAAGAATCTCTTCAAACGTGGAGTGCGGCACGCCCAGCACCACGTCGGAATACATGGTGATGAAGCGGCGATAGCTGTCGAGCGCAAAGCGGCGGTCGCCCGAAAGCTTGGCGAGCCCCTCAGCCGTCTCGTCATTCAGGCCCAGGTTCAGGACCGTATCCATCATGCCCGGCATGGAGGCGCGAGCGCCCGAGCGCACAGACACCAGAAGCGGGTTGGACGGATCGCCAAAGGATTTGCCGACCTTGGCTTCCAGCGCCGCCAGCGCGTCTTCCACCTGGTCATTGAGATCGGACGGATAGCTGCGATCGTTCTCATAGAACGCGGTGCAGACCGCGGTCGTGAGCGTAAAGCCCGGAGGCACCGGCAGGCCGAGCTTGGCCATTTCCGCCAGGTTCGCGCCCTTGCCGCCCAGAAGATTGCGATCCTCGCGGTCGCCGTCTGCAGAACCGCCGCCGAATGCATAGACCCACTTGGTCATGGGGCTCACCTTCCTGATCGTCAAAACGGAGAAAAGAGCAGACGCCCCCGCGCCTACCCTTCCAACCGTGAGAAATCCGCCACTTGATCGGCCGCTGCGCGAATCCGCGACAACAGCAACAATCTATTGCGACGCACCATATCGTCTTTGTCATTCACGACAACCGCCTCGAAGAAGGCGTCGACCGGTTCGCGCAGCTGCGACAGCGCCGACATGGCGCCTTCAAAGTCTTCCTTGCACAGAGCAACCGAGGCCACTTCGTCCGCGCCCTCGATCGCCGCGATCAAGGCGCGCTCTTCAGCGGCCCCCGCGGTCTTGGCGATGGCGATCATCAGGGCGGCTTCGTTGTCCACGTCAGACCCTTCAACGGCTTCGGCGCGCGCCGAGGCCAGATCAAAGCCCTTCTTCTCTTCCGCCGCCAGAATGTTGGCCGCCCGGCGATAGCCCTGAAGCAGCGCCTGACCATCGTCTGAATTCATGAAGGCCTGCAGCGCGCGGGCTTTCTTGGTGACGCGCACGAGGTCGTCATCGCCCAGCGCGAACACGGCGTCGATGACGTCGTATTTTACGCCTTCGTCCTTGAGGTGGACTTTCAGACGGTCCGCGAAGAAGGCGAGGAGGTCGGAAGCCCTTTGGAGCTCCCATTCCTGAGGCGGTGTCTCACTTAATGATTGAGCTTGAAGGAGCCCCGTAGCTTTTCCGCTTTCAACAAATAGCTGCTTGATGACACTCTCATCTTTCAACTCGTCCATAAGAACGAGCTTGCTCTCTATTTGAGTGCGAGCAAGCCGCAGGATAGCTGCCATAGCTTGCCGACCTTGCAGCAGAATTGGTTCCGCAAGCGGAAGACGCACCTCTGAATCCAGCAAGATCCGGATCACGCCCAGCGCGGCGCGGCGCAGGGCGAACGGGTCTTTGGAGCCGGTCGGTTTTTCATCAATCGCCCAGAAGCCCACCAGCGTATCCAGCTTGTCCGCCAGCGCGACGGCGGCGCTGACCGGCGCGGTCGGCACATCGTCAGACGGGCCCTGGGGTTTGTAATGATCCTTGATGGCGTCGGCGATCTGGGGATCAAGGCCCGCGTCGAGCGCGTAGTAGCGGCCCATCGCGCCCTGAAGCTCAGGAAATTCATAGACCATCTGGCTGACCAGATCGGCTTTCGCCAGACGCGCGGCTTTCTCAGCCATGTCCGCATCCGCGCCCACGACCGGGGCCAGCTCCCGCGCCAGCTTGGCGACGCGATCCACTTTTTGAGCCACCGTGCCCAGCTTTTCGTGGAAGGTGACCTTGGACAGCTCGGACGCCATCGCCTCGAGCCCGGTCTTGCGATCAAGATCCCAGAAATGGCGGGCGTCTGACAGGCGGGCGGACAGCACGCGGGCATTACCCGCCGCGATCGCCTTGCCGCCATCGGGCGCGTCCTGATTGGCCAGCACCACGAACTTGCTGGTCAGCTTGCCGGATTTCGGGTCACGCACCGCGAAGTATTTCTGGTGCGTCTTCATGGTCAGCGCGATGACTTCGGGCGGCAGATCGAGAAAGTCCGGGTCCATATCGCCCAGGATCGGCGCCGGACGCTCAACGAGCCCCGTCACCTCTTCCAGAAGCCCCTGATCCTCGATCAGCTCCAGCCCCGCCTCTTCACAGACGCGGCGGGCGCCCTCGAGCACCAGCTGTTTGCGCTCATCCCGGCGCAGGATCACGCCGTTTGCGCGCAGCTTGGCCTCGTAATCGGCAAAGTCAGACACCTCGAACGGGCCAGAGCCGTGCACGCGGTGACCATCGGTGATTTTGCCCGATGTGATGCCGAAGACTTCCGTGTCGATCACCTGACCGTCCAGCAGACAGATCAGCGAGCGCAGCGGGCGCACCCAGCGTTGGGCGCGATCACCCTCGCCGAACTTCATGGATTTGGGCCAGGGGAAGCTCTTGATGATCTCCGGCACGGCCTCTGCGATCACAGCGGCGGTTTCGCGCCCCGGCTTTTCGATGACGGCGATATAGAAGCTGCCCTTCTTGCCCTCTTCGATCTTGCATTGATCAAGGCTGTCGATCCCCGCGCCGCGCATGAAGCCCTCAAGGGCTTTTTCCGGCGCGTCGGTGCGCGGCCCCTTGCGCTCTTCGCGCACGTCGGCGGTCTTGTGCGGCAGGCCTTCGATCACAAGGCCCAGACGACGCGGGCCGGAAAAGGCCTCAAGGCTGTCCCAGTTCAGACCCGCCTCTTTCAGGCGCTCAGACATCAGGCGTTTGAGGTCACCTTCAGCGCGCTCTTGCATGCGCGCGGGGATTTCCTCGCAGAAGATTTCAAACAGGAACTGGGCCATGGGGAGATGCGATACTCGAAAGGTCTAAATCAGGAATTCTGGGTGGCGAACGCGCGCTGGAAGGCGGGCCGTTCGGTGATCCGCTGGGCGTAGGCGCTAAGCGCCGGGGTCTTGGGGAACATGTCGAACTGGATCGCCCAGTTCACCGCCCCGCCCACAATCAGATCCGCTGCGGTGAACCAGTCGCCGAACAGGTACGGGTTCGCCAGCGACAGGCGGTTTTCCAGCACCTTCGCCACCAGCTGGACATTGCCCCAGCCAGCCGAGCGCTGATTGGTTTCAAACTTCATGCCCGCCTGCAGCATGGCTGGCTCGATGGAGGCCGCCTGAAAGACGATCCAGCGCAAGTATTCGCCGCGGCGCGGGTCATCAATCCCCGGCGCCAGATCGGCGTTGTCCTTGTACTTGTCCGCCAGATACAGCGCGATGGCGACGGTCTCGGTGACCACGGTCTCGCCGTCGACGATGACCGGGATCTTGCCCATCGGGTTCAGCGCCAGGAAGCTTTCAGACCGCATGGAGCCGTCTTCATAGTCGACCGGCTTGAGGTCGTAGGACACGCCCAGCTCTTCCAGCAGCCACAGCGTCATCACCGCCCGCGATTGCGGGTTGTAATACAGATGCACGGTCATGCCGCGGCCTCCTCGCGTTGTTTCTCGAGCTGGACCCAGGCGCTGGCGCAGCCCTTGGCCAGCTCGCGCACCCGCGCGATCCAGCTGGCGCGCTCGGCCACCGAAATCGCCCCGCGCGCGTCCACCAGGTTAAACAAATGGGACGCTTTCAGGCACCAGTCATAGGCGGGCAGCGGCAGCGGGGTTTCCAGCGCCAGCAGGGCCTGACACTGGGTTTCCGCGTCGGCGAACCATTTGATCAGCATGTCCACATCGGCATGCTCGAAATTGAACGCCGATTGCTGACGCTCGTTCTCCAGGAACACGTCGCCATAGCTCATGCCGGCGCCGTTGAAATCGAGGTCGTAAACATTCTCCACGCCCTGCACATACATGGCGAGGCGTTCGAGGCCGTAGGTCAGCTCGCCGGAGACGAGCTCCACATCCATGCCGCCGACCTGCTGGAAGTAAGTGAATTGGCTCACTTCCATGCCGTCGCACCAGACTTCCCAGCCCAGCCCCCAGGCGCCCACGGTGGGGTTCTCCCAGTCATCTTCCACAAAGCGCACATCATGCAGCTTGCGGTCGATGCCGATGGCGTCGAGCGAGCCCAGATACAATTCCTGCAGATTGGCCGGGCTCGGCTTCAGCAGCACCTGAAACTGGTAATAGTGCTGCAAACGGTTGGGGTTCTCGCCATAGCGGCCATCCGCCGGACGGCGCGAGGGCTGCACATAGGCCGCTCGCCAGGGCTTTGAACCCAGCGAGCGCAGCGTCGTCGCCGGGTGCAGCGTGCCCGCGCCCACTTCGGTGTCATAGGGCTGCAGAATGGCGCAGCCCTGGTCCGCCCAATAGCGTTGAAGGGTCAGGATCAGGTCCTGAAAACTGGGGGCTTTGGAAGCGGTCATCGCGCGGCGGGTCCGGTCGTCAAAAGGTCAGGGACAGGGGCGCAAGCCCCCAGACTTGAAATCGCGCGCGACACTAGGCCCGCCAGCGCCCCCGATCAAGCAAGAGGGGCGGTTCGCGATGAGACGCCGCAACGCCTCCCCTCTCCCGCTCGAACAAGGGGAAGCAGGCGAGTGAGAGGGCGCGTTTCAATCCATGAGACATGAAGTGGGAGAAACCGCCCCGCCCTCCTCACGCCCTTTCGCAGCAGGGAGTATCGATCAGTGAGCCGAACGCCCTGAAGCGCACTCGATCAATTCCCATAGATGAACTAGGAATCCCACACACTGCATCACACTGAGAGGGCGCAGGACACGGACGCCCTTGCGCGTATAAAACAATCGCTGAATCGCCGCCACGCTGTGGAATTGCACGACCATCGGATCAAAGACTAATGACTAAGTATTCAATTGTAATACCCACTAAGAACCGGGGCTTTTATGCTATTGAAGCCACACGCTCTGCATTAAGTCTCGATTACGATGATTTCGAAATCATCGTGCACGATTGCAGCCCGGTTGATGCGCTTTCAGATAAAATTGAAGAAATTGATTGCATCAAGAAAGTAAAATATTTTCACAGACCAGATATTTCCTCAATGACGGAAAATTGGGAAGCAGCACTCAATCAAACCTCCGGTCAATATGTCTGTGTTATTGGCGATGATGACGCCATTTTGCCTGATGCACTCTTATGGGCTGATTTTTATCTTGGGCTGTCTAGTGCAGATGTTTTGCGCTGCCCCTCAGCACGATACAAGTGGCCAGACTACCCATATTTACCCATGCAGAATACAATCCGGTTTACAACCGGAACAGATGCAAAATATGTCGATAACACTATTTCTGTTATCGAAAACGCCTACTCATATAAACTGCGAATAGGCACAGGTCCGGGAGTTTACCGAAACTTTGTCTCGAGACAATTGTTAGAGAAAATCAAGTCCGCCCGCGGCGCCTATATTCTGGACATAATTCCTGATTTTGATTCAGGGTATATGAATCTGGCTTTTGGTAAGGACCTGCTTGAAATCGAGCGGACCCTTTTCGTCTCCGGCGCCGGGGGAAAAAGTCAATCTGGTCATATCAGGCTGCCCCAGAGTCAGTCAGAAATGTATAAATCATTTGCTGGCGACGCGAAAATCCAGGCGAAAGACGTTAGCGGCATAGATGGAGTCTCTATTACGTCTAACGCGGCCACGATTATTTCTGCGCAATTGCGAATGAAGCCTGAAATAGAAAAAGTGATCGGGCGCGAACTCAACTTCAATAAGGAAGGCGCAATCCAGTACCTTCTGGACGGAGCGGTTGATCGACACGACAGCTCACACCTTCAAACAGAGCTGGAGCTGATCGGCGAGCTCGCGGAAAAATGGTCGGTGAGCATGACGGGGGTGGATATCAAAGCCATCAAGAATGACCCCGTCAAATTTGGCGTGACCAAAAGCAAGACCAGTGCGGACGGCCTGGTCTTCGTCATGGACTGCGACGGCGTCGGAGCGAACACGGTTCATGACGCCTCGCAGCTTGTCCATTCAGTCCTGCCGGGCATCGAGTCCGTCATGGCGCGAGCAGCCCCCAAGAAACTGGAGCTGATCCATCAAACCATTGCACATGCGCGAAAGAAACGGGCGGACGCCCAGTTTTCCAAAGGGCAGTTTGCAGACGCCGAAAAGACGCTGAAATCGCTGCTGAAGTTGCAGCCCGAGGACGTAGCGGCCAGCGCTTTACTCGAGAAAGTCCGCACTGAAATGAAAGCCCATGATCATTGTGACCAGGCCGATACTGAACCTGCTTCAGAACACAATACGGAATCCTGAAGGTGGCTAATGCTATGAAAGTCGTAATTCTCGCTGGCGGATTGGGAACACGCATTAGCGAGGAATCCCATTTGAAACCCAAACCGATGATCGAGATCGGCGGCCGGCCGATCATCTGGCACATCATGAAGCATTATAGCCAGTTTGGATTTGACGACTTTGTCATCTGCTGCGGCTACAAAGGGTATATGATCAAAGAGTACTTCGCGAATTACTTGCTTCACGTCTCTGATGTCACCATTGATCTTCAAAACGACAGAATCGATGTTCATCATCGTCGCAGCGAGTCTTGGCGAATTACCCTGATCGACACCGGCGAGCACTCCATGACAGGCGGCCGCTTGAAACGCGTGGCGCCGTTCCTCGACGATCGTTTTTTCCTGACCTATGGCGACGGTGTGTCCGATGTCGATATCGGTCAGTTGCTCAAGCACCATGAAGCCTCGGGGTGCGCAGCCACAGTCACGGGAATCCAGCCTAAGGGCCGCTTTGGCTCTCTCGAACTTGATGGCGACAATGTTGTGGGCTTCCACGAAAAACTTCCCGGCGATGGGCAGTGGATCAATGGCGGCTTTTTCGTCTGTGAACCCAGCGTGCTCGACCTCATCGACGGCGATGATGTTTCATGGGAGCGGGCGCCCTTGATCAGACTGGCGCAAGACCGAAAGTTGAGCGTGTACAAGCATGACGGCTTCTGGGCCGCCATGGATACGTTGCGCGACAAGCACCAGCTTGAAGAGCTCTGGGAAAGCGGGGCGGCGCCCTGGCGGAGCTGGGCGTAGCCATGACGGATTTCTGGTCCCGTCAGCGTGTCCTGATCACCGGTCACACCGGATTCAAGGGCGCATGGTTGTCAGAACAACTCTTGATGAAGGGGGCGAACGTCTTCGGTGCGGCTTTGCCGCCTGAAGGTCCTGACGACTTGTTCGTGCGCCTGGATCATGAAAACCGACTGGACCATCGAATCGTCGACATCCGCGACCACGCTGCTTTGCGGGCGCGCCTGGATGAGGCTCAGCCTGACGTCATCATACACATGGCCGCCTGCTCCCTGGTGCGCAGGTCCTACCGCGACCCGCTTGAAACCTGGCGGACCAATCTGCTCGGCTCCGTCAATTTGATGGAGGCTCTTCGTGAGACGGGCGCCATGTGTGCGGTCGTCATGGTGACGACCGACAAGGTTTACGCCAATGCAGAGACGGGTGAATCATTCGAAGAGTCGGACCGGTTAGGGGGTAACGATCCCTATTCTGCATCAAAAGCCGCCAGCGAACTTGCGGTCCATAGCTACAGACAATCGTTTTTCACAGACGGCGGAGCGCGTCTGGCGACCGCTCGCGCTGGAAATGTGATCGGAGGCGGGGACTATGCGGAAGATCGTATTGTTCCGGACCTGGTGAGAGCCCTGGCGGCGAAGAAAACCCTGAAATTGCGCAACCCGTCCAGCATTCGGCCCTGGCAACATGTGCTTGACCCTCTGGCGGGATATCTTCGTCTGGCTGAAGCCCTGACAAAACCCGAGACAAACCAGTTCCAGCGCGCTTTCAATTTCGGTCCCGCGAAAGACGACAGGCGCTCGGTCTCCGACCTCGTGGAGGTCGCGTTAAAGCAATGGCCCGGAGATGTGGAGACAGCCCCTTCCAGTTCCTCTCTGCCGGAATCGAAAACGCTGCGGCTGAACGCCGAGCTGGCGCTCGACCTTCTAGAGTGGCGACCGCGCTGGAGTTTCGAGCGCGCCGTGACGGAGACAATTGACTGGTATCATCAGGTCCATGAAGGAGTTGACCCGGTCACCCTCACGCAGAACCAGATTCTCGCCTATGAGGCGCAGACGTGAAGATTGAACCATTATCCATCGAGGGCGCCTTCGAGATCAGTGCGCCGGTGCATGCCGATCACAGGGGAGAATTCTCCCGGTTCTATTGTGAATCCACGTTTTCAGATCACGGGCTGAACACGCGATGGGTGCAGCACAACCGTTCGCTGACAAAAGTGCGAGGGGCCGTTCGCGGGATGCATTTCCAGTATCCGCCTCATGCCGAAATCAAGTTGGTCCAGTGCGTGTCCGGGGCAGTCTTCGACGTCCTGGTGGACTTGAGGGCGCACTCGAGAAGTTTCGGACAATGGCTGGCTGTGACGCTGGATTCATCACGGCACAATGCGGTTTATATCCCACGCGGCGTCGCACACGGATTCCAGGCGCTGACAGATGACGCCCGATTGATTTACCTGCATTCCAGCACTTATGCGCCACAGGCTGAGGGCGGGGTCCGCCACGATGACCCGGATCTGGATATCGCTTGGCCGCTCCCTGTCGTTGAGGTATCGCAGAAAGACCTTGCCCTGCCCTCTCTCTCATGCATTCAACCTGTTGAATTATGACCTTTTCATGCCGTCATTGCGCGTCGCCTGTCTCCCGCACCCTGGTCGATCTGGGGCATGCGCCGCCGTCTAACGCCTATATTGAGCCCGAAGCGGCGAATTCTGCGGAGCTGACATTTCCCTTGCGTGTCGGAGTCTGTGAAGCCTGCTGGCTCGTGCAGACAGAGGACTTCACTGAACGAGAGCGCCTCTTTTCGGCGGATTACGCCTATTTCTCATCAACTTCCACATCCTGGCTGAGGCATGCGCGTCAATACTGTGAAACCACGATTGAACGGTTCGCTCTGTCAGCAGAGAGTTATGTCATCGAGATTGGCTCGAATGACGGGTATCTTCTTCAATACATAAAGCAGGCTGAGATCCCCTGTTTAGGGGTGGAGCCAACGGCCAGTACGGCCGCAGCCGCACGCGCAGCCGGTATTGAGGTGGTGGAGGCGTTTTTTGGTTCGGAGTTGGCCCGTATGCTGGCCGAACGTCGCCACGCGGACCTTGTCCTGGCCAATAATGTCTACGCCCACGTCCCCGACATTGTTGATTTCACT
>NZ_DEMB01000003.1:240956-289757 GCF_002354675.1 Oceanicaulis sp. UBA2681 | reverse complement strand
CCACACCTGCTGAATCTGATCCGGGACTGCCAGTTCGATACGATCTATCACGAGCATTATTCCTACCTTTCATTGCTTTCAGTGCGGCAGATCTTCAATGCATGCGGCCTCCGGGTCTTTGATGTAGAGCGCTTGCCGACCCATGGCGGGAGTTTGCGGGTCTGGGGCTGCCTTCAAGGCGCAGGCCATATGGAAACTGAGGCTGTCCATGCGGTGCTGGCGCAGGAACGCGCCGCAAGCCTCGATCGGGCTGAGGGGTATGCGCCATTCCAGGGTCAAGCGAATGCGCGCAAGAACGCGTTCCTTCGCTTCCTGCTGAGTGCGCAACGGGATGGGCGGAGCGTTGCAGGGTATGGCGCCGCGGCGAAAGGCAACACCTTGCTCAATTATGCCGGGATCAAACCGGATTTGCTGCCATATGTGTGCGATGCGGCCCCGTCCAAGCAAGGCAAACTCTTGCCTGGAAGCCATATCCCCATCCGCTCGCCCGAAGCGCTTGAGCAAGACCCGCCTGATTATCTGGTGATCTTCCCGTGGAACATTGCGGATGAAATCGAACGCCAGTTGGCGCACTTGAAACGCCAAGGCACTCAATTCATCACATCCGACATTCCGGAGGCTTGAGGCGTGCGCATTCTAATCACGGGCGCCACGGGCTATATCGGCCGAGCGCTCCTGCCATCATTGTCTCGTTCGGGTCATGTGCTCCGATGTGTGGTCCGGGACCCGTCGCAGACACTTGCAGGCGCAGATGAGCATGTCGTCTTGCCCGACTTGTTCACGGCTTCCGATGGCGAGCTTCGCGCGGCCCTGAACGGGATTGATCTCGTCATCCATCTTGCCTGGTATGTGGACGCCCGGGACTATCTGCATGCTCTGGACAATCTCGTATGCGTGTCCGGCACCCTCAGGCTCGCCCATGAAGCGCTTGAGCTGGGTGTTAGCAGGTTTGTCGGTGTCGGAACCTGTCTGGAATATGATGCGAACTATGGCTATCTCACACCTCAGACCCCGCTCGCGCCCGTATCTGTTTATGCGTGCGCCAAAGCAGGCGTCTACCAGACTCTGCTCGCAGCATACGAGCGCGCAGACTCAGACTTTGCCTGGGCCAGGTTGTTCCACATTTATGGCGGGCAGGAAGACCCTCGCCGGCTGACGCCGTACTTGCGCGCCCGTCTCGCGGCGGGGCAAGTCGCCGAATTGACCTCCGGTCGCCAGATTCGCGACTACATGCACGTGGATGCAGTCGGTGAGCAGCTGTCCCGGTTCGCTTTGTCTGAAACTTCCGGCGCCGCCAATATCTGTTCGGGCGACCCCGTCACAGTCGCCAATTTCGCGCTAGGCATCGCGGCCGAATACGGCCGCGAGGATTTGTTGCGGTTTGGGGCTCGGCCTGATCGACCTGGCGACCCGGCTTGCCTGGTGGGCGAGCCCTGGAGCGCCGCTCCAGCTATCGGGGAAAGCCGGTCATGACCTCGACGCTCAAAACCCTTCTCCGCTTTGAAGGCTATCCGGCGTTACAGAACAAGATGTTCGACACCCGCCAAGCCGCATTGAACAGCCCGACCGGGGATATCCATCTGGTCGAGTGCCTTCAGACAGGACTGGTCTACAATGCGGCCTTTGAACCTGACCTCGTGGTCTACGATCAGGATTACGAGAACGATCAAGGGTTCAGCCCGCGGTTTGAAGCGCATCTCAAAGACGTTGCCGACCTTGTTCTGGAGCAGATGCGCGGACCGTCCTTTGTCGAGATTGGCTGCGGGATGGGGCGCTTTCTGCAGGTGCTGCGGGAGCGGGGCGGACAGGTGCGCGGTTATGATCCCGCCTATGTTGGGGATGACGGCGATATTGTCAGCGCGCCCTTTACGGGACAGGAGCCTCTGGCGGGCAGCCATATTGTGCTGAGACATGTTCTGGAGCACGTACCGGATCCAGTCGGATTTTTAGCCGACATGGCCGCCAAGGCCGACCCGGGAACTCTCATCTACATCGAAGTGCCGTGTTTTGACTGGATTTGTGAAGCGCGCGCCTGGTTCGACATCTTCTACGAGCACGTCAACTATTTCAGGCTGTCAGACTTCCACAACATGTTCGGGCGGGTCCTGTTCGCTGATCGTGGTTTTGATGGCCAGTATCTGCGCGTCATCTGCGACCTCTCCACCTTGCGTGTCCCGACCTATCGGCCTGATCATGCTGTGCGTTTTCCGGACGACTTCATGAAGGGCGTGGAGGAAGAAGTGAGCGCGCAGCAAGGAGCTCAGCCGGTGATCTGGGGCGGAGCCTCAAAAGGCGTTATTTACGCTCTGCTATGCCAGCGCGCGGGCTGCGCCGTACAGCGGGTCATCGACATCAATCCCGCCAAGCAAGGACGTTTTCTGGCGTCCACAGGGCTGGAAGTCATGAGTGCGGAAGCGGGCTTGAAAGACTTGCCTGCAGGCACTGAAATCACCGTCATGAATGCGAATTATCTAGATGAAATTCAGAGCATTGTCGGTGATCGTTTTAAATTAAGAGGCATGTTCAGTGGATCAGTATGAGACCGAAGTCAGGAAGCGCCTGCAGACGATGTCGCAGGACGCTGACTTGGAGTCTGCAGCCAAGGCCTTTCTCGAGGCCTCAATTGTAGCTCAGTACTCCTATAACTTCAACTGGTTAGGCGTACCCATCATACAATACCCGCAGGACATCATGGCGCTGCAGGAAATCGTCTGGCAGGTGCGTCCCGATGTAATTGTGGAAACCGGTATCGCGCGCGGCGGCTCGCTGAGCTTGTCCGCCTCTTTACTGGCGCTGCTGGACCTCAGCGAGATGGAAGCGACAGGCCAACAGGTTTCAAGCCAGCGGCGCGTCATTGGTGTCGATATTGATATCCGACCCCACACCCGGCAAGCCATCGACAAGCATCCGTTCAAAAATCGCATTACGATGATTGAAGGGTCTTCAGTGGACACAGACGTCATCGCATCCGTGCGCCGTGCAGTGGGAGATGCGAAGACCGTTCTGGTCTGCCTCGACAGCCATCATGGCCATGATCATGTGCTGCAGGAGCTGGAAGCGTATGCGCCGCTCGTCTCTGTCGGGAGCTATTGCATCGTCTTTGATACAATTATTGACGACCTTGAGGATTCCTTGCTCTTCGACCGGCCTTGGGGGCCGGGCGACAATCCCAAAACAGCCGTTGAATTCTGGCTAAAGAACCACAATGAATTCGAAATAAACAAAGAGCTGAACCACAAGCTACAAGTTACTGTCGCAAAAGACGGCTACCTCATAAGAAAGAAATAAGCCTTTACACCAATTGCAGGCATAGCTCTTCTTCGAGAAAAGAAGCCAGGCACGCCGCCTTTCCAGAATTTTCTCTACAAGGTGTTCGCGCCTGAACGAATGTGCTGTCAGAGTGGTTTCTTGGCGGCGGCTTCGGGATGTGAGCCAACTGGCCCTATTCTCGCCCGTCGCGTTCCAGTTTGCGACGCACGGCCTCAGCCGCCGCATCGGCCGTCTTGTCGCGGCGGGTCCTGGCGGGCTTGGTGAGGAAGATGAACGCCACCACCGCGCCCGCCGCCAGAAGAAGCGTCAGCTCCAGCATGGCTAGAGCCCGAAGCGCGCCCAGGCGGCGCGCAGCTCCACGCCGTCAAGAGCGATCCCGAACAGGCGGCTGAGCGGCCCCTGACTGGCGGGCGTGAAGACTTTTGTGCGGGTGTCCTTGCCAAAGCGCGCTTTCAGCACGGTGCGCAGATCGCCGATCTCGTCGGCGATTCCGTTTTCGATCGCTTCGGTTCCGGTGAAGACAGAGCCGTCAAACAGCTCTTCGCCCTTTTGGGGTTTGAGCTTGTCGCCGCGGCGCGCTTTGACGAGGTCGATGAACTGGAGGTGTACCGAATTCAGAAGCCGCTCCATGCGCTTTTTCTGCTGATCGGTTTCAGGCGAGAACGGGTCTGCGATCAGCTTGCTCTTGCCGGCGGTCTTCACCCGGCGTTCAACGCCCAGCTTTTCCATGGCTTCAGTGAAGCCAAAGCTGGCGTTGATCACCCCGATCGAGCCTATAATGGTGGCGGGATCAACGAAGATCTCATCGCCCGACACCGCCAGGAAATACCCGCCAGACGCCGCCACATCTTCGCAAAAGGCGAGAACGGTTTTCTCTTTCTCCACCGCCAGCGCGCGGATGCGTTCATGGATCAGGCGCGACTGCACCGGGCTGCCGCCAGGCGAATTGATCAGCAAGGCGACGGCTGGCGCATCCTTGATCGAGAAAGCGCGCTCGATCTGTTTCTCAACCCGCTGCAGGTTTAGCGCATTGGCGTTGCGACCGCCTGACATGATCATGCCTTCAAGGCGGATCACCGGCACCAGCGGCGTGTCCTGTCCCAGAAGCTGACGGACGGTCTTTTGCGCTTTTGTCCAGGCCGCACTCAGGGTGTCTTTTGCTGACATTCTTTGTCTCTCCAACCAGATAGGAAACAGTTGGGGGTTTTAGCGGCGCAAGGCAAGGCGGCGCTCGCCGCGGAAGATGGCGTCAGCCTCCGGCGTGAAGCCTGATCCGCCGGTTTCGTGCAAGGTCAGGGGCGGCAGGAGTTGAAGCGACCCCTTGCCGGTCTTGATCGCCTGCACCACCACGCGCTTGGCGGGCTCTGCGGCGCGCGCCTGAACAGGCAGGATGACGACCGCGCCCGCCCGCCCTTTCAGCGCGAGAAGCAGATCATCAAGCCGGTCGGCGCGCTGGATCACCGTCAGCACTCCGCCTGATTTGAGCCGTTTGAGCCCCGCCTCCATCCACGCCTCAAGCCCGGCGTCCGACATCCAGGCGGGGGTTTTTCCGCTCTTGGGCGCGCGCAAGGTCGTCGGGTCGTCAAAGAAGGGCGGGTTGAAAAACACCGCGTCCAGCTCGCGCGCGGCCTTGAAGCCCAGCGCATCGCCCTCGGTCACCGAGACCCGGTCTTCACACCCGTTCAGAACGATATTGCTCTGCGCCAGGGCGGCCGCTTCAGGATCACGCTCAATCCCGGTCAGATGCGCGTCTGGATACAGCGCCGCCGCGCTCAGCAGCGCCGCGCCCGCGCCGCAGCCGAACTCGAGCGCGCGCTGGCCCGGCTTCAGCCCCAGCGCCGCCGCCAGCACCGCCGCGTCCATGCCGGCGCGATAGCCGTCTTCAAGCTGGTGCAGTTTGATCTTGCCGCCCAGAAAGGCGTCCGGCGCACGGGTCACTGTTCCGCATCGTCCTTGAGCGCATCAATCAGCATGGCCTTGGCGCGATCGGCATCCTGCTCCCGGACCAGAATCCGGCGCTTGATCCAGGGCAGCGCACCGCCAAAGGTCGAGGAGGTCTGCTCGTCCAGCGTCACCGCCTCGATCCCCGCCTCCTTGAGAATCGCCTGGGCGAAACTCAGTTTCACGGGATCGTTTGTCGCAAGCACTTCGATCATTTGGGTCTCCGCCCTATATGGTGTTGAGGCATAATGAACCATCCAATGCGTTCGCACAGCGTCATGTGCTTGCCGCGTCATGGGGCGCCACCTATTGTGCGGCGCGCTGAACGAGAACATCAAGGGGCTCGGGGTGAACGGACTCCCTCAGGCAGATATTCCGGCAGAACCGGTCAATCCGGTGATCCGGCTGGCGACGCTCGCCAGCGATGACATGGCCGCTGTTGAGGCCGTGATCGAAGAACGTATGGCCAGCGCCACCCATTCGATCCCGCAAACGGCCGACTATCTGGTGGCTGCGGGGGGCAAGCGCATCCGGCCGCTGATCACCGTCACCGCCGCGCGCATGCTGGGCTATGAAGGCGCGGGCCATGTGTCATTGGCGGCGGCGGTGGAATACATCCACTCCGCGACGCTGCTTCATGATGACGTGGTGGACGAAAGCGAGCTGCGCCGCGGCAAGGCGCCCGCCAACGCCGTCTGGGGCAATGCGCATTCCGTGCTGGTCGGCGATTTCCTGTTCGCGCGCTCTTTCATGATGATGGTCGATGCGGGCTCCATGGACGCGCTGCATGTTCTCAGCCGCGCCGCGTCCGTGATCGCCGAAGGCGAGGTGCGCCAGCTGGCCGCCGTGCGCAATATCGACATCACTCGCGCTGAATATATGAGCATCATCGACGCCAAGACCGCCGCGCTGTTCTCGGCCGCCGCCCAGGTGGCGCCGATCCTGAACGGCTCGGACAAGGCCGTCGAGGACGGGCTGGAGACCTATGGCCGCGAGCTGGGCCTCGCGTTCCAGCTGGTGGACGATGCGCTCGATTATGGCGGCATGGCGGCGGAGCTCGGCAAGAACACCGGCGATGATTTTCGCGAAGGCAAGATCACCCTGCCCGTCGCGCTGGCGCTGGAAGCGGCGGACGACACCGAACGCGCTTTCTGGAAACGTGTGATCAGCGATGGCGAGCAGTCGGACGCTGATTTCGACGAAGCGCTCGCCATCCTCAAAAAACATGGCGCGCTTGACGCCACGCTCGAGGCCGCCCGCGCCCATGCCGCGAACGCGGTCAATGCGCTCAACATCGCGCCCCGCAACGAGTGGACAGAGGCGCTGGCCGCCCTGCCCGAGTTTGTTGTGGAACGCGCATACTGATCCTTGAGGGCGGCGCAGAGCCGCCCTTTTCACATCTTCCCCAGAAAGAGGTCCGCCATGCGCATCTCCAGCCAGTTTGATTCCGGCAATATCGTTGTGAAGTCCGCTTCCGATCCCAAGGACATTCGCCTTGAGATCAAAAAGGACAACGGCTCGGACTTCTACCAATGGTTCCATTTTCGCCTGTCCGGCGCGAAGGGCCAGACCTGCCGCATGGTGATCGAGAACGCCGGCGGCGCGGCCTACCTCGATGGCTGGGACGGGTATCAGGCGGTCGCGTCCGAAGACCGTGAGCATTGGGAGCGTATCGAGACGTCTTACGCTGACGGTCAGCTCGTCCTCTCCCTCACCCCTGATGCGGACGCCGTCTGGATCGCTTATTTCGCCCCCTATTCCATGGCCCGCCATGACGCCCTGATCGCCGCCTGCCAGGCCGATCCCCGCGTCACGCTCGATGTGATCGGCGAGACGCTGGACGGTCGCGATATCGACCGGCTCATCGTGGGCGAACCCGGCGACGGCAAGAAGACGCTGTGGATCACCGCGCGCCAGCACCCCGGCGAGAGCATGGCGGAATGGGCGGCCGAAGGCCTTCTGGAGCGTCTTCTGGATGACAATGATCCGGTGGCGCGCGATCTGCTGTCAAAAGCCGTCTTCCACATCGTGCCGAACATGAACCCGGACGGGTCGTTTCGCGGCCATCTGCGCACCAACGCCAAGGGCGTGAACCTCAACCGCGAATGGGACAAGGCGAGCGCCGAGAACTCTCCGGAAGTCAAATGCGTGCTCGACGCCATGGAGCAGACTGGTGTCGACTTATTCCTCGACATGCATGGCGATGAGGGCCTGCCCTATAACTTCATCGCAGGCGCCGAAGGCGTGCCGGGCTGGACGGAGAGCGATCAGAAAAAGCTCGACGGCTACAAGGCCGAGCTGAAACGCTTCAACCCCGATTTCCAGACCGCGTTCGGCTATGACGTCGATGCGCCGGGCGAAGCGGACCTCTCCATCGCCACCCACTGGATGCGGCATCATTTCAAATGCCTCGCCATGACCCTGGAAATGCCGTTCAAGGACAATGCGGACATGCCTGACGCCATCTATGGCTGGTCGGCAGAGCGCTCGATGAAACTCGGCGCCAGCCAACTCGACGCCATTCGCGCGATGCTCGATCGGCTCTGATCTGAACAAACGGCATGGATCCCCCGCATGAAGCGGGGGATGACAATTCAACACTATCCTCTTCCCCGGCGAAGGCGGGGGAGAAGGGAAAAGTTCTTCTCGAACCGTCATCCAGTCCGAATGGAGCAGTCTACCGCCCCACGACCCGCCCAACCGACACGTGAAGCGCGGTCAGGACCACCGTCCAGAGCGCGAACACCATCGGCACGGCGCCGTCCATCATCTGGGCGGCGATCAGGCCTGTGAGCCCGATCCCGGCGGTCAGCCCGCCATAGACGAGCGCGATCTCCTGATGGCTCCAACCTGAATCAATCAGGCGCTGATAGGCGTGCTCACGATGGGCCGACAGCGAAAACCGGCCATGCCGCGCCCGGCGCAGCAGGGTCAGCAGAACGTCCGCCAGAAAGACCAGCACGAACAAGGGCGCAAGCCAGAGCGTGCCGGAAAAGCCGTGATTGACCAGAGCCAGCGCACCGCCCGCATAAAGCGCCCCTGCGCCCAGCGCGCCCACATCGCCGGCAAACAGTTTCGCCGGCGGCCAGTTCAGCACAACAAAGCCGGCAAGGCTCGCGGCCAGCAAGGCCCCCGCAATGACGCTGGTCATCACGCCTGCCGCCAGCCCGGCGACGCACAGCGCAATGCCGGCGGGGATCATCACCGCAGCGAGAATGCCGTCCGAGCCATCCATAAAGTTCGCCGCGTTCACGACCACGAACACAAAGAGCGCCGAGCCGACCCAGCCGACGAGCAAGGGCAGCGCAAAACCCAGCTCATAGGTCAGGCCGAACCGGGTGACGGGTCCGGCCGTGGACACCATCGCCGCGCAGAAAACGATGAAGGAGACCAGTTTGAGCCGTTCATCGAGCACAAAGAGGTCATCGAGAAACCCCAGCAGGCCGAACAGCGCCGTCACGATCAAGACGCCCCCCAGCGCCGAAGCGCCCAGAGGAAAGGCGCTGGCCACCAGCGCCCCGGCGCCCACGCCCGCCAGAACGCCCAAACCCCCGCCGCGCGGCGTAGGGGTCTTGTGACTGGACCGAGCGTTCGGCAGATCGAGCACGCCGCCCTTCAAGACCAGCACAGAGACGACAAAGCTGACCAAGGCTGCGGTGAGCGCCATGGCGATGAGCGCGCCGCTCACGCTGCGCCCCCGAACACCACAGCGCGGCTGGTCCAGTCCGGGTGCTCGCCTGCGATCATACGGGACGCCCTGTCCGCCGACTCCGGCGTTTCGAACAGCGCAAAACAGCTCGCCCCGGACCCGGACATGCGCACAAGGCGCGCGCCGGGCTGGCGCTTCAGCGCGGCCAGCGCGCTCTCGATAACCGGACAGTGCGCGATCGCGGGCGCCTCAAGATCATTGCCGTCCAGCGCCAGACGATTGAGCGCCGCCTCCAGATCGCCCGCCAGCATGGGCGCCCCCGCTGACAGCGGCTGAGGCGCTGTCGCATCATAGCCCTTGAACACGGACCCAGTGGGCACCGGCGCGCCGGGATGCACGATCACGCCATGAAGCGCCGGCCAGGCGATCAGCGGCGTGACGCGTTCGCCGATCCCTTGCATCCGCAAAGGACGGGCATGCACGCAGGCGGGCACATCTGCGCCGACCACCGTACCGATCTCTGCAAGTTGCTTGAGAGAAAATCCGAGATCCCAGACCCGGTTCAACACGCGCAGCGCCGCCGCCGCGTCCGACGATCCGCCGCCGAGCCCCGCCGCGACCGGCAAATGCTTGTCCAGCGTCAGATGGGCGCCCAGCTCGGGCTGGTCCGCCGCCGCGCGCAAGGCGTAGGCGGCTTTGAGCACCAGGTTTTGCGGATCAGACTGCAGGCCCCCCGCCCCCGGCCCCGTGAGGTTTAGCGTCAGGGTGTCAGCGGGCTGCGCGCTCAACGCATCGCCCCAGTCCGCGAACACCACAAGGGAGTCGAGCGGATGGTAGCCGTCAGCGCGCGGCGGACCGACGCGCAGGCTGAGATTGACTTTGGCGGGGGCGAATTCACTGGCTGCGTCTGTCATGACGCCGCTCTCATGGCAGATCGGGCGGCCCGGCGTCCAGTCCCAGCTCCAGCCGGCGCTCGATCAGCTCACGCTCGCCCTCATCCAGATCCAGCTCCAGCGCCCGGCGCCATTGGAACTCCGCCTCCAGCTGACGGCCGGCGGCGGCGTAGGCGTCGCCCAGATGCCAGTTATTGGTGGCGCTGTCCGGGCTCAAGGTGACTGCACGCTCCAGCCAGTAGATCGCATCACGCAAATTGCCGAGCTTGTAATGCCCCCAGCCCAGCGAATCCGTAATGGCGCCATTGGACGGGTCCAGCGACACCGCGCGCTGAACCATGCGCAGCCCGCGTTCGAGCTGCTCACCCTTCACGATCAGATTATAGCCAAGATGATTGAGCACCAGCGGCTCGTCGAGCGCCTGCTCCAGCGTGTGTTCGAACAAAGGCTCCGCCACGTCCCAGCCTTCGACGATTTCGGTGCAGGCCGCCTGATAGAACACATAGCGCCAATCCGCTTCGCCACGCTCCTCACGCGCTTGTTCAACCACATGCGCGTAAATCGGTATGGCGTCGCTACAGCGATCGGTCACGCGGAGCATATCCGCCAGCAAGAGCTGATGCGGGATGGTTGGACTTTGCTCGACCAGCGCGCGCGCCTCATCCACCAGGCTCTCGCGCTCCTCCATCCGGAATTGCAGCCAAATCCGATTGACCCGGGCGCCCTCATACAGCGGGCCGTCGTCGATCTTGGCGTATTCAGCCAGCGCCGCCTCTTGCAGATCGAGACTGTCGAGCATCTGGGCGATGGTCAGGGTGTTGTAATGAAAATTCGGGTCCAGACGCTGGATCACGCGCAGGAACAGCACCGTATATTCGCCGCCCGCCCGGTTGCTGACGATGGAGGCTGGCGGAAACAGCGCCCGCGCGGCGGCTTCCCGCGCACGCGGAAACCGTGGCGGACGGCCGCCATGGTCCAGACGCGCCAGCGCCGCTTCCACATCAGGGCGCTCGACTGAGCGGATCTCCAGCGCCTCTTCATAAAGCGAGCGCGCCGCATCCACTCGTCCCTGACGCTCCAGAAATGCGCCATACATCAGGGTATTGAAAGTGATCAGGCCAGGCATGCCGGCGCGGGCGTTCTGATAGGCGGCGTCCGCCGCTTCATCCTGGCCCAGATGCTCGAGAACGAGCGCGCGATGCAGCCAGTGCTCGGCTGAGGGTGTTTGCGGCGTCGCCAGACTGATATCGCTTTGCGCCCAGGACACCTCCTGCCCCCGCGCAATGGCGTCCCAGTCTTGAAGAATATCGGTGACGAGGTTTGAAAACACGCCGACGGCGTTGTTCTCCAGCTCAACAGGCTCCCGGCCGTGTCCAAGGCTCAGGGCGCGCCAGTATATGCCGGCGATCTGAGCGGTCTCCGGATCATTGGCGGCCTGCTCGGCCACCTGATCGGCGCGATCGAAATCTCCCGCCACCAGGGCGGCGAAGAAAGCGCGCTGCGAGATCAGCGTCGAGTCCGGCGCCCGGTCTAGCGCCTGAGCGTACAGCTCGGACGACGCTTCCAGATCGCGAGACGAGCCGGCGTAGCGCGCCGCCAGATAGGAGCCGTAGACCGAACGTTCTTCATGACCGAACCCGGCGTCAGGCAAGCTGGCGCACGCGCTTACGCTCAATCCAAGGCCCAGGCCCAGGATCGAGGTCAGCGCGGCGCGAAAGCCGGTGTCGGGGCGCATCTTCGCCCCGCCCTTACATGTTCGGATAGTTGGGACCGCCACCGCCTTCAGGCGTGGTCCAGTTGATGTTCTGGTTGGGATCCTTGATGTCGCAGGTTTTGCAGTGGACGCAGTTCTGCGCATTGATCACGAAGGTCGGCTCTCCGCCTTCGTCCGGCGTCACCCATTCATAGACCGCCGCCGGGCAATACCGCGCGGACGGGCCGCCATAGACATCATATTCGGACGACTTCTGCAGCGCCGGATCCTTGAGTTTCAGGTGGACCGGCTGGTCTTCCTCATGATTGGTGTTCGAGATGAACACCGAGGACAGACGGTCAAAGGTCAGAACGCCGTCAGGCTTGGGATAGTCGATCTGCTTGCATTTGTCGGCGGGCTTGAGCGCCTCTGCGTCACTGCCGCCATGGCTGAGCGTGCCGAAGATCGAGAACCCGAACAGATAGTTGGTCCACATGTCCATACCGCCCAGCGCGACGCCCAGCACCGTTCCGAACTTCGTCCAGAGCGGCTTGGCGTTACGGACGGTCTTGAGTTCTTTTTTCACCCAGGACTTGTCATAGGCTTCAGCGTAAGCGGTCAGCTCGTCGCCCTGACGCCCTTCGGCCAGCGCGTCGAACGCGGCTTCAGCGGCCATCATGCCGGTCTTCATGGCGTTATGGCTGCCCTTGATGCGCGGCACGTTCACGAACCCGGCCGAACAACCGATCAGCGCGCCGCCCGGGAAGGTCAGCTTGGGCACGGACTGATAGCCGCCCTCGGTGATCGCCCGCGCGCCATAGGACAGACGCTCGGCGCCTTCAAAGATCGGCGCGATGTCAGGGTGGGTCTTGAAGCGCTGGAATTCGCCGAACGGGAACAGGTGCGGGTTCTTGTAGTTGAGGTGCACCACAAAGCCGACCGAAACAAGATTGTCACCGAAATGATAGAGGAAGGAGCCGCCGCCCGTGGAATTGTCCAGCGGCCAGCCCATGGTGTGCTGCACGCGGCCCTTCTTGAAATTCTCCGGCTTGATGCGCCAGAGCTCTTTCATGCCGATGCCGAATTTCTGCGGGTCGCGGCCTTCGCTGAGTCCGTATTTGTCGATCAGTTGCTTGGACAGCGAACCGCGCGCGCCTTCGCCGATCAGGGTGTACTTGCCGCGCAGCTCCATGCCGGGCTGGTACATGTCCTTGTGACCGCCATCGCGCGCGACGCCCATATCGCCGGTGATCACACCTTTGACGACGCCGTCTTCCTCGATGAACTGGTCCGCCGGGAAACCGGGATAGACCTCAACGCCCATGGCTTCAGCTTTTTCAGCCAGCCAGCGGCACATGGTCGCCAGCGAGCCGACATAGCAGCCATGATTGTGCATGAAGGGCGGCATGCCGAAGCCGGGGATCGTGGCGGAGCCCGCCTCGCCCAGCGCCATGAAGACGTCTTCGGTGACTTCCGTGTCGAACGGCTGGCTTGGATCATTGCGCCAGTCCGGCAGCAACTCGTCCAGCGCCTTGGGATCGAAAACGACGCCTGACAGGATGTGCGCGCCGACTTCGGAGCCTTTTTCAAGGACGGCGATGGTCAAATCCTGCCCGGTTTCTTCGCAGCGTTGTTTCAGACGAATCGCCGCCGCAAGACCGGCTGGGCCAGCCCCTGCGATGACCACATCGTATTCCATGGATTCGCGCTCAATCGCCCCGTCGGCCATGTCGTCTCCTCAAGTCTCAGCCCCTGCCGCGCTCATTCGCTGGCGCCGCATTCTCTTTCGTATTAACCCAGGCTTGCGTTATGAGCTAGGGTGAAGCCTCACACAGTCCATATCGGAAAAACACGTTCCATGACCGCGCCCCTCTCCCCCGAAGACGTCCGTGCTCTGAAGAGCCTGATCGGATGGTGGGAGCAATCGGGCGTCGAGGCGCTGCCGCCCCTGCCCGCGCCCAAAGCCGCTGCATCCTCCAGCATCGCGCCGCCGCCCGCCGCCTCTGAAGCGCGCGCCACCGGCGCCCAGGCGCGTCAGGCCGGCTTTGGCGCCGCACCGACTCAGGACGGTCGCGCCCTGGCGCAAGCGGCCCAGTCCGTTGACGAACTCAAGCAAGCGCTCGACGCCTTTGACGGCTGCCCGCTGAAAGCCACCGCCACCCAGCTGGTGTTCGCACGGGGCAATCCCCAGGGCGATGTGATGGTGGTGGGCGAAGCGCCAGGCCGGGATGAAGACCGCGAGGGCGTCCCCTTCGTGGGGCCCGCCGGGCATTTGCTCGACAAGATGCTCAGCGCCATCGGACTGGATGACACGCGCGCCCTGATCACCAACGTGGTCTACTGGCGTCCGCCGGGGAACCGCAAACCCACCGACGCCGAGATCGAGGCCTGCCGCCCGTTCGCCGAGCGCCATATTGAGCTGGTGAAGCCCAAAGCCCTTGTCTTTGCCGGCGGCATCGCCGCGCAAAGCCTGTTGCGGTCCAAAGACGGGATCATGACGCTGCGCGGACGCTGGCATGACTACACGCTCAGCGACGGGACGGTGATTCCGGCCCTGCCGATGTATCACCCCGCCTTCCTGCTGCGCCGCCCGCAGGAGAAAGCGAAAAGCTGGCAGGATTTGCTGAGCATGAAGGCCAAGCTAGCGTCGCTGTAGATCGGACGCCTCGTCCACATCCCGCAAGGCGCGCAGCAGCCTGATCCGATCAAGCCCATGCAGCTCAAGCTGCCGCACCAGATCGCTGCGAGTCTCTTCATGAGACCAGCGCATGCCGTCAAACAGCGCATCGGGCGCCGGACCGTTCAGCGCCAGCAGCCAATAGCCGCCATCTTCCGCGGGGCCGATCACGGCGTCGTTTCGTTTCAGACCTGAGAAGGCTGCGGCGATGTCGTCGCGAGTAATTTGCGGCGCGTCCGATCCGATGACGCAGACCGGCGCGCGATGCGCAAAAACGCGGGCCTGACGCGCGCCCAGATCGCCGCCGCCCTGCAATGCACGCGGCAGATCATCCGGCCAGACATTGGGAAAGCGGCGGTCAAGCGCCCGGTCCGGGCTGAGGGTGATCACGGTCTCCCAGCGCGGATCCTGCAGACGGCGCAGCACCGTCGCGGTCATGGCGCGATGCCGACGCCAGGCCTGCACCTTGCCGATGCCCTTGGCGAGGCGGGTCTTGGCGCCGCCGATCACCGGCGCCTTCACGAAAACCACCAGAACAGGGCGCAGCGTCATCGGTAGGCTTTCGCGAGGTCAGAGGGTTTGGCGCCCAGATAATACCGCGCCAGCAGAACAAGATTTTTCAGGGAGCGGCGACGATAGCCTTCCGCCCGGAACTTCTCGGCGCTGGTCTCCGCCCGCGCCGTGAGGGGCCAAAGCCGATGCTTGCCGATGCGCCGCACCAGATCCACGTCCTCAAACAGGGGCCAGGGCTTGTACCCGCCCAGACGGTCATAAAAATCAGCGCGGATCAGCAGGCCCTGATCGCCATAGGGCAAGCCGAACGTCTTGCAGCGCCAGGCGACCGCGCGTTCCAGCCGCCGGGCGCGATGGGACATGTCATCCAGCGTGAAGCGGAAATACGCCGCCCGGTCCCGGTGCGCATTGGCCGCCATGTAGGCTTCGACCTCATTGGACCAGCCCGGCGACAGGCGGGTGTCCGCGTGCAGGAAGAGCAGCCAGTCCGACGCCGCGATCTGACGCCGCGCCAGGGCCGCGCCCTGCGCCAGCTGAGCACCGCGCCCCTTGGCGCCGGTCACCACCTGGCATCCGGCGCGGCGAGCAATCTGCACCGTGCCGTCCGTTGATCCGCCATCAGCCAGAACCCAGCCCGCCGACAGCCCCGCGCGTTCGGCCTCGGTCAGGCTCTGCAGCGTGCGCTCAAGATGGGCGGCGGCGTTCAAGGCGGGGAGAATGGTGACGATCTGACTCATGAGGGTGAGAAACTCCGGCGGGCGGTTTGAGTCAACATGAAAATGTTCTTGCTATGTTCCACGCCCTGAGTCACCGTCAGCCCATGACCGCACGCTTTGTTCCCGCCCGGGGCATGAGCCCCCTTCCCGAGCCGCTGCAACCGCGCGGCCGCGCCGCCACATCCAATGCGACGGGGCGGTTCGAAGCTGAGACCCGCGAACCCTTTGACGATGGCTGGAGCGAAACAGATCCCGCGCCCAAGCAGATCCGCACCACGCTGATCAAGGATTCCAGCCGCACCATCATCTCCACCAATGACAGCCCGGACATCTCGTTCAACCGGTCGATCAATCCGTACAGAGGCTGCGAACATGGCTGCATCTATTGCTATGCGCGGCCCAGCCACGCGTATTGGGGCTATTCCGCCGGCGTCGATTTTGAGAGCGTCCTGTTTTTCAAGGCAGGCGCCGCGCGTTTGTTAGAACAGCAATTTCGCAAGCCCGGCTACCAGGTTGAACCCATTGTGATCGGCGCCAACACCGACGCTTACCAGCCGATCGAGCGGCAATTGCGGCTGACGCGCTCCATCCTTGAAGTCTGCCTGCGTTTCAAGCATCCCGTCAGTCTGATCACCAAATCCGCCGCCATTACGCGCGATCTCGACATCCTGTCCGAGCTTGCGGAACTGGGGCTGGTCAAAGCCGCGATCTCGCTGACCACCCTCGATCACAAACTCGCCCGCGCCATGGAGCCGCGGGCCGCCACTCCCAAACGCCGCCTCGAAGCAATGGAGGCGTTGTCAAAGGCCGGAGTGCCGATGACAGTGATGACCGCGCCGGTCATTCCAGGCCTCACCGATCACGAAATCGAAGCGTTGTTAAAGGCGTCCGCCAACGCCGGCGCGCAAACGGCCGGCTATGTGCTGCTGCGCCTGCCGCTGGAGGTGCGCGATCTGTTTTACGACTGGCTGAAAAAGGTCAAACCGGACGCCGCCGACAAGGTGATCAACATGGTGCGCGATACGCGCGGCGGCGCCGATTACAGTTCGGACTTTCATATCCGCGGGCGCGGCGAAGGCCCCATCGCGGAGATGATCTCAAAGCGTTTCCGCGCCGGGGTGCGCCGCTACGGCCTTCAGAAAGACCGGGTCAAGCTGCGCTGCGACCTGTTCGAACGCCCGCTCGACACAGAAGATCAGCTCAGCCTGTTTTGATGGACTGACCCGGAATGATGTTTTCTTCTCCCCTTATCGCTGGCGTCGACGAGGCCGGACGCGGGCCGCTGGCGGGGCCGGTGGTGTGTGCGGCGGTGATCCTGCCCGATGATTTCTCGGCGCTTGATCAACTCGACGATTCAAAAAAGCTCAGCGAGAAGCGCCGCACGGCGCTGGCGGCGATCATTCGCGCCGAAGCGCGGGTGGGCGTGGGGGTCGCCGAACCTGTGGAAATTGACCGGCTGAACGTGCTGCACGCCACTATGGCGGCGATGGTGCGCGCGGTGGAGAGCCTCGGCGTGCGGCCCGATGAAATCCTGATCGACGGCAATCGCGTGCCGGACGGATTAAAATCTCCGGCGCGGGCGATTGTGGGCGGCGACGGGCTGGAGGCGTGCATCGGCGCGGCCTCGATCATCGCCAAGACCTTGCGCGACCAGATCCTGATCGAATCAGAAAACCGCTTTCCCGGCTTTGGCTTGGCGGGACACAAAGGCTATCCCAGCCCAAGCCATAAAGCCGCGCTCGAAACTTTGGGACCCACGCCCATCCATCGGTTAAGCTATGCGCCGGTACAGTCGGCCAGACAGGCGCGCGGCGTCTGGCGCAGCACATAATGAATCGGCCTTAACCATCGGGTAAGCCGAAACGATTCACCCCTCAGGGAATCAGCGCTGTTGCGAACAGAAGGGCGATTGAGGTGTCAGTCATTCCAAATAACAAAATTCCTGTCGATACCATCCTGGAAGGCGATTGCGCCGAAGTGATGAAAACGCTCCCTGACGAGAGCGTGGATCTGATCTTTGCCGATCCGCCCTACAATCTTCAGCTGGGCGGCGATCTGCACCGGCCGGACAATTCCAAGGTGGACGCGGTCGACAATGACTGGGACCAGATCGGCGATTTCGACGCCTATGATCTGTTCTCCTGCGCCTGGCTGGAAGAGGCCCGTCGGGTCTTGAAACCCAATGGCGCCATGTGGACCATCGGCAGCTATCACAATATTTTCCGGGTCGGCTCTTTCTTGCAGGATATGGGCTTCTGGATCCGCAATGACGTGATCTGGCGCAAATCCAACCCGATGCCGAACTTCAAGGGCACGCGTTTCACCAACGCGCACGAGACCCTGATCTGGGCGTCCAAGACCAAGGACGCCAAGCCGACCTTCAACTACGCCGCCATGAAGGCGCTGAATGACGGCGTGCAGATGCGGTCTGACTGGACCTTGCCGATCTGCGCCGGCGGCGAACGCCTGAAAAACAAGGAAGGCAAGAAAGCCCACCCGACCCAGAAGCCTGAAAGCCTTCTGCATCGGGTGCTGCTGGCCACCTCCAACCCCGGCGACCTGGTGCTCGATCCGTTTTTCGGCACCGGCACCACGGGCGCGGTCGCGAAAAAACTCGGACGTCATTACATCGGCATCGAGGCCGACCCGACCTATGCCGACGTGGCGCGCAAGCGCATCGCCGCGATCAACCCCACCAGCGAAGATTTGTTGCAGGTCACACAGTCCAAGCGCGCCTTGCCGCGCATCGCCTTCGGGTCGCTGGTTGAGGCCGGCCTTCTGAAGCCGGGCGACACGCTGTACTGCGCCCAGGGCCGGCGCACGGCGCAAGTGCGCGCGGACGGCACGGTGATTGCAGGCGGCCAGGCCGGCTCGATCCACCAGATGGGCGCCCATGTGCAAGGCGCGCCGTCGTGCAATGGCTGGACCTTCTGGCATGTGCGCCAGGGCGGCGCCCTCGCCCCGATCGACGTGCTCCGCGCCCGCATCCGGTCCGAACTGCAGGTCTGAACAGAAGAACGACGCCGACACCCCTAAACGCCCGCCCGGCTCATCGCCGCGGCGGGCGTCGTGCTGTCAGAGCAGCCGCGTCTCAAGCCCGAGCTTCGCCGCTTTCATCATCACGCTGGGCAGCCCCGCCTCTTTCAGATCGCGCACGGGCGCCCAGACGCCCTCGTCCGGCGTCCAGCCGTCTGGCGCGGTCGCGCACAAGACATCCAGCTCCAGCGCGAAATGCGTGAACACATGGCGCACCTGTCCAGCGTTTCGCCAGTCCGCCTCAAACGGCGCCGCGCTCTCAAGATCCGCCTCTGACGGCGCGTTGTCGCTCCAGCCCGTGCCCGGCACTTCCATCATGGCGCCCAGGAGCCCGGTTTCAGGGCGGCGACGCAGCCAGATTGCGCCCTCGCGCAGCACATGAAAACAGGCGCCGCGGCGGACGGGTTTGGGCTTTTTCTTCTCTTTCAGAGGATAGCGGGTCTGATCGCCCTCGGCCCGCGCCGCGCACCAGCCCGACCATGGACACGCGGCGCAATCAGGTGATTTGGGCGAACACACTGTGGCGCCCAGATCCATGATCGCCTGCGCGTAATCCCCCGGACGCTCAGGCGAAGCCAGGCCCGAAGCGATTCCCTTGATCTGCGGCTTGGCTTTCGGCAGCGGCGTCGGCATCCGCACCAGGCGGGTCAGCACGCGCTCCACATTGCCGTCAACCACGCTGGCGGGCTGATCAAAGGCGGCGGCGCGAATGGCGTTGGCGGTGTAATCGCCCACCCCTGGCAGCGCCAGCAACGCCTTGAGGTCGGAAGGAAAAACACCGTCCAGCTCAAACGCGACGACCTGCGCACAGGCGTGAAGATTGCGGGCGCGGGCGTAATAGCCCAGCCCCGCCCAGGCCGCCAAGACATCCTCTCGCGGCGCCGCCGCCAGATCGCTCACCTGTGGCCAACGCTCTAAAAACCGCTCCCAATAGGGCGTGGCGTGAGGAACCGTTGTCTGCTGCAGCATGATTTCCGACAGCCAGATCGCATAGGGATCAGCGATGGCGCCCGCCGCCCGGTCTTCAGGCCGGATGCGCCAGGGCAGGCTGCGGCCTTCGCGGTCATACCAGTCCAGCAGTGCGGCGCGCATGGGGGCTGCGGGCAGATCCGGGATTTCAAACTCGGGCACGGCGTGTTCTCTCATGCTTGCCAGCAGCGGCTGCGGGCGCGATGCTGCGCACCATGAAGCGACCGCCCCGCACGTCAACGCCTAACCGGCATCTCATCGCCCGCCGCACCGGCGATCCGCGAGACCAGGCGGAGGCGGCGGAGTGGTTGAAAGAGCATCGGGGGCGCCCGGCCATCAAGCCGCCGCCCACGGCCGGCCGCGCCGTCAACGCGCTGATCAAACCGCTGGCGAAACAGTTTTCCGGTCCCACCCGGCATGAGCTGGACGCGCAGTGGAGCGAAATCGTTGGTCCCCAGCTGGCTCAATTCACCCGTCCCGAGAAATATCAGGGCGGCGCTCTGGTGATCCGCGCCCGCGGCCCGGCGGCGGCGCTGGTGGAAGCGCAATCGGCGCAAATCCTGGCGCGAGTGGCGACCTATTCAGGAAAAAAGCCCCAAAAACTCAAGATCATTCAAGGTCCGCTCAACCCCGAACCGAAAAAGCCCAAAGCCCGACCTGACCGGATTGTGAAGGTCAAAGCTGAGTCAAAACGAACGCTGACCCTTGAAGAAACGCTGGAAAACTGGCGCAAAGAGATTGAACGCCGTGAAGGCGTGCGCTTGCCGCCTACATCCTCAAGCGACTGACGCAAACTGGAGACGCCTCGTGCTTTCACTCACCCGCCGCAGCCTGACTGCGCTCGCCGCCGCCCTGGTTCTCTCTGGCGGCGCTCTGGCGCAGAACGCCACCACACTGACCGAAGCCCAGGCCGGACTTGTGCGCGACACCGACCATGTGAAAGGCGACGCCGACGCGCCGGTGACGTTTATCGAATACGGCTCGGTCGCATGCGGCCATTGCGCGACATTTCAAGAGACCGGCTACCCTGCCGTGCGCGAGGCGATTGAAGCAGGCGATGTCCGCTTTGTCTTCCGCGAGGTGATCACCGGCCCGCCCAATATCGCGGTTGCCGGTTTCGCGCTGGCCTATTGTGCGCCGGATGATCAATATTTCGAGGTGGTCGACACCCTGTTCGCCAATCTGGGATCGATTGTGGCCGCCATGCAGGAGGGGACGGCCCAGTCTCGCTATGAAGAGATCGCCGCCGGCTTCGGCTTCAGCCCGGAAGACGTCACCGCCTGCTTCTCCAATGAGGACGCGATCGGATCTGTGCAAACCGCCAACCGCATGGCTGCGGAAGACGGCGTGCGCTCCACTCCGTACTTCATCATCAATGGCGACCGGCTGATCGCCGAGCAAGGCGAAGCCGGCTATGTCTACACGGTGAACGGCGCGCCGCTGACCGATTCAGACGGCGAAATCCCGGCCAATCTCGAGGCTGACACCTTCCGTCGCATTATCACGCTGTATAAGGGCGGCTGAGACCGCTAAGCTGCCGCAAACGCAAGACCCCGGCGCCCCAGGGCCCGGCCAGACACACCGATTGGAGTTCAACCCGTGACGACTTTCACCCGCCGCGCCCTCACCCTCGCCGCCGCCGCTGTCGGCGCCGTGATGCTGACCGCCTGTTCAGGCGGCGACGCCCCGGATGGACGCTCCTCTTATGAGCGCGAAGGCGACCGCGCCGTTGGGGCGGTCGATGCGCCGGTCACGATCATCGAATACGCCTCCACGTCCTGCGGGGGCTGCGGCGCGTTTTACGAACAGGGCAAACCCGCCATCGATGACGGCGTTGAGCGCGGTGATGTGCGCTTTGTCTTCCGCGAAATGCTGACCGGCCAGCCCAATCTGGCCCGCGCCGGCTTCATGCTGGCGCGCTGCGCGCCCGAAGATCAGTATCTTGATGTGATCGACCTGTTGTTTGAGCAGCAACGCGCCCTGTTCAGCGCCATGCAGCAAGGCAACGCCCAAGGCCAGTTTCAGACCATCGCCCGCACCGCCGGCTTCACGGACGAGGAATTCCGCGCCTGCATGACCAATCAGGACATTCTGCAAGCGGTGGAAGACGCCAATGACCAGGCCGTGCGCGACGGCATCGGCTCGACCCCTTCTTTCATCATCAACGGTCAGATGCTCGACGCCCAGAACAGCGCCAATGGTCAGGTCTACGCCGTGAACGGCGAAGTCCTCACGGACGACGAGGGCGAAATCCCGGCTCAATTTGACCGCGACACTTGGGACCGAATCATCGCCCTATTCAAAGCGCGTGCGGAGGGCTAGCCTTCCCGCGCAGACCTTTTGCAGGCGGTCTCCCCTCAGATCGCCTGCGAAAGGTTTGAGCCGAAAACGCTTTCGGCAGGGATGGCGGCGACTGACAGACCGGAAAACCGGCGTTCAGCGCCAGTGGAGGTCTGAGGTTGAAGTTCACCCAGCTGCGCCTGGCCGGCTTCAAATCGTTTGTTGACCCGACCGAGCTGCGGATCGACGCCGGTCTGACCGGCATTATCGGTCCCAATGGCTGCGGTAAATCCAACCTGCTTGAAGCCCTGCGATGGGTGATGGGCGCCACCTCCGCCAAATCCCTGCGCGGCGGCGGCATGGAAGATGTGATCTTCTCCGGCACCGACAGCCGGCCCGCCCGCAATCACGCCGAAGTCACACTGGTCGTCGACAATTCCGACCGTCGCGCGCCCGCCCGCTTCAACGAACATGACACGCTTGAGGTCGTCCGCCGCATCACACGCGGCAAGGGCTCTGGCTATACGATCAATGACGAGGACGTCCGCGCCAAGGACGTGCAGTTGCTGTTCGCCGACGCCGGCACGGGCGCAAACTCGCCCGCCCTTGTGCGGCAGGGCCAGATCAGCGAGCTGATCAACGCCAAACCTGAAAACCGCCGCCGCGTGCTGGAAGAGGCCGCCGGCGTCGCCGGTCTGCGCGCCCGCCGCCGTGAAGCGCAACTCAAGCTCAACGCCGCCGAGACCAATCTCGACCGGCTGCTGGAGATCGTCGAGGATCTCGACAGCCGCCACAACGCGTTACAGCGTCAGGCCAAGCAGGCGGGCCGCTATCGCGACCTGTCCCAGACGATCCGCAATTTTGAAGCCCTGCTCTGGATGCGGCGCTGGAAAGAGGCCGGTGAAGCCGTCGAAACCACTCGCGCGCGCCTGAAAGAAACCGAGGCCGAGGCCGAGCTTGCGCTGCGCGCATCTGCGGGCGCCATGATCGAAGCGGAAAAAGCGCTAAGCGCTGTCCAGCCCCTGCGCGAGGCCGAGGCCGAAGCCGCCGCGGCGCTGCGTCATACCGAACGCGCACGTGACCAGCTGGACCGCGATATCGAGGCCGCCCGCGCCGCCATCGAGCGCAACCAGGCGCGCCTTGTGGAACTGAGGCAGACCCAGAGCCGCGAAACCGAACTTCTGGATGAAGCGCGCACCGCCCGCGAACGCCTGCACGGTCAGCTCAAACAGGCGCGCGATCAGGCCGCCCATGACGCAGACGCTCAGAGCCGCGCCGAAGCGGTGCTGGATGATGCGGACAAGGACCGCGCCAAGGCGGAACACGCGCTCGACGCCGCCGCCAACGCCGTCGCCCAGATCAAGGCCAAGCGCGACGGCGCTCAGCGGGAACTGGATCAGGCCGAGCGACAGGTTCGCACGCTGGAAGCGGAAGCGGATAACGCAAAAGCGACGCTTGACCGGTTTGATGATGTGGTCGGCCCCGATCTTGACGGGCTTCAAGGCGCCGTGGATGACGCGACCCGCAACGCGGAAGCGCTCGCCGGTCAGCTCACCGAGCTTGAAGCGCAGGCGGATGCGGCGCGTGAAAGCGCCCAGACCGCTCGCGAAGAGGTGCAGCTGGCCCAGGCCGATGCGCGGGCACTTGAGCGCGAAATCGCCGGACTTGAGCGCCTTCTGGACACATCAGACGCTGAAGACCGGGCGCTCGATCAGGTGCGCGCCAAAGCGGGCTATGAGCAAGCACTGGCGGCCGCGCTCGGCGACGATCTGGAGGCGGGCCTGAGCGCCAGCGCCACCCGGCGATGGCAAGGCGCAGATATTGAGACGCCCGCCCTGCCCGAGGGCGCATCGCCCTTGCTTGATCATGTTGAAGCCCCTGCCGCGCTGCAGGCGCGCCTGAAAGCGGTGGGCGTGGTTGAAGCCGAAGCGCTGGATGCGCTGGCGGCCCGGCTGTCACCCGGTCAGCGGCTGGTGACGCTGGACGGCGCCCTGCGCCGCTGGGACGGCTTCGCCAGCGAGGCGGGCGCGCCCTCCGCGGCGGCTGTCCGTCTGGAAACCCGCAATCGGCTCTCTGAACTGACGCCCCAGCTTGGGACCGCGCGTCGAGGCGCTGAACGCTCTCAGACCGCCGCCGAGGAGGCGCAACAGGCCCGCCTGAACGCGGATGCGGCGTTGAACCAGGCGCGCACCACCCTCAAACAGGCTGAAAACCAGCGCCGGGACGCCGAGCAGGCCCTGTCCGCCGCCCGCGCCCAGGCGGCGCGCGCCGAGGCGCGGCGCGCCGGTCTGGTGGAATCGGTCGGACGCGCGCAAAGCCGGCTTGAAACCGCCCGCAAGCTGCATCTCGCGGCCCAACAGGCCCAGGCCGAGATTGCGCAAGAGGATGACGGCCAGGACGCGCTGACCGCCGCCCGTGCGCGCGCCGATCGCGCCCGCGGCAAGGCCGCCGACGCCCGCGCGGCGCTTGAATCGGTGAAACGCGAAGCCCAGGGGCGCCGTCACCGCATCGCCTCGCTGGAGCGTGAAGCCGCGGACTGGGACCGCCGCCATACCCGGTCGTCCGATCAGGTCGAGACGCTGAAAACCCAGATCGCCGACACCGAAGCGGCCCTTGAAGCCGCCTCCACCCAGCCTGAAACGCTGGAAGGCCAGCGCGACGCCATTCTGGATGCGCTGACCGAAGCCGAATCAAAAGCCGCAATCGCGCGCGAGGCGGTTCTGAACGCCGAATCGCTGCAGCGCGAAGCCGACGCCGCCTTACGGGAAGCGGAAAAGATCAGCGCCACCGCCCGTGAAGCGCGCGCCGCCGCCGCCGCTCGTCTGACGGCTGCGGAAGAACGGCTGACCGAAACCGTAGAGCGCCTTGAAGACGCCACTGGCGAAGAGCCGCGCGTGCTGGAGCGCCGCGCGGCGGGCAGCGAGTTTGCGGAGCTATCGTCCGATGAGCTGGAGCGCCGTCTGGATGACGCCCGGCTGACCCGCGAGCGCCTGGGCGCGGTCAATCTCCGCGCGGATGAAGAAGCGCGCGAGCTGGATGCTGAACGCACCCGTCTGTCCAAGGAGCGCGATGATTTGCTAGAAGCGGTCGCGCGCCTGCGCAAGGCGGTCGACACCCTGTCGCGTGAAGGCCGGGCGCGGTTGCTGGACGCCTTTGAAGTGGTCGACGGTCATTTCCGCACCCTGTTTGAAACCCTGTTCGGCGGCGGCGCTGCGGAGCTGCGCCTGACAGAGAATGACGATCCGCTGGAAGCCGGGCTTGAGATCTTCGCCTGCCCGCCGGGCAAGAAGATGGAGACGATGAGCCTGATGAGCGGCGGCGAGCAAGCGCTGACCGCCACGGCGCTGATCTTTGCGGTGTTCCTGGTGAGCCCCGCGCCGGTCTGCGTGCTCGACGAGGTGGACGCGCCGCTCGATGACGCCAATGTGGATCGTTATTGCGCCATGCTCGAACAGATGCGGACCATGACCGAAACGCGCTTTCTGGTCATCACCCACAACCCGGTGACCATGAGCCGGATGAACCGTCTGTTCGGCGTCACCATGGGCGAAAGGGGCGTCTCGCAGCTCGTCTCGGTCAATCTGAGCTCGGCTGAAGAGATGCTGGCTGCGGAATAATAGTGAAGCCCCTTAAAAATCAGCGCGTTAACTTGTCCGCAACCTTGCTTGACAGGGTCTGGGACCGCTTATAGGGTGCGCGCGCCTACCGGGACTACCTCCTGGTAGCCGTCTGTCATCATGGCTCATCGAGACGAACTGAACCAGAACGCACCCGATCCCAACGACTTCGAGCGGCGTTTGAACGCCAAGCTTGAGGCGCGTCGGGTGAAGGAAGCTGAGACCAAAGCCTCCGGCTGGGGTCAGGGCGTTCGCTACGGAACGGAGTTCGCTGGGGGGGTTCTCGTGGGGGCTGGTCTGGGTTATTTGACCGACCAGTTCTTCAACTGGACCCCTTGGGGCCTGCTGACGGGTGTATTATTGGGTTTCGCAGCGGGCACTTTAAATGTAGTTCGCGCTGCGCAGAGCATGAACCAGAGCGACGACGCCTCATCCTGAGGCATCCGGCGCACGGGTTTGAAGTTAGAAACGCGGCGCGCGCGCCGTAGCACAAGGGGCCGGGTGTGGCTGACGCGACGAACCCGATCAAACAGTTCGAGATCCATTCGATCGCCGATTTTTCCATCGGCGGCTGGAATCTCTCATTCACGAACTCCAGCTATTTCATGGTTGTGTCCGTGGTGATGGTGGCCGGGCTTTTGTCCCTGGCCATGTCCAAGCGCGCGCTGGTGCCGGGCCGGTCCCAATCAGTCGCCGAGCTTCTGTATGAATTCGTCGCCGGCATGATCCGCTCAACCGCGGGCGACGCCGGTCTGAAATTCTTCCCCTTCGTGTTCACCCTGTTCGCCTTCATCCTGATGGGCAACATGCTGGGCATGCTGCCGTATTTCCCGGCTCCGGGTTTCCACGGCTTCACCTTCACCTCCCACATCATCGTCACCTTCGCGCTGGCGCTTGTGGTGATGGCGATCGTGATCGGCTATGGCGTCTACAAGCACGGCCTGAAATTCTTCTCGCTGTTCTTCCCGTCCGGCGTGCCGTGGCCGCTTTACATTCTTCTGACCCCGATCGAGATCATCTCGTTCCTGTCACGTCCGGTGACCTTGGGGGTTCGTCTGTTCGCCAACATGCTGGCGGGACACATTCTTCTGAAAGTGTTCGCCGGCTTTATCATCATGCTGGGATCTGTGGGTGCGCTGGGCATTCTTGGCGCTGTCGCTCCGCTGATCATGGTCGTGGCGTTGACCGCGTTGGAATTCCTGGTGGCGTTCCTCCAGGCCTACGTGTTCGCCGTTCTGACCTGCATCTACCTTTCGGACGCATTGCACCCTGGTCACTAGGGCGTTCGACAAGACCTTACCTATCCATCCGCACCGACCACCTACGAGGAGTATCAACATGGAAGCGGAAGCCGCGAAATACATTGGCGCTGGCCTGGCCACCTTCGGCATGCTGGGCGCCGCTCTGGGCGTGGGCAACATCTTCTCCAGCTTCCTGGCTGGCGCCCTGCGCAACCCATCCGCCGCGCAAGGCCAGTTCGGTAACCTGATCTTTGGCTTCGCCGTGACTGAAGCGCTGGGCATCTTCTCGCTGCTCATCGCGCTGCTGCTGCTGTTCGTGGTCTAAGACCACCGACCAAGCAGTCCTCGTTCCGGCCGGAAGGCGCGCGATCCGTCGTTGCGTCATTCCGGCTTGGAGCGTTTTACAGGCTACGAGCTTACGGTAAGCTCGGGCTAGTTTAGCCTTTGCGCAAGGGAGGCCGCCGTGCTGGCGCCGGAGTCCCAATCTGAATACGCCGAAGGCGCCGGACACGCAGCGGAAGCCGCGTTCCCGCCCTTCGACCCGACCTATTTCGCATCGCAGCTGTTCTGGCTGGCGATCAGCTTTTTCGTCCTGTACGTACTGCTGAGCCGCTTTGTCCTGCCTCGTATCGGCGGGGCCATTGAAGAACGCCGCGATCGCATCGCTGACGATCTCGACACCGCCGCGCAACTGAAAGCGCAGGCTGACGAGACCGTTCGCGCCTACGAGAAATCCCTGGCGGACGCCCGCGCCAAGGCGCATTCGGTGGCTGCAGAGGCGAAAGCCTCAGCGGACGCTGAAGTGGCTGACGCCATCCGCAAGGCGGACGCCGAGCTGGACGCCAAGCTGGACGAGTCAGAGACCCGCATTCGCGCCTCGCGCGACGCGGCTCTTGGCGAAGTGCGCTCCATTGCGGCTGGCGCCGCCCTGGTCGCCGTCGAGCACCTGACCGGCCTTGAGGTGTCTGAAGACGACGCCGCCAATGCCGTCGCAGCGGTGAAGGAGTAAGTCATGAACTACCTCCTGTCTGACACCAGCTTCTGGGCGTTTGTCGGCCTGATCCTGTTCTTCGTCGTGATCATCTTTGTGGGCGCGCCGAAAATGATCGGCAAGGCGCTTGATGACCGCGCGGACCTGATCCGCAAGGAACTCGATGAAGCCCGCCGCCTGCGCGAAGAAGCGCAGGAGCTGATGGCCACTTATGAGCGCAAGCAGACTGAAGCCGCGGCTGAAGCTGAAGCGATCATCAAGCAGGCCAAGGCGGAAGCTGAATATCTGCGCGAGAACGCCAAGAGCGAAATCGCCCAGCGCGTCGAGCGTCGCACCGCCATGGCGGAACAGCGCATCGCTCAGGCCGAAGCCCAGGCCGCCAAGGAAGTCAAAGCCCTGGCCGCCGATCTGGCGATTGAGGCCGCGCAGCACCTCTTGTCCAAGAAGCTGAACAAGACCCAGCGCAACGCCCTTCTGAAAGCCGACACTGCGGCCCTGAAGGACCAGTTGAACTAGGTCTGGCTTCGACAGATTGAACAATAAAAGCCCGCGACACGCTCGCGGGCTTTTTTGTGTCTGAAATCATCCGGTGTGTATCGAAGCAGCCCACTCAGGCGCGTTCAAACCCCAAGGCTTCGTAGAACGCGATCGCGCCCAGATTGCCGGGAACCACCTTGAGGCTGATCTCTTCAAGCCCCCTCGCCGCCAAGCGCTCGCCAATCTCGGCCACCAGGGCCGCGCCAACGCCTTGTGTCCGCCAGTCATCATCGACAGCCAGATCCTTGATGAAGCCGGTGGTCCACGCCTGTATGACGCCTGCAAGCCTTTCAGAGCCCGTGTCTATCGCCACAAGGCATAGCTCAGGATCAAACTCTGCGTCGCTCTGAACAGACTGGCGCCAGTCCTCGGCCTCCAGACGTTCCCCCTCTCCGCCACGATAGGCGTGATTGAGCAAGGCTCTGGCGGCAGCCGCTTCGTGCTGGAAGTCGAGAGGTCGTATGACGAGGTCAGGCGAAGACGTCGGGGAGAGTGGGATATCCTCAAGCGACCTCACCAGCCGCAAGCCGGTAAAGCCCATCTCTCCTAGTCCTTATGGAACCGGTCGAAGATGTGCTTGACCCGCTCCCAGACACCGGGATGGCGCTTGAGCCAGTCGGTGATGAAGGTGTGGGCGCGCTTGGACGTCATCGCCAGCAGGATCAGGCCAATGATGGCCAGCGGCAGACCAAGCGGAATAGGCAGGAAAAACAGCGGGATGGAAATCGCCAGCAGGAAGATCGCCAAGGCCACGGCAATCGCTCGCAACACCACCAACAGAACGCTGGTCACGCCATTGACGCCGTTTCGCGCCCAACCGTTGGGGGTGTCGTTCATCGCCACCTTGGGATCTGCCTTGTCGTTTTCCACGCTCAATCCATACCTCGTACGCTAATGTCGAGGCGGCCGCCATCCGGTTCAACCCGTACCGGATGGCGACTCTCACATTCTTGCAGCTGGAAATGTCGATTTCAGGGCAGTGTGGCGCAATGCCCTCATATCGAGTTCGGTCTTACTCCGCTGCCTGCACCTCGTCAGAGGGCGGCGTCCAGCGCAGGACCGGCTGACGGGCGGCCCGGGTCTCATCCAGACGTTTGGCTGGCGCAAACCGCGGCGCGGCAGTGAAGCGCTCGGTTTCACCCGCTTTCGCAGCGTGAGCCAATGCTTCCAGCGTGTCGCAGAACCGGTCCACGCTGGCCTTGGATTCAGACTCGGTCGGTTCAATCAGCATGGCCCCATGCACGACCAGCGGGAAGTACATGGTCATGGGGTGATAGCCCTCATCGATCATGGCTTTCGCAAAGTCGAGCGTTGTGACGCCGGTGTCTTTCAGGAAGCGGTCGTCAAACAGCGCTTCGTGCATGCACAGCCCGTCAAAGGACGGCGTCATGACGTCTTTCAGGCGCGCCAACACATAGTTGGCGTTCAGCACGGCATCCTCGCTGGCCATTTTCAGGCCATCCGCGCCATGGCTGAGCATATAGCTCATCGCGCGGGTGAACATGCCCATCTGACCATGGAAAGCGACCATGCGGCCGAACGGCTCAGCGCCCTGGGCCTTGGCGTCCGCTTCGTCCTCGACCATGCGCCAGCTGTCGCCATCCTTGATGACGAAGGGCAGCGGCGCGAATTTCGCCAGCGCTTCGGACAGCACGGTCGGGCCGGAGCCGGGACCGCCGCCGCCATGGGGCGTGGAATAGGTCTTGTGCAAGTTGAAGTGCATGGCGTCGACGCCCAGATCGCCCGGGCGCACCCGGCCGGAAATGGCGTTGAAGTTGGCGCCGTCGCAATAGAAATACCCGCCCGCCTCGTGCATCAGGTCGGCGATCTCGCGGATGTCGCGCTCAAACAGGCCGCAGGTGTTGGGGTTGGTCAGCATGATCGCCGCCACGTCATCCCCAAGCTTGGCCTTGAACGCCTCCATATCCACGCGGCCATCAGGGCCAGCGGGGATCTCGTCGCAATGGAAACCGCACTGGACGGCGGTGGCCGGGTTGGTGCCGTGCGCGCTCTCAGGCACCAGCACGCGCCGGCGATGGCTCTCGCCGCGGGCGTCGAGCGCCGCGCGGATCGCCATCATGCCGCACAGCTCGCCATGGGCGCCCGCTTTCGGGCTCATGGCGACGGTGGGCATGTTGGTCAGCGTCATCAGCCAATGGGCCAGCTCGCCGATCAGCTCGAACGCGCCCTGAACCGTGGATTGCGGCTGCAGCGGGTGAATGTCGGAGAAGCCCGGCAGGCGCGCCAGCTTCTCGTTCAAACGCGGATTGTGCTTCATCGTGCACGAGCCCAGCGGGTAGAGCCCGATATCAATGGCGTAATTCTTCCGGCTCAGGCGCACATAATGGCGCATGGCTTCAGGCTCGCTAAGACCCGGAAGCCCCAGATCGCCCTTGCGCTCCAGCGCGCCCAGACGTGACGGCTTGCCCTTGGGGGCCTCGAAATCGACGCCGGTCTTGTCATAGGTCTGCCGCTCAAAAATCAGCGGTTCCGCCTGATCAAGCCCTTTGGAGCCTGAGAACGTGTCCTCGTATGCGCCCGGATCAGGCGTGTGCAGCGGACGGGACGGACGGCCTTGAGTATTCATCGCCATGATTACAGCACCTCTTTCAGAGCCGCTTCGAATGCGTCGAGATCGCTTTCGGTGTTGGTTTCAGTGGCCGCAACGATCAGCAGATCGTCATAGCCTTCGCCCGGATACAGCCGGCTGGCGGGAACCCCGCCCAGAACGCCTTTGTCCGCCAGCGCCTCCACCACGTCCGCCGCTTTTTTCGGCAGACGCAGGGTGAACTCGTTGAAGAAGGCGTCGGTGACCAGCTCCACGCCTGAAATCGCGCTCAGACGGTCGGCCAGCTCGCACGCTTTCTCATGGCTCAGCTGAGCCATGGTGCGTAGTCCGGTATCGCCCAGCAGCGACATGTGGATCGTCCAGGCCAGCGTCATCAGGCCGGAGTTCGTGCAGATGTTGGAGGTCGCCTTGTCGCGGCGGATATGCTGTTCGCGCGTGGACAGCGTCAGCACAAAGCCCCGGCGTCCGTCCGCATCCACAGTCTCCCCCGCCAGACGGCCGGGCAGGTTGCGGATGAAATTGCGATCGCCGCGGCAAGCGAACAGGCCCACATGCGGGCCGCCGAACTGCAGGCCGACGCCGATGGACTGGCCTTCGCCGACCACGATGTCCGCGCCCATGGCGCCGGGCGTTTTCATCAGGCCCAGCGACACAGCCTCGGTGAACACCGCGATCAGCAGCGCGCCTTTCTCGTGGGCGGCCTTGGCGATGGGTTCCAGATCATGGACCTGGCCGAACACGTCCGGGTTCTGCACCACGACGCACGCCACATCATCGGGGATATCGGCGGCGATATCGTCCAGCCCGCCGGGCTTGGCCGCATCATCGCGGATTTCGATATCCATGTATTTGGCCAGCGTATGGGTCGCGGCGGCGTAGTGAGGATGCAGATTGCCGCTGAGGATCGCCTTGGAGCGCTTGGTGATCCGGCACGCCATCAGCACGGCTTCACCGCAGGCGGTCGAGCCGTCATACATTGAGGCGTTCGCCACTTCCATGCCGGTCAGGAGCGCGACCTGGGTCTGGAACTCAAACAGGGTCTGCAGCGTGCCCTGGCTGATTTCCGGCTGATAGGGCGTATAGCTGGTGAGGTATTCCGAGCGCTGGATCAAATGATCCACGCTGGCGGGAATATGGTGCTTGTATGCGCCCGCCCCCACAAAGAACGGCGCTTCAGACGCGGCGACGTTCTTGCGCGACATCTTCGTCAGAAGGCGCTCGACCTCCATCTCGCTCTTGTGGAGCGGCAGGTCCACCGGCCCGTCCAGGCGCACCTTCTGGGGCACGTCCTCAAACAGGGCGTCGACAGAATCCACACCGATCGTATCGAGCATCTCGGCCCGGTCAGCGTCGGTCAGCGGGAGATAGCGCATGGCGATCCACCTTCCTTCATAAAGCAGGTCGGACGGCTCTGAAGTCGAGCCGCCGGTCTAGTCGCTGCATGTAGATCGACGCCGTCCGGCGTCGAGGCTTAACTGATGTGTTCGGCGTAGGCCGCGTCATCCATCATGGCGTCGAGCTGGCTCTTGTCAGACAGCTTGATCTTCACGAACCAGCCTTCGCCGTCCGGCGCTTCGTTGACCTTGGCGGGCTCGCCTTCCAGCAGCTCGTTGACGGCGATGATCTCGCCCGACACCGGCGCATAGACTTCAGACGCGGCTTTCACGCTTTCCACAACGGCCAGCTCATCGCCCGCCGAGACGGTCTTGCCCACTTCGGGCAGCTCGACAAACACCACATCGCCCAGCTGTTCGGCGGCGTAGGCGGTGATGCCCACAACGCCCTCTTCGCCGTCAACACGGATCCATTCATGGTCTTTGGTAAATCGGGTGCTCATCAGACGTCTCCTCCAGAGCGAAATCGTGCGGGATCAACCGCGATAAAAACGATGCGGCGCGAAGGGCGTTTTCACCACTTCAGCCGGGCGCGCCTTGCCGCGCACCATCAAATCAACCTGCGTGCCGGGCGCCGACAGATCGGTGCGCACAAAGCCCATCGCGATGGGAGCGCCGACAGTCGGACCAAATCCGCCCGAAGTGACGACGCCGACAATCTCGCCATTCACGGCGATCTCGGTGCCTTCACGCGCCGGGGCGCGGTCTTTCAGCGCCAGACCCACGCGCTTTTTCGCGGGCTTTTCGGCGATGTCTTTCAGGATGCGCGCAGCGCCGGGGAAATCGGCGCGCTCGCGACGCGATTTGGCCACCGCCCAGATCAGACCGGCCTCGATGGGCGAAGTCGTCTCATCCATGTCATGGCCGTACAGGCACAGACCGGCTTCCAGACGCAGGGAATCGCGCGCGCCCAGACCGATCGGCTTGACCCGCTCATCACTCAGAAGCTTGCGGGCGAAATCGCTGGCGTGTTCGTTGGCGACGGAGATTTCAAACCCGTCCTCGCCGGTATAGCCCGAGCGCGAAATCATCAGGCGCAGGCCGTCGATTTCAAACCAGCCCGCCTGCATGAACACCATCTTCGCCGCGTCCGGGCAAAGGTCGGCCATCACGGCGCCCGCCTGCGGGCCCTGCAGCGCCAGAAGCGCGCGGCCATCAAGCTCGACCAGCTCGGCGACGCCTTTGGTCGCCTCGATGATGTAATCAAAGTCAGAGCGCTTGCAGGCGGCGTTCACCACCAGGAACAGCCCTTCATCATCGGGGCGGGAGACCATCAGGTCGTCCTTGACCCCGCCTTCAGGGTTCAGGAGCAGCGTGTATTTCTGTTCGCCCTGCGGCAGCGCCGCAAGGTCCGCCGTAATCAGCTTCTCAAGCGCGCTTTCATCGCCGATCAGCCGCGCCTGACCCATATGGGAGACGTCAAACAGGCCCGCAGCCTCGCGCGTATGATTATGCTCGGCCATGACGCCGTCATACTGGACGGGCATCTCATAGCCGGCGAACGGGACCATTTTGGCGCCCAGTTCGACGTGAAGATCATAAAGCGGCGTGCGGTTGAGCGTGTCGGTCATGTCTGGCCTCAAGCATGCGGGTTGCGTGCGTCGCGCGGCTCATGCCGGCTCCGAATCGCCCCCGCTGTCTTGATGACCTGAGAGATTCCCGCGTCGCGCCTTCAAAAACAGGCGCGCGCATTGCTCCTTCGGTGGGGCGTCTGAACGTCAGCGCCCGCTTTCCAGCGTTAGGTCTTAGGCTTGCGGTCCGTTAGCCTGAGCGTTTCCGGGGCGGTTGCGCCTTCGGCGCCGGCGTCTTCGGCCGGTCTCTCCCGCAAGTGACCTCATGTATCCCCGCTGCAGCGCGCCTCACGGCGGGTCTGCACCGACGCGCAAACCTAGCGTTTGACGGATATGAGTCAATCGCGATTGGGCGCTGCAGCATAAGCTTTTGTTCCCGCAGCTGCGCATGAAACGGCCCGCCAGAAGACGGGCCGCAATTCATGTCTGGCTTGACCTTGCTTCGGTCCGGGCGGGATCGGACAGGCCCTGCAAAAGCCGAAAGTGGGCCGCGCCTTCTCTGACCTAAGGGTGGGTCTTTGAAGAGGAGAAGGCGCAGCCCACACAGCGCGCGCGGGGAGAACCGGACGCGCTGGAACCGCACCCGGATCTAGGTCCGCTCGATGACGTTCTGACGGCGCACCCGCTCCTGATGCAGGGCGACAACGCGCGGATCATTCATTTGCTGAAGCGCTTGCGCCGTGGTGCGCGCCTGGCAATCGCGGGCGATCCGCACATCCAGCAGCCCGCGAGCGTCATGGACATTGCAATAGCGCTCGACCTGGTTTGCGAGCCGGTCCAGGACCATTTCGCGTCCTTCCGGTGATGACAGCATCCAGCGATCATACTCAAAGTTGAATGTCTGGGCGTTTGAGGGGGCGCAGATCACAACAGCCGTGACAGCGGCGGCGACAAGGGTTCTGACAGAGATCATTCGGTACTCTCCTGCGTTTGTTGAGCCGGCGAGAGCGCGGCCTGTCCAGATGACGAGAGCGAGACTGGTCTGAGCCACGCCACAAATCCTGAGCGTGATATGCGCCAGTCCTGAAAAATTATAAGGTGCTATTTTAATTGAGATTTTTTTCTAATTCTGAGGAGCAAAAACCGTGCATCGCCCTGCACTCTGACTACAATCGCCGAACATGCTGACTTCAGGGGGCGCGGCGTTGACCGACACGACACATAAGGATGCAACTGACGCAGAGGCGAACGCTGCGCCGCTGCTTCTGGCAGGCGGACGGCTGTCCCTTGATCCGGTCGGGTCCAGGGTTCTGCTGGATGGCAAGCCGATTGAACTCGGCGGGCGCAGTTTCACCCTGTTGCACACGCTTATGCGGCACCCCATGCAGCTTCTGGCCAAAGACAGGTTGATCGAACTTGTATGGGAAGGTCGCGCTGTCTCCGATGCGGTGCTGACAACGGCTGTGCGCGATCTGAGAAGAGCCCTCAACGATAGCGCCAGACGCCCCTTATGGGTCAAAACCGAACATGGTCGGGGCTATCGTTTCATCGCAGATGTGCAGGCGAAAAGGTCACTGCCCGAACCATCGCCCACAACCGGCGCAGACCTCTCAATGCCAGAGCAACGTGAATCGCGTGCAGCAATCGCAACCCAGACCGCAACGCCCTTGGCTGACTCACCTTTTCGCCGGCTCCCTCCCTCTTGGCTCATCGCAGGGATTGCCGGGCTTGGACTTGTGATCGTATTGGCGGCCAGTGTCTTTCTAGGCGAGCGGACATCGGCCACATCCGCGATAAACCGCTCGGTGGCCGTGCTCGATTTTGAAAATCTGAGCGCGGAAGACGACACAGCCTGGTTCGCAAACGCCTTGTCAGAAGAACTGACCAGCGCCCTGACCCGAGTATCGGACCTGCGTGTTGCTTCTCGGCGTGCGACGTTTACCGCGTCCCAGGACAGCCAAGACCTTCAAGACATCGCCCATCATCTCGGCGTGGCGAACATCCTGGAAGGCACAGTGCGCATTTCAGGCGATCAGGTCCGTGTCACGGTCTCGCTTGTTAGCGCGAGTGACGGGGCGCAGGTCTGGTCACAGAGTTATGACCGCGACTTCAATCATCTGCTCAGCCTTCAGACTGACATTGCGACAGCCGTGGCGAACACACTCGATACCGCGCTTGATCCGGATACGCTCGTGCGCATGGCTTCAGTAGGGACGGAGTCAATCGCGGCCTATGAAGCGTATATGCGCGGGCAAGCCCTGATGGCGCAGTTCTGGCAGACCGGACGCTCTGAGTCCTGGAGCCGGGCGCAGCCCTTACTCGACAGGGCGCGTTCAATCGATCCGGACTTCGCTCAGGCCCATGCAGCGTCTGCGCTCGTGTTCAAATATTCCAATACGCCGTCCCTGGTGATGCGCGCAGACGCCCTGAGCGGAGAGGCGTACAGACAGGAATATGCGGCGCGCATGGATGCCGCCATCGCCGCCGCTCGCGACCCGATTGAAGCGGCGTCCTATCGTGCATTGCGAGACTTTGAACTGTTTGAACTGGATGCTGCGCGTGAGGCGCTCGCGACCTATCTGACAGCACGCCCGTACGATATTGACGCCAACTTCCAGCACAGCAACACCCTTGTAATGCTGGGCCGTCATGAAGAGGCGCAACAGGTCATACGACGGCTTGCAGAGATTATCCCGCGTGAGGATGCGACAAACCGAAGCCTGCTGATTCAGCATGCCCGAAAATCGCGGGATTTCGAATTTGCCGCGACCCTTTCGCGCGAAACCCTGACCGACCACCCGTTCTTCGGAGTTGCTTTGGTGGAGGCCCATTGGGCGTTCCTTTTCATCGACGCGGTTGATGAAGCACGTGAGGTCGCGGCTCGAATTGAAGCCAGCCAGGTTGGACGGATCGCCCAGATGAGCATACGGCTCAATCAGTTCTGCGCGGATGGAAATCGTGAGGAGGCTGTCCCGATCGCCGCGGAGATGACGAACCATCCCCGCTCTTTCATAGTCGCCTGGTACGCCTACCGAGCCCTTGGCGATGATGACGCCGCCTATGGCCGCTTGCTTGAGCTTGACGCCCCCGGCACGCCGCCGTCGAGGTTGCGCACCCTGTTATTGAACGATCCGTCATTTGACCCGGCGCGCTTTGAGCATCTGTCCGCAGCTCTGGTGGAGGCTGGCGGACGGCTGACGGAACCCACGCAGCCGGCCGTACGGTGCCCGCCCGCCTGACGCGCTTTTTACATCCGCTCGGGCACGTCAATTCCAATCAGGCCGAGCACGATCTCGAGCTGTGTGAGCGTGGTCCCGGCCAGGGTCAGGCGCGAGGCGCGAATGGCCTCGTCCTTTTCCGGCAGGATCGGACAGGCGGCGTAAAAGCCCGAAAACGCTTGCGCGAGCCCATAGGCGTGTTCGCACAACACGTTCGGGGCCCGGTCCCGCTCGGCGCGGCCAAGTGCGCTTTCAAACGCGTCCAGACGACGGATCAGCGCCGCCTCAGCCTTGTCCGATATCGTCACCGCGCCGGGTTTGATCCCCTGCTCGCCGGCCTTCTTCAGCAGCGATTTGATGCGCACGGCCTGATATTGCAGATACGGCCCGGTCTTGCCTTCAAAGCTGACAAAGCGGTCCAGATCAAAGATGTAGTTGGTGGTGCGCACATTCTGCAGATCGGAGAACTTGATCGCGGCGTTGCCCACGGCGCGCGCCACATCTTCAAACTCGTCTTCAGTCAGCTGTGCGCCCAGCCCCGCCTCGTTCAGGCGCGCCCGCGCCCGCTCGCGGGCTTCACTGATCAGATCGGCCAGACGGAAGGTGCCGCCAGCGCGGGTGCGCAGACGTTTGCCGTCGGTCCCGTTCACCGTGCCGAACTTCACGTGCTCCAGCGCGCCTTCTTCCGCGAGACCGGCCTTATAGGCGGCGCGGAAGACTTGTTCGAAGTGATCAGACTGGCCCAGATCAACCACATAAAGGGTCAGCTCGGGGTTTTGCTGCTGTTTGCGATCCAGAATGGTCGCAAGGTCGGTAGTGGCGTACAGCGCCGAGCCCTGGCTTGAGACCAGGATCAGCGGCGCCAGTTCTTTCTTGTCGTCCTCACGGGCGACGCGCACGATCCAGGCGCCGTCGCTCTGCTCGGCCACGCCGCGCGCCTTGAAGTCCTCGACCAGCCCCGGAATCAGATCATTGACGTCGCTTTCGCCCTTCCACAGGTCGAAATGAACGCCCAGCGCGCCGAAATCATCTTTCAGCGCCGCAATCGACACATTGATGAAATGGCGCAGCAGCGCGCGATAGCCCGGTCGCCCGGCCTGCAGTTCAGCGGTCGCCTTGCGCGAGCGCGCATTGCGCTCGGGGTCATCCTTGGCCTTGGCGGAGGCCTGCGGATAAAGCCGCGCCAGATCGTCGATGGTCACCGGGGGTTCTTCCGGATACGGGCCCGTGAAATCAGCGTCGTAATAGACAAGGTCCGGCTGCTCATCCTGCAGCTCGGTGACCAGATGGCCCATCTGAAGGCCCCAATCACCCAGGTGGATGTCGGAGGTGACGTCATGACCGCGAAAGCGCATCAGGCGCTGCAGGCTGTCGCCGATCACCGATGACCGCAAATGGCCCACATGCATGGGCTTGGCCACGTTCGGTCCGCCGAAATCAATCATCACCCGCTTGGGGGCCGCGCTCTGACGGCCGCCCACACGGGCGTCGTCCGCCAGGCCATGGGCGCGGATCGCGTAGAGCGTGCTGGCCGGGGTGATGTTGAGAAAGCCGGGCCCGGCGATCTCGATCTCCAGCTCCGGGTGCTGCGCGTCGAGCTCAGCCTTCACGTCTTCGGCGACGGCGCGCGGGGCTTTCTTGGCCTGTTTGGCCGCCGCCATGGCGCCATTGCACTGATAGGGCGCAAGATCGGGACGGTCGGATTCAAACACCGTCCCCAGATCGGCGGAAAGGCCCACGGCCTCGAACGCAGCGCCGACAGCGCTGGTCAGTTGTTCGACAATCGAAGTCATAACGTCTCGAATATTTTAATCGTCTTGCCCGGCCCGGACACGGAAGCGCAGACCGCTGCGATTGAATTCCAGCTGTTCATCGGTCAGCTCAAAGCCCACCAGAATTTCATAGTTGGAGCCCGAAGTGGTCGGTGACACGCGCGGCAGGGAAATGGAGTTGAACTCCTCGATCACTTCCACACGATCTTCACCGGGCTCGAACGTCACGGTGATGGGGAAGGTCTGGCGCTCAATCACAACCCGGTCCGTCCGGGTGACCGCCACGAACATCTCATAGGTCTTGGTCATGCCCTGCGCCGCCGGTCCGCGGCCAAATCCCAGGCGCACGCCCATCTCCATCTCGATGGGATCCGCGTTGCGATCGGTGTAACGGCAATTGCTGGCGACATTGAGAATCTCGCCGGTGAACCCCACATTTTCAAAGACAGCGGTCTCGCCATTGATTTCCACCAGCCGGTGGGCGTCATACAGCGCCAGCGCGTTCGGGCAGGGCCCCGGATTGGGATCCGGCTCCGAAATGGTGTCACGCAGGGTGGAGCACCCGGACAGGACCAGAGCAGCGACGGACAGGCTCAGAACGGACAGGCGCATGAATAACCTCAAGGCGTTCGGATGGCGAACCATCTCAGAGGACGGCATGCCCCCCTTCGCGGGGCGCACGGTGTCTGCTAGAGCAGTCTGTACGACGCGCGCGCGGACAGGGCAACGCCCCGCCGCCTTTCCCCGCAGAGGAAATCCATGACCGACAAACCCGTCTTGACCGTCCAGCTGGCCTCTCCGCGCGGGTTTTGCGCCGGTGTGGATCGTGCGATTCAGATTGTGGAGAAAGCGCTCGAGCGCTATGGCGCGCCGGTTTTCGTGCGTCATGAGATCGTTCACAACAAACATGTGGTCAATCGGCTGGAGGCCATGGGCGCGGTGTTCGTCAAGGAACTCGACGAATGTCCTGACGATCGCCCGGTGGTGTTTTCAGCTCATGGCGTGCCGCAACGCGTCCCCGCCGAGGCCGCTCGCCGCGAGATGCTTTATGTGGACGCCACCTGCCCGCTGGTCAGCAAAGTGCATGTGGAAGCGCAGCGTCATCACAAATCCGGACAGGAAATCCTGCTGATCGGTCATGCCGGCCATCCCGAGGTGATCGGCACCATGGGTCAGCTGCCCGACGGCGTGATGCATCTGATCGAAACGGTGGAAGACGCTCAAACCTTCGAGCCGAAAGACCCTGACAATATCGCCTTCGTCACCCAGACCACCTTGTCCGTCGACGACACCGCCGACATCGTGGCCGCCTTGCAAAAGCGCTTTCCGAATATCGCCGCGCCGCACAAGGAAGACATCTGCTACGCCACCACCAATCGTCAGGCGGCGGTAAAGGCCATCGGCGAAGGCGCGGACCTGGTGCTGGTCGTCGGCGCACCCAACTCGTCCAACTCCGTACGGCTGGTGGAAGTGGCCGAACGCGCGGGCGCCAAGGCTGCGCATCTGGTTCAGAAAGCTGAAGAGATCGACTGGTCCTGGCTGGAGGGCGTGGAACGTCTGGGCGTCTCCGCCGGCGCTAGCGCGCCCGAAGAACTTGTGGAGGGCCTGCTGTCCGCCCTGGCGCGCCGCTACACCCTGCACATTCGTGAGGTCCGGGTGGCTGAGGAAAACGTGGTCTTCAAACTGCCCAAGGAAGTGGCGTAGGCTCTCCGTCAGGAGGCGCGTATGGCCCGGAACAAGACCCAACCCACCCCCGTCGACGTCGACGCATTCCTGAGCGCCGTCGAACCTGAACGCCGCCGTGAGGACGGCCAGGCGCTCAACGCCCTGTTCCAGCGCGTCACGGGCTGGTCGCCCAGAATGTGGGGACCCGGCATGATCGGCTATGGAGCCTACCATTATCGCTATGACAGCGGACGGGAGGGCGATTTCCTCGCCACCGGCTTCAGCCCGCGCAAAGCGAACCTCTCCATCTACATCATGCCCGGCTATGCCGATTATTCAGACATCCTGAGCCGTCTGGGCAAGCACAAGACCGGCAAGAGCTGTTTGTATGTGTCCAAGCTGGCGGATGTTGATCTGGACGTTCTGAGCGAACTCATTCAAGCCGGGCTTGAGGATCTGGGCCGCAAATGGCCCGTCACGCCCAGCTAGCTTTTTGAGAGTCCGACTTGGCCGACAACATTATTCACATCCACACGGACGGCGCCTGTTCGGGCAATCCCGGCCCCGGCGGTTGGGGGGCGATCCTGCACTGGAATGGCCATGAAAAAGAGCTGTCCGGCGCTGAAGCGGACACCACCAATAACCGCATGGAGCTGATGGCGGCGATCGCGTCTCTGGAGGCGCTGAAGAAAGCGCCCTCCAAAGTGCGGCTGGTCACAGACAGCACCTATGTGCGTGACGGCGTGACCAAGTGGATTCACGGCTGGAAGCGGAACGGCTGGAAAACCGCCGCAAAGAAACCGGTCAAGAATGACGACCTCTGGAAGCGGCTCGATGCGATCGCGTCAAAGCATGACGTCACCTGGGAATGGGTGAAGGGCCATGCCGGCCATCCCGAGAACGAACGCGCCGATCAGCTGGCGCGCGACGCGATCTCAACGCTTTAAAACCGAAAACCCCGGCCCGGCGAAGCGCCGGCCCGGGGTCTGTGTCAGGTCAGGCGCTCTGGCTCTTAAAGCGCCTTGAGCACATGCTCGGCGGAGGACACTTCAAAATTGCCCGGCTCGTCCAGGAAGAAGTGCTCAATCACCTTGTCGTTGACCACCAGCGCATAGCGTTGGGACCGTTTTCCCATCCCGAACGCCGAGCCGTCCATTTCAAGGCCGAGCGCCGAGGCGAAATCGCCATTGCCGTCCGCGAGCATGAGGACAGCAGCGCCCGCGCCCTGGTCCTTGCCCCAGGCGCCCATGACGAACACGTCATTGACCGAGGTGCAGGCGATCCGGTCCACGCCCTTGGCCTGAAGCTCGGACGCTTTCTCGATGAAGCCCGGCAGGTGCTTGGCTGAACAGGTCGGGGTGTAGGCGCCCGGCACAGCGAACAGCGCTACGCGCTTGCCGGCGAACACGTCATCAGTGCTCATCGGCTGGGGGCCGTCTGCGGTCATGGTCATGAAGGTGACGTCAGGCAGGGTGTCGCCGGCTTTGAGGGTCATGGGGAGGCTCCAGATGGGACGGTTGACTGGCACCAGACTTAAGACGCCCCCTGCCCCGCGACAAGACGGCGCGCACGCGGGCAGGGCTGGACAATCGCCGCGCTTGGGGAAAAGCTGTGGGCATGGATGCGCCCCAACCTCATACCCAATCTGGATATCTGGGCGGAAAGCTGTTGATCGCCAGCCCCTTGATCGGCGATCCCAGGTTTGACCGCACGGTGATCTATATGTGCGCGCACGATTCCGAGACCGCCATGGGCATTATCCTCAATCGCCCGATGACAGGCTTTCGATTGCCTGACCTGCTGGACCAGCTGGATGTGGCGGGCGGCGCGCAGGCGGCGGACGCGCCGGTGCTGGAAGGCGGACCGGTGGATCGCGATCGCGGTTTCGTTCTGCACACGCTGGATGTGGCGTGCGGACCGGCGACCGAGCAGGTCGGCGAGGATCTGGGGCTGACCGCCACGCAGGAAATCCTCAATGCGCTGGCCTCTGACGCGGCGCCCGCCCGGGCGCTGATGGCGCTGGGGTATGCAGGCTGGGCGGCGGGTCAGCTGGAAGACGAAATCAGCCTGAACGCCTGGCTCGTCGCGGACGCCGATCACAGCCTGATCTTCGACGACCAGCCCGAAGACAAATGGGCGCGCGCGCTCAACAAGCTGGGCGTGACGCCGGAATTTCTGACGGCCGCCAGCGGCAACGCCTAATATTTTCGAATGACCACATTCACCGTTGACTTGGCGCCGGAATTCCGTTCAATGAATACGGAATTCCCCTCTGACGTGTCTGGTGATCGCATGTCCCTGCAAAGACACCGCAAGCGATCGATTCGCCTCACCCGGGTCCGCAACACCGTTGCGAAGGCCTTTGTTTTTGGCGTTCTGGGCATGGCGGTTATTCTGTTTCCGCTCGCGTTGACGTCAGGTTCCGTCAAGGCGCTGTGGTATTTCTAGCCGCAGACGAGCGGATACTGTCTGACGCCTGAACCGCTCAGACGCCCGTTGTCCGGGCACACTGAAACCGGCCTTTCAACCCATCCGTGACAACGCGGGCTGCATCCTGTGGCGCGAGCGCCTGCGCATACAAAAATCCCTGGCCATAATCACAGCCGAGATCGAGACACAGGGCGTGCGCCGCGTCGGTTTCCACGCCCTCCGCGACCACTTGCATGCCATAGCTCTCGGCGATCCGGACCACGGATGAAATGATGGACCGGGCGGAGCCGTCCGTCAGGGCGGCGCGAATGAAATACTGATCAAGTTTGACCACATCAAAGGCGAACCGGTCGAGACGCGCCAACGAGGAGTACCCGGTCCCGAAATCATCCAGCACGATCGGCACGCCCTGATCACGCACCGCATTGAGCGTGCGTTCGGCCGCGTCCGGGTCCATCATCACATCGGTTTCATTGACTTCCAGCTTGAAGCCGCCCGCCGGCAGGCCCGCCGCGTTCACCGCTTCCAGCAGACGCTCTGCAAACCCAGGGGCGCTGACTTCGGTCGCTGTGGCGTTAGCGGTGACGAACAGGTCCAGATGGCCTTGAAACGCGGCGCGCCAGGCCGACAGATCCAACGCCGCCATGGCGCGCACATTGTCGCCCACAGCCTCGATATATCCATGGGACTGGGCCAGTGGCATGAACTCTTCAGCGCCCAAGACGCCCACTCCCGGACGATCCCACCGGGCCAGCGCTTCAAATCCCGCCAAAGCGCGCGTTTCAAGCTCGACCACGGGCTGGTAATAGGCGCAGACCTCGCCGGCCTGCAGCGCCTCAGCCAGGGCAGTCTCCATATCCATGTCGGCGCGCACGCCCGCAGAGCCGCCCGCGGGCAGCATAAGCCCGCGCCAGGTCATCGCATCGCCCTGCCCGATCAGCCGCACATAGCGCACCTGATGGTCATCTCCGAGCACTCGCAGTCGCAGATCACAGGCCCCGGCGCGCCGAAGAACGTCCAGACGCGGCTGGTCCGGCGGGGCCAGTCTGTTGCGAAACTGGCTGAAACCGCCCTCGACGCTCAACTCACTCAGCCCGAGTGACGGGGTTTGCCCCCCCAGATGCAAAGTGTCGTTCAGAAGTCCGATCTCAACGGACAATGCCCCGGCCGCCGCGACAGCATCTTGATAGGACCGAAGCGCGGCGGGGTCCGTCATCGGATCGGATCCGACTTCAGGATGGCGAATTTCAGATGGTCTCGCCATTCCCCGTAGATCTTCAAATATCCCCGCGACACGCCTTCAGGCGTGAACCCGACCGAGATCAGCAACAAGCGTGATGCGTCGTTATCCAGCCGGGTCGCCGCCTCGACACGATGCAGGCGCAAGGTGTTGAAGGCATGACCCAGCACGCGTCGGACAGCGGCGCGGGCATAGCCCTTGCGCACATAGGGCGAGCCGATCCAATAGCCGATATCGGCCGCCTGCAGCACGCCGCGGCGGACATTATTGAGATTGCAGGCGCCGACCAGCACATCGTCCGATGCCCGGAAGATGAAAAACGGATAACCGGTCCCGTTCTCGATATCGGTCTGGTAACGGCGCAGACGGCGTTTGAACGCGGATTTGGACAGCTCGTCTTCCGCCCAGGCGGGCTCAAACGGTTCGGTATGCGCCCGGCTGGCCGAGCGCAGCTTGGCCCAGGCCTCGTAATCGTCGAGTTGGGGATGGCGCAGCCTGAGCCCTTCGGACCACAGAACCGTCTCTTGCATGTCTTCTCGCCAGAGCGCCATCTGGGGTGTCCTTCGCCGTCCGTTTACTCACCGCGCCATGTCAGGCGGCCAGCCTGTATATGATACGCGAAGTAAACAGCCAGCAAAGCCAGCGTCATGGCGAACCAGGTAATTGCATACGCCAGGTGCCGTTCAGGCGGAGTCTGGGTCAGATAAGCAGGTGGCTCTCCCGTGCTTTTCGCCAGCCAGTACTGTGTATTCAGCGTCTCAGCCTCAACCTCGAGCACACGGCTCATGCCGACGGGATCAAAGGCGTAGAACATGTTCGCCTCGACATCTGAGGGCGGGGTGAAAACCCCCGTTCCCAGAGGCGTTTCAAAGCGCAACGCGTCAGCTTGAGCCAAGACTGCGGGCGCGCCGTCATCCGCGCGAGTGGCGGTTTGCAAGCCTTCAAACCCGGTCTCAACCAGAACCCGCTCTTGCCCGTCACAGACGCGTACGGCGGTGAACAGCCGCCAGCCGGGCGCGCCTTGCGCATTGCGTCCGGACACGCGAACGATCCTCGCCGCTGCGTCCACATCAGGCTCAATCGCCCGGCGGCCTGTCTCGGCCAGGCCCTGACACAGGCCTTCAGACACCGTGATGGGGGGGGCGTCAGCCGTCGCCGCATACTGGGCCAGCAGCTCCACTTTCCAGGCGCGCCGATCCAGTTGCCAGCTGCCCAGCCATATCAACAAGGCCAGCGCCGGCAGCATCAGAAGGGTCAGGACGGGATAGGGGCGAAACCTCGCCATGACATTACGCCGCGTCGGTATCGGTACGGGAAGGATCCGTCCCCTCGCCCACACGCTCAGTCTCGACCGGGTCGAGATCAAGCTGGGCCTCGTGGGCGTTATGCTTCCACTGCAGGGCGAACAGGGTCGCCTTGAAGGGCGGCAGGATCAGCAAGGTCAGAAGGGTCGCCAGCGGCAGCCAGACCAGCATGTGCACCCAGACGGGCGGTGAAATCGCCAGCTCCATCGCCAGGGCGGCGGGCACGACGATGAAACCAACGATGGACATCACGAAAACGGCGGGGCCGTCCCCTGAGTCTTCGCTGGAGAAATCAAGGCCGCAGACGCCGCAGGCGTCCGCGACCTTGAGATAGCTCTGAAACAGAGCCCCTTTGCCACAGCGCGGGCAGCGCCCGAGCAGGCCGGCGAGGAAGGGGCTCGTTTCAGTCATTAATGGCCAACCCCGTGCACGGTGCCGAGACCGGCGAAGGCCACATAGACGAAGGCGAACAGGAACAGCCAGACCACGTCCACGAAGTGCCAGTACCAGGCCGCCGCTTCAAAGCCGAAATGCTTCTCTTTGGTCCAGTGGCCCATCAACAGACGGATCAGGCAAACCGCCAGGAAGATGGTGCCGATGATCACGTGCGCGCCATGGAAGCCGGTGGCCATGTAGAAGGTCGCGCCATACAGGCTGCCGGAAATGCCGAAGGCGGCGTGGGAGTACTCATACGCCTGAAGCGCCGTGAAGCAGACCCCGAGGACCACGGTAAGCAGGGTGCCCAGCGTGGCGCCCTTGCGGTCACCATGCTGAAGCGCGTGGTGCGCCCAGGTCACCGTGGTGCCTGACAATAGCAGAACCAGCGTGTTGATCAGCGGCAGGTGGAAGGGATCAAAGGTCTGGATGCCCGGCACGCCGGCTTCCCAACCTGAATAGTCAATGCCCAGGACTTCACCGGTCCAGCCTGCGCCTGCCCGATCGCCATGGAACAGCGCCATGTCGAAGAACATCCAGAACCAGGCCGCAAAGAACATCACCTCGGAGACGATGAACAAGAGCATGCCATAGCGCAGGCCCAGATCCACGACCGGGGTGTGGTCGCCTTTCTGGCCTTCCTTGATGATGTCGCCCCACCAGCCGAACATCACATAAATGATGATCGCGAAGCCCAGCATCATCAGGACCGGAGAGCCCTGCTGGAGGAAGAAGTAGAAGATCGACTCTTCGTTGGTCGACAGACCCTTCATGAAGACGACCGCGCCAAACGTCAGCACGAACGCGCCAAGAGAGGCGACGAACGGCCATGGGCTGGGATCAACGAGGTGATAATCGTGTTTAACGGCTGCGCCGGCCATGAGAGTCTCCCGCCAGTAAGTTCCGGGTCAATTTCCAAGCGCTTCTATAAGGGCGCCCGTCCCGGTATTCAATTCATCACACGCTTGCGCGCTACTGGGCTTCAGCGTCCGGTCCGGACGCCTCTGCAGTTTCATAGACCCGCTCGTCGCCGCTTTCCCAGAACGTATAGGAGAGCGTCATCGTGCGGATATCGTCCAACCGGTCATCTTCGTCCATAAGGGGATCTACGAAGAAGATCACCGGCATATCCATGGATTGCCCCGGATCGAGCGTTTGCTCGGTGAAGCAGAAGCACTCCAGCTTGGAAAAATACGGCCCCATCTTGAACGGGGTCACATTGTAGCTGGCGATGCCCGTCACGGGGCGATCAGAGGTGTTTGTCGCGCGGTAAAACGCCAAGGCCGTCTCGCCGGCGCGCACCGTCATTTCGTTTTGCAGCGGCTCGAACTCCCAGGGGAAGTCCCGCGAGCGCGAGGCGTCAAAGCGCACCGTCACTTCGCGATCCAGCACCTGGCCCGGATCGTATTGAACGACCTGGGTCGTGCCGCCATAGCCGGTCACCCGGCAGAACAGGTCATAAATCGGCACCGCCGCGTACGCCATGCCGACCATGCCCAGAATGATCCCGCCGCACAGGGCGAAAACCTTGGTGTTCTTGTCGAGCTTGGAAAACATCAGCGGTCAGCCTCCCATATTATAATTGGTCGCCAGACGGACCATCGTGGTCACGAAGATCAGTCCGACAAACGCGAACAGGCCCAGAGCGATGGCGCGATTGCGATTCTTGCGCGCCGCCTGTTGCTCTTCGGTCAGAACCACCGTCTCCGCATCCGACTCCGCCTTGGCGGCGGGTTGAGGCGATTGCAGCGTCGTTTCAGGGTCGCTCATCACGCGCCTCCCAGGAGGGCCAGAACCGGCTTGTAGCCGCCCGCGCCATGCTCGACGAGCAAGGCGGCGAACAGCAAGGTCAGGTGGGCGATGGAATAAGCGAACAGATCGCGCGCAGCCTTGTCGCCGGCGCGCACCGCATACAGCTCGTCCTCGGCCGCATTGGCGTCGCCCGCGCGCGACAGGAATACTCGAACCGCCAGCAGCGCGAACAGCGCGCCGCCCAGGCCCACAGCACCCGCATAGATCCAGCCGCCCAGCCCCGTGACGATCGGTCCAGCGGTCGCCGCCAGATAAAGCGCGGTGTAGATCAGAATCTGGATCCGGGTGGACTTCGCGCCCTTGGCGACCGGCATCATCGGCACGCCGGCGGCGGAATAATCGCCCGATTTGTAAAGCGCCAGCGCCCAGGAATGCGGCGGCGTCCACAGGAAGATGATCAGGAATAGCAGGACGGCGTTCAGGCTGACATCGCCGGTGGCGGCGGCCCAGCCGATCATCGGCGGAAAGGCGCCCGCGGCGCCGCCGATGACGATATTTTGCGGCGTCGAGCGCTTCAGCCACATGGTGTAGATCACCGTGTAGAAGAAGATCGAGAACGCCAGAAGCCCCGCGGCGACATAATTGGTAGCCAGCGCCATCAGCAAGACCGACGCCAGCGCCATGACGCCCGAGAAGACGTAGGCTTCGCTGGCGGGCACGCGGCCTGTCGGCACCGGACGGCGCCGGGTGCGCTTCATGATCGCGTCGATATCCGCGTCATAGGCCATGTTGAACGCGCCAGCCGCGCCAGCACCGACGGCGATGCACAGCATGGCGATGGCGGCGGTCAGGAAATTCACGCTCACAGGCGCAGCCGCGAACCCCGCCAGACCGGTGAACACCACCAGGGTCATGACGCGCGGCTTCATCAGCGAGACATAGTCTCGCCAGGACGCCAGCTTTGCGGCGTCCGAAGGATCGCTGGGCGGCGCTGCGTCAGCAGCGCCGCCCTTGCGAAGATCAGCGGAGAGGTCGGTCACGGTGTTCGTTTCCGGTTCCGTCAAATCGTTCAACCAACCGCTACTTGATGCGCGGCAGTTCGTTGAACTGGTGGAAGGGCGGCGGAGAGGACAGGGTCCACTCCAGCGTGGTTGCGCCTTCGCCCCACGGATTGGCCTCGGCCGGGCGGCGGCGCATGATCGACTCGATCAGCACCAGGAAGAACGCGGCCATGCCGACCAGCATCACGACATAGCCCATGGACGAGACCATGTTCCACATCGCATAGCCGTCTGCATAATCCACATACCGGCGCGGCATGCCCTGCAGACCCAGGAAGTGCTGCGGGAAGAAGATCAGATTGGCGCCCACGAAGAAGAAGAAGAACTGGATGTTCGCCAGCGTCTCGTTGAACTTGATGCCAAAGATCTTCTCATACCAGTAGTAGAAACCGGCGAAGATCGAGAACACCGCGCCCAGCGACAGCAC
>NZ_DEMB01000003.1:231934-240832 GCF_002354675.1 Oceanicaulis sp. UBA2681 | reverse complement strand
TAGTGGAAGTGCGCCACCACGTAATAGGTGTCGTGCAGCGACTGGTCGATGCCGGCGTTTGACAGCATCACGCCGGTCACGCCGCCCACGGTGAACAGGAAGATGAAACCGATCGCCCAGATCATCGGGGTGCGGAACTGGATGGAGCCGCCCCACATGGTGGCGATCCACGAGAAGATTTTGATGCCTGTGGGCACCGCAATAATCATCGTCGCAGCCACGAAATAGGCTTTCAGGTTCACGTTCAGGCCCACGGTGTACATGTGGTGCGCCCACACGATGAAGCCGATGAAGCCGATGGCGACCATGGCGTAGGCCATGCCCAGATAGCCAAAGACCGGCTTGCGCGAGAAAGTGGACACGATGTGGCTGATCATGCCGAAGCCGGGCAGGATCAGGATGTACACTTCCGGGTGACCGAAGAACCAGAACAGGTGCTGGTACATGATCGGGTCGCCGCCGCCGGCGGGATCAAAGAAGGTGGTGCCGAAGTTACGATCGGTCAGCAGCATGGTCAGGGCGCCGGCCAGAACCGGAACCGAGAGCAGCAGCAAGAACGCCGTCACCAGCATCGACCATACGAACAGCGGCATCTTGTGCAGGGTCATGCCAGGCGCGCGCATGTTGAAGATCGTGGTGATGAAGTTGATCGAGCCCAGCAGCGAGCTGACGCCCGCGATGTGCAGCGAGAAGATCACCATGTCGAAGGCCGGGCCGTTATGCCCTGACGTCGACAAGGGCGGATACATCACCCAGCCGCCGCCAAAGCCGTCATCCCCGCCTGCGCCCGGCACGAACATCGAGCTGAACAGCAGCAGGAAGGAGAAGGGCAGCAGCCAGAACGAGATGTTGTTCATCCGCGGGAAGGCCATGTCCGGCGCGCCGATCATCAGCGGCACGAACCAGTTGCCGAAACCGCCGATCATGGCGGGCATGACCATGAAGAAGATCATGATCAGACCGTGCATGGTCGTGATGACGTTGTAGTTATGCTCGTTGCCCCAGAATCCGTTGTTGAAGACCTGAAGGCCCGGCTCGGCGAGCTCCCAACGGATCAGGCCGGACATGGCGCCGCCCACAACCCCCGCGAAGATCGCGAAGATCAGGTACATCGTGCCGATGTCCTTGTGGTTGGTGGAATACACCCAGCGCTTCCAGTCCCAGATGCTGGGGGTGTGATCGTCGTGATGCGCAGCAGCGTCTGACATCTGATCTCTCCTTACTGGACGGAAGCGAGGCGAGCCCCGCCACGCACGTCGTTATAATAGGCGGCCAGGACGTCCGGCGCCGTATAGGGGTCATTGTTGGCCGCATCGACCCAGGCGGTGAACACCTCTTCGGGCACCACATGGACTTCGATCGGCATGTAAGCATGGCGCAGGCCGCACAGTTCAGAGCACTGGCCGTAATAGATGCCCGGCTCGTCGACCATGAACCAGGTTTCGTTCAGACGGCCCGGAATCGCGTCCATCTTGATGCCGAAAGCCGGCATGGCCCAGTTGTGGATCACGTCAGACGCGGTCACTTCCACACGCACGGTCGCGCCGGTCGGCACCACCACCGGAAGGTCGGTGCTGAGATTGCGCAGAGCGGCGAACGGATGGCCGGCGATATCTTCGTCCGCAAGCATGTTGGCCACGTAATCAAAGCCGCCATGGTCGGGATAGGTGTAGGTCCAGTTCCACTGGTTGCCCGTCGCCTTGATCGTGAAATCCGCTTCGGGAATGACGTCCTGCAAGTAAAGCAGTTTGAAGGACGGCACCGCGATCACGACCAGGATCAGGATCGGGATGCCTGTCCAGATCACTTCGACCAGCGTGTTATGGCTGAACTTCTTGGCTTCAGGGTTGCGCTTGCTGTTGTAGCGCACCATCACCCAGACCAGCAGGCCGAGAACGACCAGCGTGATGGCGGTGATGATCCACAGCACCATGGTGTGGAAAACGTCGATGTTTTCCTTCACCGGAGTGACCGCTTGCTGCAGCCCCAGATTACCGTCGATCGGCGCGCCGATGACGGTCGCCGAAGCGCCGGCGGTCGTTAAACAAAGGGCGGCGAAGGCGCCCAGCATGGCCGAGAATCGCATAATTTCCCCAAAGTCCTGGTTCTATCGTCCAATTGGCGACGTCTTGCGAGATACGCTCAAACGCCAGATGCGGCGACTCGTCGCCACAGTGCTCGTTGCGCACGATATAGACTGCAATCACAGGCGAGCCAATCGAGCTTAAGCGCCTTTTTGTCGCACTTGGCGCCCTTTTTCCACCTCCTTGTGCGTATGAATGTCTGGCCCGTTGATTTAGGCTTTGCTAACCTTGTTGCTCATTATGAAGTCTGAGGGGGCCAGATTGATGTCGACACACAGTTTTCAAACCCGCCAGAACAAGCCGCTCATACAGGCGCTCACCGGCGGTGTGTTCGGTCTGGCCATGGCGGCCCTGCTGGCCTTCGCGATCTCCTTCGCCTTTTCCGGCCGCGCCCTGGGGCAAGCCGATGAAAGCCCGTCATTCGAAACAGACGCGCGTTATGAGTGCGAAGCTGGCGCACGGGACTCCGGCGCGACCGGTCGCGCCCTCGGCGCTTGCGATCTTCTTCTTCGTGATGCGTCGGTCAGCGGCGAAACTCGCGCGCGCGTTCTGACCAATCGCGCCGTCATGCTGCTCGCGCGCGGCCAGAACGGGCAGGCGCGCTCTGACCTTGAAGAAGCGGTCGAGCTGGCGCCGGAGCTGGCCGAAGCCTGGCTGAACCTGTCCGCCGCGCAAATCACCACCGGTTCAGCGCAGCAGGCGATCGAGACCGCGCGTCAGGCCGAAGAGCTGGGCGCCAGCTCGGCGCTGGTCGCCTTCAACACCGCCATCGCGCTTGAGACTCTGGGCCGGTTCGAGGACGCCTACGCCGCCTATAATCAGGCCGCGCAGCAAGATCCTCAAAATGTCACGCTGGCCGCCCAGCCCGGCCGCTTTATCTGGCATCAGGGCTGATTGAAGCGGGACAACCTGCCCGCGCCCCTCGCACTCGCAATGGTGAGGGTCTATGTATGACGGCGTACCGCCACGCGCAGGAGCCGTCATGACCACTGATCCGTTTTCCGCTTTTGAATTTGACGCTGATGATGCGGGCCGCGTGCTCGACGAGGCGCTGGTCGGCGCGGATGATGGCGAGCTGTTTCTTGAGACCTCTACGGCGGAAAGCCTCGCCTTTGATGATGGTCGGTTGAAAGTCGCCAATTTCGACGCCGAGCGCGGCTTTGGCCTGCGCGGCGTTTTTGGCGAAGCCTCCGGTTTCGCGCACTCCTCCGATCCAACCCTGGCTGCGCTCAAGCGCGCCGGGGAAACCGCAAACGCCGCCCGTCAGGGCCGCGACGCGGTCATGGCGCCCTCTCCGGCCCGCGCCAACCAGACCCTTTATCAAGATGTGGACGTGATCGCGCAGCCGGGCTTTGAAGCCAAGTCCGCCCTGCTGGCGGAGATCGACGCGTATTGCCGCGCCAGCGATCCTGAAGTGGTGCAGGTGTCCGCCTCGGTGTCCGCCTCGCGCCGGGTGATCGGCATTGTGCGGTCCGGCGGCGATGTGCGCAGCGAAGTGCGCCCGCTGGTGCGCGTGAACGTCTCCGTCACCTGCGAACGCAATGGCCGCCGCGAAACCGGCTCCGCCGGGGCTGGCGGTCGCGCCGCGTTTGATCAGTGGATCGCGCCGGGCGCCTGGAAAGGCCTCGCCGACGAAGCGCTGCGCGTGGCCAAGGTCAATCTTGAAGCCGTCGACGCCCCGGCGGGCGAATGGCAAGTGGTGCTTGGACCGGGCTGGCCGGCGATCTTGCTGCATGAGGCGGTGGGCCATGGCCTTGAAGGCGATTTCAACCGCAAGGGCAGCTCCGCTTTCTCCGGCAAGGTCGGCCAGCAAGTCGCCTCCAAGGGCGTGACGGTCGTCGATGACGGCACGATCCCCGATCGCCGCGGCTCGTTGAGCTTTGACGATGAAGGCACGCCCACCGGACGCACCGTGCTGATCGAGGACGGCGTGCTGAAAGGCTATATGCAGGACCGGCAAAATGCCCGCCTGATGGGGGTGGAGCCCACCGGAAACGGTCGCCGCGAGAGCTACGCCCACCCGCCCATGCCGCGCATGACCAACACCATCATGGAAGCGGGCGACGCCGATCCGGGCGAGATTCTGGACAGCCTGAAAGACGGCGTCTACGCCAAGAATTTCGGCGGCGGCCAGGTGGACATCACCTCGGGCAAGTTCGTCTTCCGCTGCACCGAGGCCTATCGCGTGCGGGACGGCAAGATTTGCGAGCCGATCAAGGGCGCGACCCTGATCGGGGACGGTCCGACGGCGCTGACCAAGATCTCCATGATCGGCAATGATCTGCAGCTCGATCCCGGCGTCGGCACTTGCGGCAAGGCCGGACAGGGCGTGCCCGTGGGCGTGGGGCAGCCGACCTTGCGCATTGACGGCCTGACGGTCGGCGGCGCGGGTTAACACCGGGCGCTTTTCGGTTAACCCACCTTACAAAGTAGTCACTTACCGCCTTGTAATAAGATATTTCACGCAAGGCCCTCTAGCTTGCGCCTGACTTTGATTTGCAAGACTGGATTGATGATGACTTTTCGAACGGCGCCGCTCGCTTTCCTTTTGGTGATGACCCCGGCCGCGCTGGCCGATGATGCGCCTGAGCCTGTGGTCGCTGAAGGGGAAGCGGACGGCGCCATTCTCGCCTATCCGGCCAGCTTCTTCACCGAGTTCAGCCCGGTGACCGCGCGCGACATGGTCAATCGCCTGCCCGGCTTTTCCCTGTCGGACGGCGACACCAACCGGCGCGGCCTGGCGGACGCATTCGGCAATCTGCTCATCAATGGCGTGCGTCCCTCAGACAAGACGCTGGGGCTGGGCACGGTCCTGCAACGCATTCCAGCGGCTCAGGTGGTGCGCATCGAACTGATCCGCGAACCCCTGCCCGAATACGAAATGCGCGGCTTCAGCCAGCTCGCAAATGTCATTCTGGTCGAGGGCGCCGGGACGCGCGCCAGCTTTGATCACACCCTGACCCTGAATAATTCGTCCAGACTGGCGTCGGAATTCCAAAGCGCCGTCACGCGCCCTGTCGGATCGGGCGAGCTGACTCTGGGGCTGAACTGGGAGACCTGGGGGCCGGCCAATGACCGAACGGTTGAAACCACCCGTCCGGACGGCGTGCGGCTATCGCGCGAGCACTACAATGATCAAAGACGCTATCGCGAGATCGAACCCTCGATCAGCTATGCGGGGCCTTTGGGCGAGAACACCCAAGTGCGCGTCAATGCGAACGCCGAGTTTGTCGCCTGGCGCCGCATCATCTCCGGCTTCGCCTATGACTATGTGAACGATGCGCCGGTTCCTGCCGCCTATGTGGAACAGAAAAACGATGAGCGCAGCTGGCAGGCGGGCCTGTCATCCACGCTGGAGCATCGCTGGTCGGACGGACTGAATTCGACCACGACCTTCCTTCTGACCCGGTCTGACACCGATAACGGGCCGGAAGTGGAAAGCGTGAACACGTTTTCAAACGGCATTGAGCGGGTCCAGGTCTTCTATCAGAACGCCGAAGAGGAAACCGCGCTGCGCCAGAGCTTTGACTGGACGCTGACGGAGGCCCACTCGCTGACCTTCGGCGCAGAAGCCGCGTTCAATGCGCTCGACGCCAGCCTGGCCCTGTTTGAAGATCTGGGATCGGGCTTTGAGGAAATCCCCCTGCCGGTCAGCGACACCCGTGTTGAAGAAGTGCGCGGCGAAGCGTTCGCCGACGCCGTCTGGGTGATCAATGACGCGTTCTCTCTGGAAGGCGGTCTGCGCTATGAATATAGCGAGATTTCCCAGTCTGGCTCCGCCGGTCAGTCGCGCACCTTCACCTATCTCAAGCCGCGCGGCAGCTTCACCTGGCGTCCCGGCGACCAGCGCCGCATCCGCATCGGCATTGAGCGCAATGTGGACCAGCTTGATTTCGGCAATTTCGCCAGCTCGGTGGACCTCAACTCCGATCAGGTTGATGTGGGCAATCCCGATTACCGCCCCCAAACCGACTGGACGCTGGAAGCGGAGTTCGAGCAGCGCTTCAATGAAGACGCCTCGGTGACGCTGACGCTGGGCCGAGTCTGGGTTCAGGATCTGGACGATTATATCGCCATCATCACCCCGACCGCGGTTTTCGATGCGCCGGGCAATATCGGCGATGGCGCCCTGAACCGGGCGACGCTGGAATGGACCAGCCCGCTGGGCTGGCTGGGCCTTCAGAACGCGACGCTGGACGGCTTCGTGGAATGGTATGACAGCAATGTCGATGATCCGGTCACCGGTGTGGAGCGCTCCTGGTCCGGCATTGCGGAATGGGAGGTGAGCTTTGATTTCCGCCAGACCTTCCCCGAGCGCCAGATGGCCTGGGGCTGGGACTATTTCTATCTGTCTGACCGGTCATCCTACCGGGTCAGCCGCTTCACCAACATCCAGAACCCGGCCGGCGATCTGGATGTCTATGTGGAGACCACGCGCTGGTTCGGCCTGACCACGCGTCTGGGGGCGAACTTCATTCTCGACACCACCGACAAGCAAGATCGCATCCTGTATGACGGGTCCCGCGCAGATGGCGTCGAACGCCTGCACCAGCAGCGATATTTCGACCACGGCCCGCAGATCTTCCTCAGCGTGCGGGGGGCTTTCTGACGCTTCTGATTTGTAATCCCGGCGCGGCGCACGATCTGATAAACTTATAACAGCAGGGCGAAGCGCCGGGCGATGCGTGATCCGGCGATCCTGCTGGGAGGAGGTCGTATGAAGGCCGCCAAGCGCGCTTTCACCGCGGCGGCGCTGTCCTTGGGACTCGCCGCCAGCGCCGTGGCTCAGTCAAGCGTGATCGAGCTGGAACGCACCGCATCAGGCTATTTCGTCGCGCCGGTTTTTATCGGGACTGACGGGCCCTACCCGTTCGCGCCGGACACCGGCGCCAGCCACACCGCCATCGCCCAGAGCCTGGCGGAAGCGCACGGCTTCATCAGCACGCAAGACCGGCTGGACGCGGTCCAGACCCTGACAGCTGAGGTTCAGGCTGAACGTCATGGCCTGGTTGATCTCAGGCTGGGGCCATTGCCTCTGGGCGAGATCGACACCGTGGTCACCCCCACCCCGCCCGATCTTCAGCTGGAATTGTTCGGCCTTCTGGGCAGCAACGCCTTCACAGGTCACGTCATCAAGCTCGACTATCCGCAAGCGCGCCTGACTGTGGACGCCCAGCAGCCGCGATACGCCGACGCGCGCATCGATCCCGTGCGGCAGGTGCTGGTGGGCGCCGCGCAAGCGCGCCGGATCGAGGACGACATCGCGGTGCTGATCGATACCGGCTCGCCCATCACGCTGGTCAATCATGCGCTGGCGCGGCGCCTGAACCAGCGCACCCCCGTCAGCGTGGTGAATGTGGGCAATATGACCCGTATTCCGAACCCTGTGGAAACCGAAGACCGGGTGATCCTCAGCCAGTTCCGCATGGGCGGCGTCTGCCTGCGGCGAATCGCGGTCAGCGAGGCCGATCTCGATGTCTTCCGCGCCATGGGCTGGGACAACCGGCCCGCCATGATCGTGGGCTTGGACCTGTTGCAGAGCACCGCCCTGACCATCGATTTTGAGACCGGTCGGGCTCAGATCGATCCCGGCCCCGAAACCTGGCGCTGTCCCGGTGATCGCCGCGCCCAGCTGAGCCATTAAAAAAGCCCCGGAGTCAGGCTCCGGGGCTTTTCTCAGTGCATGAGACCGCGCTTAAAGCAGGTCGCGGGCGTCCTGATCGGGGCCGGCGGCTTCCGCCTTGGCGCTGATCTGGTCTTCCGCACGGCCATGGCCCAGGCCCTTCAGCCAGAAGCTGAGCAGGCCGAAGATCACGCCCAGTGCGATCGCGAACATGCCGATCGAGCCGAACACGGCGGCATAGCCGTTGAGCGCCGCTTCAGGATCGAGCACCTGGCCCGCCACGGTGTCAGTGGCGGTGAAAGTGGCGATGATCCCCGCCACATATTGCGCGAACGAGCTCGACAGGAACCAGCCCGCCATCATGGTGGACACGACCGCGGCCGGGCTGAGCTTGGTGATGGCCGACAGGCCCACGGGGCTCAGGCAGAGCTCGCCGGTGGTGTGCAGCAGATAGGCGCCGGCGAGGAAGATCAGCGGCACGCGATAATCATCGCCCGCAAAGTTCACGCCCCAGACCAGCACCATGAAGCCCAGGCCCACCTGAACCAGCGCGAGGCCGAATTTCAGCGGCGTATTGGGGTTCTTCTGCAGCTTGGCGAGGAACGCCCACAGGGCTGCAAACGCCGGTGCGAACAGCAAGATGAAGCCGGCGTTGAACGACTGCACCTGGCTGGCGGTGATCGAGGCCGAGCCCACCGACAGATCGGTGTTGCGCGCGGCGAACAGGTTCATGGACGAGCCCGCCTGCTCAAAGAGCGCCCAGAACACGACCGACACCATGATCAGGATCAGCGCCAGGATCAGGCGTTGCGCCTCCACCTTGGTGCAGTTCTTGACCATGTAGACGCCCATATAGCCCAGGAAGCCCAGGCCGCCGATGAGCAGGAAGAGCGCCAGCAGATCCTGTTCGCCCATGCCCGGCAGGGTGAAACGGATCGTGTGCGCCTGAACCATGAACCAGACCACGACCACGGTGACCAGACCGACGCCGTAGAGCAGCCATTCGGTGTTGAGCGGCCCCAGCGCCTTGGCTTTCAGTTTTTCGCGGCTGGGCGGATTGCCCACATGGTCGATGAGGTTCTTGCCCGGCAGGAAGAACAGGGCGCGGCCGCGCACGAACACGACAAAGCCCAGCGCCATGCCGAGACCGGCCAGACCGAAGCCGGCCCACCAGCCCACGGTCTCGCCCAG